>NZ_CP036349.1:3417284-4030765 GCF_007753265.1 Botrimarina mediterranea
CTGCTGTCGCTTCGTTGTTTCAACACCTGGACGCCTCCGCGCCGGGCTCACTCGTCGACCTGGGCGGACAGCTCACCTGGATCGACCTGTCAGGCAACGGTCACAACGCCATCGACACCTCCGCAGGGTCGGGATCGGTGTCGCTGTCGTACGACGACTCCATCTTCCCCACCGGCCTCCCGAGTGTGCGTTTCAACGGCGCCGGCTGGAACAACTACGGTCGGCTTCAATTGCTCAGTCCCTCTGCATCGGACGCCGTGCTCAACCAGGCGGGCCCGAACCCGACGGGCTTCAGCATGTTGGTCGTCGCGAAAGGCGACGCGGGCGCCGCGGCGTCGGACTGGAACGATCTGCTCGGCAATACCACCGACGTCGGCGATGGCGCCTTCTTGATGCGCTACAACGCCGGCAACGGCGTCTTTCAGGGCGCGTTGGGCGGCCTGACAGTGCAGAACAATTACCAGGGACAGAACAACTACAGCGGCGCGGCCACGGTTCTTGCCTTCAACTACGATCCGTCCCAACCAAATGGCGAGATCACGCTGGCGAGCTCGCTCAACGGCTATAGCCAAACCTTCAACCTCAGCAGTCAGGCCTCGCGCGATTTCTCGAACAACGACCCGCTCACCCTCGGCAAGGCCTTCGATACGATCGGCCGGCTATTCGTCGGCAACATCGGCGAAGTCAAGCTTTACGACGCCGCATTGACGTCACAAGAGTTCGCCTCCGGGATAACGGCCCTTGACCGCAAGTGGAACGCCAGCCCCGATGGCCGACTCGATCTGGTCATCGACCGCGCGACCGGCGCCGCGACGCTACGCACCTACGGTTCGACGAGCATCGACCTAGCAGGGCTGCGGCTCAGAAGTGAGACGGGATCGCTCGACCCCAGCGACTGGCTCTCGATCACCGACCACTACGACGCGAACAACGGCGGCGATTTCGACGCCGTGAGCCCGTGGCTCAAACTCAGCCAGAAGGCGACGGACCTGAGCGAGGCGACCTTCGGCGTCGGCACGGTTCAGCCGGGCGAGGTCCTGGAGCTTGGTTCAGTGTTCCGGTTGGGCGCCAACGAGGACATCGAAGCCGAGTACGCCGACCCCCTCACCCAGAAAGCCAAGCACGTTCACGTGCGATACGCCAACGCAGCGCCCGCCGACCTGCTGCCCGGCGACTTCAACAACGACGGGTCCGTCAACGCCGCGGACTACACCGTCTGGCGTGACAACCTCTGCGCCGAGGTCTCTCTACCAAACGAAGTGGTTTCGAACGGACGAATCAGCAACGATGACTACCTGACTTGGCGCGACGCCTACGGATCAACAGCAGCACCTGCCCAGCTAGCCGTTGCGGTTCCGGAGCCCGTTGCCGTCTCGATGTTGGTCTTGCCCGCCATCATGGCGTGTGGGATTCGGCTCAGTCGGCTCAGCCGTGCCACGGGGATTGGCGCCCTCCTGCTGGCGACATTGATGCTAGGCGCCCCCCGTGAAGCTGACGCCGTCGAAGCGACCGTCGGCGTCTACTACTACCCTTGGTGGGACACTCACGACTGGGACGACTCGCTCCGCGCACGGATGCTCCCTGAGGACCACGCGCCGCTCGCGGGCTACACGCCGAGCTCGGACGCCGACTTGATCGCCGAGCACATCAATCAAAGCCATCGGGGCAACATCTCGCTGTGGGCGACCAGCTGGTGGGGTCCCGGCACGATCGAGGACGTGGTCCTCCAGCAGAACATCCTCACGCATCCCCGTGCGAGCGAGTTGACCTACGCGATTCACTATGAATCGACCGGCAGGTTCAACGGCTTTGAAACGCCCGACTTCTCGAACCTCGTCACCGACTTCGAGTACCTAGCCGAGAACGTCTTCTCTGACCCCAACTACCACCGCATCGACGGCCGGCCGGTGGTCTTTATGTACGTCAGCCGGGCCTACTTCAATAACCCCGAAGCACGCCAAGCCCTCGACGACGCCCGCCAGGCGTTGATCACCACGCACGGGTACGACCCCTACGTGGTGGGCGACGAGGTCTTTGACGCAGGCTTCAACAGCGGTCGGGCCGCCGAGTTCGATGCGATGACAACCTACGACGTCTTCGCCATGTCGGGGTTCAGCTCGGGTACGGTGTCGCAAGGAGACATCCAGCAGGCCAACTCGAAGTACGCCGCTGCCGCCGCGGCGGGCGCCACGGTCATCCCCGCCATCACCCCCGGCTACAACGACAAGGCCGTCCGCGACGGCAACCGTGCGACGGGACGCTACTTCACGGGAGAAACCATCGAGCAGGCCGGGAGCGTGTTCACGGCGCTGATCGACGACGCCGCCGGGCCTAACCTTGACGCGTCGACAGGCAACTTGCTGATGGTCAACTCGTTCAATGAGTGGCACGAAGACACCCAGATTGAGCCGACGGTCGTCGCTCCACCGAGCTCCACCGACAACTCACAGACGGGCACAGACCTGACCACCGGCGTGACCTACGAGGGCTACGGCTACAAGTACCTCGACCTGCTCCGCACCCACACCACCGAAGGCGGACCGGTCCTCATCGACGGCGACGCCGACTTCGACGGCGACCTCGACAGCGACGATGTCGTCGCTTTTGTCGAGGCGTGGGGCGCCGAATACCTGCACGAAGGCGTCCGCGTCGGCGGGTACGCCAGCCGCACCTCGATGCCTGATTTCAACTACGACGGCGTCGTCGATTTCGTGGACTGGTTTTACGTCCGCGCCAACGTCCCCGACGCCGCGTCGGCGGACCTGCTGGCGTTGCTCGAGGTTCCCGAACCCGACGCCGGCTTGCTCATCGGCGTCCTGATCGTGACGGCTGCGATGAGACTATCGACGCGCAGCGTAATTGAACGTGATTCGTGGCGAACCATGGTCGTCGTCCAACGCGACGGCCGGCACTGCCCCCCAGGGGAGAGGCAAGAATGAAGACGTTATCGAACGCAACGAAGGATGTTAGCCGCTCCGACAGCGGCGGATACCGACTCGGAGGCTTTACGCTCGTCGAGCTGCTGGTGGTGATCGCCATCATCGGCATCCTGGTGGCCCTGCTGCTGCCGGCGGTGCAAGCGGCCCGTGAAGCGGCGCGGCGTACGCAGTGCGTCAACCAGATGAAGCAGATCGGCCTCGGGGCGCTGAACTATGAATCCACGAAGGGGGAGTTTCCCCCCGGTGCGATGGCCTACGGCACATGGGGAGTTCTCCCTGCCAACCGGCCTCAAGTCCCTTTTCTGTGCCCCAACGAAGACTGCAACGGCACTAACTGGGCGATCGAACTATTGCCGTTCCTTGAGCAGCAGCAGATCTACGACTGGTACGACCAAACTGAGCACAATTTCGAAGAAGGCGATCCCGACGGCGACGGCCTCTACAACCAGCGTGTGCGTGACATCGAATTCGCAATGATGAAGTGCCCCTCCGACTTCGCGGCAAACAACCTCGACCAAGTGCCCGCGCCTGGTTCCTACAAAGCGATGGCAGGCGTCATCACACAACTACCAGGCGGAGCGTGGATCAATTGGTCGAGCCCCAAGGGGCCTCCCAGCAATCCAGCGATGGCCGTCATTAAGCAAAACTACCGCTATCGCGGGCTGCTACACGCTGTCGGCGCCTACAACGTCAAGCCCGAGAAGATGAAGAACGTGATCGATGGCGCCAGCAAGTCGTTAATGATCGGTGAGTACCACTGGGAAGGTGACGGCGACCCTGAACCAGTATGGTGGGCCGTGACCCATCGAAACTTCAATAAAGGAGAGGCGTTTGCCGACCCACTCTTGCGTTCAGGCAACCTGGATCACTGTAGAAGGAACATCGTCACGGCGCCTGAGTCCTGGGCGTGCGACCGCACCTACGGCTCAATGCACGCTGGCGACGGCGGCAACTGGCTACGAGTCGATGGTTCCGTGGCGTTCATCACGACTTCGCTCGATGGCCTACTCTACGAAGCGATGGCCACCATCGCCGGGGAGGATGGCATCTGATGTATCGATTCAATCAATACAGCGTTCTCGCTAGCGCGATGCTCACTCTGCTTGGCGTCACGACCGGCTGCGGCGACAGCAAGTTCAAGTTTGCGCCGGTCGAAGGCCGCGTGCTGCTGGACGGCCAGCCCGTCGCCAAAGCGCGTGTTGTATTTATGCCACAGTCCCGCAATGAGGACGGCGAAACAGGACCGTATTCAGGCGGCAAGACGGACGCCGATGGACGATACACCCTTACGTCCACTGACGAAGAATCCCGTCTCGGCGCCGTTGTCGGACCTCACCGCATTGTCATCAGCACGAAGCGGGCGCATCGCCATCCCACCAAGCTGGACGTAGAAATTATCGACGCACCGGAAGTTATCCCCGCCGTCTACACCAACTACCGACTCTCGCCGCTGACGTTCGACGTTCCTCCGGGCGGTTCGACCTCTGCTGATTTCTCACTCGAAAGCCAAGCCAAACAGTACCGCCGTATCGGCTACTGAAGACGAACAACGATGATGAGCGACACCTCGATGCTTCACGATGAACCCTGCACACGCCGAAACGCTCGACAAGTCGTATCGCTCGTCGCCGTCTTTACGCTGATGGCTTCGGCGGCTATCGCTGACAACACCCACTACGTCAATCCGTTCATCGGTACGGGGGGCCACGGGCACACCTTCCCCGGCGCCACGACGCCCTACGGCATGGTGCAGCTCAGCCCCGATACGCGGACGCTCGGCTGGGACGCGTGCGCGGGTTATCACCATTCGGATAGCTCGATCCTCGGCTTCAGCCACACGCATCTCAGCGGCACGGGCATCGGCGACCTGGGCGATGTTCTCTTCATGCCGGCGGCGGGCGATGCCCAAGTCGTCCCCGGGCCCGAGGATGACCCCGACGCCGGCTACCGCAGCCGCTTCATCCATGACAACGAGCGCGCCGAGCCCGGCTACTACCGCGTTCATCTAGCCGACGAGGACATCGACGCCGAGCTCACCGCCACGCCCCGCGCCGGCTTCCATCGCTACCACTACCCCGCAAGCAAGCCCGCGCAGCTGGTGATCGACCTCGCCCACACGATCCACGGGCACCATAACCCGCGCACCGAACTGAAGGTTATCAACGACCGCGAGATCGTCGGGCTCAAGCAGTCGCGAGGCTGGGCCGAGCACCACTACGTCTACTTCCACGCCAAGTTTAATCGGCCCTTCACCGCGAAGCTCTACGCGAACACGCAGGAGAAGCAGGGCGACAGCGTCTCGGCCGAAGGCGGCGCGCAAGCCGTGCTGACTTTCGAAGCAGGCGATGATGTCGTGTTAGCGAAGGTCGGCATCTCGGCGGTCGATTATGACGGCGCGCGGAAGAACCTCGAGGCCGAGATCGCCGATTGGGATTTCGAGAAGGTCCGTAGCGACGCCAAGCTGGCTTGGCAGAAGCAACTCGACAAAATCAACGTTAAGGGCGGCGCGCCGGACCAGCGCGTCATCTTCTACACGGCCCTCTACCACACGGCGATCAGCCCCTACCTATTCTCCGACGCCGACGGACGCTACCGCGGCGTCGATCAAGAGATCCACACGGCGACCGACGAGCCGGTCTACACGGTCTTCTCGCTGTGGGATACCTTCCGGGCGTTCCACCCGCTGCTGACGATCACCGACCCCGATCGCAACGCCGCGTTTATTCGCACATTGCTGACGCACTACGACCAAGGCGGCGTCCTGCCGAAGTGGGAACTGGCGGGCAACTACACCGGCACGATGATCGGCTACCACGCCGTCCCGGTGATCGTCGACGCCTACGTGAAAGGGCGCCGCGACTTCGATGTCGAGAAGGCGTACCGGGCTGTTGTCGCTTCGGCGCACTACGACCGTGACGTGGCCCCGCAGGCGTCTGACGCCGTACGCACGGCGCTCGTCCCGGCCGCCAAGAGATTCAATGACGAGCTCGGCTTCATCCCCAGCGACCAAGAGAACGAGTCGGTCTCCCAGGCGCTCGAGTTCGCCTACAACGATTGGTGCATCGCCCAGTTCGCGACGGCGCTCGGCAAATCGGACGACACCGAGAAGTACTTCGAGCGGGCTCGTCGCTACCGCCAGTACTTCGACACCGAGACCGGCTTCATGCGTGGACTCAACACCGACCGCACGTGGTCCACGCCCTTCAACCCAAGATTCTCCGAGCACCGCCGCGACAACTACACCGAAGGCAACGCCTGGCAATGGACATGGTTCGCGCCGCATGACGTGCCGGGTCTGGTTGATCTCATGGGAGGTCCGGCGCCGTTTATCAAGAAGCTCGACCAGCTCTTCACCGAAGACTCGACGATCGATGGCGCCAACAGCTCGGTCGATATCTCCGGCCTCATCGGGCAGTACGCCCATGGCAACGAGCCGAGCCACCACATCGCCTACCTCTACAACTATGTCGGCCAGCCGTGGAAGACGCAGCGGCTGGTGGATCAGATCCTGACGACGCTCTACCACAACGACCCCGACGGGCTCTCCGGCAACGAAGACTGCGGCCAGATGTCGGCGTGGTACTTGCTCAATGCGATGGGCTTCTATCAAGTTTCACCGGGTGACCCGACTTACTCGATCGGCCGGCCCTTGTTCGATGAAGTCACGATCCAACAAGAGAATGGCAAGACCTTCACCCTCCGCGCCATCAACAATTCGCCGGAGAACCGTTACGTCCAATCGGTGAAGCTAAACGGCGACGGCCTATCCGCCCCGTTTTTCAGACACGCTGCGATCGTGGAAGGCGGCGTCCTGGAGCTCGAAATGGGACCCTGGCCAGAGAAACGGCATCTGGCGGCGAAGGCAGGCGCCGGCGCGACGGACGGGCCGTTGCGTGACGAAAATCCGCAACTCGGAGGCAACGATTAGCCACCCGGCGTGAGATAAGCCACCGCTTCAGCCCCACGCGGACGCTTGCCCACCACCCCAAGAAAGTGACTATCATGTCAGCCAGCAGCGTGTCGCTGCGTCGCCTCGTCCTTCAGCTACTCATCAACGCCAGAGAACCGAGCCCCCGATGAACGACTCACGCCGGCAGTTCTTAAAGCAATCCGCCGCCGCGGCTTCTGTCGTCCCCTACTTCCTGAGCAGCCAGCCCGCCTTCGCGAATGCGTCGGCGAACGACCGCCCGCGGATGGCGTGCATCGGCGTCGGCAGCCAGGGCATGCACGACTCGGGTCAGCACGCCCGCTTCGCCGACATCGTGGCCGTGTGTGACGTAGACGCGAACCACGCCGAACGCGCCCGTGTCGCCGAGAACATCGGCCGCGGCAAGGCGAAGGCCTACAGCGATTATCGCAAGGTTCTCGACCGCTCCGACGTCGACGTGGTGAGCATCGTCACGCCCGACCACTGGCACGTGAAGATCGCGATCGAGGCGCTCGAAGCCGGCAAGCACGTATTCTGTCAAAAGCCGCTGACGCTGACGCTCGAGGAGAACCAGCTCGTACGCGCAGCGGCGAAGAGGCATCCCGATCGCGTCTTCTTCATCGGCACGCAGCAGCGAGCCGACTCACGTCGCTTCCTCCGCGCCGTCAACATGGTGCAGAAGGGGCTGCTCGGCGCCATCAAGAAGGTGACGATCGGCATCGATGGTTCTCCCACCGGCGGGCCGTTCCCCGTCGAAGAGGTCCCGAAGGAACTCGACTGGGAGATGTGGCTGGGCCAGGCGCCGCTGGTTGACTACCGCGCGCGGCGTTGCCACTACGAGTTTCGCTGGTGGTACGAGTACTCGGGCGGCAAGTTTACCGACTGGGGCGCGCACCATATCGACATCGCCAGCTGGGCCATCGGCCAAACGAGCGAAGGGCAGGGCCCCGTCGAGATCGATGGCTCGAGCGCGAAACACCCCGTCGAGTTCGTCGATGGCATGCCCGCCGTTGATGACAGTTACAACACGTCGCACGACTTCTCCGTGAAGTGTCGTTTTGAGAACGGCATTGAATTCGACGTCACCAGCCGTGAGCGCAATGGCATCCTCTTCGAGGGCTCGCGCGGCCGGCTGTTCGTCAATCGGGAGAAGATCACGGGCGTTCCCGTCGAAGAAGACTGGGACGCCGGCATGTACGGACGTGAAGAACTCACCGAGTTGTACAAGGGCAAGCCCCACGAGGGACACTGGGAGAACTTCTACCGCACCCTGCGTGAAGGGGGCCTGCCTGTCTCCGACTTGTACTCGCACCTACAGGTCATGAACACCTGCCATCTGTGTGCGATCGCTTCGAGGCTGGGTCGCAAGATTACTTGGGACCCCAAGAGCGAGCGCATCGTGGGCGACGACACTGCCGCCGGCCTAGCATCGCGCGAGCAGCGAAAGGGCTACGAAGTCCCTCGGGTCTAAAGGCCGATCGCAGTCACGGCGTCATCAATCCTTACGAACCGTAGAACTCCCTGCGGTAACGCTCACCCTGCGCAATGGCCGTACATCACATGGGCACGTACATGATTCGGCTCGTAGCCTCCTCGATGTTCGCCGCCGCCCTTGTGGCGGCGTCAGCAGTTGCTCAGACGACGCCCGCTTTCAAGATGAGCGGCGCCGCGACGCGCGAAGAGATCCTAGACCATACACTCTCCGCTTACCGTGGGCGGAGCGCGCGTCGCGAAAATCCTCAACTGCTCGGCAGCGTGACGTGCGGCTATCAAGGATGGTTCACGTGCCCGGGCGACGGATCGGATCGCGGCTGGCATCACTGGGGCAAAGGCGGGGATTTTAGGCCTGGCGCCTGCACCATCGACCTCTGGCCGGACGTCAGCGAGCTCAGCGAAGCCGAGCGCTACCCGACAGCCTTCCACAACGCCGACGGTTCGCCCGCAGAAGTCTATAGCTCACTCAACGCCACGACCATCGACCGTCACTTCGCATGGATGAAAGAGCACGGCATCGACGGCGTCTTCTGCCAACGCTTCGCCGGCGAGGTGCGTGGCGCCCACGGCCTTTACCACTTCAACACGGTTCTCAACAACTGCCGCGCAAGCGCCAACCGCCACGGCCGCGCTTGGGCGGTGATGTACGACCTATCCGGTCTAGGCGAAGGCGAGACGAGCGTCGTCATCGAAGACTGGAAGGCGCTCATCGGCCGCATGCGAGTCGGGCGCGACACCAAGGACAAGGCTTACTTACACCACATCGGCAAGCCACTCGTCGCGGTGTGGGGCATCGGCTTCAACGATGGCCGTCGCTACACGCTCGACGAGTGCGTAAAGCTCATTGACTTCCTGCAGAACGACCCCGAGTACGGCGGCTTCGCCGTGATGATCGGCGTGCCGTCGTACTGGCGAGAGATGGAGCGCGATTGCGTCAACGACCCCCGGCTGCACGACGTGATCCAACAAGCCGACATTGTCAGCCCCTGGGCCGTCGGGCGTTTCGGCGATCTCGAAGGGGCCGAAACCTACGCCAACGAAGTCACCCGGCCCGACCTCGAGTGGTGCGACGACAACGGGATCGACTATCTTCCGGTTGTCTTCCCGGGCTTCAGTTGGCACAACATGAACCCCAAATCGCCCAGCAACCAGATCCCACGCCGAGGCGGCAAGTTCCTCTGGAAGCAGTTCAACGAAGCCGCCAACGCCGGCGCAAAGATGACTTACGTCGCGATGTTCGACGAAGTCGACGAGGCGACCGCGATCTTCAAGTGCACCAATGCGCCGCCGGTCGGAGAATCGACGTTCATCGACTACGAGGGCCTCCCAAGCGACCATTACCTATGGCTGGTTGGGCAGGGTCGGCGGCTCTTGCGGGGTGAGATCCCCTCCGGTGACGCCCTCCCTCCCCGCCGCTAGCGCGTTCGCTTAGCCGCGATTGAAACCTTCTCGGCGTCCCTCTGACGCCCACGGCCTCTTTTGCCCCGACAAAACGACATGTGCGGACTAAAGGCGCCTTACCTTAAGAATTTGTAAGGCAACTCGCCCTGTTGCCCGCAACCTATCCTGCCGAAACTGCCGTAGAGTTATCGGGCGATGAAATCCTGCGCTGTGACAGGGATTCCTTGCCCCAATCGGCATGAGAGTGACCTACACCTCCCGTCGGTCAAACATCCCTCCCTAAACACAAGACGCGGCGCGTTGCGAGAGTTCAACTGACCAATCGCAACCACGCGCAAGCGTCTGTCCCACCTCCGATTTTGCGGCCCCACGCAGCACGCACCGCTGCCGGTATCTCGTGAAGCCCCACAACGCTAGGACAATGTCACCCACCGCGATGCGCGCCCTAGCTGCTGCGCTGACGCTCCTCGCTACTCACGGGTGCCATAAACCCGCTGGCGAGCACGCCCATGCGGAGGGACATCACCACCCGACGCACGCCCTGGTCGTCACCAGCCCCGCACTTCGCGACGTCATCAGCACGCAGCAGTACGTCTGCCAGATCCACTCCTGCCGACACATCGAGGTCTGTGCTCTAGAGAGCGGCTACATCGAACCGATCCATGTCCGCGAAGGCCAGACCGTGCAGAAGGGCGACCTGCTCTTCAAGATTCTGCCCACGCTCTATCAGGCCCGGTACGAGTCCGAGGTAGCCGAGGCGCAGGTGGCGCAGCTCGAGTTCAACAACACCAAGAAGCTCTACGAGGACAACGTCGTCTCGCAGAACGAGCTAGCCCTCTCCCAAGCGCGGCTGGCGAAGGCGGTCGCTCAGATGGGCTTGGCGCAAGCCGAGCTGAACTTCACCGACGTCAGGGCGCCCTTCAACGGCATCATCGACCGCTTGATGCGTCAGCAGGGAAGCCTCGTCGAAGAAGGCGATGTCCTCACAACGCTTTCCGACAACAGAGTGATGTGGGCTTACTTCAACGTGCCCGAGTCGCGTTACCTCGAGTATATGGCCAATCTCAAGACCCAGCCCGACAAACTACAGATCGGGTTGGTGCTGGCGAACGGGAAGCGGTTCGAGCAAGCCGGCGCCATCGGCGCGATCGAGGCCGACTTCGACAACGAGACCGGCAACATCGCCTTCCGCGCCGACTTCGCCAACCCCGAACAACTACTGAGGCACGGCCAAACGGGCACGGTGCTCGTCAGCCGATCGACGCCTGGCGCCGTGGTGATTCCGCAGCGAGCCACCTTTGAGGTCCTGGCGAAGAATTATGTCTACGTCGTCGAAGACAGTGTCGGCGCCGATCATGATCGCCAAGCCGACGCCCATGTATCGACGTACGACGACGACGACGACGACGACGACGACGACGACGATGACGATGATGACGACGATGACGACGATGACGACGATGATGATGACGACGATGACGACGATGAGGAACGACACAGCCACAAGAGCCACGATTCCCGTCACCTCGCACAAGGTGTGGTTCGCCAACGCGAAATCGTCATCGATAGCGAGCAGGACGACATCTTCCTGATCAAGAAAGGGCTGAACGCCGGCGACAAGATCGTCTTTGAGGGAGTCCGTCAGGTCCGCGACGGCGACACGATCGAGTACGAGTACCGTGCTCCCGAGGTCGTGCTGCAAAACCTCAAGTTCAAGGCAGAGTAGGCGCGCCCTCCATGTTCGCACGCATCCTTCACCGGCCCGCGCTGGCCATCGTGATCTCGCTGATCATCCTCTTCCTCGGAGGACTTGCGATCGTCACGCTGCCGATCTCGCAATTCCCGTCCGTGGCGCCGCCCAGCGTCGTGGTCTCGGTCTCGTTCCCCGGCGCCAGCGCTAAGGTGCTGATCGACTCGGTGCTTGTCATCCTCGAGCAGTCGATCAACGGCGTGCAGGACATGCGCTACATGATCTCCGACGCCACTAGCGCCGGAGAAGCGACGATCCAGGTCGTCTTCGAGCCCGGCACGGACCCGAACGTCGCGGTGATGAACGTCAATAACCGCGTTCAAGCCGTGAAGAACAACCTGCCGCCGATCGTCGATCGCGAAGGCATCATCGTCATGCAGAACATGGCGAGCATGCTGATGTACGTGAACGTCTTCAGCACGGACAAGAACGTCGATCAGAACTTTCTCTACAACTTCGCCAACGTCAACATCCTGCCTGAGATTGCGCGCATCCGAGGCGTCGCCAAACCCACGATCCTTGGCAATCGCGCCTACGCGATGCGGGTCGAGCTCGACCTCGAACGCATGCGCGCCTATAGCGTTTCCGCCGACGACGTGATGGAGGCCTTGGCGGAGCAGAGCATGATCGGCTCGCCGGGCCGTCTCGGGCAGGCGACCGGGACGACCTCGCAGACGATCGAGTATGTCCTCACCTGGGTCGGACGCTACGACAAGCCCGAGCAGTACGAGAACATCATCCTGCGAGCCAAGTCCGACGGCGAGATCCTGCGGGTCCGCGACGTGGCGAAGGTCTCGCTCGGATCGTCGTTCTACGACCTCTACTCCGACATCGACGGGTACCCGTCCGCGGCGATCGTCCTTAAGCAGACCCCCGGCAGCAACGCAACGGAGGTCATCGAGGAGGTCAAAGAGAAGATCGAGCAAATCAAAGCAGAGACCTTTCCGCCCGGCATGGACTTCGAGATCAGCTACGACGTGTCGAGCTTCCTCGACGCCTCGATCGAGAAGGTGCTGCACACATTGCTTGAAGCCTTCGTACTCGTCTCGCTGGTGGTCTACCTCTTCCTCGGCGACGCCCGCAGCACCTTGATCCCGACGCTCGCGGTGCCGGTGTCGCTGATCGGCGCATTCTTCTTCATGCTGTTGTTCGGCCTGTCGATCAACCTGATCACACTCTTCGCGCTGGTCCTAGCGATCGGCGTCGTGGTGGACGACGCGATCGTCGTCGTCGAAGCCGTGCACGAGAAGATGCACACGAAGCACTTGTCGCCTTACCGCGCGACCCAAGAGGTCATGCACGAGATCAGCGGTGCGATCATCGCCATCACCATGACGATGACGGCGGTCTTCGTGCCGGTGACCTTCATGCCTGGCCCGGTCGGTGTTTTCTACCGTCAGTTCGGCTTAACGATGGCGATGTCGATCGTGCTCTCAGGCATCGTCGCCCTCACGCTGACGCCGGTGCTGTGCGCAATGATCTTGAGGCCGATCGACCCCCAACAGAAGACCAGCTACAACCCCCTAACGCTCTTCCTGCGTGGCTTTGACGGCGGCGTCGTGCGCACCACCAATGCCTACGGCTGGTTCGTCGGTAAGATCGTCAAGCAGCGGCTGCTGACATTGCTGGTGGTCGCCGCCTTCGGCGCCGGCATCGTCTTCGTGAACACGGTGCTCCCCTCGGGATTCATCCCTCTGGAAGACCAGGGGATCATCTACGGCATCATCCAAACGCCGCCCGGCTCGACGCTCGAGTACACCAACGCCAAGTCGCATGAGTTGCAATCGATCTGCGAGGAGCTCGAAGAGATCTCTTCCGTCTCGTCGATCGCCGGCTACGAGATCCTGACCCAGGGCCGTGGCTCGAACGCCGGCACGTGCCTCATCAACCTCAAGCCCTGGGAAGAGCGCGAACGCACCTCGAAGCAGATCATTGAGGTGCTTGAGGAACGCGGACAAGAGATCTCGAACGTCAAGCTCGAGTTCTACGAGCCCCCGGCGGTGCCGGGCTTCGGCGCGGCGGGCGGCTTCTCGCTCAACTTGCTCGACAAGACCAACAGCGGCGACTACTCGCGAATGGGCGAAGTGACCGATCGATTCCTCGCGGCCCTTGAGGAGCGAGAGGAACTGAAGGGCCTCTTCACGTTCTTCGCCAGCGACTACCCGCAGTATGAAATCATCATCGATAACGACGTGGCGATGCAAAAAGGTGTCTCGATCGGCGAGGCCATGAGCAACCTCTCCATCGTCGTGGGCAGCACCTGGGAGCAGGGCTTTGTCCGCTTCGGGCAGTTCTACAAGGTCTACGTCCAGGCGGCGCCGGAGTTCCGACGCTACCCCGAAGACTTCGAGAACCTGTTCATCAAGAACGACCGCGGCGAGATGGTGCCATACTCCGCCTTCGCCAAGCTCGTGAAGATGCAGGGCATGAACGAAATCAGCCGCTACAACCTTTACACAACCGCTGCGATCCAGGGCGCCCCGGCCGCGGGGTTCAGCACGGGACAAGCGATCGCTGCGATTAAGGAGGTCGCAAAGGAAACCCTCCCGCGCGGCTACGACATCGACTGGCAAGGCCTCTCGTACGACGAAGCGAAGAGCGGCAACACGGCGATCTACATCTTCTTGATCGTCGTGGTGTTTGTGTATCTCGTTCTCGTCGGTCAGTACGAGAGCTTCCTGCTCCCGCTCGCGGTGATTATCTCGCTACCGGTCGGCTTGTTCGGCTCGTTCCTGCTGCTCAAGGCGATGGGCCTCTCGAACGACGTCTACGCACAGATCGGCCTCGTGATGCTGGTTGGCCTCTTGGGCAAGAACGCGATCCTGATCGTCGAGTTCGCCGTGCAGAGGCGCGACGAAGGCGTGAGTCTCGTGGACGCCGCGATCGAGGGCGGCAAGCTCCGCTTCCGTCCGATCCTGATGACCTCGTTCGCGTTTATCGCCGGTATGGCGCCGCTGATCCGCGCGACGGGCCCGGGCGCGATCGGCAACCGCACCATCGGCGCCACGGCGGTCGGCGGCATGCTGGTGGGCACCGTGGTTGGCGTCCTCTTGATCCCCGGCCTTTATTACATCTTCGCAAGGATGGCCGACGGCAAGAAGTTGCTGAAGGATGAAACCCACCAGCCATTGAGCGAACGCTTCGAGTTCGAACGCCACTGACTCCCTAGAGCCGATGACGCGCGCCGTTACACATTGCCAAGGGACTAGCGCAAATAAGTCATTCTATTTCGCGTGCCCGTCCTTGCTTAACACACAAGAGCCGATTTCGCCGAACCGTCGGCACAATCCATGAAGGGTTATCGCGCGGGCGGACGAACCAGTGAGAGGCTGGAAGAACCGCCGCGGCGCCCGCCTTCACTCGCCACGACTTCAGCCTCCTACCAACCTCCACTACCCGCCAAGCGACAGCATCCAGGCCACAGGGATCGCCCCAACCGCCTGGAGCATGCGTGCTACCGAGACACAAGCCGCCCTCAAGGACGAGGGCGAGCTAGCAACCTTCCGATGGCTCGGCGCCGACAGGCCGCTTGGCTGTCGGCGCCCGGGGTCGGAGCGTCCCGGGTCTTCACGTCAGGGATCGACGTATGAACCAACCGGCAAGATTTCGCTCCACGCGGCCACTGGCCGTGATTCTGGCCTGCGGCCTCGTGCTGTCACTGCCGGCGTGCCGACTCCCTAAGCTGTGCTGTGCGCAGAAGGGCGAGCCGCTGCCCGACTCGTTCAACGGCGAGGTCAGCCTGGATAGCTCGGCACAGCTTGGCTGGCGCGAGTTCTTCGACGACCCAACGCTCAGCGGCCTGATCGATCAAGCGCTCGTCGGCAACCAAGAGCTCAAGATCCTCGCTCAGGATATCCGCATCGCCAACTTCGAGATCATGGCGCGGCAGGGCGAGTACCTGCCGTTCGTCAATCTCGGCGCCCGCGCCGGCCTCGAGAAGTCGAGCGTCTACTCGCGCGAAGGCGCCGTCGAGGAGAACCTGCTCGCCAACGGCAAGGCGTTCCCCGACCCGCTCCCCGAGTTCCTCGTGGCGGCGAATGTCTCTTGGGAAATCGACATCTGGCGCAAGTTGCGGAACGCCAAAGACGCCGCGGCGCTCCGCTACTTCGCGACGCGCGATGGCCAGAACTACGTCGTCACGCGGCTCGTGGCCGAGGTCGCCGAGAACTACTACGAGCTGCTTGCACTCGACAATCGCATGATGGCCCTCGACAAGACGATCGAGATCCAGCAGCAGAGCCTCGACTTCTCGATCGCCAAGAAGGAGGCCGCCCGCGAGACCGAGCTCGCCGTCCAGCGGTTCGAGGCCGAGGTCCGCAAGAACCAGAGCGAGAAGCTGATCGTCCAGCAGCAGATCACCGAGGCCGAGAACCGCATCAATTTCCTGTTGGGCCGCTATCCGCAGCCGGTTCCGCGGCAATCGGCGAGTTACATCGACCTCCAGCTGCACGCCTTAAGCACCGGCTTGCCGTCGCAGTTGCTACAGAACCGCGCCGACATCCGCCAGGCCGAGCGCGAGCTCGCCGCACGGGGGCTCGACGTCCGCGTCGCACGGGCACGGTTCTACCCCTCGCTCAGTCTCACAGCCGGCGTTGGCTATCAAGCCTTCAACACCAAGTACCTGTTCATCAGCCCTGAGTCGCTCATCTACAACGCGGCCGGAGAACTCGTCGGGCCGCTCATCAACCGCAAGGCGATCAAGGCCGATTACCTCAGCGCGAACGCCGCTCAGATCCAGGCCGTCTACGACTACCAGCTCACCGTTCTCGACGCCTACACCGAGGTCATCAACCTGATGAACAAGGTTGAGAACTACAGCCAGAGCATCGCGATCAAGAAGCAACAGCTCGCAGCGCTGGAATCCTCGGTCGATAACGCCACCAAGCTCTTCCAGAACGCCCGCGCCGAGTACATGGAGGTGCTGCTCGCGCAACGCGACCTCATTGAGGCCCGGATGGTGCTGATCGAGACCAAGCAAGAGCAACTGTCGGCGGTCGTCAACGCGTACCAGGCGCTCGGCGGTGGGGCTTATGGCGGCTATAGCTTCTTGGCGGACGCAACGAACCCCATGGGAGGGACCGAACTCATCGCCCCACCAGAGAACTTCCCGGCGGCGAACGAACCCCTTACGCAACCCGACAGCACAACGCCGCAGAGCCAACCGTTGCCAACATCGGACGGCGACGCTCCCGCCACGGACCTCCTGCCATACCCCGACGCGATCCGCGATGGCTTGGACGCCGCGCCGACGCCGTCATCGGATGCGACGCCACAGGAAACCGGCTCCTTGCTCAAGCCCGATGGTCCGGCGCTCAACAGCCAAGGGAACTTCCTGAAATGGCCCTGGCAGAGCTGAGCCGCTCGGGCGCGCCTGTCACCAAACCCGAAGGTTGATCGCAAGCGATTCCTTGCCGGAAAGTTCCTCGTCCGTGGTATCAATAAGCATCGACGCCGATCCCGTGCCTTCCGCCTGTTGCGCGTCAACGACCGGCGCCACGGCATAAAGCAGCTCGAGCGCCCGATCGTAGTCGTGCGCGATCGATGCCTGCCGTGGCACGGCACGGCGGACAGGCGCCGACGACGCGACCACTGTTGACGCCTGGATCAACTGCGGAGCAGGGGAGGGGGCCACGTCCTGATTGGTTGCCGACGCCTCTGCCGACGACATCTCCGCTAAATCGATAGGCGACTCGGCAGCGGACTCCCAGACGAGCTCGCGCGACGGTTCAATTGCTGACTCGGGGAAGTCGCGGGCAACCACTACGGGCGCCGGCGACTGATGGCCAAGGTTGTCGCGCCAGACCGTGTAGTCGGCGGCGTTCACCAAGCCGTCGCTGTTGGCGTCGCCGTCGGCCTTCGTGACGCCGCTTGCCTTTCCGTAGTGAGCGCGCCAGATGTCGTAGTCCGACTGATTGACGAAGCCGTCTTCGTTGAAGTCAGCGGTGTGGTAGGGCACAAAAGCGCTGCCGGGATTTGGCGTCTTGGCCGTCCATGAAGCGACGGCGTCGCCGAACGCCACCGCTTCGCCGCGTGTCAGAGACGCCCCACCGCCATCGGCGCCGGTCGGCCATGGGACCGTCGCCGTGTACGTCACACGATCGACCAGGTAGTAGCCCGGCTCGGTCTCACCGGACGGCGGAGCGGTCGGCGCCTGCAGTTCGATCTCTTCTCCACGGTCGTCGAGGCCGCCCGAAAACGCCCCCACCAATCGCACGCCGGAGTCGATGCCGTAGTAGACGCGGAAGGCGTTGGCGAGCGTGGCATTGGTCGGATTGAAACTGACAACGACAACCGTCTCGCCCGCAGCGATGCTCGTCGCCGAGGGGAACACAAAATCGACGCCGCCGCTCAACCGCCATCCGGCAAGGTTGAGCGCCGCCGCCGTCGAGTTGTGCAGCTCAATGAACTCAAGTTGCGACTCGCTGATCCCTGCGCCGGAGCCCGTGGGGTGGTACTGGACTTCACTGATGACGACCCCGGCCTGCATCGGCGCACCATTGGGGCTGCCGATCGAAGGCGTCGCCAGCGGGAAGAGGCCGTAGTTCGTCTCGCCATCGGGCGCACGACCGAGCGACACGCCGGTTAGCGTCGCGTCGAACGACACGTCGTCAGCAAAGCGGATCGGCTTGCCGTCGGGCGCCGACGCCACGAGGTAAACGTCGTCTCCGCCGGCGCCGATCGCAAAGTCGCTGGCGTTCGCACCGCCGCCCGCGTTGAAGTGCGATTCGTTAAAGACAATCAGCCCGCCGGCAGCCAGGATCGTCCCGGAAGGGATCTGGTACTTCAGCAAGTTGGTCCCTTGATCCGACAGCCACCAGCCCGAGATGTCGATCGCGGCGCCCGTCGTGTTGATCAGCTCGATCGCATCGCCGTTGGACGCTACCGGGTTGGCGAGCACCTCGTTCACCACGACGTCGATGGTCGTGACCGGCGCCGCCGCCGGTGTACCGTTGACGGAGCGGCTCGCACGCCAGTTGCGGGCGTCTTCGTAATCTCCTTCGGTGTCGATCACCTCAAGCGACGAGCCGTCGCCATCGGTGCGCTTGTACCAATCGTCGCTGTACTCGAACTGCTGGATCACCGTCAGGTCGCTCGCCAGCACGATCAGCTCTTCGCCGCCGTTGCTCAACGCGCCGGACCACTCGCCAGCGATCGGTAGCCCGTCGCCGTAGCGTGACTCGAAGTTGCCCTGGTCTTCGAGTACCAGGACCCGCTGTCCCGGCGCCAAGATCGTGCCGTTGGGGAAGACGAACGTCACGCCGCCGGCGATCTGCACGTTGCTGAGGTCGATCTCGTCGGTCGTGCTCGTGTTGATGAACTCGATGAACTCGAACTCCTCGCCATCAACCACGTCTTCACCGAGCTGCGGCATGCCTGCCGTGGGGTTGTAGTGCAGCTCGGTGATACGCAGGTGGTCCTTCGTCAGCTCCAGGTTGTTTGCGACCGAAGGGGTGAACTCGATCGGATCGGACCAGTGGCTCCAGCGGCCAGTCGAGTCCTGGAACCGCACCCGCGCGCGGTGCAGCTCTCCCGGCTTAACGGCCGATGCCGGTGGATCGATCGTCGCATCGAAGGTCGACAGCGGGCCCGACTCCCAACTCGCGGTCCATTCGTCGAGGAACTTGACGCTCGTGTCGTAGCCGGCAGACGAAGGCGTGACCTCGGAGACCCGCCATTCAATGGCGCCGAAAGTGTTGTTCCCTTGGGGATCGGTAAAGGCCGTTGTCTGGAACGATAGTTCGTTCGCCGCCATCCCTTGATCACCGACGTAGCTGATCGTCGGCTTGTTGGGGATCAGCGCTTCTTCACCCGAGGCGTTGAGCAAACCGTCCAGGTAAGCCGCCCGCCCGCCGGGGCCTACCCCGCCGCCCGGTCCCGCGCCGCCGCCGGGCCAGTTGCCGCCCGTAAAGGCGAAGTCGAGCATGTCCTGCACGAGGTTTGTGATCGACGTCGCTCCAGCGCCGCCGAGACCCGCGTAGCTACCAGACTCGTTCTCACTAACGTTCTGCCACCGCGCCCGGTCCGCCGCTTCGAGCGGCAGTATGGTCGAGGCAAGCTCGGTGATCATCCCCACGATCTGGTCGGGCTGCCAGATTAGGTCGCGCAATTCGCGGAGTGTATTGTAGTACTCTGGCTTTAGCAGGCTGTCGCGATAGGCATCGTTGTTATTCTCAAACAGGGCGTCGTAGACGACGTCTTTGCCCTCGTTCCACGTCGGCCCCCAGGTAGCGTCGGTGTCCCACAGCATCAGCCAAAGCTTGCCGAGGTTGTCGTTCTCCGCCAGGTAATCGGGCTCGAAGTAGTACACCATGTTCTTATTGGAGTCGGGCCAATAGTCATAGTGACGGACCGCTTCGACGAGCGCGTGGAAAATGAAGTACTTCTCGAGGTTGACCCGGTACTCGATGTCCGTGCTTGCGCGCGACAGGACGTACTCGATGTAATCATGGTCCGAACCGTCCGACACCGCGTCGGACGATTGGTAATCCTGCTGGCGTAGGGCGTCTTGCGATTGGTTGATGAGCTTGTAGAGGTTGCCCGCCTCGAGGTCGTGCGCGTCGAGGAACCGTTTGTCATAGTCCTCGAGGGCGAAGTTGATCCCCCAGAAGTCGCCGTTCCATTGGTCCGGCGCCTCGGCGGCGTCATCGATCACGCGG
This sequence comes from Botrimarina mediterranea, assembly GCF_007753265.1. Lineage (NCBI taxonomy): Bacteria > Pseudomonadati > Planctomycetota > Planctomycetia > Pirellulales > Lacipirellulaceae > Botrimarina > Botrimarina mediterranea. The sequence goes on from NZ_CP036349.1 coordinate 3,437,454, forward strand.
AATTGGAACCAATGCGTGTCCACGGCCGGCACGCCCATCATGTTCGACAGCATCATCGTCATCGCTTCATTTAGCGAATAAGTGAGCGTCGAATGGTTGTCGAAGCCCTTGCCGGTAGTCAGCGTCTTCCATTGCTCGGGGTAAGGCACGCCCTCTTGGTCGAGCGGCTCGAACCAATGGCCGTCGTTGAAGCGAAAACGCATGCTCCGCTTGCCCTCGCCGTAATAACGCCCGTTGGCGCCGCGGAGGCGGTAGGTGATGTTGTCGTAGACCTTGCCATTGTAGACGATCGCCCCGGTCCAGTTGTATACGAATCGCCCGTCCGATCCCTGCGGCACCTGATCGGAGAAGTCGTAGGCGACCGCATCTTCGATGTCTTGGTTGCGCGTCAACAGATGGTAGGTCGGCAACGACGCCAGGTCGTCGTAGTCGGCAAGCACCTGACCGTCGCCATCGGTGTACTCGGGGATGCCGTCGTAAACAAAGTAGGCGAAGTTGAACGACGCGTCGTCGGCGTAGGGCGCCACGGCCGAGGCGCCGAGCAAATCGCTCACCTGCATCCGATACCGCACCAGGGTGCGGTGCGACTGCGCAGGAATCACCGCGGTATAGATGCCATCGTCCGCTACCGCGTCCGATCCGGTACCGTTATCGACCATCGCAACGCTGACCCAGTTGTCCGGGTCGAAGTACTCGGGGTTGGCGGTTGGACGGGCGTCGGGATTGGTCAGCAGTTCGCCGTAGGAAGCCGGCAGTCGCGCGGGGAGGTACTCGCCAGGGGCGACGATTTGGTACTGCAAGATGACCGAGGCCACACCATTGGGATCGCTCACCGCCGCCGTGACAACGCCCGAGTTGGCCGACGTAGCGCCGCCATCAACGGTCACCTCAGTAATCGCCGGCGCCGCGTTGACAGCGAAGGAGTTGTTCTGCGAACCCGGGGTCGCCCGCGGGTACTCGACGACGACCCGCACCGTGCGCGTCGTCGTCCCTTCGGCGTTCGTGGCGGAGAGCGTGTAGGTGGTCGTCTGCGTGGGCGAGACGACGATCTGCGTCTGGCCGGTCACCGTGCCGACGCCGCGATCGATCGACAGCGACGTCTCGTCGTCGACGTCCCATGACAGCGTCACCGACTGGCCGGCCAGGATTTCGTCGCTGCTGGCGGTGAACGAATTGATCTGCGGGCCGAGCGCCAGCGCGTCGGGGCCCGCTGTGTAGCTGGTGGCGACCTCGGCCGTCGACAGGGCGCGGTCGTAGATACGGAACTCGTTGTGGTAGCCGTCGAAGAGCGGGTCGTTCCACTGCGAGCGACCGAGCCAGTTGTTGTTGTCGTTGATGTCCGCCAGGTCGATGAGGGTCGGACTGCTCGCGATCGGCTGGCCGTTGACGTACAACGTTTGCAACTCAGTCTCGCTGTTCCACGTGACGGCGAAGTGGTGCTCGACGTTCAGCTCCGGCGCCTCGCTCCAGTCCGCCGAGCTCTCTGACCCCGACGCGCCAAAGCGGTGGGTGACCCGCAGCGTGCCGTTCCCCGATTGCGGGATCAGCGTGATGTAATCTTGGTTGCTGGCGCTGGGCGAACGGTCCTCGCCGGCGTCGCTCGTGCCGAAAGAGAAGATTTCCGCCCAGGTCCGATTGCGGGTGATCGTCCCCCACCACTCGAAGGTGGCGTCATTGCCCAGGTCTGAAACAATGCCATTCGGCAGGTCGACATAGGCGCCCGAGTTGAATGGGAACTGATTGGACCCTTGCCCGCTGTTGGCGCTGACGTCGAGCACGCCGCTACCGAAGGACGCAAGGTCTTGCGGGTCAACGAGTGCGCCGTCGGCGTTGCCGACACTGTCGTCGAGGTTCCCTGAGAAACTCCAGCGGTGCACGAGGTCGTTAAGCGCACCGGCGCTGGCGGGCTCTTGCTCATTCGTCTCACCGAAGAGCGGCACGAGGTAAGATGGCCGCCAGTTGCTGCCGAGGTTGTTGTCCAGCAGCGGGTTGATCAGTTCCATCGAGCCGCCGCCACCGTCCGCAGCGATCGGCCAGGGGAACGTCGCGCCGTACTCGACCTCATCGACGAGGTCACCCTGAGCATCGGAGAGGGCGATGCGTTCGCCGTCATTGTTCAGCCCGCCCGAAAACTGCCCGATCGCTGTGACGCCGAACGCCTCGTACAAACCGGCCGGGTCCTCCGCGATCACGACGTAACCGCCGGCGGGAATCGTCTGCCCAGGGGCGAACGTGTACTCGACCCCGTCACTGAAGCGCCAGCCCGACAGGTCGACCGGTGTCGCCGCCGTGTTGTGGAGCTCAACGAACTCCTCCAGGCTCGTGTTGTCGGCCGAGTTGTAATGGATCTCGTTGATGACGACGGCCATCATCCGCCGGTCTTCGAGCCCCTCGACACGCATCCGCCGCCGCGCCCGTTGATTCCCGACCTTCGCCCGCGGGGCCTTGGTGAGCGTACGAAAACCCCACTGCCGATTCCGAAAAGACGCCATGCCGTGCCTGTTCTCTACGTGCTCTCTACGGCGACCAATTGCGGCCGCGGGCCTTGTTCCAGCGGCGAACTAGGCCCGCTGGGAGCCTGTACGCCTGGACCGTTTTTGATAAGACAATCCCGAAAAGATGGGGCAGTCCGCCGTAGGTAGATGGAACGCCAACCGTTAAAACTTAACCAAATTCTCACATAATCCCCCCGGGGGATTTATCTCGTTCCGCTAGGGCTCTCTAGGTCTCATCCTGGCTACGAAACGCCGAAGCGGAGACCAAATGGGGAAAATTCTACGTCCGCCGGCGGCCTCACTTCGGGAGGAAACGACGCCCCGAAGAGAGCCCTTCCTGGCATCCAAACGGTGGACCTCACCTGTCCGTTGGATCAAACTAAACTGCTACCGATCCGCTGCCGTTGCCTTCCGCTGGCGGCGTCTCGTCAATGCGGATTCCCCACAACCCCCGAGGCCAGCACCGATGATTCGTGCCCGCGTAGCCTTCATGCCACTCCTGATCCTCGCTTGCGCGAACGTCAATGTCGCCCCTGCAGCCGAGGTTGTGGCTTTCTGGGGCTTCGCGGATGACTTTGACTTCGACACGAATCCCAACAAGCAAGACTTCGCCGCCGACGTCGATGCAACTGCCTCGGGCGACGCCAACCTCCAAGCCTATCTCGGCGTCGCCGACGAGCTCGACAACAACGGCGGCAACGGCTTTGCTTACACCTCAGCCACTAGCGGCCTTAGCTACGGGCCGACTCGATCGCTGAAGTTCGACGACGCCCGCGGCGGAGGTGATGACTTTGACATTGATGGTGTCTCGACGTTCCTCGTCGACAAGAACGACGGCGCCGGCGCGCTCAGCGACGACTTCAGCAATGACGCGATGATGTACCTCACTTTCAATGGCGCCGGCTTCAGCGACTTCCAGATCCGTTTCGACATCGAAGGCAATCCAGACGACTTGCCTAGCACCTTCGACATCTTCTACCGCGTCGACGGCCCGTCCGGCACGTGGTTCCGTGACCCCGCGCAGAACAACCTCGGCCTTACGTTCATGGACTATGTCCCGGCCGACCCCGAGAATCAGATCGCCGACAGCGGCTTGATCGCGTTATCGCCTCTACTCAACGGCGCCTCGAACATCGAGATCATCCTCAACGACTTCGCCGAAGGCGGCAATGGCGAGGTCGAGTTTGACAACATCGAGATCATCGGCGCACGCATCCCTGAACCGGCCAGCGTGCTGATTATGGCAGTCGCTCTCGCATCGACTGCGGGAGTGCGTTCGACGAGGCGTTAAATCAGCTTCGACCGACCCTAATGCGGGAGGCGACGATGTCGCCGATGACGGCCTGAATTCCGTGTCGGTGTGGCGCGCGTCGTCGGCTTCTGGGAACGCCCCTCACCCTCTCTCTGTATTTGACTCGCGGCATTTCTGCCGCCGCGATGTGGCCGTTGCGTTAATTTTTGATTAAGATCACAGCACTACTCGTGCATGAGGCGCCTCTGTGGAGCCTCTCACGGCGAGCGATGACAGTCGCCCGTCTGCGCACGCCATCTCATCGATTCAGCAGCGACCGATTGCAGGGACGGACCAAAGACCGCTATGCGCCGAAAGACCAAGGCCTTCCAATCGCGTCGTCTCCTCTGCCAACGGCTTGAGCCGCGCATCGCGCTGGACGCGTCGATGCTCCGCATCACTGAGGTGATGGCGGCGAACGACGAGACGCTCTACGACTTCGAGGGCGACGCCTCCGACTGGGTCGAGATCTACAACCCCTCCGCTGCGACGGTCGATCTCTCTGGTTTCTATCTCAGCGACCGCAAGAACAACCCGACGAAGTGGGAGTTCCCCGAGGACGCATCGGTCGCGGCGGGTGGCTACCTCGTCGTCTTCGCTTCGGACAAAGACCTCCTCGCCCCGAACGGGGAACTACACGCCAGCTTCGCATTGTCGGCTGACGGTGAGTACATCGGCCTGTTCGACGATGACGGCGTCACGGTCGTTGACGAGATCTTCCCGGGCTTTCCCGAACAGACCGACGACGTTTCGTTTGGACTATCGATGGAACCGACGGGCGCTTCGACGGTGCTCGTCGGCGGGGGGGCACAAGGCCGCGCCTGGGTCCCCACGAGCAGCGTCTACGACGCAACGTGGACCAGCCCCGAGTTCAATGACGCGCTCTTCAACATCGCGGGTCCGACGGGCTTTGGATACGAATCTTCGCCTGGCAACGCCGTCAACTTCACCAGCCATATCGGCACAACGGTTCCGGCAGGCACGACATCGCTGTACGTGCGCATCGAGTTCGATCTGACAACGCTTGCGGGCATTGACCAGCTCAAGCTGGCTATGAAGTACGACGACGGCTTCATCGCCTACCTCAACGGCGTCCCGATCGCCGAATCGAACGCGCCCGAGGGCGCGCAATGGAACGCCACCGCTTCGGGGCTGAACGAGGACGACGACGCGATTGTCTATGAAGAGTTCGACGTCTCGGGCGCGATTTCGTCGCTGGTGATCGGCGAGAACGTCCTGGCGATCCACGCACTGAACATCTCCAACACCAGCTCCGACTTCCTGATGTCGCCGCTGCTAGTCGCCGAGCAGTCCGTCATCACAACGCCTGAGACGCTCGGCTTCTTCGACGTCCCTACTCCCGGATACGGCAACGGCGAGAGCTTCGCCGGGTTCGCCACCGAGCCGACCTTCAGCGTCCCGCACGGCTTCTACGACACGCCGCAGTCGATCGCGCTCGCCAGCGCGACGCCCGGCGCGACGATCCTCTACACCACCGACGGCTCAACGCCGACGGTCAACGCCAACCTCGTCCCGACCAACGGCGTTGTCTACACGGGCCCGATCACCGTCAGCGGCACACGGACCATACGGGCGATCGCGTACCGACAGGACTTTAAGACTTCCTACGTCCAATCGGCGAGCTACCTCTTCCTCAACGACATCGTCGCTCAGTCGCCTCAGGGCCAAACACCCCCCGGCTGGCCCGTCAGCGGCGTCAATGGCCAGGAGATGAACTACGGGATCGACCCTGACATCATCAGCCAGTACGGCGTGCAGGCGGTCAAGGACTCCCTCCTCTCGATCCCGACAATCACGCTGACAACCGATCTGGCGAACCTGTTCAATTCGTCTACGGGCATCTACGTTAATGCCGGCAACCGAGGCCGCAACTGGGAACGACTCACGTCGGTCGAACTGATCAACCCCGACGGATCGGAAGGCTTCTCCACCACCGCGGGCCTGCGGATCCGCGGCGGTTACAGCCGCGGCGATTTCAATCCCAAGCACGCCTTCCGCCTCTACTTCCGTGGCGACTACGGCGACGGAAAGCTCAACTACCCGCTGTACGGGGACGACGGCGTCGATGAGTTTGACGTCCTCGATCTCCGCACCGCCCAGAACTACTCCTGGTCGTCCGAAGGCAACGTCCAAAACACGTTCCTGCGCGAAGTCTTTGCACGCGACACACAGGCCGACCTCGGTCAGCCCCACACCCGTAGCAATTACTACCATCTCTATCTCGACGGTCAATACTGGGGCATTTTCATGACCCAGGAACGCATTAGTGAAGACTTCGGTGAGAGCTACTTCGGCGGTGAGGCCTCGGACTACGACGTTGTGAAATCCGACCTCGCTGTTTCCGGGGGCACCGAGATCGCCGACGGCAACGACGCCGCATGGCGCCAGTTGTTCGAGCTCGCCCAGACCATGGCGGATAGCCCCGGCCGGTACGCCAACAATTACTGGACCATGCAAGGGCTTCACCCCGACGGCTCGCGCGACCCGTCGCTGCCGGTGCTGCTCGACGTAGGCAACCTCGTCGATTACATGATGATCATCATCTACACCGGCGGCTACGACTCGGGCATCTCCCAGTTCCTCAACAACGAGCGCGCCAACAACTGGTTCGGCATCCGCAACCGCGTCACGGGCGAGCAAGGCTTCCAGTTCTTCCTTCACGACAACGAGCACTCGCTCGGCGCCGGCTCGGGCGTTCACGGCACCTTGGGCATCGACCGCACCGGCCCCTTCATCAGCAACAACGACCGGGTCTTCGAGCAGTTCAACCCGCACTTCCTCCACCAAGACCTGCTCTCGCACCCCGAGTACAAGCAGAAGTTCATCGACCGCACGCAAGAGCTGTTCTTCAACGGCGGAGCGCTGACTGTGGACGCCAGCATCGCGCGGATGCTCGAGCGTAAGGAGCAGGTCGATCCGGCGATCATCGCCGAGGCCGCACGCTGGGGCGACTCGAAACTCAGCACGCCCCGGAACAAGTCGACCTGGGAATCCGAGGTCAACTGGCTGATCAACACCTACTTCCCAACCCGGGGACCGCTCGTCCTCAACCAGCTCCGCGCCGACGGCCTGTTCACTTCCTTCGCCGCCCCAACGTTCAGCCAGTTCGGCGGTGAAGCGCCCTTCGGCTTCGAGCTGTCCATGACCTCAGGCGCGGGCACGATCTACTACACAACCGACGGCCAGACCGACCCCCGCAGCATCGGAGGCGCGGTCAACGCTTCAAGCGAGGTCCAAGCCTACGGCGGGCCGATCCCACTCGCCGGAGAGACGACCGTCATGGCGCGCCTACGCACGCTCAGTGGGCAATGGTCGGGCCTCGTCAAGGCGACCTTCGATGTCGCGACCAATCCAGGGGACTTCGACTCCGACGGCGTCGTCGATGAAGACGATTACCTCGTCTGGCGTGCAACCTACGGCTCGACCACCGACCTCCGCGCCGACGGGAACGCCGATGGCGTCGTTAACGCCGCCGACTACACGGTCTGGCGGGATCAGCAGCACGCGGCACAAGTCTTAGCGGCGGCGCTCGCCAGCACGCCGCCAACCGAAGTCGACGCCCCTCCCCAGCCCGAGGTGGCAGCCACCGTCAGCGAAAGTGAATCCACGCAGACCGAGTCGTCCGCTATCGGCGTCAACACGCTGAGGTGGATCGATACGCCACTCATCACCGCCACATCGTCGGCGCTAAGCCGATCGGCAACACCGATGAGCGATCCTGGGCCGACTCCCCACCGTGCGCGGCGCCTGCTGCTGCTCGACAGCCATCAGCAGCAAGCCGCCGAAGAGTCCGTACCGACTCGCTATCGCCCCTCCACGCGGCAAGACTTGCAATCCGTCGATTCGGCGTTCGCATCGCTCGAAGAGTCGATTGAATGGCGATCACTCTCGCTTTAGCAGCGGCACGATCATCGACTCCGAGCGGGCCCGTCGGCAGCGACGCCGCCCAACTCACTCCGTGTCCCGCATCGCCTGAACACGCCGCAACAGATTGCCGACGACGGGGTCGTTCGGTCTGAGGGCGTTCATCTTCCGTAGCGTCTCAATCGCTTCGGCCTTCTTCCCTGCTTGCTCGTAGAGCAGCGCCAGCGCCGTCAGGTATTCGAACGACTGGGGCTCTAGCCGCGTCGCTTCTTCTAGGGCGCCAACTGCGTCGGCGTTCCGCCCCAACAGGTACAGCAGCATGCCACGTTGGTAGTGCGGGCGTCCCGACTCGGGCAGCAGCTCGCTATCGCGCTCGAGCAGCTCGACCTCTTCTTCGCGGAGCTCACGTATCTCTTGCTTGTCGGCCTGCCCCGATTGCTCGAGCAGCCGGGCCACTTCGCTACGAGGGCCGGACAAATACGGCTCCATGCGAATCGCGTCTCGCAGCGAGGCGATTGACTTCCGCACGTCGCCTTGGCTACGGGCCAGCTCCGCCAGGCGTAGGTTCGGCCCGGCGCGATCGAAGAGGACGGTCGTGTCTTCGTCGTACTCGTCGATCAGCTCCTTCAGCTTCTTGATCTGCTGCGGCTTGCGGAGCGTGTTCGGAGCCCGGATCGCTAGCGCATCGACCGCCGCGTTACGCACCAGCCGCGTTTCGTCACTGAGCATATCACCGATGTCGTCGGCGTGACTCGCCACAGCCTCCGATGAGAGCGAGCCCACCGCCGCCGCGCGGACTAGCGGGCTCGGGTGGTCGAGCGCCTCACGGCAGAGGTCGTCGCTCTGCGGCGTCTGGAAGTTCGCCAGCGCCCGCAGCGCCGTCGCGCGGACGATGTCCGGCGTACGGCGGCCCGGCAACGGCGCCTCGTAGGCCAAGAGGTCGGAGATCTTGCCGACGGCGTCGGGCCAACCCTTCCAAGCCGCGTCGAGCGCGCGGGCGTAGTGCGGGTCGTTGGGGCGTTTTGGGCCGTACCATTTCTTAATCGCCTCGGCGGCCCACGCGGCGTCCTCGCCATCCTTCGTATGGCAATCGTTGCAGGCGTTGGGCGTGCCGAGCTCGACGCTCAGGTCGGGCCGCGGGATTCGGAAGCTGTGGTCGCGGCGCCCGTCGTTGACCATGTAGTGCCGTTGCGGCATGTGGCAATTCACGCACAGCGATCCCTGAGGATCGCTATGGAAGTGGTGCGCCTTGTTGTCGTACTTCTGATGGCATTGGGCGCAGAGGGCGTTCCCCTCGTACTTCAGCTTCAGCGAGTGCGGGTCGTGGCAGTCGCTGCACTTGACGTTCTCGTGGTACATGCGGCTCTGCAAGAACGAGCCGTAGACGTAGACCTCATCCTCGATCTGCCCATCGGCGTGGTAGAGCCCCGGCTCTAAGAGCGCGAGGTCGTAGTGATCGAAGTAATCGTCACCCGCGTCGAAGCCGCCCGCCAACACCCCGCGTCGCGAATGGCACGGCGCGCACGCCGCGATTTGTGCGGTGTTCGATTCCTGCTTGAGCTTCGCCAGCCCGTAACCGTGCCGTCGGTCCCAGAACAGCGAGTTCGCCTCCGCCAGCTCGACGTGCATACTCCCCGGCCCGTGGCACGCCTCGCAGCTTACGTCGATCTCATTGTAAGTCGTGTGGTAAGTATTGGCCTTGAGATCGAAGTTCTTCTTGAGGTCCGTCGAGTGACACTCGGCGCACATCGTGTTCCAGTTCTGCGCCAGGCCCGTCCAGTGGAGCGGGTCGTGCGGGTCGAGCTTCAATTCGACCGCGTCGGGAGGCGGTACTTCGAACCATTTCTTCTGCTCCGTATCCCACGAGACCCGCAGCACCTGCACACGGCCGCCCTCCATCTCCACCATGTACTGCTGGAGCGGCGTGTAGCCAAAGGTGTAGGCGATCTTGTAGTCGTGGTTCTCGCCGTCGGGGCCTTCGGTGTTGACGTAGAAATCCTTCCCCTTGCGGAAAAACTTGCTGACGACGCCGAGCCGTTCGAAAGTCGCGTCGTCGAAGTCGCCGAGGACCGACTCGTCGGTGGGGAGTTCCATCGCCCGGTCGTGGTGCGACCCCTCGAAGAGCTGCGCCTCTTGCTGGTGGCAGGCGACGCAGCGATCACGGCCAACGTACGTAGCCACCGCATCGGCGGGCAGGGCGACATACCAATCGGCAAAGCACCAGCTCAGGGCAAGAAGGGCCAGGGCCGCCGCGATAAGGACGCGTTTGCTCTTCATGAAGGGCTTCCCGATGCACGAGCCAAAGGTGGCGTCACTTCGGGGGTCCTCTTGCGCGCCGCAGAAAACTCTAGCACGGGATCGCAAGGCGCCGCCAAAATCGGCGAGAGCCCTACTAACGGCAGAAAAAGTGACCCCGGCTGGATTCGAACCAGCAACCTTCGGCTTCGGAGGCCGACGCGATCGCAGACTAACTCCGATGAGGCTCTCTTCGTAAGTTGTTTATAGGCCTTGCCTTAGCGACCACCGCAGACAACTGCCGTTCGTCCGACGATTGGCGAATAATACCCGGTTTTGCCCGGCTTTGTACGGGGTACCGTGACAGATACCGTGACAAGGCCAGATAGCATCGGCTGCAGAGCCAACGGTCACCGGGGTGGCCTGCCAAGCTAGCCCCCCTGATTTGACTCGGTACAGGAACTTGTCCTACTGGCAAGCCAACAAGTCGAGCTGTGACCACTGCATTGCGAAGGTAGGACACGCCTCATGACGAAATGCGTAAATGCGTAAATGCGTAAATGCTTGATACCATGGCGGTTGCGTCGAGCAAGAGTTGTCGCTAATTCGTCGCAACTCCCATATTTTCGATCTTACGAATGGATTCCGGGTATGTTCCGGGGACCTTATGCTGAGGGGATTTCGTACCCAATTCTGTACCCAGCACCGCACTTTACCGTAGAAGGTCGCCCTAGGCAGTACGGACATTCACAGCAGATCGACGAGGAGGGCGTCCGCTGGCTGGAGAACCTCGAGCAGTCGACGCGGCTGGCGAGCCCCGATCGCTTGGTGCACATCGGCGACCGGGAGAGCGACATCTACGAGCTGTTCTGCCTTGCGAAGGAGCAGCAGACGCACTTCCTCGTGCGGACGTGCGTCGATCGTCGCGCCGGGACGGGCAAGACGACGATCGCCCGGAAGATGCAGCGCGAGCCGATCCACGGGACGCACGTCGTCGAAGTCCTCGACGCCAAGCACCGGCCGATCGAGGTCGAACTGCAACTGCGGTTCAGCGAGATGACGGTCCACCCGCCGATCGGCAAGCACACGAAATACCCGCCGCTGTCGCTCACCGTGATCCACGCCCGGGAGCGAGGCAAGCCGGAGGGCCGCAAGCCGATCTGCTGGAAGCTGCTCACCGACCTGCCGGTCGAGAGCCTGGAGTCAGCCGGCGAGAAGCTCGACTGGTACGCGCAGCGGTGGAAAGTCGAGACCTTTCACAAGGTGCTCAAGTCGGGCTGCCGCGCCGAAGACGCCAAGCTGCGTACCGCCGAGCGGCTCACCAACTTGATCGCCGTCTTCTGCATCATCGCGTGGAGGGTGTTTTGGCTGACGATGGTCAATCGAACTAATCCGAAAACATCCGCCGACACGGTGTTTACGGAGACCGAGATCGCGATCCTGAATCATGTGGCAGGCGATTCCGAGCCACCACCGAAGAACGTTGCTCACTACCTGCTGGTCGTCGCCAAACTGGGCGGCTACCTCGCCCGCAAGAACGACGGCCCGCCGGGGAACGCGGTGATGTGGCGTGGGCTATCACGCCTGACCGATATCCACCTGGGCGTCGAGATCGGCAAGGGAATTGTGGGGAATTGAAAGTTTCGCGGAACGGACACGCGTAGTTCTCGGGCTTCTTTTCGTGTGCGTTTTCGCGAACCACAGTGACCAGCATCGAATTCCTGTACCACCCGCTATGAAGGTAGGGGTTGGGTAAAGCCGCTTCTCGCCCCGTGTCGAGGGGATTCCGTGCCCGATTCCGTGCCACCCGCTGCGAGCACCGGCCCCGGCATCCGGGGCTCTATTCCGAGAACTGGCAGACTGGTTTCCCGCGAAACGTAGAAGAGAATGCGGCGGCTGCGGCTATCGTTAGGACCGCCGCGCTCGGCTCCGGTACGGGCCGGCCGTAGAAGATGTAGACGGCGCCTTCGCTTAAGCGGACCGTATCCGATGCGTGAGCGCCGAGGACGATGTCCGCCAAACCGTCCCCGTTGAGATCGCCCGTGGAATCGACGGCGGAGCCGATGAAGTCGCGGTACCCACCGATGAACACCGCGTCGGCGTTGTCGAGATCGTAAACGGCCTCGTCGAGCACGCCGCCGCGTCGCCCGTAGACGAGGTAGGTTTTTCCGCCTTGCTGCCCGTCAGCGTAATCGTTGGGGTCTCCCTGGGCCTGGTAGGCCCCGATCAACAGGTCGTCGATCCCGTCCCCGTTAACGTCGCCTGCGGACGACACCTGATAGCCTGCTTTATCCCCCTCGGCCACTCCCTCGAAGCGGACGTCCGCGTTGTCGAGGTCGATCTCGCCGCGCCACGCGTTGTCGCCCGCCTTGCCGTAGAGCAGGTAGGCGGCGCCCGACTCTTCTCCGTTGTAATCCATGTCGGACGCCCCGATGACGAGGTCGTTGAGTCCGTCACCGTTCAGGTCGCCTGCGGTCGACAGCGAACGGCCGGCGCCGTAGACGCTGAACACCGCGTCGGCCTCGCCCCGGCCGATCCGGCCCGCGATGCGCTCGGAGGTTGGCCGGCCGTAGTAGAGATAGACCTCGCCCTGACCGAGGGCGCCGATCGCTACGTCGTCGAGCCCATCGCCATTGAGGTCGCCGGCAGATGAGACGGAGTAGCCCAGGGTGCCGTCCCTAAAGTCGACATCGAAAGTGGCGTCTGCGCTTGCTATGTCGATCCCCCCCGAGAGGGACGCGTCCGGGTTTCCGTAGAACAAATAGGCTCTTCCCGGGTAGCCACTGCCGTAGGTGTAGTCGCCGATCAACAGATCGGCGGCTCCGTCGCCGTCGATGTCGCCGGCCGGGGTGAGGCCAACCGGCCCGGGGTCCGACGACCGTTCGAGAACAAAGGTCGCATCCGAATCGGACAGCTGGAATTCGCCCGTAAGTTGGTTGGCGTCGGGACGCCCATAGACCAAGTAGACCTTGTTCCGCTCGCTGAAGTCCGCCGTTGCGATCAAGAGGTCGTCAAGGCCGTCGAGGTTGAGGTCGCCTGCGGATGAGACCCGGTACCCCGCATGCTGCCCCTCTATACCGACAAAGTGAACGTCGGCGTCCATCGGCGACAACGTTCTCTGGCCGTTACCTGTCTCGGCGCCGCCGTAGAGCAAGAACGTCTCACCGGAGAACTGAGAGTTCGGCGGAGCGTTCGGCGCGCTGAAAAGGAAATCGTCGAAACCATCGCCGTTGAAATCTCCTGCCGAGGAGACCGAGAAACCAACACGCCCCAAATAGGCGGTTCCCAAGAACGCGATGTCGGCGTCGTCCATCAGGTAATCGCCGCTCAGTTGCTGGGCCGTAACAGAGAGCGGCGTCGAGACCGCCGCTGCAAGACAAGCTGCCACGCTTGCCGCATGCTGAACAAACTTCATGAGGTCCCTCTCGGTGTTGGTGTAGTAGTCTCTCGTTTTGGAGACCAGCCTCACTGCTATCCGCCTGCGCCATGCTGCCCCAATCTACCACCATCGATTCAAGTAGGTGATGTGATGCGCAGTCAAATATATTTTCCATCTAGTTCGAAATCGACAATGGCCTCTACTGCAATACCTCTAACCAACTCGCAGGTTATGGTGTGCTTTGCATTTCCACCTTTCGTCGAAACACATACCCCCAATATCGGCTGGCCGTCACGCTCTATCCAAGAGTGCATCCCGTCCCCAGTGTTTCGCGATGTCAAAAACTCCTCCGTTAATTGCTGACACTTATCAATCAGCAACTCACCCAAACACTCTTGCTTTAAGATTAGCATCCAGCCGGTACCAGTTGACACTTCGTGCTTGCAGATCCTAGGCACCCCCTCAGGCACAGCGTGTCTATGCAGCCTAATCGCGCTAACGCACTCTTGTTCGTGCCGAAGGCCCTTGAGGACCTCGACATCGTAGACGCCATCAAACTGGCCAATAGACACACATTTAGTCAACGACCAGTCATCTGCAACGAGCAGCTTGGATGGCGTGCAAAAATGGAGCTGCTTACGCCCTCCTTCAACTTCAACAAACGGCTGTCGTCGGTAACGCGACAGCGTTGCTTTTTCAGTTAGCCACGCGGTCAGCAACAAGGCCAACCCAATAACAAGGGCAGGCCCTCTAATGTCGGGAAGCACTGCCCCCGCACACATCACAGCAACCGCTGCGGCAAGCAATGCATTGGTCAATGCTCGTCTCCAAAGAGCATGGGGGCGACATACTCGCCGCCAACCCAGTGACCAGTGTAGCCGGCAGTCGCAGATGAACCGACTACAAAAGTCCTGAACGCCAAACGCTTTGCAAAGCTTTGCCCTAGACTTGAGTTGAAGCTGCGTGAGATCAGCAAGCCGCTGTTCCACCCGGAATTGCCAAACCCCCTCATTGCCGATGGGACTGAATTGTCAAATGAACGTTGCATTATGAATAAATGCTCAAAAGTTTGTCCGCTTGCCCCTCCCCTGCTGGCCCTGACAGCATCGAAATTCCTGTTGTCAAAAAAGAAGCGTTCGAGTGCAGATGGCTCGCGTGTTAGGTAGTTTCCACTTACGCCACCCTTGTACTGCACCCAAGCCTCAGAAAGGTCGCTTCGTGAGAATCTCCCTGCATTTACTTTCCTAAACTGCTGCCAACTCAGTTCGTTAGCAGCTCTGGGACCTGGCAGCAGCGCCTTCCCTACTTGCCCTCCCGCCAGCATGCCTCCGATCAAATCGTATCCAACTTCCGCATAATCACCAACCGCACTGCTGCCCGACAGTGAAGCCGCAGAATAGTTGACGAAGCTCCCGCCGATCGAGGACACATTGCCCCCATTGTAACCTTGGCGCAGACCAGCCTGAAACTGATCCGTCAGGAACACTATCGCGCCTCCCGTAAGGGGGGTAATGGTCCCGCCGGTCATCGCAGTTGCGTACGTAAGAATCCCCAATGGGACTGCGGCGCCGACCGCCCTTGCGATGCCGCCGAAATTGTCGGTCATGAAAACCGACTCTGGCAGGTCAGGACTGTATGGGGCCATGGCGTAAGTTGCGACGTCGGACCCAAAGTACTGGCCAAGGATCCTACTCTTGGCCGAAGCCCTCGCGCTAGCTCTCGATGCCGTGAGGTAGTCGATGTAGCTTTCGGTGTTAGCTATTCTTTCGCTGACACTTGGCCCATACGTTGGGACACCGCCATGCGTTCCGCCACTCGGCCGCTCCCTGACAATTTGATTTGATTGGTAGGGTAGGAATCGCCGAAGATGTTCAGCCGTCCCCTTTAAGGATGCTACTTCCCGATCGACACCAATCACTTCGGGTGAATACCCAGTGAGGAGGTTGGCATCGAGATACGAGTATGCCGGGATGGGGTTGAATGGAATAACTCCAAATGCGGAATACTCGTCGTTGAATGAGTGGTACTCAAAGCTAGCGAGTGAGAGTGAGTCTGCAAGAAAACTCTCAAATGAAATGCCGGCTAGATAATAATCACTCCAGATGCTGTTCCCGGCGAACCAGCTATCACTCGCGAAGTTGATATCATCCTCGTAGAGCCCCGTCGGGTCGCGACCGTTCACCGAGTCGCCACCCGCGTAGCGGTACAGGTTGGCGTCGCCCCCCGCAAACCCTGCCGGGTCCTCACTGATAAAGCGACCTTGGCTGGCGTCGTACCAGCGAGCCCGGTTGTAGTAGAGGTCGGCGTCGGCGTCCCACTCGCGGCCTGCGAAGGCGGCGTCGATCGCCAGCTCCCTCCGTAGGACGCTTGCGTTGTTGTCGTTGATGTCCTCCTTGTACGGGTCGATCTGCAGTTGGATTTCGCCGTAGGCGTCGTACTCCAGGTGGTTGATCAGGTCGTGGGTGTTTTGGAGCACGTCGCGGACGGTCCCGGCGTGGTCGGCGGCCGCCCAGAAGAGCTCGTTGACGGTTTGGCCGTCGTAGCCCCCGATGCGGAACACCTCGTCGAACAGGGCTGCGTCCACGCCCGGGCCGTTCTGGACGCGACGCTGGAAGTGGCTGTCGGAATTGGGGACGTCGCGTCCGTTCGTCACGTCCGTCCAGTCGCCGTCGAGAACCGCGGCGAGCTGGTCGCCGTTGTAGACGTAGTGCTCGACCGATTCGAGCTCTTGGTCGCCGACAAAGATCGCTTTGCGGGTACGGAGGTCGTCGGTGTTGTAGCGGTACTCAATCCGCTTCTGGACAACCCCACCGTCGCTGTCGCTGACAACCACTTCGATCAAGTGGTTCCGGTTGTCCCAGAAGTACTCGGTGTACTCCCCGGACTTGGAGCGTGTCTTGAGATTGCCCTCGTTGTCGTAGGTGTAGGCGTACTCGCTGTCGCTGGCGACTTGGTTGTGGGTCAGCGTCGACAGGTCCTGGCCGTTGTCCCCGCGGTTGCCGGCCGCGTCGAGGCTGTACGGCGTGTCGATGTCGGGGAGGTCGGTCTCGAGGTTGCGGCTGCCCGGCTTCAGGTCCGCGATCGTCCGTTCCCATTTCGACAGGCGCCCGGCCGTGTCGTAGGTGAACGTCTCGCTGCGGTCGAGCGACACGTTGGAGTAGCGCGCCGTCCCCTCGACAGCAGCGATACGCGAGGCGTTGTCGTACGCGTAGCTGTAGGTGGCGAACGCGCCGGTGTCATCGATACGAGCGTGCGTGATCGCGTCGAGGCGGCCGGCGGGGTCGTATCCGTAGTAGGTGCTGAAGTAGAAGTCGTTGTTGTTGTCGTTGACGCCGGTCGGGTTGATGTCGACGACCGAGAAATTGTCGTTCTTGTCGGCGCGGCGGACGACGCCCGTCATTCGGCCCGCCGCGTCGTAGGCGAAGTTGATTTCCTTCGCCTTCACCGTGGCGCCTGAAGTCACGACGTCTCTGCTCTCCGATAGACGCACAAGCCTGCCGAGCTTGTCGGTCGCGAACGTCGTCGTGGCGTAGTTGACGTTGACAAACTCGTTTGGCGGGTTGCTCTGCCTTGGCTCGTATGTGAGGACGTACTCGACCGCATTCAACTCTCCCGTCAGGAGTTGGGGGATTTGGTCCTGATTGTAGGTTTGGCGAGCCTCGGGGCCGATGCGTCCTCCGTTCGGGTTGTAGTTGTACCGGCCCGTGACACGATCGAGGTCGTCGTAGGTGTAGGCGTCGTAGACAAGTGTGTTCCCGGAAGCGAGGGTGGCGTCCGATTGCGCTGCCGCCAAGACGCGGCCCAGCTTGTCGTACTGCCACTCAAGGGTGTCGGTGTGGACTCCGCCATCGGCTGTATACCAACGTTCGTACCGCAACCGATCAAGATTGTCGTACTCATACGTGACGACACGGCCGTTTCGATCGGTGACTTTCTCGAGGTTGCCGCGGCTGTTGTACTCGTACGTGCGGTTGTTGACATAGACATTACCCGTCGTAGCGTTCTCGTCCGTGTCGAAATCTCCCTGGATCTCCTTGGAGACCCGGCGAAGATTGTCGTACCGGTAGGAAGTCCTGTTGCCGTTCGGGTCGATCACTTGGGTCTGGTCGCCGAGCGCATTGTACTTGTAGACCGTGGCGATGCCCAACGAGGCGGCACGCTCCTCGATGACCTGGCCGAAGGTGTTGTACTGGTAGTCGGTCTGCTCGCCCTCCCCGTTGACGTAGGCCGTCATGTTGCCGGCCTCGTCGTACTCGTATTTTTCCTCCAAAGGACTGGAGTCGGAGTCGAACGGTTTGGGGTCCGCTGCGACCGTCTTGACGAGGCGGTAGAGCGCGTCGTAAGTGTGAGTTGTCGCGATCCCGGTCGCGTCGACCTCCAGGACGACGTTGCCAACTGCGTCGTAGTGCGTCTCGGTTCTCGCCGCGACGCCTCCCTCCGCGGCGTCTTCGATCACAGCGGTCGGACGGTCGACGGCGTCGTACTCGTAGGCCGTGACGACTGAGCTGGTCGTTGAGGCGTCATCAGCACGGATTATGTAGGTCTCCGACTTCAGGTTGCCGACGTCGTCGTACTCGTACACCGACGAGTGCATGCCCGTGAAGTCGGCGTTGGAGCCATCAAACGGCGCCGCGAGGTGTTCCGCCGTGAGGCGGTTCAGGTAGTTGTAGGAGTAGTGAGTCGTGACCGTGGGAGATACCGCGTCGCTCCCTTCAACGAATGCCCCCGAAGTGCTGTCTTTGAGAACCGCCTCTTTCAGGGCGACTAGGTTTCCGGCCTTGTCGTACTCGTAGACGTTCCTGAGCTTATCCGCGGCGCTCTCGCTCGCGCCGTTGTTGAAGACCTCAACGGTCAAGCGATTCCGCTGGTCGTATGTGAACTCGTCGTAGCGGAACGCCGGGGCGGAGCCGGTGAGACCGCCAGTGCGGTAGTCGATTGTGACGACGTTCCCGTAACCGTCGTAATGGTTCCAGTGCTGCAAACGCTGCAAAGGCTCGTCGCCGTCTGGGTCGGCGTAGATCTCCTTGTAGACGCGGTTCAGCTCGTCATAGGCGTACTGCGTATCGGCGTTGTTGGCGTCGATGATCTTTGTTCGGTTGCCGTTATCGTCGTACTCGTATTTGGTGATCGCGTCTTGGCCATCGAGAAGCAACACCACTCCATTGATCACGTGTGTCCGTGGCGTCTGCTGCTCACGTAAACGGTTGAGCTCGTCGTAGGAGAAGTAGGTGGTGTAGCCCCGGGCGTCGGTCGACGCGACCATGTTGCCCACGTCGTCGTAATCGTACGTCTCGAAGGGGGCGACGCCGGCGCCGTCGGGCCCATCGGGGTCGGCCCAGCTCTTGCGGGTCAGGCGGCCCCGCGCGTCGTAGAGCGAAGCAACCGCGACGCCGAAGGCGTCGATCGTCGCGACCAGTTGGCCCGCCTTGTCGAAGAGCGATTGACCCGTCGAGCCCAACGCGTCGGTGGTCGAGACGAGGCGGTTCCGGTCGTCGTAAACGAAAGTCGTCGTGTGGCCGTTCGGGTCGGTGGTCGAGATGACGTTCCCGACGGCGTCGTAGGCTATCTGGGTCTCGGGGCCGCTCGCCTGACCGCTGTCGGGGTCTGGCAAGACGGTCGTCACCAGTCGGCCGTATTCGTCGTAGCGATTCTCGGATCGGGCGCCACGTTCGTTCACCGTGTAGCGGACACGGCCCGCGCCGTCGTACTCGACCGAGGTCGTGGTCCCATCGGCGTAAGTCGTAGCCGTCGGACGGTTGAAGCTATCGTAGGTGAGCGTTGTAAATTCAAACGCTGTCGTGGTCAGGTTACCCGCGTTAGCCGGTTCCTGTACCCACGCATGCGGATCGTACCCGTTTTCGGCACGCAGCACCTCATCGGGCACGTTGTTATTGCCTGAACGTGTGTCGTAGACGATTGTCTCTGTCAAGTTCCCATCGGCGTCGTAGGCTCTGGTTTCAACGAATACCGGACGCATCGTCGCCGGTGTCCGCTGAAGAGACCCCGCGTCGAAGTCCCCGGCATCCGACTCCGACAGCACCATCGTCCTGACGATGCGGCCGAGATCATCGTAGAAGAACTGGGTGATGTTCTCCTCGCCATCGATCGCCTCGATCAGCTCCCCCAGCACGTTGTACTTGTTACGAGTGACAACCTGGTGCTCCGTAATGCCGTAGCCGGCGTCGGAAACGGTTTTGACCAAGCGTCCTGCGGCGTCGTAAGTGAACTCGGTTGTGCGGCCTTCGGCGTCGGTTGTCGCCGCGACACGCCCTGCGCCGTCGTAGCGGATCGTCTCCGAGGCGCCGTCCGCGTAGACCGTGCGCACCAGCCGGTTACGGCCGTCGTATTCGAAGTGGGTCTCGCGGCCTAGCTCGTCCCTCATCAGGGTGCGGTTGCCGACGCCATCGTACTCGTGCTCGACGAAGGTCTCTTCCGCGTACGTGACCTTGGTCACCAGGCCACGCCCGTCGTATTCGGTCAACGTCTCGCGGCCGAGGGTGTCGGTTACCCCTAAGAGCCGACCGCTTTTGTCGTAAGAGTAGTTGGAGGCAAGGTCGTCGGACGCTCCTCCCTCTTGGATAGACTGACGCAGGCGGCCGAGCACGTCGTAGACCGAGGTCGAGACGCGGCCCGAACCATCTGTAACCGAGAGTGGTTGTCCGGTGTGGTGATAGGAGATTATTTGGTTAACAATTCCCCCGGCGGTAACGCTTGTGACCTGCCCCGCCGCGTTGTAGGCGTAGGCTGTCGTGTGCTCGGCGTCGCCCACCGGGGCAGCAGCGTGCGAAACCTGGACCGGAGGGAATTCGACCAAGCCATCGAGGTAGCTCAGGTACCCATCGTAAACCGCGTACTCGCCAGAACTCCGCTGAGAGTAGCCGTCCCATGTTGCAGAGACCCGATACTGACCAGCTTCAAGATCCGTAACAGTCCAGACAGCCTGGTTGCTTGGCGAGGTGAAACCGATGCTGTCTCCTGCATATTGTGGTGTGCCATAGGCGTCCCACCCACCCGAGCCAACAAACCGGAAAGGCGCGTTAAGATCGTCTTTGGACGCCTTCGCCGTGGAGAGATTGGTGTTGTCGATAATGTATGCTTCGACAACTCCGGACGGTAGCAGGTGTTCAACCCGGATCGCATCCGCCACTACTCCCCCGGCGCTGTCACTGGGCGTCAACACGACCGTGAGGCGTCCGTTGTCGACTTGTAGGGGAGCGGAAGTCAGCTCTTGCCAAATCACAGCCTCGGCGCTGCTGCTGTCGCCTCGGGCCGTGGTCTTGGTCGCCAACAATCCGGCCTCTGCACCGGACGTGTAGTAGGTGTACTGAGTGCGGTTATTATCGGGGTCAACAACCGACTTCAAGCGGCCCACTCCATCGTAGTCGAAAGTAGTGATACGGTCGGTCCAGTCCGGGTCTGTCACCGTGGAAGAGCCGACACGCACCGTGTCGCCCTTGCTTACATACGTGTAATTTGTCAATGAGCCATCGAGTGTTCCACTAAGAAGGTTTCCGCTCGCGTCCTCGTACCGTTTCGACCGCACAGTCTCAAGCTCGCGATCCTGGAAGCCGCTAGCGTAGTAGGTGAATCGCTCAACCGCCCCGACTTCGTCGGTTGTCTTGGTTTGCAGGAACTCGGTGCCATCAATAACGCTGTCAAAGTCCGTATCTGACTGCCCGGAGGCGCCGGTGAATTCGACCCCCCACTCAGTTTCGGTGCGGGTACGGTCGGGGTTGATCACGCGTGTGACCAGCCCGTCCTCGTTGTAGAAGTAAGTTGTCTCGGCGCCGTTGTCGTTACGGACGACCGTTTTGCCGTTGACCAGATCGTAGGTGTAGGTTTCGGACGATTCATCCCCGTCGTCGTCGATCTCGGTCCGCTTCTTGTAGACCCGACCGTTCAGGTAGTAGTCATACGATGTCTTGTCGCCGTTGGGCATCGTCGCCGAAGCCATCTTGGCGTGCCACCCCGCGGGGTCCCCCCCGGACGCGCCGTTCTGGTTGTCGTAGTAGGTGTAGACGTACTCGATCTCCCCAGCCGTGATAAAGGCGTTCCCGTCACTGTCCTGTTGTGAGTCTGCAGGCGCCGTTATGCTAGTGAGCACCGTGCTGGTGACCGCAACGCCATCGTCGTTGAGCGTCTTCTGCACGTACCCGTAAGTCCACTCGCCGAGGAGCGTTGATACGCCGCCATCAACGGGAGCGTACTTCTCGATGCTATCGATGTGCGTCCCGGCGTCGTAGCCAAAAACCAGCTTCCGGTCGTCGTCAGTCGTTCCGTTTTCCGACGTGTAGATGTCGTGGACGGCTACGATCACATCAGTGGAGGTGTTTGCGTACTTGACCCACACACCATCCCCGTTCAGGTCTTTCTTGTACGCCAGGCGGGCGTAGGGAGAGCGGTCGGCATCTCCACTGCTCGAGGCGACCACGTTGAACTCGACCTGGGAGCCATCGCGATCGGTATAGGTCAAGACGCCGTTGCCGTCGTCGAGGAGTTCGCCGAGGAGTTCGCTAGGCGATTCGTACTGCGTCCCGTTCCACTTGAAGAGATGCTCGACACCGTCCGAGGTGTACCAAATAAGGTTGTTCGATCCACTTTCTTGACGAATCAGGCGATCGCTGAACGAGTGCGTCCAGCCTATGCCGAGGCCGATATCGCGACTGGAACGCGAGAGGTAAGACCTGTTGAATTTTAAAGAAGCACCTGCATTTGGAAAAGCGATGTCAGCACCGCCAACCCTTATCGCTCCCTCTGAGACTTGCGCTCCGCGGCTGCCTATCGCAGCTACCGAAGTTAAAACTGTAGGTGTAAGAGCCTTCGGGGAAATGCTTGCTGTCCATCCACCTAACACCCCAAGGCCATCTGAGTATGTGTTAGATACCGTGTAGCTATCAAATTGTTCGTCGGCATCAAACCGATCGACGTAATGCACACGCACGCCATCTGCTCGCTTACCAACGAGCGATGCTCCCTCCCATGCGCCAACTGACAACGCCGGCGATTGGGTCAGTATTTCGACTTTCCGGAAAGTTGCCGCCGAGCCATTGTGGCTCAATGCGTCAGCTATGAATGTGCCAATTTCCTCTCCGATAACACTGTGTGACGAAACGGCTGTTCCGTTGAAAATCAAGCCCCCTCCGCCACTCAGCACCCCGCGCCCGTCATCGTTGCCTGCACCTGAAGCTGAAAAAAAGCCGATTAAGTAACCCTTATGGTTGCTAACGTCTGCCGCCGTCATCGACGATATCGGCTTGAGGCTCCGCCAGACATCCCTCTGGAAGTTTGCCAGGGGGTAGGCTGTTGCGGTGTCAGGGTCTTGGTAAGGCTCTAGGTGAATAGAGGCGTTGTTGAAATCTGCTGTCGGGAAATCTGTGTAGCTCACGAGAAGGTACCCATCCGTATCAACCCGGGCTTCAATCTGCACCAAGTATGAGTCCCATTCCGTCGGTTGCAGGATGACGGCGCCTGTTTGCGGGCTTTCGAGAACGCCTTGGTGTAGTTTCTGTCCAGCATAAGCCCTCTTTAGCAAGTCAACGGTAGTTAGGCTGTCTACCGAAAAAACCTGCGATGCTGTCAATGAGGCGATGTTGGAGTTGTTCCAACTCGATAGTTCGGATAGCTCGGAATCGTTTAGCCCTGTAGCGATTCGGGTGAACAGCTCGGGCGAAGAAACGTACTCTATGCGTAGGTCTTTTGGTATGCCCCCTAGCTGCACAGCAGATGAAACATCGTCGATCTCAGGTGAGAGATCCAGCAGCTCTTGCGAAGACGCGGCGAACACAACGCCCGGTACTGAATGGAAGACAGCCTGGGCTAGCGAGCCGATTGTTCGTCGGTCTCTTTGTGTGCTGCTTAGGTGGGTAGTGGTGGCGGCGTAGAGAAGTTCTGGCAGGTCGGCGGGGCTCGCTGCGGTGGTATCTCCAGCGGATGTGTTTGTCGTCGAGACGGAAGTGCGAGCCAACTCTACCGCGGCGTCTTGCCACTGCCACGAAGCTTGGCCAAGATCGAGTCCTATCGCCACCAACGAGTCGGCACTAAGTCCTGTAATCGATTTGGCGCTCGGCGCGCTAGCAGCGCTGATGCCAGGGGCGTAAAACCTCACCTCCAGCATCTCGTCTTGCCTGGCCGTGAACTGAGCGCTGTCGGTACCGATGCCACCTACAATGACATAAACACTGCTCTGAGCTCCGTTGGAATAAGCCTGGTCATGCCCGGCCCATATTTGTTTCTGTGCTATCTCTGGAGCGACATAGGTTGCGTCTACACGCGATTGTTGCGCATCATCAGAAATCACAAATTGCACCCGGTACGTGAGTGCTTCTTCCGCTGCTGCGTTCTCGATAATATCGAGGCCCTCTGGCACTTGATCCGCCGCTGGGAGCGGCGATGCAGCATCTGGCTCTAAGGCCGCTAGATTGTATGGCCCCCAGCTGTTGGTGGGGGTGGGGAAATCCGATGCCGAGATGGCAGTCCATCCGACCGGTAGTACAGCTGTCTCTGTGCTGGAGAGTGCCCCGTTATATGGAACATCCGCTAGAGACTTCCCCGGCTGGCTGGCTGCTAACCACTCCAGCACCTCTTGCTCGAAGAACTCCAGCGGTGTGTCCGGCAGCAGCTTGAATCCAAGCTGGCTGGTTGGGTTGAGATCTTCGGCGACGGTAGAATCGAGGTACTTTATTTCGTCAAAGAGTCCATTGCTGAAGCCATCACTTGCGAACAAATCGTCGACTGGCAGGCTGATGCCTTGCTGGCGACTCTTGAACTTCCAGGACGGGTCCAAGTCAATGTAGTTGTCTCCGTTCGAATCGGCGTCAGCTGGGTTGTTGGTCTGCGAGTTGGTTGAGTCGAACCGCGGCAGATTCACCCGCACCCACGCGTGTTCGAAGGTTGCCGTATCCGTCGGTTCATACCCATCCACCGTAGCGCCAGGATCAAGCAGCTTTAGCAGCTCAAGCACTGCCGGGTACTCGTCGTCCCCGTCCTTCTTGGCGCCAACCCATGCAGCGGCTGTCTCGACAGGAATCGACATCGTCCCTGTCACCAGCGTGGGCTCGTAGCGGTAGTAATTGACCGCCGTGTCGCTGAGCAGCTGGGTCAGCAGGGCGGCCTGATCCCACGGACTGCCGGCGCCCGTCTCCTCAGTCGCCGTGGGGCCTTTCTTGATTCCGTTGTAGAGTTCTAGCTCAACGTTGTTGTAAACCTTGGCGAACTGTTCGGTAACAAAGCGAAGCGGCTCATCGGCGTCAATCCGTTTTGTTGTGAGGTCGAATGTCGCGTCATCAAACCAGTCGCCCCATGAGTAAGCGGCTTCAAGATCGACTCCTGTGACAGGGTCGGGCGTTGAAAGGCTGACATACCAAACCGCACCGCCGGCGCCTGGAGCTGTCGACAAATCGGCCGTACCGATGAGGTCGTCTCTGCCGTCACGGTTCGCGTCGCCAACAAAAACCTTATCAATGAAACTCCCGCTAGCATCCCGGTGAGACCCACCAACGAATGCGAAGCTAAAGTCTTCGCCCTCCCAATCGAACATCTCCCACTGACCGGTACTCCCACTCTCGCGGCCGATTAGTTCGTCTCTGTCATCACCATCGAAATCGCCGACTAAGACATCTTGGAATAGCCAGTTTGGGTCCTCTCCGGTGTCACGGAGAAGAAAGCGAGTGCTTTCTGAGAAACCAAACGTCCAATAGTTCGAGTTGTCGCGGAAGGCGATGTCGTCACGCCCGTCGCCGTTGAAGTCGCCGACACGCCACCTGTTGAACTGGCCGTCGGGCACAACCGCCCAGGGGCTGGGCCCCTCGTCTGTGCTGGCCCTATCGACGTAGATCGTCTTCGTCAATGCGTCGAAGGTGAGAACATCCAGACGTCCGTCGTTGTCAAAATCTCCCTCGATCGAGGCTGGGACGTACTCATAGGCGCCCGCGTCAGGGGTGGTGTCCCTATAGACCCCTCTTTGGTCTGTGCCGTTGACGGTTGTATTGCTTCCCGAGCGGACGGCCGGGCTTGTGTCGACGAGGATCGCGTGAGTGGCCGTAGGCCCACCGTGGTCGCTGAGTTCAGAGAGGCCTATCTCGGCTATCGCTGGTGACGACAGCTCCGAAGCGGGGATAGTAATGTCGGTCGCTACCGTCGGGATGACCAGGTTGACTGCGTTCAGTGTCGCGGGACGCACAACGGAAAGTGGTGCCGACACTACCAAGTCGCGGTAGGACCCATCGCCGTTAGCGTTTGCTGCAATGATGCTGTTCGACAGGGTGGCGGTAGGCTGGCGTGGGTCGCTCTGCGCGTCGTAGATGATCGCGACGCCGGAGGTTGCGTTGCTAGCGTTTGATTTAACGGTGTTGTCGTATACCGTAATGCTGTCCAGCGTAAGTTCGTATGGGTTTAGAATCGACAGACCCGCCACGCTTGCGCTGTACTGATTGGGCTCTCCCACCCCCGTGTCTTGTCCGGTGTTCTCAGCCCTGTTTCCAGAGAAAGTGGTGTTGGTGATGGAGACCGATCCGTCGATATCAAGCGTGGAGGATGAGCCCACTCCCCTCCCCGCAACAACACCGCCGCCGTATGGCGCGTAGGGTGACAAACCATCGGGGTTGAGCGAGGCCGTCGCTACGTTGTTGGAGATGGTCGAGTTAGCGATGGTGAGCGATTCGCTTGTTGAGGCGTCGCCGTCGGGTATGAACCGCACCCCACCAGAATGGGCTGCTGAGTTGCCGTCGATGGTGACTCTGTTAAGCGACAGAGACGAGCCCGTCGTGCTGTAGATCCCTCCGCCGGTGCGTTCTGCGTAGTTGCCCGTTACGACGACATCTTCTAGTGTTAGGTCACCGTAGCTGGTGATAGCGCCGCCGTGTTCTTGCGATGCGTACGCGCCCGTCAGTGTCACTCCTGATATGGATACGTTGACGCCGCCGATCAAAAAGACGCGAGCGCCGTTGTCAGCGCTCCCGTTCGCATCGATCGTGAGTGATTCGGCTCCCGGCCCTTCAATGCTGATGGGCTGAAAGATATGCAGGTATGAGTTTGCTCCTTCGATCGCATCGGGGTCTAGCTCGATCCTCGCGCTGCTTCCGAACGACTCATCGAATCGGATCGTCGGGGTCCAGTCAGGGTCGGCCGTGGCCAAGTTGTTGATGTTGTTGTCGATCAGGAAGACCCGCAGCGCCTGGGCCTCCTCGATCGCCGCTCGGAGAGTTGTCTCCCGCCCGTAGGGGCGGTTGCCGGTGTCGGCGACGCCGTCGCCGAGGCCTGTCGAATCGGACCCGTCGCCGAGCGAATTGACGACGAAGACATCGGGGTAGATGAAGAGGTCTTGCAGGACAACTGTGCTTACGGTCGCGGGATCGCTCGTGTCCTGGATGTCGGCCAGAAGCTGGACCGTGCCGCCGTATTGCTCGTGCGGCACGAAGTCGACCGCGGACAGATCGTTAATAAGTACGCTACGTGTGCCTTCGAGCGTCTGTGCAGAGAATTCGCCGGCTTGCGGGTCGCTCACGCGGAGCGAGAGGCGGTACGTTCCGGTAGCAGATAGTGTGTCGTTAAGGTAGCTAGTGCTTAGACTGCGCGTCGCGCCCGCCGCTAAGTAGGTGAGTGGAATGTACTCAACGGCGCCGATGTCGGAGATGTAAGCCTTGTCTACCGCAGCGTCGTAGCGGAAGCGGCCCCATTGGTCGGTTGCTGGGGCAGAACTATCCCCCCCGTCTATCGCAGCGCTCCCTGGAAGCGGGGGATGCGCCGGAGTCGGCTCTCCGATAAGCTGCAGAGGGGCTAGTGTGCTGCTTGCAGCAGCATTGGTTGTTGTGCTCGTTAGCGTATTAGTTGCAACCGGGTGGCCTATGTTAACGCTGCCCAAGACGTTGTTATTACCGACTAGTTCCGAACCATAGTTGTACAGGTCGTAGCTGACGACCGCGCCATCGGTTCCGTTTCCGACGGAAATGGTATTTACAAGCGTTGTCGGGTAAGGTAGGTCATCAGATCCCCCGAGGAATAGTCCGTGGCCGCCGTTGTACGCGAAAGTGCTATTCGTTACGGAGAGGCTATGCCCTTCGCCGATTACAAGGCCATGCTCTCCGTTGGATGAAATCGTGCTGTTGGATATTGATAAAAAACCCGGGACACCGACAACACCTGCTCCTTGGTTGTTGATCACCGCCGAGTGCTCTAGGGATAACACGTCCGACCACACGCCGTCACCGTAATCTGACCCTGAGGAGCCAACGTTTTTTATAACTGCCTCCCTGACTGTAAGGTTTGTGGAGTAGGCCTCTATGCCGATGTACCCGTCGCCCGTAATTGTCATCCCAGACAAGATGACATCGGAGAATTCCTCTTGTATCCAGGAGTCGCCGTACATGTAAAAGGTGCGGCTGGCCTGTCCGCCGTCAATCGTTAGCTTGTTAGCCCCCGGCCCTAGAATGGCAGTGTCTTTTGAAATAAACAGCGGTTCGACACCGTCGCCGCTTGCGGTTGGTTTTGTGAGCGTGACATGGGCATCTCCACCTTCGAATAGCGTGTCTGAGAAAGTTATCCCTCGTGATCCACCAATCTCTTCTGACCAAGCTAGTGCTTCTCTTAGGCTAAGGCCGTCGTCTCCTGGATCCAATGACCCGAAGTCATCGTTGGCGATGTCAGATGAGTTGCTAACTTCAAGCGGGTAGGAGTATCCGGGGCCCGAGATATTGCTTACGTCGGTCCCGGCGGCGAGCTGCACTTCAGTGAGGCGCTGAACCGTCACCGGCGACTGCTGCAAATCCGCCGGTTGGAACGATTGCTGTTGTTGATCGAGGGCTATCGCCGTTTCGGCCGCCATGCCGGTCAACTTTATCTCGTTGAGCCCAAGGCCTCCGTCGATTTGAACCTGCGAGGCGGCGTAGGTTTCGCCTACCAGCTCGAACACATCGTCCCCCGCCCCGCCTTCGAGCGTGACGCTCGCCCCCGTGTGGTTCTCAATCGCGAGCGTGTCGTCGCCTCCCAGCCCGTGGAGGTAGACATCCGGCTGAGCCGACGGCACGTCCTCGTAGATCTTGATATTCGAGAACGTGCTGTTGCCGGTCCCGGTGGCGTCGTTGTCGGTAAACAGGTAGAGGTAGTTGAAAGTCCCAGTGGCGATGTCGCCTAGGCGGATGCGGTAGTGACGCACCCCCTCACCGACGACGTAGTCAACGGCGTCGGCGTCGGTCCAGGGGCTCGTGAGACTCTGCGTGCCGTGGAGCTTCACCCGGATGTTGGAGTTATGCACCAGATTATCGTCGAGGGAGAAGCCGTGGACATCGCCTTCAACCGTGCTCTGGTAGTCGAACTCGATGATAGTGTCGGCCGTCACTTGCACGGGGGTGGGGAGCTGGATCGCCCGCCACATGTTGTTCTCGACGTAGAACGTCGCCCCGTCATCGCGCACTTCGTAGGCGGGGGTGTTCCCGCCGACCGAGGCGGTCTGCGATGTCACATTGTCGGTGATTAGCGAGGTGAAGTCGATCGTTTCCGGCTCCCCCTCGTAGACCCGGAAGTTGGAGCACGCGCTATTCCCGATCCCCGTCGCGTCGCTGTCGTTAACGAAGTAGAGGTAGTCGAACGACCCGGTGTAGAAGTCGCCCATGCGGACGCGGTAGTGCCGCACCCCGTCGCTCGTCGAGTAGTCCGTCGGCTCGGCGTTGCTGGACGAACCGCCGGTCTGCGTGCCGTAGAGCCGGATGTGGTTCGCTCCCACCGAGTTGAGCGAGTTGCTGAACGCGAAGGCGTGGCCCTCTCCTTCGAGGGTGCTCTCGAAGTCGAACTCGACGATGGTGTTCGCGGTGACCGTGTAGTCGAAGGGGATCGCCTGCCATGTGTTGCCTTCCAGGTAGAAGGTCTGGCCGTTGTCCCGCGCCTCGTAGAGGGGAACGTTGCCGCCGACGGTCGAGGTCTGGCCGTTGATGCTGGTGTAGGTGTAGTCCCGGAAGTCGAGCGCCCCCGCGGTGAAGCCGTCGATCTCGCCGCTCGCGTCGGAGACGGTCACGCGGCCGTCCTCGTACACCAGCGTGTCGTCCGCGGCCGTGCCGAGGGCGTGCACGGCGCCGTCGGCCGTCTGGAAGACGCCCCCGTCGAACTCCCGCCACGAGACAATCGCGTCCTCGCTGATCGCCTCGGCGACAAGAGTGTACTCCCCCTCGGGGTCGGCGACTGTGAACGGGTCGGTGACCACCAGCTCATGGATGCCGATCCCAGTCTCTAACTCGACCCCCGACAGGATCGCCGTACGGACGCCATCGACGACCTGGTAGATCGTAAGCTCCGAGTTCTCCGTCTCCTCGTGCTCCACCTCGTAGGTTACGTGTAGCTGGCCCGCTTCGGTTCCGAACGACTGGACGATCACCCTTGGTCCGAAGGAAAGCGAGAGTTCCGGCGGGGAGGTGCTCGACTCGCTGGCGTAGAAGTAGGCGTACTCTCCCGAGTCGGTCGTCAATTGGAAGGTCGCCCGCGGCGAGGTCGGCGTCTGCGAGGTCTCATCGAAGTGATCACGCCAGACGGTGTAATCGGCCGTGTCAACGAATGTGTCGAAGTTGCCGTCCCCCATCCCGAAGCGGTCGGCCGACTCGCCATAATTCTCCGACCACACGGCGTAGTCCTTGCCGTCGACCACGCCGTCGAGGTTGAAGTCGCCGCGCGACACGCCTACCCGGTCGAAGAAACGGTTAGCGTCAAACCCATCGACCAGGCCGTCCAGGTTCGCGTCGTTGCGGTAGAGGTAACCGTCCGCCACCCCGGAGAGTTCGAGTCCCGCGTACTTGGTCGTGTAGGCCGTGAAGTTGGTGGCGGCGAGGTAGAACGCCTCGATATCTCCCGCGGCTCCCGTGGCGTCGAGCACGCCGTTCAGGTTGGAGTCGCCTAAAAGCAACGCCTGCTGGATCGTCTCGGTGACATCGAACGTGACCGCGCCAGTCCCAACCGTCTGCACGTCTAGCGTCGGGCCGAACCCGGGAAGCAGGTTGCTCTCGTAGTAGTCGTATGTGATGGTCGATTCGGACCAAGCCGCCGCCGTGCTGGTGGACCAGAGGTCCTCGTGCGCCGACAAAGAGAAATCGCCGCCGGTGCTCGAAGAGGCCGTGAGCGTCAGCGACGCGCTGAGCGGGACGCTGCCGGCGTAGGAGGCCAGATCAAAGCCGAGTAGCGGGATGAGCTCGTCGCTGGCTCCGTAATTCCAGGCATAGAGAGTTGGTTCATTTACGCCCTCCTCGGGATTCCCCGAGTAAACGGAGGCGTCGTCAACCGGGCCGACATCCGCCGTCAGCGGCGCCGCCGCGAAGGCAACTCCGGTAGTGCCCCAGGTCGTCTCGACCTGCACCATCGCGTCGTAGTCGCCCAGCTCGACCCGCACGGCTCCGTCGACCGTGAGCGACCCCTCCTCGACGATGTTCAGCGAGAACTCGTTGCGGCCCAGCCCGTCCCGGCGGGAAGCCAGCTCGTGGTTCGCTCCCAGCCCGGCGAGCACCGTGTAGTACGGGTCGGCCGTCTCCAACAACGCGTCACGCGCACGGCTCGCCGCGGCGACGACCGCCATATCGCCCGATGCGAGGTCGCGAACGATCTGCTGACCGTACGTCAGCGCCAGCCCGCCGACCATCCTGTCGTTCTGGGCGGCTTGTTCGGAGTCGAGCCCGCCCCGCAGACCCTTCGCGTCGGCGAGCGTCTTCTCGATCCCACCATAAAAATTCTTCCTGGCGGCGCCGTCCAAGAAGAAGTCACCCGACTGGCTCTGCGCGATGAGGCTCAAACGCTTCAGCGACTCGGCGTTGCCCGCGGCGTCGATGGTTCGGAGGGCGCCACCGCCAATGAAATCCAACGCGGGCTGGAGCGTGGACGCGGCGGCCGGAACGAGGTCGCTGAAGAAACCGTCCGTGTCGATCCGTGTGACCCAGTCCTGCAGGTCCGTGGCCGAGACCTCGGTGTCGTTGGTCACGGCGGCCGCCTCCCGCTCCCGCGCGGTGCGGAAGCCGTGGACGAACTGGGCCTCGGCGATGTCGATCAGCACCTCTTGCTGCGCCAGCACGGTTGTCCCCAGACGCAGCTCAAGCGTCAGCTTTTGCAGCGACTTGTCGACCCGCTCCAGCCCGTCCTTGAGCCGCACGACGGCGACCGGCTTGCCCTGAGTCGTGTACTCGGTCGTGACCTCGAACTGCTCGGGCGTATCGCCAACCGCCGAGGACGCCAGCACGTACTCCGGTCGGATCAGCTTAGCGGGCGGCTGGAAGAGGTTGGCGCCGACGGCGACCGTCTCTTCGTTCTGTGCCGGTGTGGCTGAGAGCATGGCCCGCTCTTCGAGCCGCTCCAGCCGGCTGGACTGCCGCCCGTAGCGGTTCTGCCTGACGCGTTGGAAGCGGCGGCGGAAGCCCAGCGCAGTAAGGGTCCGGTCCCAAGAGATGGGGAAGCGACGCATGGCAGGTCCTGGGTGCTCGTCGAGTTCGCGACGCGGAGAAGCCGAACTCGACCCACTCAGGAGAAACCAAGGCGCCTCCTTGCTCTGCGGGCCGAAAGAGTCCGGCGGGATTCCGTAGGAGACGACGGTTCTACCCGCAGACTGTGCTGGCTGCAAGGAAAAGTGGTCGCTGTAGAAAAAATCGAGTTGCGCAGGGCAATCGGCTCCTGTCTGGATGAGGCACTCGGTCGCGCGACTAGGTGTTTTTCACTAGCCACGGGTCATCGACGTTTGCTTATGCGCAGAACAATGTGCGTTGCGACATCCGACGAACGCGTGCGTGGTAACTCGTGACGGTTTCAATTTCTTCCACCGAAGGCTCGGTCCTTGAGCCACGAGGGCCGGTTCTTGCCCCCCAGCCATTTGGGTGCGGGGGCGAAGAACGGCCCCCCGGAGCTCACCGAACCCCCTGAGGAGAAATCACGATGACTGACAACAACTCCCCCGTCACCGAACTCCGCGACGGCGCGCTGCGGCTCCACGACACACGCCCCGACTGGATCGCCTGGGCCGAGGACCTCATGGGGACCAGCCCCGACGACGTCGTCTGAGGTTAGCTAGAGATTTGAGTAGCATGTCTTGAGGTGGTACGGTCTCCAGATGACTGGGGTTACTGCCTTAATAAACTCAAATGCCGATAGAGCTAGTGTACCGCGGCGCTGTTCCCTGGGCGTATTGCGCTGAGCCGTTGATGGTGATAGAACGCGAGGCGTTCTAACCCACGGAGGGCGCCATGCGGGTAGCGGTTGCGATCGAGTTGACGGACGAAGAGCGAACGAAGCTCAGCAAGTACAGCCGAGGCCACTCGACGCCCGTGCGGCTGATGAAGCGGGCTCGGATCGTGCTGCTGGCGGCCGACGGGAAGACCAACGCCCAGATCGCCGTGGAAGTCGGCATGGCCCGCGGCCCGGTCGGGACGTGGCGGAAGCGGTTCGCCCAGAAGCGTCTGGCGGGGATCGAGCAGGACGCCCCGCGGCCGGGCAACCCGAGCGCTAACCGGGCCGAGCTGACCGAGCGGATTCTGGAAGCGACCACGCAGACCGAGCCAGAGCACGCCACGCAGTGGAGCACCCGCACGCTGGCCAAGGAACTGGGGGTGAGCGACACGCGGGTTGCCCGCGTGTGGCGGGCGCACGGCCTGCAGCCGCACCGGGTGAAGACCTTTAAGGTCTCCAGCGACCCGCACTTCGCCGAGAAGGTCCGCGACGTGGTGGGTCTGTACCTCAACCCGCCCGAACACGCGATCGTGCTGAGTGTCGACGAGAAGACATCGATCCAGGCGCTCGACCGGACGCAGAAGGGGCTGCCGATCCACCCGGGCCGCTGCGGGACGATGACGCACGACTACAAGCGGAACGGGACGACCACGCTGCTCGCGGCGCTCAACGTGGCGGAGGGGATCGTCATCGACAAGTGTATGGCGCGTCATCGGCATCAGGAGTGGATCAAGTTCCTGGAGGAGATCGACGCCCGCACGCCGCCCGAGCTGGACCTGCACCTGATCGCCGACAACTACGCGACGCATAAACATCCCAAAGTGTTGCGGTGGCTGAAGCGGCACAAGCGATTCCACCTGCACTTCATCCCCACCTCCAGCAGCTGGCTCAATCTGGTGGAACTGTTCTTCGCGGACCTCACCAGCGAGCGGCTCCGACGCGGCACGTTCTCGGGGGTCCCCGAACTGATCCAAGCGATCGAGGGCTACGTCGAGCACCACAACGACACCACGGAAGGCTTCCAGTGGAAGGCCACCGCCGACGACATCCTCGAAAAAGTCGCCCGCGCCAAAGCCACCCTCGATAAGATCAAGACTGAGTGACGCAGTACACTAGTTCTTGGGGAGAGCTTACGCTGCCCAGCCCCGAACCGCTCGAGATCGCCATCGAAGCCGGTGTGTTCGGCGTCTGTCGAGAGGGCTCCCCCCGGCCGAGCCCTGGTGAGGTGGCTTCGATCGTCAAGGAGCACTCGATTGCGTTGACCGCGACACTCCTTGAACAGCGTCATGTCGAGCGAAGCCTCACGTTAAGAGTCCATCCACGAACAGGCTGGCCTCTCTCGGAACCGGATCGGTTGGATGAGCTGCAACGGGAATACAACGACCTCACCAACCAGTACGAAGGGCTAGTTGACGCCTACGCGTCGGCTTTCGGTTTCGCCGCCGCCGACTTCCTCGTCCAGATCATCGAGCCGATCCTTCTCCAATCAACGGCTGAGCCAGCGGTCCAAAAGACGTTTTTCTGAGCAACGCCTGATTTCCAAATACCTCGCCATGGCCTGAGCCAGTAGGCAGACAAAACTAGCCAGCCGACTTGCCCGTTGCGGCGTACTTCTCTTCAAGCAAGGCGAGCCCCTCGTCGTAGAACTCCTGCTTGGCGCCACTGAACTGTCCGTCCGCCTTGAGCCGGTAGAAGATGCGGTCGAGCCTTTCAACCCGCTTCTCTCGGACCTTGTGCCCGGCGGTGATCCAGCGGCTCTCTCTTAACTCTTGGGCTCTCTCTTGGAGTAACCGTTCTTCTTCCTCACGCTTTTTCTTGGCGGAATCGGCCGCCCGCTTCTTTGTGGCCGCCTCTCTTGCAGCTTCCGTTTGATCGTCCTCCTGAGGATCGGACAGCGAAGTCACCGCAGCAGATGACGCTGCGGCCTTCTGTTCACGCTCGCGTCGGCGCTGCTTGATCTTTGCCTGGATGTCGTCGAGCTTCTCGACCGGATCGATCTCGGCCGTGATGTCGTAAGCAGAGTTGTCAACCATTGGCGACCCTCTCGGTAGTCGGCAGCCGTTGCAGGATCACCTCATAGACAAACGCCCCGAAGTCCATCGCGCACTTGTCGCTGCTCCTCTGCAGATTGGCCATCGGGTTGCGGGTCACGAACTCACAGAGCCGGTGCCATTCGTAGTAGCGGATCTCGGACCGTGCGACTTGGTACCCGGCGTCGATCAACTGACGCCGGTAGTTGGCGGCGCTGCGGCTCTGCCTCCCCTCTCCCAGCGGTCGGACCTCGTTGAAGACGATCACCGATTCGGGCTTGCCGTTCTGGCGTTGTTGCAGACGGCGCACCATGCGGAGCACCGAGTTGCTCCCGCGAACGTCCTTGAGCGAGAGCTTGATGGGAACGACCACGAGGTCAGCGACCGAGCAGATGGTGGCCACCTCCTCGCCCGAGGTCTGTCCGGGGGCGTCAAAGAGAATGATGTCGTGGCTTTGGCCAAGTTCCTGAATAGCGTCGTCGATCTCAAACGCGGTCCTTGCTCTGCGGGTCTCGATCCGTGGCTCGAAGCGGTTGAGCGCTCCGGCGTTGATGCCCCCCTCTTCGCCGTCGATGAGTGCGACGTGACGGCCCTGATCAAAGAGCTCGACGGTGGAGTTGAGGGCAAGGGTTGTCTTTCCGGGACCGCCCTTGCCGTTACAGAATCCGATGACGAATGGTTGCCCGCTTGCGGGCTGATGCTTGCTACTCACACGCCGACGCTATCACGGAGTTCCGTCGAGTGGCAAGCTACTTTTTTGACTACGCGCTCAAGTGGTTTCGGACGCAGCTTCTTTGCCGACCCACCAATCACGCACGAACGCGCGTTGTCGACAAGTCAACTCGTCCCCGAGGAAGTCTGATAGGGCAGTCGGCGCCGACGCGTAGGCGCGAGAAGGGCGCCAGGTTGCTCGCTGCGACGAGATCTCGGTCCGACCTAGGGGTAAGGGAGGTCAACGAAAAAGTCTGCTCATGAGCCAATTCTGGAGGCCGGAAGTTTCTGGCTCTCTGGGCAATTCTGGCGCCGTGCGAGCTGCGCTCAAGCAACGAGCTGCTCACGGAGCCGGTTCGATGCCCCGCCGTTAACCGGCCGCCAGAGAATCGCGGTAGTCAGAAAGCTACGTGCGTATTCGCATCTTGCCATCTGAGGATGAACCGATCTAAGGTCTGCTTTAAGGCGGTTAAAGTTGCGGCTTGAGTTGATGCGTTGTTCTCACCCGACAAGCGTCGTTATCTGACCGACAGTTGAATCGCGTTAAACGGCCGACAACGGACGTTGAATGACCGACAGACGCTTCGTTAGACGACCGACAGACGGTCGTTACGTGACCGACAGTTGGTCGTTATCTGACCGATAAAACGCCCCCGATTCGGCAGTCGATTCGCGGGGTTAGAGGGCCCTAATCTAGAGATCTAGAAAGAGTAGAGATCTAGAAGAGCCATTCTTTATGAACGAGTACCCTGTCCTTGTAGGAGGCGAATGCGAAGACCCCAGAGTTCCCACATCATCTCAGACGAAATGAACCTAGCCGAGTTCCCGCTCAGTACGATCGGCGAACGACCTCCGGCAGGCGTCGATCGCTTGGTGTTCGAGGACGAAGCGACCGACCCCGACACGGGCGAGCGGTGTTTGCGACGCGTCACAGTGCTCGGCCAGGCGCCGTTTGGGCTCCCCACCTCGGTTGACGACGAGGTGCTTATGGGGTGCCTGCGAGCGACCAAGGAGGCGGGCTTTGAGAGCCGCCGCGTTGATTTTGAGCCCGCCTCGTTCCTGCGGGCCATGCGGTGGAAGACCGACGGACCCGCCTACGCCAGGCTCCGCCGAGCGCTCGACCGCTACTCGACCATCTCGGTCGTTTCCGAGGGCGCCTACTGGAACAAGGGCAAGCGCAAGCCGGTGAGGGATGTCGTCGGGATCCTCGACCGCTGGCAGTCAAGCGGGCGCGACCCTGAAACGGGCCTCCCCGAAAAAGCGTTCTTTGTCTGGGGCGACTTCATGTGGGAGAGTTTTGAGGCCGGGAACCTCCGGAGTCTTGACTACGAGTTCTTGCTAGGCCTTGAGAACGCGGTCTCCAGGCGAGCCTACCGGTTTCTCGGCAAGCGGTTCTACCGCACTAAGAGCGTCCGCCTGGGGCTCAAGCACTTCGCGGTCAACAAGATCGGGATAAGCGAGAAGAACCATAACGGTCAGATCAAGGCGACGCTCAAGAAGGCACATAGCGAGTTGGAGCGCAAGGGGTTCTGCCGCGCCGAGTACGTCGGCCGCGGTCAGCAGGCCGAGGTGGTCTACCACGCTCTTGATACCGCAAAGCCGCAAACCCGTGACCCACTCGTTGGCGAACTGCGTCGCCGAGGCGTGAGCGGCGCCGAGCAGCTGGTTTCCGCCGACAGCCGGGAGCGAGTTCGGCAAGCAATCGCCAATTACGACCACCGCCGGGAATCTGGCGAGCGGGTCGGGCCGGGCTGGCTCCACGGTAACATCACCTCAGAAGAGCCATACAAGTTCCGTGACGATTACACGCCTCCCGAAGTCGAAGAACAAAAACTCCGTGCCTCACGTGCCGCAGACAAACGCAAGGTCAACCGAGAAGACCGTATGAGGGCGAGCGAGGAACGTCGCCGTCAGGAGGAGAAGGCGGAGTTCAGCGCATTCGTGCGGTCGCTCAACGAGGAGGTGTACGAACAGTTCCGCGCCGAGGCAATCGCCGAGAGCGCTGCGTACGGCAAGTCGCTTAGAAAAGCCGACCCGGCTACGACACCGCATTACGCGACGTATCTCGAAGCGGCGCTCTTCGAGCACTGGCGCCGACAGGTTCCTAGCTTTGAGAATCGTATCAGGCAGTATTCGCAAACTGGCGATAGAGGCGATTTACTTTGACCTACTCGCCGCAACGTGATAGTCGTGAAGCCTGCGTTACCGTTCACACGGGGACGCTTTAACACGCCGAGCCACGGCTGAAAACTCGCCGCGGGGGGCACGAGCAGGAGGATGGGATGAGAAGGACTGTAAATCTATTTTGTATACTTATGTGTGCTCTGATGCTTGCGAAGCCAGACATTGGAATCGCAGATGCGGACTGCCCGCCAGGGGCTTACGATCGTCGTGATGTCGAGGTGGTGAACTACGTCGTGCTAGAAGCGAACGCGGTCTTGAACCGCATGCTCGTCCTTGCGTCTCAGTCGGCGGTCATGGCCGGTGAGTGCGACGACCGAGTCGTTCTCGAAGATCAGTACCAGTCCCTCTTGCGGATTCTGGAAGAGCAGGTAGAGCGGCGTCGCCGACTAAACGCTTCGGTACGGACGCAGAGATATCTCGACCGAATTCTGAAAGACCTGCTTCTTGGGGTTCGAGGGACTAGGCTCTTGCCGAGTCAGTACGGCACGCCCGAGGAGTGTGTGAGGCTGTCAGCAAGCGCAGGAGCGACGGCCATAAGCGTGGTGGCTGCCGCTTCGAATAAGTTGTTCAGTTGTGCACTCTTCGGACAGATGAACACGCGGCAAAGCCTATTGCGAGGGCGAAGAGACTGACACCGCCCGGCTCGGGCGCGGCAAATCCGTGTAGCGATTCGGCTCCCGGCTGGGATGCATAGAAACTCCTCCAGATTGCGTAGTCACGGCCATCGACATC
This sequence comes from Botrimarina mediterranea, assembly GCF_007753265.1. Taxonomy (NCBI): domain Bacteria; kingdom Pseudomonadati; phylum Planctomycetota; class Planctomycetia; order Pirellulales; family Lacipirellulaceae; genus Botrimarina; species Botrimarina mediterranea. The sequence goes on from NZ_CP036349.1 coordinate 3,475,572, forward strand.
GCCATCTGCGTCGGCGTCGGCTTGTCCCACCGCAGGTGTACCCAGCGCATCTCGCCAAACGGTATAGTCTGCTGCGTCCACGGCCCCGTCTTCGTTGAAGTCGCCCGGCAGGAGCGCATCATATGACGACAGCAGCGTAGGCTGAGTCCCGTTGGGTCCCGGGATGATTGTTCCCAATCGACCAGTAAAGCCACCCGGACCAACTGCCGTTACAAATTCGCTTCCTGGTGCTTCTTCGAAGTTCATCAGGGAGACCGTCGTCGCATCGTTCTCAAAGTCGCCGAAGTGTGGGACAACGAACGAATCTCCCGTGTAGCGGGCGGATGAGGATACTCGGATCGACTCGACCACACCCTCGAAGCTCGGCGAGAGACTTGGACGGCGATACGCGCCCAGTCCAGCATAGCCCTCGTTAAACTGCGGGTTCTCTCCCGGTCGCGGATAATCCATGATGTTGCCGGATGCTGCGCGGCTAGCGAGCCGTGTACCGTTCACATAGATCGACTCCTCGGAGCCGGTGTAGACGTAGGCCACGTGATACCACCGGTTCAAACCCATCGACGGCGTCGCGACAAGGTCGCCAGCGGCGGATGCCCCCAACAGGAAACCCTCGATTCGCGAGGGCCCGAGTCGGAGGTGTTTGTCTTCGAAGGCGAGTGCCCATTCGCTGTAGAACTCGCCGAACGCCGAGTTGACGTTACTAAATGCGACCCATGCCTCAAGTGTCGCGCTGTTCCCGAGAACAGTCGCCCGGGGATTGACTTGGGCTCCCCACGTGCCTACAGCGTCCGTTGCCTGGTCGAACCTTATCGCTCCGGCGAAGGCAAAGCTGACTGCGAGGTGGAGGATGAGAGGGACGGCGGGGAGTCTTGATGATCGGATGGTCATGAGAACCCGGCAAAGAGCATGAGGCTATTGATCTCGAGCGTGACCGGTGGCGCTTTCCCTGAATAGGCTGCCGGCATTCTCAACGAAAACGGCGCGGACGCTCAGGCGGCGAAGTGGTGTGTGGCGCACTCTCGGAGCTTCACTCCCAACGCCGGTTCGATGGCACGCCGCACGAGGAGAGTATCACGTAATCGTTCCACGTCAATCTTCTTCCGAACGGACGGCGCTGCCCACATCGAGTGACAGCATCCCGTCGCACCTCAGTGGTGGTAGCACGGGGGTTTTGACGAGAACCAATCGGCGCTCGTAAGGCGTCGTGCCCATTGGCGAGCGCCAGCCCAGGGCGTTCCGTTAGCCACGACCTCGGGGAGTCAGAACGCCCCGCGGCGTTGGGGGCTCGCGTCTGGCCAATGGGGAGGTAGGAGACTTGAGCGTGCGACGGCCTCGTTCTGAATACTGGCAGCCAGAGTCAGAGGGGTCGGTGAGACGATACGGTACGGACGCGCTCTGCGTCCGGATATGCAACCGGAGGAAGCGGGAACTCCAACGTTTGTCCCGAAACAGAAAAGGCGCCGCCGTCTTCGGGAGCAGCCGTGCCGTGCCAACGCTCAGCGAGAGCCCTCGCTCCTTGCTTGCATCGGTCACGGCTATTCAGCACCCCACGACAAAGTAGGCCAAACGGCTACACCACGCCGACCCTTTGACGGACGTCGTTCCCTAGACCATTCAAAAGAAGGCCCTGGGCAGAGTGTGCGTGCCGGTGCAGGAACCTTCGTCAAGAAAAACCCGTCAGAACTCAGCGGCGCCGGCGGCGACCGCTTCTTCATTGTCATCAGCTTGGCGGGGGCCGATCAGCGTGAGCCGGTCCGCAATGACCTTGACGCGTGAGCGTCGCTGGCCATCTTTCTCCCACCGCTCCTGCTTGAGCCGCCCCTCGATGAGCGCCGGGGCGCCCTTTGAGAGGAACTCGCTAGCGACTTCTGCCGTGCGGCCGAAGAAGGTCACGTCGAGAAAGCTCACCTCCTCGACGTACTCGCCGTCTCGCTTGTACCGTTCGTTGATCGCGACGCCGACATCGACGACCGCTTTCTTGCCAGCCGTGTAGCGCAGCTCCGGGTCGGCGGTCAGATTGCCGAGGAGGACAACGCGGTTGTAGCTCGCCATGGGACACCTCTCTTGGTTGCGTGGTGGTTGAACACGAAAAGAAGAAAGGCCCCTGAACCATGATCGACAGCACACTCTGCCAGGGCTCTCGCAAACGACCGATAAGGGCCGCCTCTGAGAGCCACACCGGAGCGAGCCTAGGCGAGCTTCAGTTTGAGCGGCTCCTTGGTCCGCGATGCGTCCGCCCCGAGCGGTGAGGTCGATTGGGCCGCGGCGTGGACGCCGTGTTGGAACTGGGCCCGGGAAAGCTCATCGAGCTTCTCGGCGGCGAGGCTCGTGGCGGCGACGTAGTCCCGCGTGGAAGCTGCCTTCATCTGCGGGATGATCTTGGTGACCCCGTTCTGGTGGTTCGTCCAGGGCTTGCCGATCTCGGCGAAGTACTCGATGCGGCCGTAGTAGACGCGGGAGTAGAGCTGGACGGCGACCGTGCCTACCAGGGTCAGCTCGCCAATCGGTGCTTTTTGGTTCGTCATAGGGTTTCTCCATTCGATGCCCCGAGCCGCGTCATGCCGCTCGGGTGGTGGTTATCCGGTTGTGCTCTGCTAAGACCCGGGCAAGCTCGACCGTGGCGCGCACGACATCAAGCGCCGAATGCGTAGGCATTGCCGTAAGTCCCAGGTGCTCGGCGATGGTTGCGAGTTTGTAGTCGCGCGGCGGAGTGAGCCCCTGGTTCTCCTCAAAGAACCAGAGCGTTCGCTGCATGACGCAAAGCGATCTCTTTCGTATTGGCAAGTAGACTCCCAGCCGCGTCGCCCAGTTATCGACCCGTGGCCCGTCGTAGGCGGCGTTGTAGGCGGCGAGCCGGGCCAGTGAGTGCGACACCCTAGGTTTCTTTCTCAGCACCTCTTCGATTGCATGGCGGCGCAGGAACACGGCGAGTTTTGCGGCGGCGTCTTCTGGTGGCAGGGCGTACCGCTCCCAAAGGGAGGGGCTAAACTTCGTGACCCCGAGCGAGCGGGGGCAGGCGTCTTTCATCTCGAACGCGATCTTCATCTCAAGGGTCTCAAGCTCTTGGAACGAGCCGGATGTGACGGCGATCGCAGCTAACTCGATGAGCGGCGCCGTGGGCTTAAAGCCTGCGGTTTCGATGTCGATGAAGACGAGTCGGTCTGCTTGGTCCATGCCTGTGGTATGGAGCGACCGAACGGCAGTGTGACTTATCGCGTGTCGGCAAGATGAAGAAACCGTTCATGGGCTTGATTTTCAGAAACTGCCGACGGCTCGGGCCTGTCGCCGCAATCTAGACGTGTCCTTTTCGCAGCGTGCATCCGCCGCGTGTCGACTCGAGTAATTCGCTGTGGTTGCGGCGTTTTTCTGTGTCGCAAAGCAGCCCGTGTCGTCCGTTGTCACGGTCTCGGGCGGCGCCCCGCTTGTCGCTCCAGGGGAGCACGGGTGTGGAATCCAGGAATGAAGGGGAGAAGGGGTTGTCAGCGATCGTTTGATCGAACGAGGGTTTTTCCGTTCGAGGGTTCGGTCGGCAAAACGAGGGAACGAGGGTTTTTCCGAATGGGGGTCCCAACGCTCTCTCGCGCCGATTTGCGATCTTTGACTAAGAATCGTGGTCGTGGCATTTTCTGCTATGGCGAGAAAAAATCCCCCCACCAAGAAGAAACCGAAGACAACGCTCACCGAGGTCATCCCGACGCCCCCGGCGGCGGCCGAGGAAGAAAAGCTGAGCGTCGATATCCCGAAGCAGGTCTGCTGGCGGCTCAAACTCGCGCTCTTGACGATGGAGTCGCGCGGCAAAAAAACCGCGAAGAAGAAGTTCGTCGAGCAAGCGATCGTTGACGCCCTCGACCGGCTCGACAACGAGTGGGAGGGCGCCCATGGCTAGAACCAGCAAGTCGCTTGTTGAGCAGTGCGAGAAGATCACGATCCGCTTTGCGCGGCCGCAGGCCGAGAAGATCGCCGAGGAGTGTGAGAAGAGCGGCGTCCGCCCGGGGCAGTACCTGCGGATGGCCGGGATCGCCTTTAGCGATCACCGCTACCTCGACCTCAAATCCATGATGCAGCAGGTGGTTGATGAGACCATCCGGCTCCGCCGCGATTTTAACGACGCGGTCGTTGACGGGGAGTAGGGCCGTGCTCTCGATCAAACCCCTCACTTCTGACGGCGACATCCTTACCTACTACGCCCACCTCGGCGAGGCCGAGAGCCACGACTACTACAGCGAGGACGGGGCACGGCCCGGAGTCTGGCGGGGCGAGGGCGCCGGGTCGCTCGGCCTTGCAGGCGATGTGACCCCCGAGGCGTTCCGGAACCTTCTTGAAGGCAAGAGCCCTGACGGCGCCCGCTCGCTCGTGCAGAACCAGCGCGGCGCCCGGGGGCGGCGGGCCGGGTTTGACCTCACGTTCTCGCTCCCCAAGAGTTTTAGCGTGCTATGGAGCCAGGCGTCCGAGGCCGACCGCTTCCGGCTCGACACGGTTGCAGAGCGAGCCTTGCTCCGCACCCTGCGTGTGGTCGAAGAGCTTTGTGGCAAGACGCGGCGTGGCAAGGGGTCGCACGCCATTGAGGACGCGCGGCTCGTCTTCGCTGTTTTTCAGCACGACACGGCCCGCGGTGTGCCGGGCGAGGCGCCCGACGCTAATCGCCACTACCACTGCGTGACCCCCAACGTGGCGGTCCGCGAGGACGGGACGAGCGGGGCGATTGACGCCCGGCATCTCTTCTCTCGCCGGATGAAGAACGCGCTCGGCGGCCTCTTTCGGGCTGAGGTCTCGATGCTTCTGCAAGACCAACTCGGCGTCGCGACACACCGCCCGAATCGTGAGGGACGGGACGAACCGGTGAGCTGGTGGGAGGTCACGGGCGTTCCCGAAGGGCTTGTCCGTGCGATGAGCAAACGCCGGGCCGAAGTCGAGACTTGGCTCCGACGCCACGGCCTGTCCGGCGCGAAAGCTGCCGAGAAGGCGGCTCTCGTGACCCGCGCCGACAAGAAGCGATTCACGAGGCAAGAACTCGACACGGCGTGGGCCGAGCAGGGCAGGGCGTGGGGTTTTGGGAGACAGCAAGCGGCGAACCTCTTCGGTAACAACCGAAGCCTTACGCCCGAAGAAAAATTGTCGAAGGCAAGCGAAGTCAGCGACCGCGCGCTAACAGGCCTCCTCGACCACGCCGCCCGCTTTACCCGAAACGAACTGCTCGAACAAGCAGCCATCGAGTCGCAAGGAGCAGGCGTCGGGATCGACGACGTGACCCGAGCCGTAGAGGCCCAGCTCACCGGCAACCGCGAAATCGTAAGACTTCAAGACAAAGAACGTGTGCCGAGCTACACGACCCGCGAGATGCTCCGGCTAGAGCGGCAAGCCCTAGACGCCGCAGCCCGGTTGTCACGCCGTCACGGACACGCCATTTCATCAGCACTAGTTCATCAGGTCACAGCAGGTTTCCCGACTCTCAAACACGAACAGCAACGGGCAGTCGAGCGGATCGCCACCGGCGGGGACGCAATCTGTGTCACCGGGTTCGCCGGGACAGGAAAGACTTTTATGCTGGGCGTCGCAAAACGTGTCCTCGAAGCATCCGGCTACCGGCTGCTCGGAACGTCGCTTGCCGCCAAGTCCGCTAAGGTGCTCGAAGCGAATTCCGGGATCGAGTCCACACACCTCGACCGCTTGTTCGTTGAACTAGACCGGGGGCTAAGACAGCTCGACTACAAAACCGTTGTCATCGTCGATGAAGCGGGCACGGTCGGCACCCGGCACATGGCGTCGCTTCTTAGCCGCGTCGAGGCGGCCGGAGCCAAGGTGGTTCTCGTCGGCGATGAGCGCCAGACGCAGGCCGTCGCGGCGGGCGCCCCGTTCCGAAAAATCACCGAGACGCTCGGGACAACCGAGATGACCCAGGTCGTAAGGCAACAAGACGCCTGGGCCCGCCAAGTCGTGCTCGACCTGCGAGCGGGGGACGCCGCAGCGGCCCTTACCGCCCTGGACCGCCGCGGGCGTCTCTTTCTCGCCCTAGAACGCGAAGACGCCATCGAGCGGCTGTGTGAGCGGTGGGAGCGGCTCGCGTTGCGGGCGCCAGGAGGCGTTTCTGATGTGCTCGTCATGTCGTCCACCGTGCTCGACACCCGCGAACTCAACCGCCGTGTCCAGGATGTGATGCGCCGCCGCGGCCAGCTTGGCGACTACGCCATTGAGGTCGACGGCCTGCGGCTCCATCTTGGCGACCGGGTGATGTTGACGCGGAACAACCGCCTACTTGGCGTGGAGAACGGAACACTCGGTGAAGTCACTGGGGTTCACGCCAAGCGGATTTGGGTGCGGCTCGACTCGGGATTCGAGGTCGAGATCGACACGGAGATCTTCTCCCACGTCACGCTCGCCTACGCCCAGACAGTCCACAAGGCTCAAGGAACAACCTGCGAGCACGCGTTCTATTTTGTTGGGGCGGCGGCGACCGACCGCGAACTGAGCTACGTCGCAGGAAGCCGCGCCCGGCAGTCGACCAGCCTTTTCACCTACGAAGCGGCAGCGCTCGGACTCGATGAGCTGGCCGCCATGATGAGCCGCAGCCGACAGAACGAGATGGCGATCGAACACACGTTGGAGGCCGTCTGATGGAATGGTGGCGGATACTGGTTGTCCTCGTGCTGCTGCTCGCAGCCGCTACGCACAAGCAGGTCTTTCGAGCCATGCGGGCACGGCGCTACGAGCGAGGGCGTCGTCTCAAGACCTCGCCCGGCGCCCCGCGGGCGCGTCTGGCGGATGGGCTCCTGTGGGGAAACGCCGTGCTCCCTGAGTCGGCCGCCACGCAGCACTTCCTCGCAGCGGGCGCCACCGGCTCCGGAAAATCGCTGGTACAGCGCCGCCTGATGAAAAACGTGCTCAACCGAATCGGCGCCGAAACCGACTCCCGTGTGCTCATCTACGACACCAAAGGAGACACCGCCGCCTATTTGGCCCGCATCGGCTACGCAGGACCCGTCTATACGCTCAACCCGTTCGACAGCCGCACGCAGCGGCCGCAAGCGGTCGCCTGGGATGTCGCGGCCGACATCACCAGTCCGACCGACGCGCTCAATCTTGCTTGCTCGCTCATTGAAAGCGAAGAAGGCACGGGCCGTTACTTCTCGAATTCAGCGAGGCTCGTGGTCCGGGCCGTCATCTTAAGCCTCATCAAGCACTCCCCGGGCGAATGGAATTTCGCGGACCTCGTCCTTGCGACAACGAGCCGCGAGCGGCTCGAATCGGTCTTGAGTCGCGACAGCTTCGGGAGTGACGCACTTACCGGTTTCTTGCCAGACAACAACACTGGTCACTGCGTCGCCTCGACGGTCTACTCGAACATGGTCTTCTACGAGGCGGTCGCGGCCCAGTGGCAGCGGGCAGCCGCCCGCCTGTCCCTTAAGCGGTGGCTCACCGACAGCTCGGTCCTCATCCTCGGGGACAACGAGGCAGCATCGGCGTCACTTGAAGTCATGAACCGTACCCTTTTCCGATTCCTGGCCGAACAGATCGACGTGCAGAGCAATTCGGCTAAACGGCGCACCTGGGTCTGGGTCGATGAGCTGCGGCTCGCCAAGGGGCTTCTTTCCAGTGGCAAGGTGACGATGCTTGCCGACAAGGGCCGGTCGCGCGGCGTTTGCCTTGTCCTCGCATTCCAGGACATTGAGGGGTTTCAGGAGGCGGCAGGCGCCAAACTCGCTGGTGAGATCATCGCCCAGTGCGCGAACAAGGCGCTCTTGCGGTGCCAGTCCAAGGACTCTGCCGACTGGGCCTCAGGGCTTCTCGGGCAGTACGAGTGCCTCGAAGTTTTTCGGTCTGACAGCTCGCGAATCGGAAGCGGGGAGGGGAGGAGCGAGCAGCGGGTTCTAAAGGAAGCGGTCCTGCCGTGCGAGTTCTACGACCTGCCTGTCACGAGCCGCGAGAACGGCCTCACTGGCTACTACATCACCGCCGAACGCGGCGCCCACAAGACCTGGGTCGCGCCTGGCGAGCTTGAGTCGGTGGTCGTTCCCGAGGATTTGGAGGGGGCCGAGGCGGTTAAGGTCCGCCCGTCCGAACAGCAATGGATCGTCGCCTGGACGCCGGACGACCTAGCCCGGCTGGGCCTGGCGCCGCCCGGCGAGGAGGGCGCGGTCCGAACCAGACAGCGGCTCCGCTTGCGGCGTTTGGATGTGGATAGGGAGGCGCACGGCCTAGCTGGAGATCTTGCGGGAAATTCGCTTCCCAGGATCGTTGCCTGATATCATCAACCGCCGTATCTGCAAGCGCCGTCTGAACAAGTTCCCGGCCCCGAGGGCTTGGAGGACCTCAAGTATTCTCTTGCCGAATCCAGGGCGCGCGGCACGATCCGCAGCGTGCGGGAGCTGGTGAAGGCGATCAGGGGCTACGTCGAGCACCACAACAACACGACCGAAGGCTTCATCTGGACCAAGACCGCCGACGCCATTCTCGAAAAAGTCGCCCGGGCAAAGGCCACCCTGGATAAGATCACGCATTAGCGACGCGGTACACTAGGATGCGGCCCGCTCGCCTTACCGGGTATACTCGGTCCACAACGCGTGTTTCGCCGAGAAAAAGGAGGGCCATTCGTGGACAGAGAATTATCCGGTGAGGACCGAGTGGCCCCTATTATCGAGCGTTTGCTAGGGAAGTCGGCTGCCGGTGTCGTTACAGCATTGGCTTTCTTGGCTCTGCTTGTTGGGCAGCTCGTAGCGTTACCGCAACTCGCTGAGACCTTCAGCAACCAGTTTCTTCGCTGGTGGGTCGAGGGGCTGCTTGCGGTCTGCCTTTTGATGTCGTGGTGGCTCAGCCCGTCCCGCCTTCCGCTAGAGAAGGTCTTCTGGCCACACCGCCAACCACTGCGACTCGCGTTGGGCGTCTTGGCGTTGGTCACCCTAATCACCGACGTTGCCTCGTACGCCTCGACTCCTTTCATCAAGACCGGCAGGTTCTCGTACTACACCACAGGCTGGGAGCCGATAGCGATCCATGAGGCGGATGCCCAGAAGCTCCGCGATTGCAGTGCGGACTTCATTGAGTTCGCGAACGCCAACCCTCTGCAGCTCAGCGAAGAGGGGATGGAGTCCGTCAACAACGAGTACCAGGGGCCGGTCGCCCAAGTGGCCGTACTGAAGGAGCCGACAATCAAGGAGGTGCTGCTCTCCGACTGCGTGGTTCACATCGATGGGTACCAGACGCTAGATATTCCAGCGACCGTTCCGCCTCAAACTGTCGGAGGGGCGGGGGTTCCACCGATTCGTCTCTACGTATCGCTGGATGCCAACGAGAAGGAAGCGCACCCTTGTTGCGTCGCCACTCCCAATCCGAAGACGCAGCAGTACGAAGTCTTCCGATGGGGAAGCAGACCCGTGAGCATTCGCGAGGATAGCTGGGATGCGGTAGAAGTTAGGTTCCTTGGTGAGTCGCCAGGGCTTTACACCGTTCGTGTCGTTCTCACTTTCACGCCCGACCACGTGCGGTCCGAAGAGATCGAGCTTGTTGAAGGATGGACGATCGGGTTTCTCAAGAAGGAGCAGTTCAACGTCGAGCTTAACGACTACATCGTGGATCGCGACACGCTCGAACTGACGCGATACGCGGAGTCTCATGTCTACCCGGTTCCAGATCAGCGGATCCCCCAATTGGCCGGCTTGCCTGCCCGGACGCCGACCACCGCGAAGGGCCGATGGGGGTTTGAGGAGCGAATCTACACGGTTCCTGTTTGGATTCCCGAGTCAGGCGAAGCGGCGACAGGTACCGCGGGGAGCGACGCGCCGCCCCCTCCTAAGCCGCCTGCGGCAGATCCAAAACCCCCGGAGTCCGCCGAAGACGATTCCAGCCCTCCCGGCGAAGAGGGCGGCTAGATTCGAAGAGGTGTGGCCGTCGCTTGTTCGCCGCTAGTGGGCTGGGGCGCCGCTCCTCCCGTCAGCGACCTGAAGGCCTCACGGCTGTCGTTCATGATCCTCGTGTCCGTCGCGGAGCACCGATGGTCGAACTACCCGGCAACCGAATGGCTGTAGGCGGCTAGTCCGCCTCAACTCGATGAAGTCGCCAGATAGTGGTAGTGATTTCGTCTTCGGCATCAGCCCCGTTCTCGCGATTTTCAGCGCCAAAACGCGATCTGCCGACAATTGTCCTTCAGGTGCTTGCCGACGGTGGTCCCCTGATCGGGACCTTCCTTTAGGGAAGCGAAGACTTCCTCCTCGGCTACCGAGCAGTTGTTCGGTTGACTTTGCCAAAGGGCTCATAATCGGGGTATACTGGGAGTATGACGCTACAAATCGACATCCCTGAAGAGATCGCCCAAAAGCTTGCCGAACGGGTCGCCCTGACGGGCGCCAACCCGGTCGATTACGTGATCCATGCTGTGCAGCAGTCGCTCGCCGAAGCCGAGCGGCTCGACCGAGCGGTTGGCCCGGTGCGGGAGGCGTACGCGGCGTCGGGCCTCAGCGAGGACGGGCTCGGTGACTTGCTCGAAGCCGAGAAGCACGCCCTCCGGCGAGGGGAGTAGGCAGGTGGCGGAACGCGTCGTCTTCGACTGCAACGTCTACCTGCAAGCCCTGATCTCCGCCCGCGGCCCCGCCGCCGCCTGCTTCGACGCCGCCCAGAGCGGCCGACTCTCGCTCTTCTACTCCGATTTCGTCCTAGAGGAACTGCGCGGTGTCGCGCTGCGTCCCAAGCTCGTCGAACGGTTCCGGATAACACCCGAAGCGGTTGAGCTGTTTGTCGAGCTGATCCAGAAGGCGGGCGCTCACATCGAGAACGTCCCGGAGGTCTTCCGGTACGACCGCGACCCCAAAGACGCCCACTACGTCGACTTGGCCATCACGGCGTCGGCCAGTCTGGTCGTCAGCCGGGACCGGGACCTGCTCGCGCTAAACGCCGGGGACACGCCCGAGCGCCGCGTGCTCGACGGGCTTGTCGCGGATTTTCTGGTGGTGACCCCCGAAGGACTTCTCGAACGGCTCTCTCAGGCCGATTGACTCTTCTGCTTCTCACGAATCAGGTAGAGGTAAGCCTCTGGGCGCCACGAGCAGGGTTCAACCACCAGCGATAGAAATCGCTGCGGTGAAGATGACGGTGGGAATTCGCTTGCTTTCCAAGTTCGACCTGTGGCAACGTCGAGGGATGGAACCGACCTCATTTGAACCGTTTGATATCGAGAGCCTCAATCCGACCTACCACGAGCTGACGCTTACGCTGCCGGCAATCACCGCCGAACAGGTGAGCGTCGCCATGAGAGGATTCAGCTATCATCTCACCAAGGCATGTGGCACGACGGCGCTCGACAGCCCGGAGCTTTTTGCAGGTCTCATCGTGCGGACGATGCTCATGGTGTCAGGGTCAATCCTCAAAGACCCTGAGGCGGTGCTCAAGCCGTTACGCACTCCCGAGAACCGACCCTGGACGCCGCGTCGTGTGACGCTGCTAGCTCCTTCGGCGGAAGAGACCCCAAACAATCACGCCGCGGTACTCGACACGTTGTGCGAACTCGGAGCAAGCGACGAAGATATCGAACGCCTCTTCTGGATGGTGACGGTCGCCGTTGCCGGGTCTCTCGCCACCATCGGCCGGTTGCCAATGCAGGAAGTCCCTTCCACCGATTCCTATCACTAGATGTTAGTCGGCCTTGCCTGCCGATCGGAGACGCTGGAGTCGGCGACGACGTGCCTCCCGTTCAGCCAATGGTGCCCCTCGTCGCCCAGCCTGATCCGTACTCGACCTGCGTTTGCCCCATCTCTGCCGCCACCACTTGCGCGGAGTCGGTAGGCATGATAATGTGCTTTATAGGGTGCCGTTTTGATGCCCAGGAGCGAGGATCCGAACACCGTTGGAGAAGCGAGACAAGGCGACACTGAGACCAATTGACAAGACAGCTCTTGTGGCCGAGCCAGCCTCGGCTGTCTCGAGCGTCATGGACTCACGGTCGCTCGCCGTCACCGACGATCTTTCCTCCGCTAGCCGAGTCGCCCGCTGCCTCCGTCGGCTCGTGCCGGTGCTCGACTCAGATGAGCCGATAGCGGCGATCGTCCCGTGGCTTTGCGACAAGTGCCCGAGCGAGCACAGCCGCCGGGCTTATCTTGCAGACCTTGCGACGTTCTTCCGTCACTTTGCAGGTCTTGGTGTCGGGCCGCTCGACGTCACCGCCGACCACGTCGCGTTCTACAAAGAGTCGCTCGTTCGAGCCGGCAGGAAGCCGACGACCATCAGCCGGACTCTCTCGGTCATCCGAGGCGCTTACCAGCAGTTTGGCCGCAAGGGCCTAGTTGACTGGAAGACGGTCGGCGACATCCAGGCAGTCGAGAGCCCACGGGTCAAGAAGAATACGACCCCCGCCCTTACCGAGAAAGAAGCTCGCGAGCTTCTTCACATGCCCGACACGACAACGCTCATCGGCTGCCGTGATCATGCGATGCTCTTTACCTACTTCATGACAACTTGCCGAGCGAGCGCCGTAGCTCACGCCACCGTCGGCGACCTTGACCGAAGCGGCGCCGACTGGTTCTTGACCGTGACCGAGAAAGGAAGCAAGGAAGAGCGCAAGGCGCTCATCGACGCCTCATCCGCTGTACTCGCCTGGGTCGAACGGGCCGGCATCGCTGACAAGCACGAGTATCCCCTCTTCCCGCCAATCGGTCGTGACGGAGCGAGTGTCGAGGACCGACACCTCACGACGCACCGCATCCGCAATATCGTCAAGAAGTACGCTCGCCTCGCAGGGATCCAGGTAGAGCGTCCCGGACGCCGGGCCGTCTGCACGCACTCGCTCAGGAAGACCTCGATCACGAGCGCCCTTAACAACGGCGCCACCATGCAGCAAGCTAAAGCGCTTGCCGGGCACGCGTCGATACGGACCACTGAGTTGTACTACGAGGAAAACGAAAAAGACGCCGAGGAGGCCGCGAAGCGGATCCAGATCCGCTGAAACAGCAAGCGTTGTCGGAATCAAATAGCGACCGGCTCACTCGTTTGATTCGTGCTTCTCAGGGATTGCGGCAAGAAACGTCAAGTCCGGCGTCAGCGTTTTGCCGAATCGGACGCCGAGCGTCTCGCTGATCTCGGCGAGCAAGGCTCTTGCCGACTCGGCTAGCAGCCGAGCGCTGCTCGGGTCGTTGTCGTCTTTGAGCGAAACAACCGTTAGGTTGGGCCTGCCATCGACGAGCCCGCCTCGGATGACGCCAACGGCGCTGGAGTGAGCAGCAACGCGTCGTCGAGTGAGGTTGTCAACTGGGCGTCTACTAACTTGCTGCGGTCGATAACGACGCGGTAGTTGGCCGAGATCCCCGAGAGGTATCGCAGGAGTCGGCGGTGTTGACCCTCGGCGAGAAGCCTTAATGCCCACTCCGCCTTGTCGAGGTTGGCGAGGATCTGTTGTTTTTCGTCTTCAGAGAGAGGGGAGTTGTCTTGTTCCATCCCCTGGGAGCACCACGATCCCTTGCGAGCGCAAGGCAGGCCCCTGCGAGATAGGGAGGCCCGGGCGGCGTGCGGCGTCGTCCGGAACCTCGCTGAGTAAACCTCCTTGTTCTTGGTCAGCTCGCCACGGTCTCGGTCTCTCGAATCGCTTCGATTAGCCGACTAGCGGTCTGCTGAATCCGTGTGAGTGACTTTGCGAGCATCTCGCTGTCGCCTCGGTGACACTGGATGTAGTCAGACGCCTGAAGGAGCGCGTTCTCAAGCCCAGCCGCTCTAGCGACAACGTACGCGACCGCTTCCGCTTCGAGTTCCTTAACCGACTTCGAGAGCGTTTTGCGGTCCTCGCCCCGGTGGAGCAGCTCGTGGGCTAGCTCGTGAGCGAGCGTTGCAAACGCCTCGGCGGGCGACAAGCCGCTCCTAAGAACGACCGCCCCACCCTTGGAGACGCCATCGGCGCCACCGAGGTCTTCTTCTTCGGTGACGACGATCCCGAGCGAGGAGCTTGCTGCGCGGAGTCGGTCGAGCGCGTCGCCGGGGTCGCCGCCAACGCGGTTGACATCGGGCAACTCGTCACCCTCGGTCTGCTCGATGTCGAAGACGTGGGCGGCTCGGAAGCCGAACACCTTCTTCTCTCCCTCCACATCGTCGTCCGCTTTGCGGACCATCGGAGCGAGGATGCAGATCCCCTTCTCCCCTTTCTTCACGATCCGACCCCTCTTCTTCCAGGCGTGGAACCCGGCGACGAGCGTCGCGTTGGGTCGTTGCCTCGCGATCAGGAGGCAGTTGCCAAACGAGTAGTTGTGGAACTGGGACATCGCGTCCAAGTACTTGACCAACTGCTCGCTCTTGCCGCCGTCGAGCTGGCTGGCGAGGTCGGCCAGCAGCTCGTCGCTCAGCTTAGTTGCTTCGTCGCGTTTCATCGCAGAGTGCTCCTTCGACTCCGGCGCGCCAACGCGCCGGAGCGCATTGGGGTAACCGGGCACGTCGAGGAAGACTCCCTCTTCGCCCAGCGAAACAAGGAACCGCGGCGTAAGAGAGCCGCACAAACCGGCAGCGGTAGAAGACCGCTGCGCTCTAAAGCGAAACCATGCAGACGCATTCGCCGCACGCCGCCGGTCTCCGGCGTCGCCCTCGCAAGGGCGGCTCCGGAGAGGGGCAGAGCTGCTGCAGACTCGCCGCATCGACTGCAGGCTCCAGACTACCACGTCCGCAGCGCTACTCAACAATGCGGAGGATTTTGCTTAACGTCGCCAGATGTGCGAACATCAGACTAAGCGAGCGATCCTCAATTCAACCGACCGGCGCGGCCGGCTGACTTGGAGACCGGTGGCGTGTCGCCACGGTTGTATTCAAGGTTGAACCCCGGAGGTTGGCAGCAATGGATCCGCAGAAGTGCTGGGAAGAAATCTGCTCAGCGGTGAACGAACAGCGGAGCGAGGATCTTCAGGCGTCGGTCGATGCGATGCTCGAATGGCTCGATAAAGGAGGCGACCCTCCCTTGGTTTCGTTGCATAGCGGGCAGGTCACCTGCGTCAGCAACAAGGAGGTGCTGGCGATGTTTGTCCGGTCGCTTTGTCGCAAGTACCTGAAGATCGCTAAGGAATGGCCGATGTCCGTGTAAATGGGGCAGAGGCCGACGGCAAGCAATGCGTCGCCGGTCTCTGTCTTCGACGCTAACACGGAACGACCCCCCACCTCAGCCAGCGGACGACCGCGTAGTCGAGCTGCTGTAGCGACCTGCCCCAATCCGTGGCCTCTCCCGGACTAGCGCAAGCAAGAAGGAACGCTCCAGTCACCTTTTCAGGAAATCCGACCGGTATGGCGACACCTGGCCACCGCTCGGCGGCGCTACTCGCGTACGGGACAAACCGAGACTGCAGGGCGGCGAAGTACAACGCGGCGCCCTGTGGCAGCGAGTCGGTGAGGCCCGTTTCGACCGTCTTAAGTGTGTCGCGGGTCCACTGCTCGGCTTCTGGCGCCAGGGCTTTAAGCCGCAGCAGGTCGTCGGTCTGCAACCGCCGTTGGCGGTAGAAGAGCGTCCGGCACTCGTCAGCGCCCTCCCATTCGGTGACCGGCACACAGAGCCGCTCAGCCAGTGGAACGACCTCGTCCATCGCCGTGGTCACGCCGATAATATTGGGTAGAAGGTCTTGCAGCACGGCGAGATCGTCGCTCTCGCCGAGGGTTGTCGTGATGCGTCGCTGCCTCACAGCAAGCGTCCCCAGGGCGACCCCCAACCTCCAGGAGTGGAGTTCCGTGCGTGCGGGCGGTATGTCGTGCTCGGCAGTAGGGTTGCTGAGGACCTGACTGCAAGTCGCGGCGAAGTCGCTTGCCGTTTCAAATCGGCTGAGCGGGTGACGCGAGATCGCAGCCTGGCACAAACGCCGTACGCTCTCAGGGATGTCGTCGGCAAACTTCGGCTCGTGCGAGCCGCCCAGCAGGACCGACATCACGACCGCCTCTTCACGGCCCTTCGGCCTCATCAGCGGTTCACCGACGACCAGTTGGTAGAGGAGCGAACCGAGGGCGTAGACGTCCTGCCGTAGATCGACATCGGCGGCGACACCGACGACCGCCTCAGGGCTCATGAACGGGAGCGTTCCGCCGGGAAACCCCTCGGTAGCGGTTGTCGGGTTGTCGATCCTCGACACGTTGAAGTCGATGAGAGTCGCTTTCTCGGATCCATCGACCAGGATGTTGTCTGGCTTCACGTCACCGTGGACGTAGCCTGCCTGATGCAGATCGTCGAGGACCTCCGCCACTTGGATGACGAGCGGCAGCGCCTCCTCGAACGACAGACGCCCCCGGTCTTCAAGCGAATCCCCGGTAACAAGCTCTGTGACAAGCACGGGCCCGCGCTCGGCTTCGAGTAGATCGACAAACCGAGGAACGCCTGGATGTGAGAGCGAAGCGAGCACGGCCGCTTCTTTGCGGATCGCCTCGCTGAAGCGTTCATCGTCTTCAACCTCAAGCGGAACCTTGACCGCAACATTGCGGCTTTCGGCCGTGTCGCAGGCCTCGTAGACGACTCCCACCCCCCCTCCACCGAGGCGGCGTGTGAGTTGGTACCGGCCGGCGACTACTTGGCCCAGGCTGTATCGGTCTTTGTCGGCTCGTAGACCGAGTTGATCCGCCGGGACGCCGAAGGACTCGTAGTCTCCCCAGCGAGGCCGCCCGCGGCTATCGACCTGGTCACGGTAGACCATGCGAAGAAGTTCGCCCGACGCCCAAACCGTCGAAGGGAATCGTGGGTCGCCCTGCTGAGTCTTCAGCCAAGCAATGTCAAACCCCAGGTGCTCTACGGCGCACAGCAGCAGGGAGCTAGCGACGTCACAGCGACTCTTGGGGTCGGGCCATCGCTCCACCCAGCCGCCGACATCGGGAAGCGGGTCGGCTTGGACCGCTCGCTCGAAGGCGAGCAGGTACTCCAGGCTGTCTGGCTCTTGCGTGTCACTCATCGGCTTGGGCGTTCTTGCTGAGTTGCTTACCGAGAATTGCCTTCCGCTTCTTAAGGATCTGGCGGATTGAGCTTTGCGAGTAACCGAGGGGCAACTCGCCATTTTCATCCTCGGTCACGAGAGGACGGATCATCTCTCGGATCTCCCCCGGAGAGTACTCAAGGAGGAGGCCGAGCACGACGATCGCTCGGCGCGGCTCGTCCGGCTCCTCGAAAAGACACCGCACCGTTTGGATCGCCAGCTCGCTCGCAACTGCCTTGTCAACGGGACTAGCGACAGAGCTTTCCGCACGCGGCGTTTCGTCGGTGGGCGTTTCTTTCTTGATGTCCCGCTTCTGCGCTTGTTCGTGCGCGGCGGCGTTAGCGACTTTCCGATTCACGTGGGCGCAGAGGTACATCTCGAACTCTTTTCGGCTGGCGATTCGCGCGGGAGCGGTAGCGGCGTTCTCCAGGCAGCTAGTGAGCGCTTCATGAGCGATCGAGGTCGGCGTCCGGCGCGCCTTGAGCATCGGCCCCATCTGCTGGGCGGCGAGCGCCCGCGCTCTGTTCAGGTAATAGTCGTAGAGGTCGGTGTAGGCGTCTTCCGCTTCGCGGGCGGATCGGCGCCCCATATGCGTCTTGCCGATAAGGTCGGTGATCGGGGTGGGCTCTTTCATAGTCGCTCGGAGTTTTTTTGAGAAAGTTCTGCGCGCGGCGCGCGTTCTCCGGATGAGTTGGGTGGAGGGCGAACGCAGCAGCCCTTCACCGCCACGAACTTAGCGAGCCCTGCTCGGTTCGCCAAGCAATCCCGATAAGACTCACCAATCCCTGCTTGCACGGCCCCGCTCTTAGAGCGATTACCGCCCGGCCGGGAACGCCGTCACCGAGCGTCGAATATGCGTCACCTCCCCGAAAACTACCTTCCTGGTGACCAGCTTGAGGTCACGGTCAATGTTAAGGCCGAACTTGTCGAGAGCGAAGCGACCGACGACGGCCGGCTCCTGACCGTACGGGTTCTTGGCGTCAAGAACCGCTCCAACGGCATGCCCGTGCTCTGGAACGCCAGGCCCAACGGCGCCCTCGAATTCGTTGTCGAGGTGGGCGCCAAGCAGCGTCTGCTCGCCGTGGGGCTCAGCGCCCGCCAGCGAGAGAGCCTCAAAGAGCGGCTCGCCGGTCTGACGGCCGACGAGGCGAGCGAGCTGGTGGCCGAACTGGCGCTCGACAAGTAAGCGAAGAACACCGCCCGAGCGACTCCCAAGGATTCTTCACATCTCACCCCTTTCCCCTTAGCCCTAGTAACACTATGCCCACGACAACCCCCAATCGCCCGGCGTACAAATCGCAGGCCGGCCCACTGCAACTCTCGACCTGGGCGAACGAGCTGCCGGACGGCGCCGTCGGCCATGTGACTTACCTCACTCGCAGCTACCAGCTGCCGCCCGAAAAGCGCGAAGGGGCGGATGACGACGGCTGGCGCAAGACCAACGGGCTCCGCAAGTGGGACCTACTCGCTGCCTCGGAGATGCTGCGGCTGGCCTACCTGCGGGTCTGCATGCTGGAGCTGCTGAACACGCTCAACGACGAAGAGGAGGGTTGAGCGATGAGCCCCAAAAACTTCTTGCACAGTCTCCGCCAAACGCTGACACCCCCGTCCGGCGCCAACGCTTTGGTCCCGGTCAGTAAGTACGATGGCCCTCCGCTTCTCTCGGGCCAAGTGAGCTTGTCGCTCCTGGTGGACACGTCCCCGTCGCTCGACGAGTACATCCAGCGTGTCCGGGAGGGCGCCCAGCAGTTCGTCGATCAGGTGCGGACGGACGCTTGGCTGCGGGAGCGGGTCGCCGTCTCGGTGTGGTCGCTCGCCGATAGCCGCCCCGCCGCGTTGATGGCCGATTGGGTCCCGGCGTCCCAACTGAAAATCCCCGAGCTCCCTCGCTGCGGTCACACGCCCCTTTGCGGAGCGATCAGCCAGACGCTCGACCACGCGGTCGCCCGCGGAGCGTCCCTGTCGCGTGAGCGTCATTGCGACCAGGCGATGAACCTGGTGTTTGTGATGAGCGACTTCTTGCCGACCGACGCCCAGGACCAGCAAGCTCTGATGGAATCGTCGCTCCGCCAAGCGGCCGAGGCGGGCGTGCTGCTCTTCCCGCTCACGGTCGGCGACGTGGATAAGAACTTCGCAGAGTCGGTCGCGCAGCCGGGCAGGCCCCCCCTGGCGCTCGACAGTGTTGACGACTTCACCACCTTCTTTAAGGCCCTGAGACGCAGCCTCCGGCGGCACTCGATGTCGATGCCGGGTGCGCCGTTGCAGCTGGAGTACCGGGGGTGTTCGCTTCGGTTGGACCGATGAAGGTTCTCCACCGCAACGCCCAAGCCCCCACAACGCTCGGGGCGACGGTCGGCGTCGGCGGCTACGGCGCCGCCTACGAAGGCCCGACGGGCTCGCATGTGTACAAGCTTGGCGAGGTTGACTTCGGCAAGGTCGCGCACCTGATCGCCAACCGAGTCGTGCCAACCATGCAGGGATACTGCTACGCATGGCCGGAGGCGGTCTGCCTAGACCCCGTGAGTGGATACCCGTGCTGCTACGCGATGCAAAAGGCCAACGACGGCGTTGAGACCGAGATGCTGTTCTCAGGGTTGCAAGTCCCGGAATGGTTTCGGGTGCGGGTCGTGCTGAACCATGTGCGGTCTCTTATCGACCTTGAAGCGGCCGGTTACCGACGGGGCGACCTCCCCAACTCGCTGTTCCACCGGGACGCGTCAATCACCGAGATCGACCTCGATTCGCTGCAAGTGAACCACCCCGGCGCCACTTACCACAGCGGCGCGGCCAAAGTGACCACCGCACCGCCCGAGGTCCTCGAACATTACCAGCAAGGGGGCGGCCCGGGTTTCGAAACCACGCGAGAGCACGACGCCTGGGCGTTTGCGAGCCTAGCGTGGTTGGTGCTGATGCGCGGCGAGCACCCGTTCGACGCCGTCCCGGTCGGTGCCGGAGCGGCGGCCAACCTCACCCAGCGGGTGCTCGCTGGTCAATGGCCCCACGACCCGAACTGCGCCACCGCCGAGCCGCGTCCCGGCTCACTGCCGCTGTCGTATCTCGATCCGTCGCTTCAGAGCCTGTTCCGGCAGACGTTTGTTGACGGTCACCCAAACCGCGACCCCCGTAACCGCCCGACGCTCCAGGCGTGGGAGAAAGCGCTCCAGCCGCTCGACATCCTGACCCCATGACACGGCTCCCGACCAACCAGTGGCAAGCGCTCAAGAACGGCCAGTCGCTGCCCGGCGCCGGGGACCGGGATTGGAGTTGGACGAAGTTGACTTGCTGGGGCTTGCTGCTTGGCGGCCTTGCGGCCGCTTCGTGCTGGGTGCTGGCGCCAAACGGCGTGGCGTCGGCCATCGAGAGAGCGGCGTTGGCGTCAACAACCGCTCTGAGGGGAGTCGGTGTGGTGACGAGAGAGTCACCGGCGCCGACGACAACGCCAACTTGGCGTGAGCATCAACTGAACGTGGAGTTTTGCGAGATCCCCCCTTCCGGCCCGGGTGAAACGCCTGGGCTTTGGAACGAAATCCTCTGGAGAACTGAACGATGAAGCGACTACTACTCACTTTGCTGCTCGTGTCGTCCTGCCCGCTGGCGGTTCGGGCCGACGACCTGGAGACCCTCACCGACGACCAACTTTCCGAAGTCAGCGACGGTTGGCGTCGGCAGATCGAGGTCGACCAACAAGAGGCCGATCGGGCGTTCGTCCGGCTCGACCGGGCTATCGCGATGATCACCGATAAGCCGGGTCTTGGTGAAGCGATGACGCTCCTGGAGCTTAAGGAGGTCGTCGGGTTGCTGCGGAAACTGGCCCCGGAGGTCGTCGCTGCCCACGAGGGCGCGGTTGACGCGACCCGCGGCTTCGGGGAGACGCTGCAGACAGCGGCGCCGGTCTTGGCAGAGTCGGCCAAACGGTTCCGCCAGTACGCCGCCAACGAGACTTACAACGACCTGCGGGATGACTACAAGACGTGGGCGGATTTCTTCGACGCCCTCGCTACGCGTTACCAGTTGCAGGGGGAAACGACCGGTCCGGCCGTCCAGGCCTTAACCTTTAATCTGCACTACGTCCGTCGCACGGGGCTGATGCTCAAGCGGATCGACGAGCACCTGAACGTACCCGAACTCGATGAAGCCGACACCGAGCGTTTCTTGCGTCGCTTGGCCGTGTATGTCCGCGGGTTCACCGACCTCCGCGAGCGTCTCCGGGTTCTGCATGCCAAGACCGTGGATGGCGTCGAGGACGCTCCAGCCGCATCGGAGCCGGCGGGCTCGGAGGCGCTGAGCGCAGACCCGGCGTCGCTGCGGCCAAGCCCAGGGGTTCCTTTGGCGACTTCGGCCGCCCATCGACCCAGCGGCGCCGAGGGATTCTACAGCGGGGTTTGGCTCCTGGCGTCGGCCGATGGGTCTTTAGAGGTAACGGTCTCACCCGAGAACGGTCGGCTCCTGGTTGAGCTGGCCGGTCAGCACGAGCAGCTAGAAGCGGCGCGAGGAGAGATTCGTGTCGAGGCGACTGGCGCGTCGCTAGTGGGCTTGGCGTACAAGCCGATCGGCTGTGACTGGGTTGAGGTCGGCGACTACGCTCTCGACTCAGAAAGCGAAGATACGCTGTCCTTTCTCTGCCCGGTTGTCAGCGGCAACTTCGAGGAGGGTTTCGCGGCGACCGATCGGATCACCCGCCACGAGCTGCGTCGACTGAGTCGCTAACCCTGGTGCGGAGGTCGCCCTGGCCGCCCGTTCTAGCTGTTACCTGTGCGTTGTCTGTTGTTTGTTTGCCTTAAGCCGCTTTTTGGTTTGGGTGCTCTTTTGAATGTTGTCCCGCCCCGGCCGCTTGCGAGCGTCTGGTGGGGAGCAACAAACCGGTCGTCTTCTCGCTCCCCAAGAGTCAGAGACGACCTATCTGAAAGGAGCAACCATGTCGCTATTTAGCAACAAAAAACCGAACCGAAGCGCCTACCAACCGACCGAGTCCGCCCGGGTCAACGAGTCGACCGAGGTCGATCTGTTCGTCGCCGACAACGGGACGTACTGGGGCCTCTCACGGGTGAACCCCAACGGGGGACGCTCGTACCGGCTCTTGAAACCGGAGCAGTGTCGGGACGCCGTCGAAGCGGTGGGGTTTATGGCGCAGGTCTTCGCCAAAGACCCCAACTGCGCGCCCGATCTCAAGGCCGAGCTCAGCGCGCTGAGCGCCCGTCTTGAGACGGTCGTGGCGGAAGTGAAGGAGCTGGCGGCGCCGAACGGCGAGACCAGGCCGAGTGGCCTGCTCGCGGCCTTCGGAGGCTAACAACAACACCGGAGTCCGGGTCCCTGCCATTTGGCAGGGGCTCGGCTCCTCTTTGGAACTCGACGATGAGCCCTACCATGTCTCCTGCTGAATTCGACAAGTCGCGTCCCCGCCGTATCGTTGTGCTGCCGCTGCCGGTTTGGAGGCTCTGGGCCCTCGCGGAGGCAGTCCGAAGCGTCGTCATGCTGCTATGCCGGCTGGTGAACGTCGCGCTGGCCAGCCGTCACGACGCCCAAACTTCCCAGGTCGCCGCCGGGCATCAAGACCGGAGATGCCGCCAAGTTGCCGAGCAGGTCTTTGAACACCTGAACGCCTACCGGCAAGCCAAGGGCCTGAGGCCGCTCCGGTGGAACGCGCGACTCGAAGCATCGTCGCTCTACCAGTCGAACCGCATGAGCGAGCTGGGAGAGTTCGCCCACGTCCTGAGCGATGGCGTTGAGCTGAACGAGCGTGTGGAGCGGTTTGGGTATCGCTACCGGTCTTGCGGCGAGAATCTGTTCTGGCTGCTCGCACCGACGAAGGGGATGGCCGAACTCGCCTGGGCCATGCACGACGGCTGGGTCCACAGCCCCGGGCACGAGGCCAACCTTGTTGGCGATTGGGTGGAGGTGGGCGTTGGCGTCGTCCCCGACGGCGAAGGGGGGTACTACGCCACGCAGAATTTCGGGCGTCCGGCGACGCCGTTCTGAGCAGCGCGCCGCACGCCTCGCAACCCGCCACTGCCCAACGACTTACCACCACAAACGACTCCCGACCGGCACCCCCACCATCTCGCCGAAACCCCACACCGAACGATGTCGATCTCCAGGCCACCGTCAACGTCCAATCGCCGCCGACCGGCGGAGCAGTACGCCGAGCGTGACCGGGCGATGCTGCGGGCGACGCTGCGTTACCAGGTGCTGGTGGCGGCGATGGCGTCGGCGAAATTCCTGGAAGGGAAGCAAGCGGGTCACGTCTTGAGGCGGTTCGAGGCAAAGGGGTGGCTTCAGCTAGAGACCGCGGCGATCCCCGGTGGAGTGACGTACGCGACGCTGACGGCGGTCGGCGCCCGAGAGGTCGGCGTGACCTACCGGCCACGGCCGCTGGGGGCGGCAAGGCTCGACGCGGCGCTGGCTGTGGCCGGGTTCTGCCTGCTGGACGCCGGAAACGCGAAGAGCCGAACCCGACTCACGCCGCAAGAAGTGAATCGGCTGGACGCCGGGCTGGCGGCCAACGTCCCGCATGTGCTGACCGACGAGTTTGCCGCTGCGGGGGGCGGAGAGCCAAGCCTAGTAGTGCTCCGCGTGCTGCTCGCGTCCTCGGGCAAAACCGAAGCGGGTCGTGGAGAAAGCGGCCGAGGCGTTCCGAAAGGCGGTCGCCAATCCGAAGAGCCGGCCGTGGGTCGAGTCGGGAGACCTGGGGGTAGCGGTCCTCGGACATACGCCCGAACGGGTCGGTCAGCTCGCCGAAGCGATTAGCGACGATGACCGCTTTCGAGGTGAGCGGGTGGTTGTCGGGCTCGGGCCGACGAGTGAGTCGCTTGCGGCGGTCTTAAGGCGGGGGTCGGCGTCATGATCATCGCTCCCCCGAAGCCGGTACCAGCGAACCACATCCGTTTCGGGATGACCGACACGGTCCCCTTGGACCTGTTGCTCGACCAGCTGCGCGAGAAACACTTCGCTATCGCCGGGCCCACGGGCCAGCGCAAGACGCTGTTTGCGTTGTCTGTCTTGAAGCAGTTTGTCGCCCTGCCCGAGGACGTTTGTGTCTACGTGGACCTGGGCGGCGATCCGGTTGCTTACTGGGTCTTGGCCGACGCGGCCAAGAAGGCGGATAAGCCGGTCTACTTCTTCTCGCTCAACAACCTCCACGACACGGTCAGCTGGGACCCGGTGCTAGGAACACCGGCCTACGCGGTCGATACGACGGTCGCTTCGTCAGGCGTCGCCACGGGTCTTGAGCTGCTGCACGGCTCGGGCTACGGGCGTTCGTTCTACGGCCGGCTTAACCAACGCGAGGTGGACTCCGCCTTCGACAACCTGATCGCCGCCAAGGGGAGGCTCCCCTCCTTCCCGGAGCTTGTCCGCGAGCTGAGCCGGATGGGGGAAGCGAGCCGCAACGCCAAGCACGTGAGCGAAGCATTCCTCGCCGCCGAACGCCTGCTCCGTTACGACGCCCTGACCGGCAAACGCCCGCGCAAGCTCGACCTCGGCCAAGCGATCGACGAGGGGGCGGTCATCTACTTCTACCTGCCGACGGCGCTGCGTGAGGAGGCTTCCCGCTCGGTCGCCTCGATGCTCATGCGCGCCGTGATGGCCCAGTGCGAGCACCGCTGCGAGGAGGGGCTCCCCAAACGCTACGTTCACCTCGGAGTCGATGAGTACCCGCAGGTCGCCGCCTCCCGTGGCGCCGTCGATAGCGCGATGGTGCTCGCTAGGAAGTGGTCGCTCACTATCTGGGCTATTTTTCAGGACGACACGCAGCTCGTCACCCCCGAAGGAGACCTTCGCTCGATTATCCGCAGCCAGTGCCAACGCATCTTGTTCGCCCGCGAGTCGGAGGAAGAGATCAAGGAACTCCGCGAACGGAGCCGCGATGTGCTGCGAGACGACACGAGCCAGTCCCTGCGTGGTCTCTCTCACTCCACCTCCGTTCGGCAAGTGCTCGAACCGGCGATAAGCCGCAACGACGTGCTCGAACTCTCCGGCGTCGCGATGCGGGCCTACGCCGTGCTCCGACTGGGCGACAAGCACCGCGATCCGATCCCCTTCACGATCATCCCCCCCACGGCCTCGCCCGCCGAACACGACCTTCTTAAGCGCAAGAAGCTCCCCCGCTATACGCCCGCAAGTGGCGCAGCGCCGGCCGAGCCAACAACCGACCCCCTCACCCTTCGGCAGGCCGAGCGACGCAAGCGGCTGCAAGACCTGCACCATCAGGTACGGGTCGAGTTGTCGTGGCGGCTGCGGAGCGACTCCCCCTCGTCGTCGGAGGGCGCCGTATGACCCCTCGCCACCAGTACGCCGCATGCGCCCGCTGCACGGTCAAGCTGTTCGCCCCCCAACCGGTCGATGCGTGTCCGCGGTGCGGCTGGCCAATGCTCGCCGCGTCCGACGTGCGACCGCCGTGGGATGGTCGGGCGGCGCGCGGTGGCGGTCGAAGCATTCTAAGTCCGCGCCACAGCGCGCGTTGCGACTTGCGCGCTGCGCTCGACGACCAGAAAGACGGTTCCCCGCCCATGCGACCCGAAGCACAAGCCCTCATCGAAACGCTTGCGAGACGTTGCCGTGTGCTTACCATCCATCAGGCCGCCGCGGCGTTCTACGGCGGTCGGCGGCGGCCGGTCGAGTCGGCTTACAGCGCGGTGCAAACCCTCCAGAAGCACGGCCTGGTGAGCACGTTGCGGGGCAGCCTCGGCGTTGTTGACCCCGTGGCGCCGCTGCTGCGTTGGGGGTTGACCGATGGTAAGCCCAACCTAGCCACCATCGCCTGGGCAAACGAGCGACGTTGGCGAGACGCCAAGCCGCGACCGACGCTCTGCGTGTTCGCGACCGACAAAGGACGGCTCGCGTTTGGCGGCGCCTGCCGCCCGTCCCGCGACCATGAGCGGGAGCACGACTTGGCGGTTGCGGCGGTCTACCTGCAACTGCTCGGTAGCGTCGGTGTCGCCGCGTGGCGCCACGAAGACGCCTTCCCGCCCCGTGCGGGCGAGCGTCCCGACGCGACTTATGAGCGCGATGGCGAAACGGTCACCGTCGAGGTGCTCGGCCGCGGCTACACGCGACAGAAGATCGAAGCGGTCTGGCGGGCCTACCGCGATGGCCCGCTCGAACTCTGGTGAGGTGTTTTATCCGGCTCTGTGAGGCGCGCTCACCGACCGGCATAACGCGTGCGGGCTTCCAGGACTTCTTGACCGTGGTCGAGTCGTTCCTTGCGCCCGCCAATATTAAGAGGACTGACTATGAGCACAAACCAAGGAAAAAAGCGAACCCCACACCCCCGTGTGCGGCTTCTGTTGATGGCGTTTGGAGTCGGCGACGTTCTTATCGGACTCGCCCGGCTGCCCGACGAGCTGATGCGTGAAGCGGTTCTTGGGGTGGGGCGGCTGCTCGCACAGTGCCTCCCCTGGTGACTGGGCCGCGGCCTGGTCGCTTCCCCTACTCCCCATCGTCCCAAGTCACTGCGGTGGCTTGGGCGACGGGGCCCTACGGGGGGACGAGAACCCTCACAACGTCTTCTTCGTGAGACACAACGCACCACAACCGAGCCTGAGTAACGCCGGACACCAGTCGGTCGTTTGGACTTGGTGGTAACGACCGCCCGCGGAGCGTCGGGCAACCCCTTCCCCCAAAAGCCAAACTCGCAACTACCCCAAACCGACAGGAGGAGCGTCACGCCGCTGGAGGCGCCCCCCACCCTTCGCTGACCAACGACCCCATGCCGATTCCGCCCAACGAGCGATTCACGACGCCTCTCGGCGCCCTACCTGAACGAGAAATCCTTACGATGCCCCCGAAGCCGAAACCGACCCGTATCCGCTGGATGTCGATGCCGCTGAACGACACAAACGCTGAGCGTCAACCCGACCGCGTCGTCATCGACGGCGTGCTGACGCTCTTCGACTCGGGCGCCGTGGTGATCGGCAACCGCTGGTTCCGCGGCAACTGGTTGCTTGGCCGTTGGGGCGCCGAGCCGATCGACTACACCTTCCCCGGCGGCCACGCGCATCGGGACCGTCACAGCCAGCGGCTCGTGGTCCGCACGGGCGGCCCCAACCGGCAGGCGCTGGTGTACGAGTTCTCGGGGCTAACGCCTTTACTGGCCGGAGCGTGGCGCCGCTGCGTGCCGCAGTACCTCTAGCCCGATCCGCTAACCAAGGAGTTTTGTTCGGTGACGCCCGTGTTGGTTTTTCTGCCTGTCGCGTTCTCGCTCTTGTCTCCCCAAGCCTTGGCCCTTTGCGTTCTTACGTCTGGGGCGAGGGAGTTGGGCAAGGCGGCCGCCTCCCCTCGGTGGACTACGGGCCGCCAAAAGGACAGAACGCTTATGACCAGACAACCAACCGCTTCACGACTCCGGGTGCTCCGAACGGGGGACCCGCAGTCGATGTTTCACTACCACAACCCCAAGGAGATCCTTGAGCGACTGGGGCCGCCGTGGCGGCTCTTGTCGTCGTCCGCCAAGACCGAAAAGTCCCGCGGCGTGGGGGTGCTCTCGCGGGTGCTCTATCTCACGCCCGGGGTCTTCTGCCCCCGGGCGACGGAGGGTTGCCTCCGGGTCTGCCTGGGGCATGCGTCGGGGCGGATGACGATGCTGCAATCGGCCAACGCCCGCGACCGCCGCACGGCGCTCTACGCCGAAGACCAGGAGCACTTCCTGGACCTTCTTCGCTGCGACTTGCGGCTGCTCAGGGAAGACGCGCGACGGGAAGGGATGACTCCCGCCGTTCGGCTCAACGGAACAAGCGACATCCCGTGGGAGACTTTGCATGGTGAACTGTTTGCCGAATTCGATGACCTCGAATTCTACGACTACACCAAAGTCCCCTCGCGGGTCCGCCAGTTCCTCTTGGGCCGACGGGGCCTATCCGACTTCCCGGCCAACTACCACCTCACGTTTTCGCACAGCGAGACCAACGCGGCCGAGGCCCGTTCTCTGCTGGACGAGGGCGCCGGGGTGGCGGTCGTCTTCTGGCCGAGTCTGCCCGAGACCTACGGGACTTTCCCCGTGGTCGACGCTGACAAGCACGACGCGCGGTTCCTCGACGACGAGCAAGTTCCCACAAGGGGCGGCTACATCGTGGGGCTCCGCGCCAAGGGGATCGCCCGGGAAGACCTCTCGGGGTTTGTGGTGCAACGGGCCGGCGAGCCGGTCTACCTGAAACGAGGCGCAGCGGCGTGACCGAACCGGGGGAGGGATTTCTGCTAAGGGGCTCCCTCCCCCACCTTTCAACTAATCCCTGCAAGCAACAGGAGCGTAACGACAAGCCCCTCAAATTTCGGCAACGGACCAAGTTTGTTTCTGGCGGTCTCTCTTCCGACCCCGCTTCAAGCGGACGCCCTCCGGATCACGCCCGACCAGAGCGATTCGTGACCGTCCAGTGAGGGGTGGGCTTGTCACCCCCGAAGCGAGCGCCGCGTAACGCGGCCTCGTCTCCCTTTTGAACCAACCCCAACAGAGTTTTCGGTAAGCCCCTCCGCCGTCGCCCTCGCCTCGGCCCTTCACCTCCGGCTGAGGGCCGTGGCGAGGGCAGAGGCGCGAGGGGCGGCGTCCCCTCTGTCGAGCCCGAGCGGAGGTTCGGTACGACTTCCAACCCAATCGTTAATGAACACGGTCCGCGCAACCGCCGAGAAGCTAGGCGTTTCTGAGAAGACCGTACGCGGATTGATTCAGGCCGGGCGTATAGAGCACCACCGGGTCGGCTTGGGACGCGGGGTCATCCGCATCACCGATCAGGCCATCTCCGACTATTTGCAGAGCACTCGGGTCGGCCTCTCTGAATCGAGTGCTTCCGACCGCCAACCCCGTCAACGGCTCAAGCACCTCAAGCTCTAGCCGTCGCCCGCTTGGCTTCGGCCAGCATGAACTTCGGGTTCTTTGAGACGTGCTGGTAGGTCTTCGCGAGCGTCGAGGGGTCCGAATGCCCCATCAGTTCCGCCACCGTCACCGAATTGACACCCCGCTGCAACGCGTTGGTCGCCCACGTATGTCGAAGAGCGTACAGCGAGTACCGGGGGACGAGCGTGGCCGCCAACCGCTTGGTGAGCTTCTGACGCGCCTCGGTCCGAAGCTCGGCTGGCCGCTTCTCCCGCAGCACGCCCTTCTCCATCTTCGTCTTCTTGAGCGTCTGGACAAACGCCTCGACCTCGTCGTCCGGCACGGTGACGCCCCGCTCGGCCATCACCGCCTTGCCCATCCGCTGACGAATCCGGTCGAATGCGCAGTTGACCGTGTCGGCTGTCCAAGGTCTGCCGCTGCTGTTGCAAAACAGATTCCCTACGGGGTGGCTGAGCATCAGCTTGCGGGTGATGAAGAGCGCCTCGTCGGTCAGGTAGACGACCCGGGCACACCGCTCGCCTTTCGTCTCGCTCGCCGGGATGATCCAGCGCTGGTTCTCCAGGTCAACGTGGCTCGCCCGGACGATGAGCGATTCCTGGGGGCGACAGCCGGTTTCCCAAGTCACCGTGATGAGGTCCTTGAGCGAGTCGGGGCTCGCGAACCGGAGCAGTTCGATGTACTCGGCGTCGGTCAGGCAGACCTCGCGGCTCTCGGCCCCCGGGAGTTCCAGGTCTTCGATGGGGTTCGTGTCGATGTAGCCCATCTTCTTGGCCCACCGCACGCACCGCTTGACGGCCCGCATGTGGTTCCGCCGCGAGTTCTTCGAGAGGTGACCGTAGCCGTCGACCCACTTCTGGACATGGAACGGCCTGAGCTGGTCGATGCGGAGGTTCGGGTGCAGCGAGCAGAACTTTTGCAGCAGGTCGCGGTAGAAGGCGAAAGTCGCCTCGGCGTTGTTCTTCGCGACGAAGTCCAGGAAGTCGTCGGCGGTCCCGGCAAACAACTTGCCGCTGACCTGACGCCGCTCTTTCGGCTGTGTCATCAGCCGATGGAACTCGGCGTACGCGTCGTCTTTGTCTGTGCCAAGCGCGTACTGCTTGCCCTCGATGGTGACCCACCACCCCCGGCCCTTGCGCAACCAGGGCTTCGGTTTCTTCGGCATCTCGCAAACCCTCCAGTCGGAAACTAGGTCCAACGGAGCGAACCGCAGGGTTTGCTTCAGCCGGGGGCTTGGGTGAGCGGCAACTCACCTGAGCCCCCATCCTATTGCCTGAGCAACGGGATACCGTGACAAATACCGTGACAACTCGAAAAGAGAAAAACGACCGTCGTCGTAAGTCTTTTGGTAGCAAGTGACCCCGGCTGGATTCGAACCAGCAACCTTCGGCTTCGGAGGCCGACGCGCTATCCAATTGCGCCACGGGGCCCGGGCGAGCCCTGTAGCGTATCCCCAGGGGCCGTTTGCCGCAACGCCCGGCACCACTCGCCGATTGAGGCGGCGGGCCTATAGTTCGACGTTGAACCCGCGCATCCGGACTTATTTCCCACACCATGCCCCTCCAGCCACCGCCGCCGACCGCCCCGCCCGTCGGACCCTACGAGGTCGAGGTCTTCTTCGACGGCGACTGCCCCCTCTGTCGCCGCGAAATCGCGATGATCCGGCGTTGGGACAAACGGGAGCGGGTCCGATTCACCGACATCGCCGATGCGGACTTCGACGCCGCCGCTTACGGGGTGACTCAGGACCGCCTGATGGCCGAGATCCACGGCCGCGACGCCCAAGGGAACTGGCTTGTCGGGGTCGAGGTGTTTCGGCGGCTGTACGCGGCGGTTGGCTGCGGCTGGATCGTCTCGGTGACGCGATGGCCGGTTATTCGCCCGGCTCTCGACGTCGCTTATCGCCTCTTTGCACGCCAGCGGTTGCGTCTCACGGGGCGTTGCGAAAAAGGCGTCTGCGAGACTCCGGCGGCGGGCCAAAACCGACGGGCTACTTGACGGGGCAGGGCGCTGGTGGCGATCCTCGACGGATCGGATGACTCGTCAGTCAGGGGCTCGACGCCGCTGGCGCCACAATCTGTCGGCAATTGCCCTTGTCGCTGCCCGTTCCCACTCTGAGTAGAACCGCCATGATGATCCTGCGCACCGCCGCCCTCGCCACGCTCGCCATCGCTTCGGTGGCGCCGGCCGTCGAGGTCGCTGAATTCGGAAAGACTCCCGGGGGAGAGATGACCCACGTTTACACGCTCGAGAACAAGAGCGGCATGAAGGTGAAACTGCTCGACCTCGGCGCCACGCTGATGGCCGCCGAAGTCCCCGACAAGGAAGGCAAGACGGCCGATGTGCTCTTCGGCTTCGACGACCCCGCCAAATACCTCAGCGATGACAACCAGTACTTCGGCAACGTCGTTGGTCGTTACGGCAACCGCATCGCTAAGGGTAAGTTCACGCTGGACGGCAAGGAGTACACGCTCGCCACGAACAACCCCCCCAATCATCTCCACGGCGGCGGCGACCGCGCGCTATCGAAGGTCGTCTGGAAGGGAGAGAAGTCGGACGCCGACAACTCGGTCACCTTCTCGTACACCAGCCCCGACGGCGAAGAGGGCTACCCCGGTGAGCTGAAGGCTCAGGTCACGTACACGCTCACCGATGACAACGCGGTGCGGATCGAGTACGAGGCGACCACCGACAAGCCGACGGTTCTCAACCTTACCAACCACGCTTACTTCAACCTCAGCGGGGCCGGCTCGCCGACGATCAACGACCACGTCGTGACGCTCTACGCCGACCACTACACGCCGGTTGACGACACGCTGATCACCACCGGCGAGATCGCCAAGGTGGAAGGCACGGCGCTCGACTTCCGCGAGCCGCACGCCATCGGCGATCGCGTCGATTCGTTCGGCGACGCCGAGGGCGCTGGCTACGACCACAACTTCGTGCTGAACAAGACGCCGTCCGACGTCGAGGGACTGCACAAGGCCGCGACCGTCAAGGACCCCAAGTCGGGCCGTGTGCTGACGGTCCTCACCGACCAGCCCGGCGTGCAGTTCTACGGCGGCAACTTCCTCAAGGGCCAGACCGGCAAGGACGGCAAGACCTACGCGCACCGCAGCGGCTTCTGCCTCGAAACCCAGCACTACCCCGACTCGCCGAACAAGCCCGACTTCCCGAGCGTCGTGCTGCGTCCCGGCGAGACGTACACGCATACTTGTGTGTACGCGTTCTCGGCGGAGTGAGGGACGCGGTTAGCGGTTAGCGGTTAGCTAAACGAAAAGGCCCGGGCAGTGCCCGGGCCTTTTTTTGATTCACCACAGAGACGCGGAGGGCACGGAAGGCACGGAGGACGCACCGAGGATTTCTCTCGGTGCTTTTCTCCGTGCTCTCCGTAGTTTCTTAAAAGACGATCGTTAGCAGTTAGAGCATGCTTCACTTGGCCGTAGCTTTTCTAGCCTCGCTCTGATCCACGGAGCAACGTGGAGACGTCTCGCGCAGAGACGCAGAGGCGCAGAGCTGGATGCCTTCAAGACTCACGCAAAGGCGCTAAGCCGCAAAGAACTTGTTGCTGTGCAATCGTTCGCAGCTGCGCTCATTTCTCAACGACTTTGTCCTTGCGCCTTGGCGGCTTTGCGTGAGTCTTCGCTGCCGACCCTCTGCGTCTCCGCGTCTCTGCGCGAGACGCTACGGCCAACTGAAGTACACTATAGTGGTGACCGCCCGATGACTTGCCCTGCCCGCCGTGGGCGTCTTCTGCGTTCTTCTCGTCTTTGGGCTTTCGTTCTCCGGCCATCGCTCCGCGGCCGCACTCACTCACGATCGGCAAGGTGCGGTCCGTTGTCCTGCGGCATCGCTGTGTGCCACTCCGTGACGGCGCGAACGAGACGTTCAACAACGCGGTTATTGTCCGAAGCTAGGTCGTTTGACTCGCCCGGGTCGGCGACGACGTCGTAGAGCTGCGGCTCGGAGCCGTCGTATTCGCACAGCAGCTTCCACTTGCCGGCGCGCACGGCGAGGTCCGGCAGGTCGCCCTTGCCGTAGAACGGGATCACGTCGCGGTCCGGCGGGCGGCGGAAGAAGATCGGCTGGCGACGCGACGCGTCCGACTCGCCGCGCAAGACCTCGACGAGCGGCTCGCCATCGGCTTCGGGCATCTTGTCGGCGCCGACGCCGGCGATCTCTAGCAAGGTTGGCGGCAGGTCGAAAGCGGCGAACACCGACTCGCGATTCACGGCGCCCTTCACGCCATCGCCCAGCAGGCCCGGCCCCCACACGACCAGCGGTGATCGGACACCGCCTTCGAAGAGCGTCGCCTTGCTGCCCCGCAGCGGGCCGTGGTCGCCGGTACGGGGCTCGCCGCCGTTGTCGCTGCAAACCAGCACGATCGTGTTGTCGCGCAACTTCTCATGATTGCGGATGAAGTCGAACAACTCACCGAGTTGCTGGTCCATCGCGTCGAGCACGCCGTGGAAGACCGCCTTGGGGCTGCCGTCGCCACGCAGGTCCTTCGGCGGGAAGAAGGGGGAGTGCACGTCGTCGGGCCAGACGTTGACGTAGAACGGCGCGTCGCGATGGACGGCCCCCTTGATGAACTGGATCGCCGACCGCGTAAACTCCTGCGTCACGTACGCACGGTCTCGCCAGATCACCGGCCCGCGACCCAACAGGTCCGACCCCAGCGCGTATCGCTGCGGCCCCTTGCCGTCGTGGGCGTTGTTGAGCGGTAGGATGCGGGCGCCGAGCCCCTCGAAGTTGGTGAGCGACTCCTCGTAGCCGTATTGCGTGATCAACGGCGCGTTGCGGACGTTGCGCTGGCCGCCGAGGTGCCACTTGCCGAAGTGCCCGCAGACGTAACCGTTCTCAGCGAGCGCCTTGGCGAGCGTCGGCGCCGCGGGGTCGAGCCAGTTGGCGATCTCCCGCCGCCGGTTCTGCTGGCGGTTGTCCAGATACGAGTTGATCCGCCACCGCTGCGGGTACTGACCCGTCGTGATCGCGCAGCGGCTCGGCGAGCAGATCGGCGCGTTGACGTAGAACTGCTCGAAACGGACGCCCTCGCTGGCCAGCCGGTCGATGTTCTCCGTCTCAGCGCCCGTGCCGCCGAAGCAGCTCAGGTCGCCCCACGCCATGTCGTCGACAAAGACCAGGACGATGTTGGGAGGTTGCGCGTGGCTCTTCTGCTGAGCGGCGTCGGCGCACGAGGCGCCGATCGCCGACAGCAGGATTCCTACTAAAAGCCGGAAGGTAAGCATCCGCTAGGCCGCCCCCATCAACGGTTTCGAGTCAACCTTAAACGACAACGTCAAATCGCAGAGCGATGACGTGATTTCTTCTTGGGCGGTCGCGTCGCCGTCGCCGTTGCCCCAGCCGCGCGATTGCCCGCAGGCTTCGCGCCGCCACTCCCACTCGACTTCGCCTTGTTACGCGACGGACGCCGCGGCTTGCCGGTCGACTCGAGCTTGATCGGTCCCTTAGGCTTACCCTGAGAGCCGCCGCTGCGACCGCCACGGCCGCCCGACTTCTTCCTCGTTGTGCCGTGGGAAATCGGCTCCGTCGGCTCGAAGCCATCCAGCGTTGGCTCAATCCGGATCGAGACTTTCATCAGCCGCTCGATCTGCCGCAACAAGCCACGCTCGTCACCGGCGCAGAACGAGAACGCAATGCCTTCGGCGCCCGCTCGGGCCGTGCGGCCGATGCGGTGCACGTACGTCTCGGGCACTTCGGGCAGGTCGTAGTTGACGATGTGCGTCACCTCGCGGATATCGAGGCCACGGGCGGCGATATCCGTCGCCACCAGCACCGGCGGGTTCTTCCCCTTGAAACGCTCCAGCGCCCGATTGCGAGCGCCCTGGCTCTTGTTGCCGTGGATCGCGGCGGCTTCGAGGCCCTTGCGCTCGAGGTGCTTGACGATCTTGTCGGCGCCGTGCTTGGTGCGGCTAAACACCAGCGTCCGCCCCCGCGCCGTCTCATGCAGCAGCTGCGTCAACAGGTCGGGCTTCTGCTTCTGATCGACGAAGTGGACCGACTGCTCGATGCGGTCGGCGGGCGTCGAGACCGGCGTCACTTGGACCGACACGGGATTGTGGAGCCACTCGTTGGCGATCTGGCGGATCGGCTCGGGCATCGTCGCCGAGAACATCAACGTCTGTCGCTCGCGCGGCACGAGCCGCTCGATGCGCTTCAGGTCGGGCAAGAAGCCCATGTCGAGCATCTGGTCCGCCTCGTCGAACACGAGGACCTGGACGTGCTTCAGCTCGACGTAGCCCTGGTTCACGAGGTCCAAGAGCCGCCCCGGCGTGGCGACCAGCACATCGACGCCGTGCCGCAGCGCCTTCACCTGCGGGACCTGGGAGACGCCGCCGTAGATGATCGCGTTGCGTAGGGCCGTGTGCTTGCCGTAGCGGTTGAGGCTGGCCCCGATCTGGGCGGCGAGCTCACGCGTCGGCGCGAGCACGAGGCCGCGGATCGTGCGGGGCTTGGGAGTCGCCCCGTGGCGGTTGCGGCGACGCTCCGGTCGGTTGGGGCGTTCGACGGTCGACTCTTGCTGCTCGGGCTGGGCGGTGTTGGTGTCGCGTTTGGGCGTGGACTGCACCAAGCGGTCCAGCATCGGCAGCGTGAACGCCGCCGTCTTGCCGGTGCCGGTCTGCGCGCAACCGATGAGGTCGCAGCCCGCGAGGATCGAGGGGATGGCCTGCGCCTGGATCGGCGTGGCGACTTCGTAGCCGAGTTCTTTGACGGCGCGGAAGAAAGGTTCGGCGAGGCCGAGGTCAGCAAACTTCATCAAGTGGGTCCTGGAAGGGGTTGCTCGCGCGCATCCACAGCGCAGTAGTGCGCCATGCACGGGGAGCGGTTGCCTAATTGACGGCCATCGGGGCAGGCGTCACGAGACGCCGCCAATCGCTGCTTGCAACGGCTGCAAGCGGCTTTGGCCGCAAGGGGCAAGAGAATCAATCGCGGTCGAGAGCCAGGTACCGGGGGGCCCAATATCCAAAGGATTTGATATCCAGAGGATCTGGTAGGGCCTCTCATGGCAGAGAGGTAAAGCCCGGGCCGGGTCGCCGCTTTCTTCGAATTTGAATGACCACAACCGGCGCTTTCGGTAGCCCCGCCTAAAAAGGCAGACCCCGAGAAGTGAGTCCGGAAGGTCTCACACCTTGTTCAAGTGAGCAAAGTATACCTCAAAATCGTCCACAAGGACAGACGAGAAAAAGCCACCCCCAGTTTGAGGGGATTGCATATCCATGCACACGCAAATTGAGCGGCTATTGACGAAAGGTTGCTCGCAGAAGGTTCAACTCCGAACACTCTCCTCGGGTTTTTACGCCCGGAGTCGGGACGCAGCGGTGGTGCGGACGGCCTCGCGGCGTGATTGCCGCGATGAAGGTTGCGATTCTTCCCGGGTAAGGAAGACTTCATTAAGCCGACCTCCGGCCTCCGCAACCCGGCCCCACGATGGGGCGTCTCCACGACGAGCACCCGATGACCGTCAGCCCCCGCATCCTTCTGGTTGATGACGAAGAACTGCTGCTACGCTCCCTTGAGCGTGGTCTACGGTGCGAGTTCGATGTCACCACCGCCTGCTCCGCCCCCCACGCCGAGGCCCTGCTCACGGGACGGAACCACTACGACATCGTGGTCACCGACTTGGCGATGCCCGGCATCGGCGGGATCGAGTTCCTAGAGCAGGTGGCGCCTCAACACCCGGACACCTGCTTCATCATTCTTAGCGGCTGGGTCAGCGACGAGGCGCGCGAGCAGGCGGATGCGCTCGGCTGCGTTTACCGAATTCTGAACAAGCCAATCGGCGTTCAGCAGTTGGTGGAGGTGATCCGCGAAGCGGCCAGCGGCCAACAACCCGAACCGTACCCGGCGGCGGCTGGAAGCGCTCACTGAGCCCTACCGCGCGGCATCGTCCAACGCGAAACGGAATCGATCTCTCTCTCGACGCCCGTCCGGCATCCCCTATCTTTAGAGAGCCGGCGTTGCGGGTGTCCCGTCATGAGAACGCCGACGGCGGCCCGGGAACTCGGCCGAATCACCGCCGCCACCGCGAGGCCGATTCGGGCGCCTCGGGGGGATAAGAAAAAGTGGGTGCAGGAGAACTCGAATCTCCGACCTCAGCCTTATCAGGGCTGCGCTCTAACCAACTGAGCTATGCACCCAGATGCCCGGCCGACCCTGGAACGCTTCCAGCGGGCTAGGCGTCGCATGAAAAGTCTCTTCGGCCAAAACCAAGTCGGGCGTGAGTCTCTCAGCGAAGCTCCGCATTCTAGGGCGAAGGCGGCGTCTGTCAAACCGCCCTAAAATTCGACCCGCTCCCGGCCCATTGGTTGACGAGAGTAGATGGGCGGAAGTAGCATCGGTTAAATGGGTTACGTCGAGAGACAACCCTCGGCGGGCCTCCGGCCTGTCATGTCTACGGAACAAGGCAAATATCGATCAGTGCGAGCGTCGCCCACCAAACTGCGTGGAGTCTCCCGGTACGTCACGACGGTGACGGTCGTTTGGGGTCTGTGCATTGCGCAAGCGACGGCGTTGCTGCCCACCAGCCCGCGGGTCTCAGCCCTCGTCGAAGCCGGAGTGAAAACTCTGGAGACGATCCCGTTCGATGGCGGTCAGTACGACCGAATGCTGGGGTCCAAGTGCTTGGTGGGCCTCGCCCTCCACAAGGCGGGCAAAAAGAACAGCCCGCGGATTAAGGAGGCCATCCAAGCCTGCGCGGAACGCGCCGGCGAAGTCTCGCGCGACAACTTCACCTACAGCCAGTGCCTGGCGGTGATTTTCCTATCCGAGGTCGCTCCCAAGACCGAGAAGGCGACCATCCAGCAGTACCTCAACATGTTCACCAAGCGCCAACTGCCCCACGGCGGCTGGGGCTACGTAGGTGAACAAGTTGGCGACACCTCGCAAACCCAGTACGTCGCCCTGGCGATGTGGCAGGCGCATCGCGCGGGAGTCTCCCTCGATGACGACCAAGTGAAAGGCCTGATGTCCTGGCTCAACAAGACCCAGGCCCCCGACGGCGGGTGGGGATACCACGGCGTTGTTCCCGACGGCGGCAAGCGCGAAGCCCAGGCCGGCGTCACCCCAACGCTTACCGCGGCAGCCATGGCGAGCCTCATGATTGGCGCCGACCTCCACGGTCTGCTCAACGCGGGCTCGATGTCGGTGGCCGCCGGGACTGGAAACGGCGGCGAACTGCCGCCCTCCCTGCGGTTTTCGAAGGACCGAGTCAGTTCCGCCAAGCCTCTCAGCCCCTCGGGAGTCGATTGGAAAGAGGTTACGAAGTCGTTCGAGCTCGGCGAACAGTGGATGAACGAGGCGCCCTTCAACTCGGCTGGAGCCTTCCCGTTCTATTACCTCTACGCCTTGGAACGGTACCACTCGTTCAACGAGTTGCGGTCGGGTGAATCGGAACTGGAACCCGAGTGGTACGAGCAGGGCGTCGACTACCTGGAGGGAAGTCAGATCAAGCCGGGCCAATGGAACAATGGCTGTGGCGCCCCGGCCGACACGGCGTTTGCCGTTCTGTTCCTCATGCGCGCGACTCAGAAGAGCCTTCAAGGCGGCATCGGCGAGGGGGCCCTCGTCAGCGGCCGGGGCCTGCCGAAGAACCTCTCGTCCGCGACGCTCAAGCGGGGTCAGGTCGTTGTCGAGATGGACGTCGTGGGCGTCGCCGACTTCCTCTCGATGATGGAGAAAGGGGAGGCCGACCGCCTCGACGCCCTCGCGGCGGACCCGTCCGCCCTGCTTGTCGGCAAGCTCTCGTCTGCCGACGCGGCGAGGTTGTCGCAAGTTCTCCGCGCCGGCGAACCGAACCAGCGGCTCGTCGCCGCCCGCGCGCTGGGGAGCCTCGGCGATCTCGACTTCGCCCCGGTGCTCATGTACGGGCTGACCGATCCCGACCCACGCGTGGCGCTCGCCTCGCGCGACGGACTGCGGGCCATCGCCCGGCGGCCGCGTGGCTTCGGCATGCCTGACGAGTTCAACGACGACCAGCGCTACGCCGAACTCGAACAGTGGAAACGGTGGTATCTCACCCTACGGCCGGAGGCGGTGATCGACCTTGGCCGTTGAGTCGCTTGAATCGCTGCGCCCCGAGCGGGCGGCGTCCGGGCTGCGTGTCAGCGCGTACGACCGCACGAGCAGTTTGCTCATTGCGCTGTTGCTGATGGTCGGCATGACGACCTTCGGCATCGTCGTTATTTTCTTCTCCAGCCGGCTGGAACGCACGCCGCCGGCGATCCCGGTGACGCCGGTATCCCCGTTCAACGACAGCGCCGCCAACAACCCGCAGGCGAACAATCTCTTGCCGGGCGTCGAGAACGCCCCAGAGATACTCGAGAAGAACCTCGAATCGCTTCTCGATCAGCTCTCGATCGCCGCCACGAGCGACGAGGTCCTCATGGCCGAGGACATGACGACCGAGAACGACCAGAACGCCGGCGCCTCGAAGGGCGACCCCCGCGGCACGGGCGTCTCTGGCAACGGGATGGGGATGGGTCGCGAACCCCGCCGAGAGATCCGCTTCGAGCCCGAATCGTTCGATCAGTACGCGAAGTGGTTCGACGAGGTCGGCCTCGAGGTCGCGGTTCTCGGCGCCGACAACGTCGTCTATTACGCATCCAAGGTCAGCACGCCCAACCCCGTTGTCCGAACCGGCGACCCCTCCGAAGACTCCCGGCTATACTTCAATTCCGCAGGGGGGCCGCTCTACCCGCTCGATCGCCGCCTCGCCGAGAAGGCCGGCATCCTCAAGCACGGCCAGTTGATCCTCGAGTTCTGCTCGCCCGCCCTGCAAAACAAGCTGCTCGCCCTGGAGAAAGAAGCCGCGGGCGACCGTCCCACAGGGGACATCGCCTTGACCGTGTTCAAGGTCGTGAAACGCGGGTCCGGTTACGACTTCGAGGTCGCTGAGCAAAGGCTGTACTTCTAACCCCAACGCGGGCGTTCTCAAGCAGACGCCCCGCTACAACGCGTCGCTGACAAACTAAAAGAACGAGCATGAAATTCGAGCTGCTCTTCAAGATCGTTGAGTACATCACCTTCATCGGGCTGGGGGGGATCGCCATTTGGGGCGTGTTCAATCTGATCCTGGTGTGGCGGCGCGTCGCGATGGTGCGCTTCCGTGACGAGGAAGAACTCGACGCCTTCATCGAGGCGATCGACGAGCCCGTCACCGCTAAGAGGTACGACGACGCGATCGCCCTCTGCGGCGAGGACCGCCGGGCCATGCCGCAGCTCGCGCTCTACGCGATCATGAACCGTGAGCAGGGCGCCGAGCGCGTCGAGCGGCAACTCGCCGAACGGTTCCAGCTCGACGTGATGTCCGACATCGACTACCGCCTCAGCTGGGTCGCGACCGTCATCAAGAGCGCGCCGATGATCGGCCTGCTGGGCACGGTCGTGGGCATGATGGGCGCCTTCTCCAACCTCAGCTCCGGCACCAAGGTCGACACCGGCCAAATGGCCGAGGACATCATGTTCGCTCTGATCACGACCGCCTGCGGCCTCTCGATCGCGGTGCCGCTGCTCTTGGCCCGTGAAGGCATCAACGTCCAGATCCGCAAGATGGAAGACCTCGTGACCGCGGGCGTCTCGCAGATCCTCGAGGTCTTACGGCTCCGTTAGTCTGCCGTCGCTCACATCCATCCGCCCAACCCCGACCCGCCACTTCCGTCGCCGTGCCGTTCAATCCCGACGCCGCCACGCTCTCTCCTTCACTTCGCCGGGCCAAGCCCGGCGCGGGAGAGGATGAGGTCGATATCACGCCGATGATTGACATCACGTTCCTGCTGTTGATCTTCTTCCTCGTGACCTCGACCCCCGACCAAGAAAGCTCGGTGCGCCTGCCGGAGGCCCTCCACGGCGAAGCGGTCAGTCAGCTCGAGTCGACCGTCTTCACCATCGGCGAAGCGTCGGGCCCCCTCGCGCCGATCTACGCCGCCGACGGCAAGATCGATGAGTTCCTGCTCCCCGAGGACGCCGCCTCGCGAGACGCGGCCATCCAGAAGGCGGTCGAGGCAGGCCTCGTCGATAATAAGCCCAACGTCATCGTCAAAGCCGATAAGAGCGTCGCCTACCGCCACGTGGCGGCAGTGGTGACCAGCATCTCGCGCGTCGAAGGAGTGAACCTCCACCTCGCCGTCCTCGATACCGATTAGTTCAAGGCGTCCTGAGCCACCCCATGGCGACTCCCCCACCACCTCCCGAAGAACCGCGCTCCGGCCCCCGGCCGAGCCCGTGGGCCCGCGCGCGCCGCAACGCGGCCGAGGAGGAAGGGGACATGGACATGACGCCGATGGTCGACGTCACGTTCCTGTTGTTGATCTTCTTCATGATCACCGCGGCGTTCGCGCTGCAGAAAGCGATCGCGGTGCCGCCGGTGAAGGACGACGACTCGGCGCCGACCCAATCGATCGACGAGTTAGAGGAAGACTCGATCATCGTCCGCCTCGACGGCGACAACGTCTACTGGGTCATGTGCCCCGCCTGGACCGAAGAGGTCAAGGCGCCCAGCCGCCAAGACATGCGCAACCTCGTCCGCGCTGCCCGGAAAGGCCAGATGCCCGACGGCGCCGCCGGCTCCAGCGGTGGTTATCGCAAGATGCTGGTCCAAGCCAGCGGCGACGCGACGCACGAGTTCGTCGTCTCGGCCCTCGACGCGGGGAGCGGCGCCGGCGTTGAAGAGATCCGCCTGATGAGTGTCGAAGACGAGTATTAACCGCCCCCCGTGCCGCACGACTTTCTCGCAAAGAGACCCCCGACCCGATGGCGACCGCCAAACAATTCCTCGAAGCGATCGAGCTCCAGAAGCTCGTCTCTAGCGATGTGCTCGACGAGCTGTACGAGGAGTACCGCGCGAGCGGCGGCGCGATCACCGCGGAGGCCCTCGCTAAGAAACTCCAGTCGCGCGGCCTGATCACCGACGGCAAAGCGGCGACCCTCCTGCAAGCCTCCAGCGAGAGTTTTATTCAGGTCGGATCGGGCATCCTCAACCCCGCCAACCCGACGCCTGTCGCGCCGGACGATCCCTTCGATTCGGACCTCGAAACCAAGAAGACTAAGGGCGGCGTCAAACGAGACGCGGCCGGCCGGCGGAAGCACGTCCAGAAGTCCCACAAGAACGACTTCGACTCGCCGCTGTTGCTGCTTGGCGGCGGCGCCCTGGCGCTCCTCGCGCTCGGCGGCA
This sequence comes from Botrimarina mediterranea, assembly GCF_007753265.1. Lineage (NCBI taxonomy): Bacteria > Pseudomonadati > Planctomycetota > Planctomycetia > Pirellulales > Lacipirellulaceae > Botrimarina > Botrimarina mediterranea. Next base: position 3,517,471 of record NZ_CP036349.1, read on the forward strand.
TCGCCTTGGTGGTGGTGATGAACCTCCAGTCGGGCGATCAACTGCTCGAGTCGGCCCAATCGGCCTACGCCAGCGGCTCGTACGCGCAAGCCCGTGAAGTGTACGAAGAGTTCGTCGAGGACTTCGAGGGCAACGCCCGGTGGAGCGAGGCCCGCGTCAAGCTCGCCGTCGTGCGGTTGCGGCAACAGACCGAGACCGCCAGCGACTGGCCCGCCGCGCTCGCGACCGCCCAGCAAGAGCTGCCGCAGATCGAAGACGAGGAGGCGTTCTCCGAGAACCGCGGCGAGTTCGCCTCGATCTTGCCGCGTATCGCCCGCGGCCTCGCCGACTCGGCCGACCGCGCTTCCGGCGGCGCCGACTTCGACAACGAGAAGGTCGAGGGGCTCGTGAACCAAGCGACCGAAGCGCTCACGCTGGTCAACAACACCAAGTACGTCCCCAAGTCGTTGCGCGACGAACGCGAAGTCACCGCGATCAACGACCTGCTCGACCGCGTCGCCCGGCGTCGCGAGGCGCTCGACGACCTCGGCAAGACGCTGACGGCGATCGAAGCGGCGACTTCCAGCGGCGACATCGAAGCGGCCTACAAGGCGCGGACCGCGTTCGTCGATCGGCGCCCCGAGCTGCGTGACGACCCCCGCCTGGCGGAGAAACTCGCAGCCGCGGTGGAAGCCGAACGCAGCCAAGTGAAGTTCACTCCCGAGCCCGCCGACGCCGTCACGACCGAAGCCGAATCGCCGGTTGCCCTCGCGCTGCCCCTCGTCAACCCGCGCCGCGACGGCGCGGCGACGGCCGACGGCGTGTTCACGGCGACCTTCCACGGCGTCACCTACGCCGTCAACGCAGCGGACGGGACGCTCGCTTGGCGCCGGCCGGTTGGGGTGCGACTGGCGGAGACGAATGCGGTGACCCTGGGCGACGATCGGCTGCTGCTTGATCACCGCAGCGGTGAGTTGGTGCGCGTCAACGCCGCGACCGGTGAACTCATCTGGCGGACGCCGGTCGAAGGCCCCGAAGCGCCCCTCTTCGAGCCGACGATCGCTGGCGAGCGGGTGCTCGTCGCGAGCGAATCGGGCCGCCTCTGGTCCTTCGACGCCGCCAGCGGCGCGCGGGTTGGCGCGACCGAGTTCGCCCAGCCGCTGCGTTCGGCGCCGGCGATCGACGCCGAGACCGGCAGGGCCTACGTCGCGGGTCAGCAGTCGAGTCTCTACACGCTCGACACCGAGTCGCTGGAGTGCATCGGCGTGCGTTTCACGGGTCACGCCCCGGGGACGGTCCTCACGCCGCCGTTGGCGATCGGCGGTCGCGTCGCGATCATCGAGAACACCGGCGCCGAAACGAGCCGGCTTAGCGTCTACGCGACCGATGAGTCGGGTGTCGTCGGGTCCCAGCTCGGCGAATGGCGCCTGGAAGGGATCGTCTCGACGCCCGCGGTCGTCTCGGCGCGGCGGTTCTTGGTGGCGACCGAGTCGGGCGCTGTTTACTTGTTCGAGGTGACCGCCGCGAAAGAGGGCGCGCCGTTGACGCTGATTGCGTCGCAGCCCGCCCAGCCAGGCGAAAAGCGGCGACGCAGCGTCGTGGAGTCGCGGGGCGAGGTCTGGATCGCCGGCGAAGGGCTCCGCCGCACGGCCGCATCCCTCGCCGATTCTCGGCTGGCGCCGCGCGACCTGCCCGACGCCTGCACGGGAGACCTGTTCGTCGGCCCGATCGTCAAGAACGGCGACGCCGTGCTCCACGCCCGCGTCCGCAAAGGGGCGCCCGGCCTGACGGTCGCCGCCAGTGATTCGCGCACGGGGAGGCTGCTCTGGGAGACGGACTTGGCGGCGCCGCCGTTGGGCGCGCCGATCTACTCCGATTCGGCCCGTGCCGTTGTCGCCTCGACGGTCACGGGGCAGTCGCACCTGATCGGCCCCCCCGAGGTCCGTGCCCGCCAGTCCACCCAACCGGACGCCGAGCCGAGCCGCCCGCAAGTCTTCGACGCCGTCGCCAGGCTCGCTAGCACCGATTCGGCGCTCGCGAAAATGGGCGGCGGCGAGTGGCTTGCTGTCCGCGTCGCCCCCCGCGCCGGATCGCGCGCCGTGAGCCTGCCGGGCGAGCTCGCTTGCGAGCCCGTCACCATGGGTGAGGGAGTACTCACACCGCTCGCCATTGGACAAGTTCACCTGCTCGATCTGGCGGGCCAACCGCTGGCGACGCCGTTCCAACCCCGCGTCGCCGCGGGCAGCCCGATCCAATGGACAAAGCCCGCAGTGGCCGGCCCCGTGGCGGTGCTGACCGACGGCGCCGAGACCGTCTACTGCCTGGCGATCGACTCGTCGGCGTCGGCGAGCCTCGTCGAACGGGCCAGCGCTAAGCTCCCTACGTCAGCGGCGCCGGCCGCTGCGGCGATCGTCGGCCAGCAGGCCGTGGTGGCGCTCGCTGACAACTCGCTGGCGGCGTTCAGCCTCCCGAGCCTCGACGCCAGCGGGACCCTGCCGCTACCCGGCGCGATCGTCTGGGGTCCCTACGCGGCGGGCGACGTCGCCCTCCTAGCCACAGCAGACGAACTCGTGGCGGTGAATCCATCGAGCGAACCCGCGATCGCTTGGCGAGCGCCGCTCGACAACGCCAAACCGGTTGGCGAGCCACTCGTCGATGGCGATGGCGTCGCCGTGGCGTTCGCCGATGGACGGCTCGTCCGATTCGCGTCGGCTTCGGGCGACGCGTCGGCGACGCTCGAACTCGGCCAGCCACTCGGCTCAGGCCCCACGGCGTACGGCCCGCGTTGGCTCGTCTCCGCCGCCGACGGCGCGGTGCTCGTCGTCACTCACCCGTAATCGCGTTCACCCCCAGTCACTCGTTGTCCCTGCGTTACTTGATCTGCCGCTCACTGCGCCGGCTGATGCTGGCGACGACCGTCCTGCTGGTCGCCGCCATCGTCTGCCCCGTCGCCTGCGCCGTGGACACACCGCTCTACGAGCGTCAACCGTTCGACCTAGTGATCGTCCGCGACGAGGGCAAGTCGACGCCGCTCGAGGTGCTGCCCCTCAAGGACCGCACGCCCGGCGCCGCGAGGTCGGGAGACCTCTACGCGCGGTTGCTCGACGCTCCGGGCGAAGAGATCGCGATCCCGGGCCCATCGGTCGAGCGGGTCGAGCTCTACGAAGAGCAACTGCTCTCCAAGGCGAAGGAGTTCGCCGCGAAGAGCGACTTCAACAGCGCGTACCCCTATTTCGCCAAACTCGAACGCGACTACCCCGACTATCCCGGACTGACCGAGGCGTTCACCAAGGCGATCTACGACGAGGCGCGGGCGCTCTTCGCCGCCAAGGAGTACGACCACGCCTTGGCGCTGCTGGGCAGCCTCAAAGAACGCTCTTCGCGCACGCCGGGGCTTGAGAACGCCGTCGATACGATCGGCGACGCCATTCTCAAGGCCCGCTGGGAGGCCGAGGACTATCTCGGCGTACGCCGGACGGTCGACGCGATCGAAGGACAGTTCGCGGGCATGCGGCTGTCGCTCGGCGAGCGCTGGCTGGGTCGGATGTCCGAGGGCGCCGCGTTGGAGCGCGCCAAGGCCCAGCGGCTCGCCGCCGCCGGGAAGGGCCGCGAGGCGCTGCGGATTGTCAGCGGCGCCGTCGCGCTCGACCCGACCTCGCAAAAAACTCGCCAGCTGCTGGCGGAGCTGAGCAGCGCCGGCGGCACGCTGTGGGTGGGCGTCTGGGAAACGGCGGCGCCGGACGCGACGCCCGACCTCGATTCACCGGCCGCGGTGCGACAGAGCCGCTTGATTGGTGGGCGCCTCGCCACGCTTGAGTCGTTCCAACCCTCAGGCGGCGAGTACGTTTCGACGGCCGGCGTGCTTGATACCGACGACGCCCGCCGCCAACTTTCGATTCGCTTCGCCGACAGCGCAATGGCCTACCGGCTCGCCCGGCTGTTACTCGAGCCGGCGGGCGCTGCGCGCGAGCCGCTCGCGCTCTTGCGAGAACGCACCGCGGCGGTGTCCGTTGAAGGTGACAATCGCTTGCTTGTCGATCTCAAGTCGCCACACCCGCAACCGATGGCGTTGGCCGCGGCGCCCCTGAACGCCAGCCAGCGAGACATCGCCCCCGGCGAGTGGCGGCGTGTCAGCTTGCCCGCGGGCTCCGAGGCCGCCGCCCGCTACGAGCGGGTCTCCGGCGCCGGCGCGTTCGGCGCCGTCGAAGAGTATGTCTACAGCGACATCGACGAGGCCTTCGCAGACCTCCGCGCGCGACAGATCCACGCTCTAATGGGCGTGCCGCCCTGGCGGGTCGCTGAGGTCGAGGCGCTACCCACCATCGAACTCGCCGAACTGCGGCTGCCAACGCTTCACTGCTTGTTGTTGCACCCTTCCTCGTCGCTCCGTGAGCGTCGCGAAGTGCGGCGCGCCATCCGGTACGGGATCGCCAGCCAAGAGACGCTCAACAAGATCGTGCTCGGCGAGGCCCAACGCAACGGCTTCGAGGTCCTGTCAAACGCCGTGCCGCGGGGCAAATCGCTCGGCGACCCGTTGCGGTACGCCTACAACGAGAGCATCGAGCCCCGGCCTTACGAACCGCGACTGGCGGCGCTCCTGTTAGCGGCGGCCCGCGCGGCCGACGCCGAGGCGGCCGAGGCCGGCCTCACGATCCGCGCCGTACCGACGTCGCTGACCATCGCCCACCCGCCAACGCCGGTCGCCCGGGCCGCGGTCGCAGCGATCCGCGACCAGCTCGCCGCGGTGGGCCTCGAGATCGAACTCCGCGAAGCCAGCGAAGAGGAACTCTCCAGCGGCGGTTTGGGTTACGACCTCCGCTACGCCGAGATCACGATGGGCGAACCGCTCACCGACGTTTGGCGCCTCTACGGGCCGGGCGGCGTGTCGGGCGGTTGCTCGCCGGCGATGCGTGACGCGCTCGATAAGGTCGTCGGCGCCACCGACGTGAAAGCCGCCGTTAATGCCCTGCGGGACCTGCACCGCGTCGTCTACGCCGACCTGCCGCTGATCCCGCTCTGGCAGACGGTCGAGTACGCGGCCTACCAATCGAACCTCGCCGGCGTCGCCGCCGAACCGATCGACCTCTACCAAACGATCGACGATTGGCGGATCACCGACGGAGGCGCCCGATGAACCTCGCTCATCGTCTTCGTTCGTTCATGCTGCCGGTGGTGCTTCTCGCCCTCGCGCCGACGCTCGCTTGCGCCGACGCGGTCTGGCAAACCAGGCCGTACGAGGTCGTGATCGCTATCGACACGACGGCCAGCGGCCTGACGCCCCTGCAGCGCGAAAGGCTGGCGGAGGAAGTCGTCCAGCGCGTCCGCAACCGCCTGCCCGGCTTTTGGCGGGTGCATGCCGCCGAGGACGACGCGACGCCGATCGACAAGCGGTTCGACGTAACGGTCAGCGCCAGCGGCAGCGGCTATCACATCACCGCCAGCGAGCATGACGAGACCCTCGCCAGCCCGAGGGACGAAGTCACGGCCCGCGCGGCAGACGCGGCCGACTTGGCCGAGCGGGTCTTCACCGCCGCCTTGGCGACGTTCCGGCCGATCGCGTTGTTGACGCGCGACCCGAACGACGCCGGCCGCGTCACGCTCGAGTACCGCGCCGCCGAGCGGGCGCCGGAGTCGGGCGTCGGCGTCGCGGCGCCGGGGACGCTGCTGCTCCCCTATCGCCGGAAACTCGACCGCGAAGGCCAAGTGCTCAGCTCCGAGCCGATCCCCTGGACCTACTTGATCGCCCAGCCTGCCCCCGAAGAGGGCGAGGTCGCGGCGAAGGTGATCAGCCACACCCGGCGGCCCTTCGTCGCACGGACCGGCGGACGCGTCGAGCAGCTGGCGATGGCGGCGCCGATCGACCCGTCGCGCCGCACACGCCTCCGGCTCCACGCCCACGACAACCCGGCGACGCCGCTCCCCGGTTACGAAGTGAACATCGCCCCGCCTGGTGAGTCGGCGCTGCGCCCGCTCGGCCTGACCGGTGACGACGGCACGGTGCTCTTGCCCGCGGGCGGCGAGGTCTGGATGGCTCACGTGCGTTGCGGTTCGATCGCGGTGGCGAGCATCCCCGTCGCCGCGGGGATCGCGGAGGCGGTTGACGTCCCGCTAGTGGACGAGCGGTCGCGACTGCGGGCCGAGCTCGAAGTCACCAGCCTCCGCGAAGAGTTGATCGACACCGTCGCCCGCCGCAAGATCCTCGGCGAGCGCATCCGCCGCTTGGCCGAGGCCGAGAGCTTCGACGCCGCCAAGGCGCTGCTCTCGGAGTTCGACGCCCTGCCGGGCATGTCGGACTTCACCAGGCGGCTCGACTCGGTGCAACGCGGCGCCAAGGCGCCCCACCCGATGGCCAAGGCGCGGCTCGAGAAGTTGTTTGAGCAAACGCGCGCCGTGGTCAGCACGTCGCTCGACGCCCGCGAGTCGCGCGAATTGTCGATCTTGATCGATCGCGCCCGGCAGGCGGCCTCGGCCCGGGTCCCCGAGTCCTCGACGAGCTCACCAACCGAACCAGCGACGCAAGGCGGTTAAGAGCAAGAGTCCGGCCGTGAACCCGAGGGCGACCCAGGTGATCACCTGCGGCGCCGTGCGGTCTTTCAGGCGGGGCGAGTCTTCTTCGAGCAGTTCGACTTCGGGCAGCTCGCCTTCAGACATCTCTCGATCGGACGTGGCGCTCGCTTCACGGGCGACCGCCGCCTCAACCGCGAAAGGCGGGGCGATCTCGTGCAGCGGCAGGCCCACCGTCTCCGGCAGGTCCTCGGCCTCGCCGCTCGACCACCGCGCGGCCGACTCGTCGGCCTGTCGGCGCGCGATCGTCTCGGTGACGACCACGGCGAGCCGTTCGCGCGCGCCCGAGTCCACCAGCTCGAGCAGTTCGCTCGCCATCGCGGCGGCCGACTCGGGGCGTTGCTCGGGCTGCCGGGCCATTGCGCGGAGGATGATCGACACGATCGCCGGCGACAGCGACGGGTTCAGCGATTGCGGTTCCTTCGGCTCCTCACGCAGCCGGCGGCGGAGCTTGTCGGCGTGCGTGCCGCCGGGGAAGGGGACCTTGCCCGTCACCGCGTAGTAGAGTGTGCAGCCCAGGCCGTAGAGGTCGCTCTCCGGCCGGACGATATCGGGGTAGCGGATCGACTCGGGCGCCAGGTAATCGCTGGTGCCGGCGATCTTGCCCTCGGCGTACACCTCCCCCGCCGCGGCGAGGCCATCGAGCGACCAGGCGAGGCCGAGGTCGGTGACCTTCACGCCGCCGGTGGGCGTCAGCAGCACGTTGCCGGGCTTCACGTCGCGGTGCACAAGGCCGCGGCGATGGGCGTGATCGATCGCCGTCGCCGCTTGCGACACGATCCAAGCCGCGATCTTCTCATCGACCGGCCCGCGCTTGCGGATCAGCCGCCGGAGGTCGATGCCGGGGATGAACTCCGTGACGAGGTAGTAGACATCACCCTCCCGGTCGGCGTACGAGACGCGGACAAGGTTCGGGTGATCGAGCGACGCCTGCGAGCGGATCTCGTGCAGGAAGCTGGCGACCGCCTCGGGCGTGCTCCGTGTCCGCGGGAGAACCTTCACCGCTTCAATCCGGCCGAGCAACTCGTGCCGGGCCTTGAAGACGTGCCCCATGCCGCCGCGGGCGAGCGAATCGACGATCTGGTAGGGGCCGAGCGTGAACTTCGTGCGGCCGCGGCGGAGCTGGTCCACCTGCCAGGAGTTAAGTACCCCCGTCTCGATGAGCCGCTCACCCAGCCGGCGGTCGTGGTCCTCGACCGAGGTGGGGAGCTGCGAGACGACATGGCTCACCGCTCGATGCAGCGCCAGTCCCTCCACCAATCCGCTGGCCGCGATCGTCGCCGTCAGCGGCGTGATCGTCGCGCCCAGCGCCGGGTTCGTCGTCGGGGTCGGCGTGTGGGGGAGCAAGGTCAGACGGCGGGGGCGTGTTAGCTGGTGGCGGACGGTGCGACTCTCTGAGTATGGGTCAGACTGCCGGGAGGGCAATCAAAGCCCCGCCAGAGCCTTCGCCAGGTCTCCGGGCGCCCAGTTGCCCCACCGCGGCGGGGGGGGGCACTCCAGCTCAAGCGGTTCGCGGCGGACCGGGTGCTCGATTCCCAGCCGCCACGAATGCAGGGCGATCCCCGGCTCATAGGGTTGGGTTGTGCCGTATTTGCTGTCCCCAAGGATCGGACAGCCGATCTTCGCCAATTGAACGCGGATCTGGTGCTTACGGCCCGTCATCAGCCGCACGGCCAAGAGGCTGTGTCCCTTCTGCGAAAGCAGCACCTCGTAGGACAGTTCGGCCCGTTGGGCGCCGGGCGTGTCGGCGTGGGTGGCGACCATCCGCCGGGTGCGTTCATCCTTCACCATGTGATGGACCAACGAGCCGGGGCAGGGGGGCGGCGTTCCTTTGACGGTCGCCAAGTAGACCTTATCGACTTGGCGTGCGCGGAACGCCTCGCTGAGCCGCCCGGCCGCCTTCGACGTGCGGGCGAAGATAAGGAGCCCCGTCACCGGCGCGTCGAGCCTGCTGACGACGCCGAGATAGACCTTGCCGGGCTTGTCGTACTTCTTGGCGACATAAGCCTTCGCCATGTCGAGCACCGAAATAACGCCCGCCGCCGCCCCCTGCGTCGGCGGGCCCGCCGGTTTGGCGACGGCGAGGAGGTGGTTATCTTCGAGGAGAATTCTTAGCGGTTCGTAAGGCACGGAGTTTCTTGTTTCTTAACGAGTGCCCGCGAATGACGCGAATCGGCGCGAATCGGCGCGAATGAAATAAGGGGATTCGCGCCGATTCGCGTCATTCGCGGGCAAAATCCTTTTAACGGAGCCCCCAATGTCGCAGCCGCAGCTCGTACTCGCCAGTGGTTCACCCCGTCGCCGAGAGTTGCTCGCCGAGGCGGGGTACGATTTTCGGGTCGTTGCGGCGCGGGACGGAGTGGAGGAGGGGGGGCTGTGCTCGAACTGTGGGCCGGCGGAGCTGGTGGTCGATCTGGCCATCGTGAAGCTCAACGATGTCATCGACCAGCTCACCGGTGAGAGCGAGCCGCTGCTGGTGCTCGCCGCCGACACGGTCGCCGAGTGTGACGGCCAGATTCTCGGCAAGCCCGCCGATGAAGACCATGCCGCCGCGATGATGCGGGCCCTCAGCAGCCGGCGGCACCGCGTTTATACAGGCGTCGCTCTGGCCCGCGTCGCGTCGGGAGTGGCAGTGCGATTGGCCGCCGAGACCGTCGTCACCACCCTGCGGATGAACGACCTGTCGGCCGACTGGATCGCCGACTACGCCGCCTCGGGCGCCTGGGAGGGGAAGGCGGGCGGCTTCGGCTACCAGGACGGCTTGGGCTTCGTCCACGTCGAGACCGGCAGCGAGTCGAACGTCGTCGGCCTGCCGATGGAGCGGGTCGTCGAGTTGCTCGCCGCGGCGGGCTGTTTCCCCGAGCGGGGCGGGCAATCATAATCGGGGTCTACCCTTTTTCGGCCCCACCCCCGGTTGGTTCAACCTGTTTGAAGAACCGGACGCTAAGGCGTGCCGGCTGATCTTATAAATGGCTGGCGCCTATCAGCCGCGGGGCCTTAGCCCCCGGTTCGACTCCATCGCTTGACGTCACTTCTCCCCACAGCAAGCCCCATTAAGCACGACATGCCGAAAGCTGCTCACCGACTCCGTTGGATCCTGTCCCTCGCCACTGCGGTTCTTCTCGCTGGACAGGTCCGGGCCGAAGTAGGCATCGTCACGGAGGCCCCCGGCGATGACGTCCAAACCGTCAAAACCGACCGCGGCTGGATGGTCCCCTACACCGAGACGATCCCCGGCACGGACGCCACGTTCGAGATGGTCCCCGTCCCCGGCGGCTTCGTCCATCAAGACGTTGGCGCCGAGGGGGAAGAGCCGGCGCTGGTCGAGGTCGAGCTGCCGCCGTACTGGATCGGCAAGACCGAGGTCACCTGGGCCGAGTACCGCCCCTACATGGACCTCAATCAGGCCTACGCCCAGATCCAGCAGCTGGCGACGCTCGAAGCCGATGGCGACGCGGCCGCCGCGATCCAGAAGGCGCCGCACCTCGCTAAGAAGTTGTCGATGAAGCGCGCGGTGGACGCCGCGACGATCGAGGTCGACGCCGTCACCGCACCGACCGCCCTCTACGACCCGTCGAGCACGTACGAGTCGGGCGAAGAGCCAGAGCTGCCCGCCGTGACGATGACGCCGTTCGCCGCCCGGCAGTACACCAAATGGCTCAGCTCGCTGGTGGGCCGTGACTACCGCCTGCCGAGCGAGGCCGAGTGGTTCCGCGCCGCGGCCGCCGACGACTACGCCGAGCCGGCGGACCTCGACGCGGTCGCTTGGTACACCGACAACGCCGACTACGTCGCCCACCCGGTCGGCGAGAAGGAGCCCAACGCCTGGGGCCTCTACGACATGCTCGGCAACGCCGCAGAGCTGGTGCTCGACGGCGTCTATGCCGAGGGCCGCGAGGCGCCGTCGGGAAGGCGCCTGACGTGGGCCGAGGCGGTCGCTTGGCCTCGCAAGGGCGACGGCCGCATCGCGAAAGGGGGCTTCTACGACGCCGAGGCAGACACCGTGACGCTCACCGCGCGTCTCGTGACCGAGGACTCCGACTGGAAGGCTTCGGATCCGAATCTCCCGGCGAGCCCCTGGTGGTACACCGACTTCCCGGCGACCGGCGTCGGCTTCCGTGTGGTGCGCCCGCTCGACCCGATCCCCGACGACATCCGCGCAAAGGTCTGGGACGCTGAAGAAGAGAGCGTCGCCCGCGCCGTCACCGAGCGCTTAAGAGAAGGCCGCGGCAAGCTCGGCCCGATCGGCGCTGACCTGCCGGCGGTGCTGCAGGAGTTGGGGAGTCCTGAGGTGAAGAAGTTGATGAAGTGATTAGATTCTCAAAGAATCAATCAACACAACAAGCCAGGCCTGCCCTCCTCATCTGGAGTTCCCATGGCGATTGAAGTCGAATGCGAAAACTGCCAAAAGGTGCTCCTTCTCAAGGACGCTTGTGCTGGAAAAACTGGCAAGTGTCCATATTGCAAGAAGGCGATCACTGTACCAGCTCCTAACCCCGCGAAGCCAACTGCAGTTGATCAAAAGGAGCCGACAGACAAACAGATCGCCTACGCTCAAAGCCTAGGAGTCATTGTCCCATCAGGCATCCGCCGAGCAGAGCTAAGCGAGCTAATTGACGAGGCGAAGAATCAGCTTCCTGCAACCGAGAATCAGAAAGTGATGCTCCGGGACTTGGGTGTGAGCTTTCCCGATGATATCCGATCGAGTCAGATCAGCATGCTGATCGACGCATGCTTCGACATCCAGGGGCAGATGGCGTCTCGTGCTCCTCAACGCCACGAAGAACAACTCAGACAAGCGGACATGCTCATTGATTCCGCTACCGATATCCAATTGCTACAAGAGCTTAGCAACCGAGGGCGGCTCTTCTTTACATTCATTATGGATGATGACGAATTTCGATACCAAGAGGGCCTGCCAATTGAAGGTCGGATCACATGGACAGATAGTCTTAATGAAGCTGACGTCAAGTATGTCATCAGCCGCTTGGCTGCCGATTGGTGTCGGGATCACGACATGAAAATCTATTCGGATGAATTCGATGGTAACCCACCAGAACTTAAGTACGTTGCTGGAGAACTAGATACGCAGGGAACGGCATACAACTTCTCATTCCCATCTACAGATGATGATGCGTAGCACGCTTATGCGTTGATGGCCGCAGAAAGGCGGTAGCAATGCCATGCTGAGCTGCTGTCGCCCCTCCGGGGCTGTCACGAACTTTGCGTCTCCCACCAGGGGCTCGCGCCCCTGGCTACGCGCTTTCGCCCCTCCGGGGCTGATTGCTTGGGCGCCCAGGGACCGGGCCTCGGACAGCCCCGAGTCGCGTCCGCGAAGCCTCGGTTTTTCCCAGGTCTTTCCGGAGCACCCCCTGTGAGGCTCCAGGAGCCCTTCTGCGGGGCTCTTGTGCGGGGTCGACACCTGGGTCGGAATGGGGTCCAACACGCCGTTCTAGGGGCCTTCCTGCGGCTCTGGACGCGTGTCCACGGGAGGGCCGGGCAGCGGCCGTCAGCGTGGGGCAACTCCGGGAGCTGACGCTTCCCGGAGGAATCACCGAGCGTCCCGACCGCCCAACATGCCCACCACGGCGAGCAACGCGACGACCACCGCCGCCGGCTCAGGGATCGCCCCCGCGGCGCCGGCGCGCGTTGCGCCGTAGTTACCTTGCCAGACGGCGTAGTCCAAACCATCAATCACCTGGTCGCCGTTGGCGTCGGCCACGAGGCCCGGGCCCGTCGCCCCTTCGGCGTCGCGCCACACGGTGTAGTCTGCCGCATCGACGACGCCGTCGTAATTGAAGTCGCCCGCCAGCTGCGGGGCCCACGTGTTGTAGAGCGCGACGCCGAAGTTAGCGCCGAGGTTGAGGTAGTAGTCCGTGTTGCGTTCCCATGTGAACTGGGTCTCGAACGTGACTTCGACCTCCGCGTCGAGCATCCGTCGCGCGAAGCCGGCGGTGGTGTAAGAGCCGCCGCCCGAGATCGCGGTCAAAACGTTCGGCTGAAGCTCAAGCACTTCCAGCCACCAGTCGGCGTCGGCGTCCGCCGAAGTGATAAACGCAAAGTCGTCGGGCCGGCCGTCGAGGGGGTCGATCGTGTAGTCCGGGACGGTCGAGTGGAAATCGACGAACACGTCCACGCCGCCGGGCGTCGCGCTCGCGTCGGCGATCATCGCCAGGCCCGTGTCGCGGACCTCTTTGCAGTCGTTGCCGCCGCAGCCGTAGTTGCTATTCGACCAGCGCGTCGAGTCCCACAAGCCGTTGGGGTCGCGGCCCTCGTTGTTGACGGTCGTGCGGCTCATGCCCGCGTAGCGGCCCGACGGATTGAGCACGGGGTAGGCAAGAACCTCGACGTTGTCACGGACCCACGACGCGCGCGGGTCGTCGGAGATCAGCCAGTCCACCATCCCCTGATAGGTCCAGGTGCCGAGCGACTCGCCGGCGTGCAGCCCGCTGGCTATGACGACCTTGTGCTTGTCTTCGATCAGGGAATCCGTGGCGGGGTTGGTAACGCGGTAGCCGAAGACGTCCAGCGCCGGCACGGCGCGGCCGAGGTCATCGACACCGGGGGCGGAGCTGCCGATGACTCCCGCCGCGTTGGCCGATGGCGACGGCGCCGCCCAGGGGGACTCGAGCACCGCCTGGGTGTGCGAGACGGATCGGCCGTACGAGTAAGGGATCGCGTAGGCGACGTAGACCTCGTTCTGCGTGAACGGCGTGCTGCTGCTGAACGTGTACGTGGAGCCGCCCAGCTGGTTGTTCTCGAAGAACTGCCAGTTCTCACCGTCGTACGAGTAGACGAACTCGTGCTCCTGCAACTCATGCAATCCGGGCGTGGCGTCGCCGGCGAAGTTCGAGCTGATCGAGAACGTCGGCTGGGCGTTGAGCACGCCGGACGCCTTGAAGTTCACCCACCGCCAGCGGCCGCTGCCGTAATAATTATCCCGGCCGACGAGCTGGACGTTGATCAGGTCGCCGCTCCAAGACTCCAGCGACCCGTGATCGAAGTTGGCGTCGATCGCGATCCGGGCGTGAGACACCGAACCGGCAATCACCAGGGCGGCAACAACAGCGCGACACAGGCGGGGCATCGACACAGGGGGCGGCAGAGACTCGGCTGGGGACGCCGTTCCGGCGGGCGTCACGCTGGCCGGTATCGTAGCCAATCGCCCGGCCGAATCCCCCCAACCTGCGCAGGCGAGAGTAAACCCACTAGCAAAAGCAGCCCTCACCGTCACCCCCTACGCCCTCAGCCCGTCAGACCCTTACCCCTCGCCTACCCCCTAACCCTAAAACAGGAAAGGCTTTGGGACTTTGGCGCCGATCCCTTATACTGCCACCCACGGCACGCTAGCGAACCGTCGATCACTCCCACTCTTGGCCATAAAGCAAGTCACGCCTTGAAGCTCAAAGTCGGCCTCATCGGGCTCGGCCCCACCTGGCAGTCGCGGCATCGGCCCGCCCTGGCGGCGCTATCGAATCGGTACAGCGTCCGGGCCGTCTGCGATCCGATCGCCCACCGCGCGGCGCAGGTCGCCGACGAGCTGGGCGCCCGACCGGTCTACGGTTTCCGTGCCTTGGCCGCCGCCGACGACATCGAGGCGATCTTGATGCTGTCGGGACGCTGGTTCGGCGCGCTGCCGATCCTCGCCGCCTGCGACTACGGCAAGGCGATCTACTGCGGCGCCTCGGTCGACCTCCGCCAGGACGAGGCCGAGGGGCTCCGCGAGCGCGTCCGCCGCTCGGGGATCGCCTTCATGGCCGAGTTCCCGTACCGCCTCGCCCCGGCGACGATCCGGCTTAAAGAGCTTATCGCCACGCGGCTCGGCGCGCCGCGGATGATGTTCTGCAACGAACGCCACGCCGCCCCGGCGCCCAACGGCGGCGTCGCCGAATGCCCGGCAAGCCACAGCCGGCGCCTGATCGAGATGGTTGACTGGTGCCGCTACATCGCCGACAGCGAGCCCGTCACCGTCCAATGCGCGACGCACCGCAGCGCCGTCAGCGTGCAGCCCGAGGACTACTCGCTGGTGACGATCGACTTCGAGCCGGACGCGTCCGGCGCGCCGCCGGTGCTCGCCCAGATCGCCTGCGGCAGCTATGTGCCGACCGGCTGGACCGAGGCCGCCGCGTTCCGCCGCCCAGCCGACCTGCAAGTCGCCTGTGAACGCGGCATCGCCTTCGTCGATCTGCCGGGCACCGTCACCTGGTTCGACGAAGCGGGCCAGCACACCGAGCACCTGCAAGACGAACGCCCCTTGGGCGAACGCCTGCTGATGGCGTTCCACCGCTCGGTGTCGAGCCTGGTGTTGCGATCGTCGAGCCTCGACGACGCCTACCGCGCGCTGCAAGTAGTGCTCGCCGCGCAGCACAGCGCAGCGAGCGGGCAACGCGTCGCGTGCGCGCCGGGCGACGCATCACCGACCTCATTTGGCGTCTGAGCCGCGGGCGGTAGCCCTTGGAGTGACGCGGGTAACCACTACCTCCGAGGGCTACCGACCACGGCTTATAGCGGACTTTATTTTGCCGTAGCGTCGCGCGCAGAGACGCGGAGACGCCGAGGGTAGGCAGCGAAGACTCACGCCAAGCCCCCAAGGCGCAAAGACAAGGTCGTTGAGAAATGAGCGTAGCCGCTAACGATCGCACAGCAACGCGTTCTTTGCGGCTTAGCGCCTTTGCGTGAGTCTTGGAGGCATCCAACTCTGCGTCTCTGCGCGACACTTCCCCACGTTGCTCCGTGGATCAGAGCGAGGCTAGAAACGCTACGGCCAAGTGAAGCACGCTCTAGACGTTCACAATCGCGGGAGCGGATTCCGCCACGCTGTATTGGCGCGCGTTACGGCCGTTTCGGCTTCTCGTTCGATCGCCAGTGAGTGACGGCGTTCTCGTAGGTCGCGATAGGCAGCATCGAATCAATGCTGAGCGAGTCGCCACCCGTGACGCGCAGCGTCGCAGCGGGCGATTCGGCCATCGGCTTGCGGGGGCGGAAGCCGATTGTCCCCTGCTCGTCGATCGCTTCGATCATCGATTTCCAGGCGAACCAGCGGTCGAGGCGCAGCTCGCCCTCGATCAGCACGGGACGATTGGCCAGCACGGGACGGTCGGCAGTCGCCTTGGCGGGATCCGATTTCAACAGCTCCATCGCCGGCTCGCCGTAACTGACCAGCCACTCGTTCGACTCGTCGCGGCGCGTGATATCGATCGCCAGCACGTCGCCACCGTAGTAACGGTCGAACACGGCCTGGACCTCGGGGCTGCGGTCCAAGCCAAAACCCTTGAAGAGGTCGGTCGAGATGCGCCAGCCCTCGGCGTCTTCGAGCGGCGCCATCTCGAGCCGCAGCGGCATCCGCGCCTCGGCGGCGTCGATGAGTTGGTTCCAACGCAGCGTCGTTAGCTGCAACGTGTCGCCAAGCGACGCCGCGTCGCCGTCCCAGGCGAACGTCGCGACGTCGTTCGTCGCGACCGGCTCGCCCTTAGCGGGCAGACGCCGTAGCATCGCGACGGACCGGTAACGCGACAACAGTTCCCGGTACGCCTCGGCGACGTCGTCCCATTGCGGCTGCGGGTACTCGGGGGCGTCGATCTCATCGGGCCGACACCTCATCCAAGCGATGGCGAGATCGATGAACTGCTCGGGGAGGCCGTAGGGCAAGACGGCGTGGCTGATCGCGCCATCGGGCGCCGAGTAGTTGGCGGCGGTCGCCGAGTCGATCGGAGTGACTGCTTGAGAGATTTCCGAAGTGAGCTGCACGGCGCCGTCGTCCATCGTGACCGCCACCTCTAGCGGCTCGTTCCACGACGCCAGCTCGTTCGCAAGCGGCGCGTAGGGCGCTAGCTGATCGAGATACTCGTCGAAGCCGCGCGGCCAGCGCCACGGCCCGATGCGGCCTTGCCCGGCGGCGAGCTGTCCTTGCCGACGCTGCTTGAGCCCTGCGGCGAGTCGATGCTGCCCCGCCCTCGACACCACCAGCCTCACGCCGCCATCGACCGACCAAGCGGCCGGCTCGCTCGGGCCGTCGCCTTCGTCAGCGGCGGCCAACCCGTCGAGCAGGCCGACCTGCACCCAGCCGTCGAGGTCCACGAGCGTCAGGTCGTAGCCCGAGACGTTGGCGACCGCGACGCTGTCGGCGCGGTCGGCGTTGAGCGCGTCGCAGAGGGCGTCGAAGTCGTCCGTCGGCAGGTACGCGACGGGGCTCAGGCTCCCTTGCTTGCCCGGAGCGAGCGCGAAGCCCCACGGACGCTCCGTGATCTCGACGCCCGGCAGCATCGTTGCGAGCGACTTGCCGATTGGCGGGACCTTGCGGCCCCACGGCGCGAAGAGCTTCGCGGCGCCCGCCTCGAGCGTCGCCAAGTCCTTCGCCTCAACCGCCACGAACCAGCCCGACGGCAGGCTCGCGCGCCAGTCCGCGGCATTCGCTACGGCAGCGACCAGCAACAAGACGACGACGAGCGGCCGCGCGATCACGCCAGGACTCGCTTGGCGGCCTCGACAACGCCGTCCACGGTGATGCCACGCTGGGCAAAGACTTTCTCCTGCGGGCCCGAGGCGCCGTAGGTGTCCATGCCGACGAACTCGCCGGCGAGGCCAAGGTAGCGGTCCCACGGCTGACGGATCGCCGCCTCGACCGCGACGCGCGCCTCCACTTTTCGCGGCAAGACCAACTCCTTGTAAGCGTCTTCTTGCTTCTCGAAGATCTCCATCGACGGCATGCTAACAACACGGGCTTCGACGCCGTCGGCGACAAGCTTCTCGTACGCGGCGACGGCGAGCTGTAGCTCGCTGCCCGACGCCATCAGGATGACGGTAGGCTTGCCGCTCGGGGCGTCGGCGAGGACGTAAGCGCCCTTCGCGACGCCCTCGGCCGAGGCGTACTTGTCTCGGTCGATCGTCGGCAGATTCTGGCGGGTGAGGATCAGCGCGGTGGGACGCAGCTGCTCCTTGAGCGCCGTCTTCCACGCCTGGGCCGTCTCGTTGGCGTCGCCGGGACGCAGCACGTGCAGGCCCGGGATCGCGCGGCACGCGGCGAGCTGCTCGACGGGTTGGTGCGTCGGGCCGTCTTCGCCGACGCCGATCGAGTCGTGCGTGAAGACGTAGATCACCGCCTGGTTCATGATCGACGCCAAGCGGATCGACGGGCGGCAGTAGTCGCTGAACACGAAGAACGTCGCCACGTACGGACGCAATCCACAGAGCGACATGCCGTTGGCGGCGGCCGCCATGCCGTGTTCACGGATGCCCCAGTGGAAGTTGCGGCCGGCGTGCTCGTCGGCGGCGAAGCTCTTCTCGCCCGACAGCAGCGTGTTGGTCGAGGGCGCGAGGTCGGCCGAGCCGCCCAGCAGCCACGGGTACTGCGGCGCAATCGCGTTGAGCGTCTTGCCGCTGGAGGCGCGCGTCGCGAGGCCCTTGGCGTCGGCGGGGAACGTCGGCACGGCCTCTTCCCAGCCGAGCGGCTCCCGGCCCGCGATGATGTTATTCAGCTCGCCCGCCAGTTCGGGGAACTCCTTCTCGTAGGCCGCGAACAGCTTCTGCCAAGCGGCGGACGCCTCGGCGCCGCGCTTGCCGAGAGTTTCGTTGAAGTGTTCCAGAACGCCGTCGGGGACGTAGAACTTCTGGTCCGCGGGGAGGCCGTAAGCTTCCTTGGTGAGCTTGATCTCTTCGTCACCGAGCGGCGCGCCGTGGGCGCCGTGGGTGTTCGCCTTGTTGGGCGAGCCGTAGCCGATGACGCTCTTGACGATGATCATCGTCGGCCGCTCTTGCTCGGCCTGGAAGGCGTCGATCGCCCGGCCGAGGGCGGCGAGGTCGTTGGCGTCATCGACGCGTTGCACCGCCCACCCCATCCCCTCGAACTTCTTACCGATGTCCTCGCTGAACGCCAACTCGGTCTCGCCCTCGATGGTGATGTTGTTGTCGTCGTAGAGCCAGCAGAGGTTCGACAGACCGAGGTGCCCGGCGATCGACGCCGCCTCGGTGGCGACGCCTTCCATCAGGTCGCCGTCGCTGCACTGCGTGTAGACGTTGAAGTCGAAGAGCGTCTTGCCCGGCTTGTTGTAGCGCGCGGCGAGCCAGCGGCTGGCGATCGCCATGCCGACCGAATTGCCGCAGCCCTGACCCAAGGGGCCGGTCGTCGTCTCAACGCCCGCGGTGTGATGGACCTCGGGGTGGCCGGGGGTCTTGCTACCGAGCTGACGGAATTGCTTAAGGTCCTCGATTGTCAGCGACGGGGAGCCGTCTTCATTCTTCACGCCCGCCAGATGGATCACCGAGTAGATCAGCATCGACGCGTGGCCGCACGACAGCACGTAGCGATCGCGGTTGGGCCACTCGGGCTGGGCCGGGTCGTACTTCATCACCTCCGCCCACAGCTTGTAGGCGACCGGCGCCAGGGCCATCGGCGTGCCGGGGTGCCCCGAGTTAGCCGCCTGCACGGCGTCCATACTCAGGGTGCGGATGGCGTTGATGGCGGCTTGCGTGATGTCGGCAGTGGTGGCGGGCATCGGCGGGCTGGTGGAGGCGTTAAGGGGCGGTGTCAAAACGGTCGACAGAGGCCCGCAGTGTACGAACTGCGCAGCGGACCGGTCAACGACGCGCAAACGCAAGACCGGTTCCGAATTGCGTAAAAAGGCTCGCAATCGGGTCGTCGGCGAGCCCCCGATGTTAATCGGGGGAGTGCGCCGGTGCTCGCTTCACTCCCCCAACTAACGTTGGGGGCTCGCCGGATTTCCTGCAAGTGAATCCGACCGCACTCCTTCGCCGGCTTCTGCTAGAACTATCGTTATCAATCCCTCCGCCGCGAGGGACATTCCAACCATGGCCGACGATAACGCCGTACTCTCCGCCGAATGGCTCGCTGAGGTCGCGCGTCGCTCCGCGGACCTTGACGCCGGTGTGGTGATTACGGTGGCTTGGGAGACGGTGCGGGAAAACACCCTTCGTCGCGCGGGCCTTGCGGACGCCGACGGGGCGTCTTACCAAGGCGCCGACGGAGATCGTTGAATTGTTGCTCTTGTCCACGCATCGCGGCGACCCGGATACTGAGGTAAACCGTTGAGTTTGCCTAACCCCTTTCGGCTATTCCGCGTTCGCATGCCCTACGCCCGTCTCTGCTTTCTCATCCCGCTTGCGGTCGCCGTCGCCTGCTTCGCGGCTCTCGGCGTGACGGCGCTATTGGGCTGGCCGGGCGAGCACGGCGTCAGCGCGCTGCAGTTTTGCGAAGCGATTCAGAACGGCTTTGTCGCTCAACCCGCCAACACGTTCTCGAATCTCGGCTTCCTCGCCATCGGACTGGGCATCGGCTGGCAGGCGTCGCGCGACGTAGCCGCGCGCAAGGCGGCGACGTGGTCGAACCGGATGGTGACAACCGTCTTCTACCCATCGACCTCCGCGTCTTGCTCGATCCTCATCGGCGCGGGCAGCACGTCGCTGCACGCCTCGACGACGCGCTGGGGCGCCGAGCTTGACCTCCTGTCGATGCACCTCTGGGGCGCCTGGATGATCGCCTACGCGACGACGCGACTGCTGCGGCTGGGCGACCGCCACTTCGTGCAGCTCTGGATGGCGCAAGCGGCGGCGATCGCGGCAAGGCTGGCGTTTGGCGAGCCCTACACCATCAAGGGCAGCACGCTCTTTGGAGCGATGGTCGCCACCGCGGTAGGAATCGAACTGATCGGCGCCTGGCGCAACCGCCGACGGCAGAAGACCGACCTACGCTACCTCGGCTGGGGAGCGGTCACGTTCCTCACGGCGTACGCCTGCTTCCTCACCAGCGGCACCGACGGCCCGTGGTGCGACCCCTACTCGCTATGGCAAGGCCACGCGGTGTGGCACCTCCTCTGCGCGGGCGCGACGGCGTTCGTGTATCTCTACGCGCGATCTGAGCGTTTATTGGCGCAGCCTCTTGAAACGTAGGGTCCGCTGTGCGGACCGTGGAAAGCGGCATGCTGCGCACCCCGGCTCGCATCGTGCTGATCTCATCGAGTTCTTCGGCGCGATTCTGACGGGGCATGTCAGTGGGCGCTGGACCGCCTACCCCCAACCACGGTCCGCTACCAGCGGACCCTACGCGCCTAGTCAATTCGACGCAGCGATTTCGCGATCGCATCGGCGTACGATGATCGATGAAGTCCAACAAGACGCGGCCCCCAGGAGGGACCCACTACTCTCGTCGTTAGGAGCGTCACCATGTACGCCGCTGCCCCCGCTCACTCAACTGAACTCGTCACCCGTCGTGTCGCCCAATGGGGAAGCCTCGCCGCCGCCCTGCTGTTCGGACTCGCTTACACGATGGAGCGTGACCACGACATCTTCGGCACGTACTACTTGGCGACCTACACAGCGCTCGTCGTCGCGACTTTCGTTGGCTACGCGATCGCCTGGAGCCCGCGCTACGAAGTGATCGGCAGCGTGGTGGCGCTCGCGGCGTCCCTGGGCGCGTACTTCATCGCCCCGCCGTTCGACATGCCGCTGCCCAACCCCGCGTTCTTGCTAGTCGGCCTGCCCGCGCTGCTGCACCTGCTCGCCGTATGGCTGCACGGGCGTCATCAGGATCGACTGCCGTCGCCGTGACCTGAATGCTGGTTCCTCAGTTGAGTCGTCTCCGCTCTGTGCGAAGAAGAGACGCTACCCAACACGCGACGACAAGAAAGGCCGCGCTGGGTTCAGGCGCTGCGGTCGTTGCGGCGGGGCTCTGCCCCCACACGGAAAGCAACCACGTAAGTTCATCATCGCCGACGCCGGGGGCTGTCGGCTGGATTCCTGTCCAACCAGCCGGTACCGGGGGTACGGGCAGTCCCCAGTTCGAAAGTAGCAGCGTTAGGTCGCCATCACCAATAGCCCCGCTTCCGTCGAAATCGCCAGGAGTAAATTCGACAACCACTCCGGACTGGTCGAATAAGCCCCTTGTCATGACGCCCGCTTGCGCTACGAGCCCCGACGCCGAAACTCCCGAGAAGCCGAGGGGCCAGGGCTGGGTCACGCTGTACTCAAATGTCAGCAACGTGTAGGTGCCCGGCCCGTCAACGATCCCCGAGCCAAGAGCGGCAAAGGCGCGGCCCAGTTCGGGCTCGAAGGTTAACCCAAGACTGTCTCCGCCCTCAGTCGAGCCCTCAATGAAGGGGCTGTCTCCTGGGTTCGCGGTGTCGAAGATCGCCGAATTGATGGCGACGTTTGTCAGCGAGTAAGCTCCCGCATCGGTGAGTGCAATTTCAGCAGCAATCGAGCCGCTCCCCGTCACGGTGATGTCGAGCCGCCCCGTGTTTGCGCCGGTGTCCACAAGGTTGATAGACGGCAGCGCGAGCGAAGGGGCTGCCGACAATCCGAGCATCGCGACAGCTGCAAGCAGAGTACGCATTTGAGTCCGTCTCGTTCAAGAGTGCGGGTTCGATAGGCGTGGACGTCTACGTTCAGGCGCGCCGACGGGTCGCTGCGGCGAGCAGACCTAGGCCAACGAGGGCAGCAGTAGTGGGCTCAGGAAGCGGAGGGACCTGACCCTCAAAAATTTGTCCCGTTCCTCCCGCGTTGCTAAAAAAATAAATCGTTCCCCTCGCGTCGTTCGAAAACGTCAGCCGAGCGACGGGGAAATCGTCCCCCCCATTGATCACAACCCCCGGCGCCGGCGCCCAGGCGATGTTCACTCCTTGGGTGTCGAACTTTTTCGGCCCGTTCTTGCCGGCGATTTCGGTAGACCCGCCCACCACGAGAACGCTGGAAGAGGTTCCCGACGTAAAACCACCCATGGTGACAAAGCTGTCCGACGCCACCTCGGGGAAAATAGGGATCAGCGCGTCGGTGGGCGCAGTTTCCGTCCCAAATGAGGCGTTCTGATAGATCGATCCCGACGTCAACTCCACCACCATTTGCTGACCGAACAACTGTTCGTCGAAGCTGATGTACAAGTCCCAAACCGTGTAGCCAGCAGGTGTTCCCGGCACAATGGCGCTGCGCCATTGTGGAGAAGTGAGCAGCGCAGCGTTTGTCGCCGAGGTTACGAACAG
Source organism: Botrimarina mediterranea (assembly GCF_007753265.1). NCBI lineage: Bacteria > Pseudomonadati > Planctomycetota > Planctomycetia > Pirellulales > Lacipirellulaceae > Botrimarina > Botrimarina mediterranea. The sequence goes on from NZ_CP036349.1 coordinate 3,540,000, forward strand.
CAGAGCGATTACCGCAAGCATACCGCGTCGACACATGATCGAATCCCCTATGGAAGTTAGTCAAGCCAGAGTTAGTTCAACGACGTACGACCGATTCGTACCTGATCTCTTTTGCCACAATGGAGCGCGCAGGCGAACAGCAAAAACCATGTTAACATCGCCGACGATGGTTCGGGAAAAATAGGGTCTGGGTCCGGGGGGTCAATCAGTCCGAACAGGTTGCCCTGAATGATTTGCCTACTCCAAACAACCCCTTGCCCTCCCGAGTTCGAGAAAAGGTGGACAGTCCCATTCGCGTTATCGGAGAGCGTAATTCTTGCAATCGGGAAGTCGTTGCCGCCATTGATGACCACTCCCGGCGCCGGAGCCCAAGCAATGTTGATGCCTGCGGTATCGAACTTCTTCGGACCAGCGAAACCGGCTAACTCTGTTGAGCCGCCGACAACGAGCACACTCGACGACGTATTCCGAGTGAAACCGCCGATGGTCACAAAAGTGTCGGAAGCCACCTCGGGAAAGATTGGGATGAGTGCGTCGTTGGGCGCTGTTTCTGCACCAAACGAGGCGTTCTGATAGATCGATCCCGACGTCAGCTCCACCACCATTTGTTGACCGAACAGTTGTCCAGTGAAGTCAATGGAGAGGTCGTTGACCTTATAACCAGCCGGTGTCCCCGCGACGGTAGGGAACGTGACATTCTGAGACAGTGTTGCCGCATTCCCGACTGAACTTGTGGCGATCAAGAGCAGCGTTAGACAGGAGTATCTCGTGATTTGCACTTTGACGAGGTGGTTGGCTTAAGAGGGATAGCCAAATGGCCGTCGGACAGACGCGCTTCGTTCTTCAAAGCCTCGCTCGATGACGTGGCTGGCCTACCGTTACTGCAGCGAATCCCAGACCCGCGAGCAACAACGACACCGGCTCCGGAACGTTGTAGAGACGGCCGTTGAGAATCCCGCCGCTAACAATCCTCCCAACGCCACCCGAGCTGCTGTAGAGTCGCCAGGAACCTTGGGCGGTGTTGGTTAGAGTGATCTGCGCAATCGGGAAGTGGGCGCCGCCATTGATGACAACTCCGGGCGCGGGCGCCCACGCAACGTTGAGCGCTTCGGTGTCGAACTGTTTGGGGCCACTCACTCCGAGCTCCGTCGAACCGCCGACTACGAGCATGCTTGAGGAGCCAGGAGAAGAAGCGAAGGCGCCAAGTGTCACGTACGTGTCAGCCGACAACGAAGGATTTACAGGGAAGAAGGGATCTGGAATCGGCGGCCCATCACCGGGATTGGTTGGGTCTTGGAAAATCGCTCCCTGCGTGAGCGTCACCAACAACTGTTGACCGAAGAGCTGGCCGTCGAAGTTGATCAGCATGCCATTAACGACATGCCCCGCCGGCGCCGGTATCGATCGTTCAATCAACTCCGGCTGTCCAATTAGCGCGGCATGCGTCGGAGAAACCGCGACGGTGAGCAGGATGGCCCCCAAGGTGAGTAGTTGCTTCACGATGCCTGCTCCAGAGGGGGAGTTGAGTGAAATCGATTGATAGCAAAGGCGACGACCTCGTTTTCTGCCGCAGGTTGTTACTCTCGTCGCGTTGGGCGTAAGGCTGCGGCAATCGCTCCAAAGCCGGCGAGCAACAGCGAAGCGGGCTCGGGGCAAAGGTTGAAACCGCCACCGGAGATACAGCCACTCGTGACGACGCCTGTGCCGCCCGCGTTGCCAAAGTAGTGCCACGAACCTCTGGCGTCATTGGAGAGGGTGATCTGCGCGATGGGAAAATCCCTACCGCCGTTGACGACCACGCCGGGCGCTGGAGCCCACGTGATGTTGATTCCCACGTTGTCGAACTTCTTCGGGCCGTTAACACCCAGTTCGGTTGTACCGCCAATAACGATGACGGGCCGCGATGTCACTGAATCGTATCCTCCGATCGCCACGAAGGTGTCGGCTGCTAATGATGGGAAGATAGGGAACAACGCCGGACTGGGTGGCGTCTCTGTTCCGAATACATCTTGGTAGATCGTCCCCTGCGTGAGGGTCACTACCAATTGTTGTCCGAAAAGTTGCCCGTCGAAATCGATTGACATGCCGTTAACCACATGTCCCGCCGGCGCGCCCGGGACAGACCGATGGACGAATTCGGGCGAGCCGATCAAAGCGGCGTCAGCGACACCATTCGCACACAACGCCAACAAGACGAGAATACGAGCCATACCGCCTCCAGTTAGAAAAGATGCGCGTGCCCTATACGCCGATTTTACCACAATTCACACGCCATCCCTACCAAGAATCGGCCACCTAGCCGATCGGTCGAACAGCTTAGGGAGGCAACGGCCAAGCAACGCCGACGACACTCATTCCGCGTCGCCGCCAATAGCATTGAGGTGCGGCGCAGAGGTTTCGACTCCATGCGCATGCCGCAAGGGTTTGCGCATCGCGACAGGCCTTCCGCGCTCTCTTAAGAAACAGAGGTGAAGCTAAACCGCGACGACCTCAAGCGCTTCGCCGCCGAGCCAGACGTACTCGACGTCCTCGTCGGAACGGAGCACCGCGGCGAGCAACTCGTCGGGGCGGCCCTTGGCGTTCTTCGGCAGCGGGACGCTCACGAGGTCGGCCATCGCGCCGGGGCGGATCGCGCCGACATCTTCGAGGCCCAGCGCTTCGGCGCCGCTGAGGGTGCCCATCCGCAGGACGGTCTCGGCCGGGACGGTCGGGTGCTGTGCGGCGACTTCGCGCATCTCGCTGAGCAGCGAGAGGTCGGGGCTCGACGCCCGGCTGTCGGTGCCGAGGCAGACCGGCACACCAAGCTCGAGCGCCTGTGTCAGCGGGTACGGCTTGTGCTTGAAGTGGGCGTGGGTCCGCGGGCAGTAGCACAGCGACATGGCGCCGGCCTGGCGGGCCATCATCGCCAGCTCGCTGTAGTCGAGGTAGTTGCCGTGGACCACGAGCGACTTCGGCGCCCGGGTGAGCATCCGCAGGTAGTCGAGCGGCGCTGAGCCGCGGCCGATGACCCAAGGGTCCCACATGCCACGCTCTTCGAGGATCTGCTGGAACGGTCCGCGGCCTTCGGCGAGCAGGCGCAGCTCTTCGGGCGACTCGGCTAGGTGCATCGCCACCGGCATCCGCCGCGTTGCGGCGAGCGAGACGAGTTCGCGGATCAGCGCCGGCGACGCGGTGTACGGCGCGTGCGGGCTGACACCGAGGCGGTAGCGCGGGCTCGGCTTCGGCGCCGAGCCGTTGAGGCCCATGCCGTTGTAACCGTTCGCATGGCCGTTGCTGTGGCCGTTGGCGTAGCCGTTCGAGCCGTTTAGCCCGTTGACGGACGCCGCGTGGCCGTTGCCCGAGACGTCGCTCGGCCGCGTCAGCGTGGCGAGGTCTTCCAAACGGGCGTCCGCGGCGTTGAGCGCCGACTGCGCGCGGGCCTGTGAGAAGCCGATCGACTCTTGTAGCAGGACTAGCCGCGGGCTGTAGCCGTCGGTGCGGTAGGCCTCGGTCTCGGTGCGGCAGATCTCGGCGACGGTGGTGACGCCGTAGCGGATGCTCTCTTCGAGGCCGTCCGAGATCGCCTTGCCGATCTTCTTGGCGTTGGGCCGCTTCTCGATGACTTGGCGGATCCAGTCCGGCAGCGTGATGCCGGTGCGGCCGATGGGGCGTTTCTGGCCGCTGAACTCGAGGTGGCAGTGGGCGTTGACGAAGCCGGGCATGAGGGCTACGTCGCCGAGGTCCTCGACCTCGACATCCGGCGGCGCCTGACGGCCGATGCGTTGGATGCGGTCCCCCTCGATAACGACGATCGCGTCCTCAATAGGAGGCGCCGCCACCGGGCAAACCAATCGGGCTCGCAAAGCCTGTCGTGTCATCGTATTCCTAAAGATCGCCGGCCCGTCGGGGGACTGAAAACTCACTCCCCGGACGCCGCCGTGTTGTCGCCTTATTCCCCACCGGCTGGTGGTTCGTCGCGGTGGGCCGCGTCTTGGGTGGCGGACGCATCCCGCTGGATGCCTCCGCCAAATACAGGACGGTCCCCAGGCGTCGGAGGTTCCGTCTCGACGCCTACGCCGGCGCCACAGGCTCGCTAGGGGCGTTTCCGCCGCGAAGAAGGCCTCAAGAGGCCGTGCCGAGCCGCGCTGCGACCTGCGGTTTGCCGCGGTCGTGGCTGCCAAGCGCCCAAATGAGCCCGGCCGCCGCGACGCCCCCCAGGATAGCAAAGGGCGTCGCGTAGCCTAGCTGTTCGGCTGGCATTTCGATGAAAACCATGTCATGAACGCCCCAGCTAGCGGCGACGTTGCGGATTGCCTCTGCATTGAGTGCCGAGACAAGCTGTAACGCGTTGTACACCGCATGGAAGACGACGCACGGGATCAACGAACCGGTACGGACAGCGATAAGTCCCAGCAAGAAGCCTACAGGAGCCGCGGCGAGCGACTGCTGGAGCACCGTGTGGGCGGCGCCGAAGAAGACCGCCGTCATCAGAACGCCGCCCAGGTCGCCAAGCGACTTGCGCAAACCCGAGAGCACAACGCCGCGGAACGCAAGCTCTTCGCAAACCGCCGGCAGCACGGCGAGCAGCAGCACCGTTAGAGCGATTGAAGGCGAGTCCGTGATCCATCGCGAAACCTCGCCCAACTGGGCCTCGACCCCTTCCGGCAAGGGATAGAGCCCCTGGATGCCCGTCTTGAGCCGCTCACTCAGCGGGATCAGGCAGAGGGCAGCGAGGGCGGCGACAGCGATGTCCCGACCGCGAACGGGACCCTTAAGCAGCAGGCTGCGGAGCGGGTCGCGCGTCAGCAACCAAGCCACCGCCAGGGCCGGCGCCAGGATCTGGAGCTGCGAGAGGATGGTTAGGACCGCCAGATAGCCGAAGCCCGATTCGCCCTGGATCGGCGCCGGCATCAGCGGCGTCAGCAAGGACCGCAACAGGAAGATCCCAGCGACGCACGCCATCGCGGCGGCGGCGGAGGGCGTCTCGCCCCGGCGGCGGACCATCGCGGCGAGCTGGGCCTTGGGGCTGAAGCGCTCGCTCTCACGGAACAGCACCGACTCCTGGTTGAACTGCGACACCGCCCACCGCATCGCCAACCAGCAACAGACCGCCGTCACCGCGATCACCGGGGCGAGGTAGAGCGCGGCTTGCGCGACTTGGCCCTCGATCGTCGCCCGCAGCAGCAACACGAGCCCCATTACGGGGACTAGGCTGTTGCCGAGGTTGAGTTCGACGCCCGGCGCCGTGGGCATCAGCATCAGCGGCGTCGCGGCGAGGAACAGCGGCATGAAGTAGTACTGCCCCTCCTTCGTGCTCCGCGCGTACGCCGCGCAAGCGAGCGACAGGGCGCTGAACAGCGCCGACATCGGCAGCACCGCGACCACCAGCCAGAGCATCGCCGACACCGGCGGCGGAGCGAACGCGGCGCCGAGGCCCGCCATTCCGGCCAGCTGACCCATCAGCACCTTGGCCGTCAAAGCGAGGCTCGCCAGGTTCAATAGCGCCGTGAAGATGCTGAAAGTCATCACCGTCAGCAGCTTGCCGCCGACAATCTCGCTGCGCCGCGCGGGGCTCGCCAGCAGCGTCTCGAGCGTGCCGCGTTCCTTCTCGCCAGCACAGAGGTCGATCGCGGGGTAAAACGCCCCGGTGAGCGCCCATAGGAAGACAATGAACGGCAGCAGCTTGGCCCACAGCTGGGCGTTGCGGGATTCCTTCGGCGCCACATCGACCTGGTCGACCGAGAAGGGCTGTGTCGCCGCAATCGGCACGTTGCGGGCCCGCAGGTTGCCGGCGACAACGGCGTCGCTCCAACGCCGCAACAAGCTCGTTACGCGCAGGCCGGCGAGCTGTGACGACTCACGGCTCGAGTTGAACCGGACGGCGGGCTGTGGCGGCGCTACCGCGGCGGCGTCGGTCGTCTCGGCTTCGCGCGAACGCTCGACGCCCTCGGCAAAGTCGTCAGGAAAACAGATCGCGGCGTCGATCTCACCGCCGGCGACCGCCGCCTCGGCCATAGCAAGCCGCTCGCCGGCCGGCGCCGACCGCTCCTCGACTTTCAGCCGCCCGCGTTCTTCTGGGTCGATAAACAGGTCGGCCGCGAATCGGTCCCCGTCCACCAGCGCCGGCAGCCCCTCGACGTCGCGCAGTTCGTCGGCGCCGTAGATGGCGACCTTGCCCGTCGTCTGACGCATGAACTGCGCCAGCTGGAACATGCTGGTCCCCAGCAGCGGGTACATCAGCACCGGCAGCACCGCGACCATGAACAGCGTCCGCCGATCGCGGAACTGATCACGGATCTCACGCTGCCAAATCCAGAGGACGTTGCGCAGATTCATGGAGGGGATGGGGGGATGGTCTATCGCTGTAGTTGTCGCGGGTTTTGTTCAGGCCGCCGATGGAGGGTTTGTCGATTTGGGGAGATGGGGGGATGGCGGTTCGTAACGGGGAGTCCTTCAGCTAAATGAGTAATTCTGTAGGAGGGGTCTCTGACGCCGATTGCGGTCTCTTGGCCATTTCGGCATGGTGCGCGTAATCGGCGTCGGAGACGCCTCCTATAAACAAGCTCCACACCGCGTCGGGCCGCCCCGCCAATCGTCCATCCCCATTATCCCCCCACACCCCCATCATCTCCCTTCCTTTCGATCGCCTCGCGTTCAGCGTTCGAGACGAGGTGGAAGAACAGCTCTTCTAAGTCATCCTCGCCGTGGCGCTCGCGGAGGTCGTCCATCGGGCCGCAGTCGATGATCTTGCCGCGGTACATCACGGCGATGCGGTCGCAGATGCGCTGGACCTCGCTCATGATGTGCGTGGAGAAGACGACGCACTTTCCTTCGTCGCGTAGCTCGGCGACCGCGTCGAGCGACGCCCGCGCGGCAAAGGCGTCGAGACCGTTAGTCGCTTCGTCGAAGACGATCACCGGCGGGTCGTGGACTAGCGCACGGGCGATCGAGGTTTTCTGCTTCATGCCGGTGGACATCTTCGCGCCAAGCGTGTCGCGGAGGTCGTCCATCCGCAGCTTGGTGAATAGCCACTCCATCCGGTCACGCAGCTGCGCCGGCGCGAGGCCGTGCAGGCGGCCGAAGTACTCGACGAACTCCCACGCCGTCATCCGGTCGTAGACGGCCGTGTTCGCCGAGATGAAGCCGATCTGATTGCGGACCAGCTCGGCCTGCTCGACGCAGTCGAAGCCGTTCACCCGGGCGACGCCGGCCGTCGGCTTTAGCAGCGTCGTGAGAATCCGCAGCGCGGTCGTCTTGCCGGCGCCGTTGGGGCCGAGGAGGCCAAAGACCTCGCCCGAGTGCGCCGAGAACGACAGATGATCGACGGCCAGCACTTCGCCGCGCGCCAAGTCATCGTACGCCTTGGTGAGATCGACGACCTCGACCATCGGGCGGCCGAGGGGCGGCGTCTCGGCGTCAACCGTCTCTACGGGGCTCGTCACAGGAGGCATAGGCGACGGGCGGCGCGAAACGGGGACGGTCGTGCGGGTTCTTTCGGTTGGAGGGCGCTAAGCCGCAATCGCCAGTGTTCATGACCGGCCGCTCGCGGCTTAGCGCCCCCTCAGACCTCAACCCTAGCTCACTACCGGAAGCTTCGGCAGTCCCTTGTGGGCGGCTTTGACGGCCCGCATTTCGTGCTCAGGGTCGACCAACTCGTAATGAACGTTCCGCTGCCGGGGGGTGAACCCCAGCTCTTCGATGGCGCCGCGGATGTCGTCGAGGGTGAGGAAGTGAACGGTCCCGGCCTCGGCGACGACGTTCTCCTCGATCATCAGGCTCCCCATGTCGTTGGCGCCGTAGAGCATCGCCATCTGGCCGACCTTGAGCCCCTGCGTCACCCAGCTCGATTGGAGGTTGGCGAAGTTGTCGAGATAGAGCCGCGCGACAGCGTTGGTCTTGAGGTACTCGTGGGCGCCGGCCGGCGGCAGGTGGTCGAGCTGCGTGTTATCACGCTGGAAGGTCCAGCAGATGAACGCGGTGAATCCCTTGTGGCCCGCCGCAAGCGACTCGTCTTGCAGGTCGCGCAACCGGTCGAGGTGTTCGATCCGTTCTTCGAGCGTCTCGACGTGACCGAACATCATCGTCGCGCTGCTGCGGCCGCCGAGCTGGTGCCACTCGCGCATCACGTTCAGCCAGTCGTCCGACAGCACCTTGCCGCGGGTGATCTCTTTACGGACGCGATCGACCAGGATCTCGGCGCCGCCGCCGGGGAGGCTCCCCATGCCGGCCGCCATCAACCGCTCAAGCACTTCGCGAAGCGGCAGCTTGTTGATCTTGGTGAAGTGATGGATCTCCGGCGGGCTGAAGGCGTGCAGGTTGACCTGCGGGAACGCCCGCTTGATCTCGCCGAGCATCGACTCGTACCACTCGAGCTTGTACTCGGGGTGCAGGCCGCCTTGCAGCAGCGTCTGCTCGCCGCCGAGCTCGACCGTCTCTTGCACCTTCTTGAGGATCTCGTCGATCGAGAGGACGTAGCCCTCGTCCGACTTGGGCCCGCGGTAGAACGCGCAGAAGTCGCACACCGCGGTGCAGACGTTCGTGTAGTTGATGTTGCGATCGATGTTGTAGGTGCGGTGCGGCTCGGGATGGAGCCGGCGCGTCACCTCGTCGGCCGCGCGGCCCAACGAGGCGAGGCTCGCTTCCTTGAGGAGTCGCACGCCCTCGTCGCGCGTGAGGCGCTGACCTTCGGCGGCTTTGGCGAGAATCTCTTGGACGCTGATAGCGGCGATCATCGGACGGGCAGTGGTGTTGCAGTCGTGTTGGAGTTCGACGCGTCGGGGAGCAGCCCGGCCTCGCGGCACTGCTGGCGGAACAGCTCGAGGCCACGCCGCTCGCGCGGGCCGAGCGTGAACCGCAGGTTCTGGCGAAGGTAACGCTCGGCGTGCTCGACCGTAAGCCCGAGCGGCGGGCCTTCTTGCTGAGCGATTGCGGAGAAGGCGACGAAGCCGTCGTCCCGCATCGCCTCGAACAACGCCGCGAGCGCCGCGCCGTCCACGTTCGGACGCGCAGCCCACACGGCGAAGACGAACGGCAGGCCCGTGTCGCGGCGCCATTCTTCGGCGAGGTCCCATTCGGCAACGAACTGCTCTCGCAACTCAGCAGCCGGCGTGTGCATCGCGCGGTCGCCAATGAGGAGCACCGCGTCCGCGTCGGAATCGCCAAGCCCGGCGCCGATCGGCAAACGCGAGCGCTGCGGCTCGACGCCGACACGACGCAAGAGCAGGAGGCGACTCAGGGCCGCGCTCGTCCGCGACCCTTCGTCGAGCGCGAGCGTCCTCACCTCGGCGGGCGGGCGACGGAAGTAGACCTTCACGCTGCTCACCGGCCCGTCGGCCGCGACGCAGGCGTCCGAAACAATCCGCCAGTCGGGCGCCGCCAGCGCCTCGAACGCCGGCACCAGGGCCGCGTCGAGCCGCGCCGCCGTGAGCGAATCGGCAAGCCGGCTCGGCAGGTCTTTCAAGAGCCGCACGCCACGAAGCGCCGCCTCCGACTCGGCTAGCCGGCGGGCGTGCTCCTCGAAGCGATGGATCAGCGGCTTCGAGTTCAGGTAGTTCACCGCCCCGACGCGGAGCGGCTCGAACGGCTTCATCGGCGGGGCAGGGGGGGTGAGGGCGAGATCGTTCAGTCGGAAGCGTAACCGCAGCGGACGCGGTCAGTTTAACCCCTGCGCGCGAGCGGCAGAATGCCGCGGACAATCGTCCATCGCGCCAGACCCGCGCCAGATCGCCGAGGATGCGTTCTAACGGGCGATTGCGCCGCCGGTGGACAAACGTACCGATCGCGTCATCGGCTCGAAATTCAAGCCATTGAGCAGCATCGCCGCTCAGCGGTGCGTTTAGCTCGCCACCTCGCTGTATCCTACTTCATTTTGCCGTAGCGTCGATCGCAGAGACGCGGAGGCGCAGAGGATAGGCAGCGAAGACTCACGCCAAGCCGGCAAGGCGCAAAGACAAAGTCGTTGAGAAATGAGCGTAGCCGCAAACGACCGCACAGCAACGCGTTCATTGCGGCTTTGCCTGAGTCTTGAAGGCATCCAACTCTGCGCCTCTGCGTCTCTGCGCGAGACGTCCCCACGTTGCTCCGTGGATCAGAGCGAGGCTAGAAACGCTACGGCCAAGTGAAGCACGCTCTAGGTCGATCCAAGAGCACGCTTTGCCTCAACGCAGCCTTGACCTAGTAGAACTCTAACCGGTTGAATGCCCGCACGCCGCGGTAGAGCGGCACCACCGTGGCGGTTAGCCCGACCGCTACCGCTAGGCCAGCGCCCAGCACGAGCCACAGGTCGAGGTATTTTTCGCTCAAGAACTCCGAGCTGATCGCGCTGGAGTGGGCGATCAATTTGAAATGGCACGGCAGCGCCGTCAACGAGACGATCAGGATGATGTAGACCGCGCTGAGCACGAGGTTGAGCGTGCCGCCGAATCCCGCGGCGATCTTCGAGGGGCTCGACTCGTGGAAGTTGGGCATCATCGCTCCCAAACCCACGGCCAGCGCGGCCAACCCGACACAAAGCAGCACGGTCGTCAGTTGGTGAACGCCCACCACCAATGCTGAGACGTGCAACATCAAGTCGCTGAGCAGGATCAGTAGGGCGCAGGGGAGCCACGACCCGAGCGCGGCGAACACGAACTTGCTCCACACGATGGTGTCGCGGCTCACCGGCATCAGCCCGAGGACCCAAAACCGACGACCCTCGAGGCTGAGCATCGGGTAGATGAACCGTGTCGTGAAGGTCGAAAGGATGAGCCCCACCACCGCTAGGTTGAGGAAGCTGACGAGGTTCACCCAGGTGGCGTGCTCGATGTCGCCGGCGGTGACGCGGAACTGATCGACGTTGAGAAAATACAGCCCCAAAAGGCCGAAGAAGATCAAGAACTGCGACCACTGCACGGGGTCGCGTCGCAACAGGCGCCAGTCCTTCATTAGCAAGAGCCGCACCTGCTGTGGAAAGGGCTGGAGGAACCAAGCGGCGACGCGATCGACCCATGCCGCGCCGGCGCGGCGCGGACGACGCGGACGGCACTCGAGCTGACTGAACCCCGAACGGAAGGTTCGCCTCGCCACGGTCGTGAGGATCAATCGGCCCATCAACGCGTTGGTCACCAGTAGCGCCAGCGATAGGAGGGACCGCACCACCGGCGTGTCTCGCAGCGGCGTGGGCAGCCGCGGCGACGCTTGAGCCGCGTCGATCAAACCGTCGCTGAGCCACGAGCTGGGGAGCCATTCTTCGCGCGTAAAACGAAACTTGCGGATCGTGTCGAGGAAGAACTGGTCCTCGAACAACTCCTTCCGGTCGACGGCGATCGTTTCCCAGATAGCGGCGCCCGCGGCCAACATCGACAGCGTCGCAACGACCAGCACGACCGCTACCCGCACATGAGCAAGCTTGTAGATCAGCAGCAGGCAGCACAACGCGCCGATCACGCAGGGAATGTAAACGAACGACGCGATCAGCGGTGCGATCAGAACGTAGTAGTGCCACGGCGCCCCCACCGAGATGCCGTAGGCGAGCGTCAGCGGGCTGGCGAGCAGGAAGAAGCCCCAACTGCTGAAGAGCGTCGCCTCTTGAAACTTGTGCAGCACGATCCGCTCTTCGCGAGCGGGTGTGGTGAGCAAGAATCGAGTCTCGTCGGAGCTGAAGAGGCCGCCGTAGAGGATGATGCCCGACGAGAAAACGAGCATCACGTTGAGCGACGCGAAGAACAGGTGGAACACGAACTCCACCGTCTTGGCGTGGTAGACCTCGCCGGGGCGGGCGATATTCTCACGCAGGAAGTCGAAGCCGACGTAAAACAGCGCAAACAGCCCGCACCAGAAGAAGATACTCAGCCCCACGACCAGCAGCGTCCGCAGGCGAGCCGTCGCCATCAGCTGTCGCAAGTGAGCGACCGTCTCCGTCGCGCGGATGCGGCGGAACAGGGCCGCTTCGACCCGTGGGTCGATCTCGTTTCCGGCTGGATTTGCGGACAGCCTCGCGTTGCTCCCAGCGGGGTTGTTCATTCGGTCCCATCGAGCATGGAAGGGGGTTCGACCTGATGCGTGGCCTCTTCCTCCGCGGTGACGCCGCCGACGTTCTCGCCAACAATCGATAAGTAGAGCGATTCGAGAGATTGCCCTTCGGCGTGATACTTGTGCCGCAGCTCCTCGACCGTCCCCAAGAAGATCAGTTTGCCCTGCTGCATCACGCCGATGCGATCGGCGATCTCCTCCGCCGCGGCGAGGGTGTGGGTCGACATGAAGATGCTCGTGCCCGACGCAGTGCGTTCGCGAAGCAGGTCCTTCACGAGGCGGATGCTATGCGGGTCGAGCCCCACTAGCGGCTCATCGACAATCAACACCGGTGGGTCGTGCAGCAGGGCGGCGGCGAACACCGTCCGCTGCTTCATGCCGTGCGAATAGCTCTCGGCAAGCTCGTCGGCAAACCGGCCGAGACCGAAGCGCTCGATCTCGCGATCGATCGCCGCGGCCGCCTCACGGCGCGACATGCCGTGCATCTCGGCGACAAAGCTGAGGAACTCGCGTCCTGAAAGCTTGTCGTAGAGGTAGGGCTCGTCGGGGACGTAGCCGATACGGCTGGTGGCTTCGCGGACTTGTGAGACCGTGTCGAAACCGTCGATGAGGACGCGACCGGAGGCCGGCCTGAGCAGGCCGACCATCATCTTGATCGTGGTCGTCTTACCGGCGCCGTTGTGGCCCAAGAGGGCGAACAGCTCTCCCGACTCGATCCGTAGATCGAGACCCCGCACCGCGAGCGTGTCGCCGTAGCTGCGAGAGACGCCTTCGAACTGGATCATCGACTGTCGGCCGCTATCGGTTGAGGGCCGCGTTGACGCCCAAGGAGGCTGGTACGGAAATTGGCGGCGCCCCATCGGCTTGGAGACGCCCCTCGGCGTCCGGCGCGGCCGCGACCGACGACGGCGCCACCGTGGCGTACTTCTCCAACTCCAACAGCGACGCGAGTTCGGCTGACGTTTCATCCGACTCGCGGTGGAACGTGATCTTGCTGCCGAGGAAGTGCGTCTCCTGTTTAAGGATGCGGCCATCGGTCGCGACAAACAAGTCCGCCCGCAGGCGGCCCTCGTCGGTGCTGCCGGTCACTTCCGACGAGCGGAACTGCACACGCCATACGTCGGTGCTAACGCCGTTGTAGGTCAGTCGCAGGGGCTCGGTCACTTCGGCGATGATTAGCTCGGTGGGCTCACTAGGCGACCCAAAAGGGCTGTAGACCTCTTGCACCCAACGCCGGCCTTCGTAGAGCGGCAGCAACCGGCCGCTGGGCGTGACGTCGCCGCCGAGGACACTATTGCCTGGCCAAGGGTGGTCGTAACGCTTCGTGAGATCGCCGACACGGATCGTCAGCTTCATCATCTTGTCGAGGACGCGCCCGCGGATGTCGATCGGCACCTCGGGGCGGGTCAATTGCAGTTTCGAATGGAACGACGAGAGCTCGTCCAATCCGTCGTAGACGGTGGTCGTCCGCATGGTGAGCGAGATATTGCGGAGCGTCTTGAGCATCGGCGCCAGCCAGACCGGGGCGCCGGGAGGGGCCTCGATGTGATCGAGCTTCATCAGGCTATGGACTTCCTTGACGCCCCCTTCACCAGGCACCGCCTGGAGCACGGCGAGGCCGCAGCCTTTGCCGCCGATTTCGATTCGCCAGGCAACGGGCTCGACCTGATTCGTCGGCCGGGTCGCGGGGGCGTCCCCTCGATAGAAGGGCGGTAAGATCCGGTCGGTGACGAGCCAACTCATGGCGGCTAGCCAACCAACGATCACCACACCCGTGTAAAGCCGATTCCCTACCACCCCGGAAATCTCCGTAGAAAGCCGCAATCTAGGCCGACTGGAAGAAGCAGTCCGACGCCGCAACAGCCCCTCTTAGTTCCTTATAAACCAGCGAGCGGAGCGCACGTGCCCAGGAAAGCTGCCAGGAAGGAAGATTTCCCCGGAACCTCGCCGCCCGTTCGGTGATCCTACCCGGTAAGCCCCGCGACTGCGACCCGAACCCCCTCTTCAGGGGGTGGGCAGTGTGGTCTACCACATCTCGCAGTTCTGTTGGACGCCGGGGCCCAGATTGCGTAAACTGTTACCCTCAGGCTTTTCTTCCCCGAGTTACATGGAGGCTACTGCGATGCCAGGCTCGGTCTTTTACGTACAGCCTTGTCCCGCCTGCGGCCGTAATCTGCAGGTCCGTGTCGACTACCTAGGCAAAGGGATTGCCTGTCAGCATTGCAACGCAAGCTTCGTAGCGCAGCAGGCAACGCGTGCGCCGCGGGCTTCGGAATCGGGTCTCGCGCTGCTGGACCGCGCCGACGAACTGCTGCGCGCCGTTGAACGGCGTCGGCAAGAGATGGCCGCGGCGAATGCGGGTCGGTAATCAGGGACTAATTTTGGGTTTGGACCGATCCGCTACCTGACGGGCCCGGCTGGAACGCGCCCTGCTGATTGCTTGGGTTAATCACTGCTGCACAGCGCGTGCTAAGTCCTCGAAATAGTTCGGGTAAGTCTTGGCGGTGCAGCTGGGATTTGCGATGCGGACACCCTGTTGCTTGAGGCCTACGAGCGCGAGGCTCATCGCCATGCGGTGGTCGTCGTAGGTCTCGACCAGGGCGGGCCGCAGTTCGCCCGGTGTGATCACGAGCCCGTCGGGCTTCTCTTCGACCGACGCGCCGAGACGGCGCAGCTCGGTCGCGAGGTCGGCGATGCGGTCGGTCTCCTTGTGACGGTTGTGGGCGACGCCGGTCACTTCGGTTGGCCCGTCGGCAAACAGCGCGACCGCGGCGAGCGTCTGCACCGTGTCGCTGATGGCGTTCATATCGAGGGTGGCGCCGCGGAGCTTTTCGCCCGGCGCGGGGCCGATCACTTTGATCCCTTCGGCAAGAGGTTTGACGCGACAGCCCATCTTCTCGAGGCAATCGACGAACGCCACGTCGCCTTGCAACGCGTTGCGGGTGAGGCCATCGACCGTGACCTCACCGCCGCAAATCGCCGCGGCGGCCCAGAAGTAGCTCGCGGCGGAGGCATCGGGCTCGATGGCGTAGTCGCGCGGCTGATAGCTGCCAACCGGCTCGATCTCGAAGCGCGAGAGGTCGTCGGGCGCCGAGACCTCGACGCCAAACGACCGCATGACTTCGAGAGTCATCGCTACGTAGGGCTTGCTGACGAGTTCGCCCTCGATCTCGAGCGTCACCGGGCCGTCGGCGCAGGGACACGCCATCAGCAGACCGCTGAGGAACTGGCTCGAGATGTCGCCGCGCACCATCGCCGCGCCGCCCGGCAGGCCGTTGGCGTGGACATCGACGGGGGGGCAACCGCCGGGTGATTCGCAGCGCACTGTCGCGCCGAGCGCGTTGAGGGCTTTAACAAGGTCTCCGATCGGCCGCTCGCGCATCCGCGGCACGCCATCGAGCCGGAAGGCGCCGTGGCCGAGGGTCACCATCGCCGTGAGGAACCGCACCGTGGTGCCGCTGTTGCCGATGAAGAGGTCGGCTTCGATCGCCGGGATCTGACCCCCCGCGCCGGCGACTCGGAGCGTCGTCCCGTTGTCGGCGACATCGATCGGAATACCCAAGCGACCGAGCCCCTCGATCATCACATGCGTGTCATCGCTCACCAGCGCGCCGCTGAGCGTTGATTCGCCGTCCGCCAGCGCCGCGCACACCAACGCGCGGTTGGTAAGGCTCTTCGACCCCGGCGGCCGCACTGACGCGTTCAGCGGGCCGGCGACTGGCGTGATCTCGATCGAATCGGTGGACATGCAGGGAAGTCAATCAGGATTTGCAGGATCGACAGGATCAGGAACCTATTCGATAGATCCCGGCGACCCTGTCGAAGAAACTCAGGCGAGCCCCCGATGTTAATCGGGGGTGGAACCCGGAGACGGCGTGCCAGCTTCATTCAGCTTTCGACGTCGGCGTCTTTTCCTCAGCGGGCTTCGCTTCAGCCGGCTTCGTCTCCGCCTCCGGCTTTACCTCAGGGGCCTCCGGCTTCGCAGCGTCCTTCTTCTTCGGCGTCAGCACCAGCCGCACCTCGGTCCCCAACTCGGGGATGCGCTCCGTGAAAGGCTCGAACCACAGCTCGTTGTTGCTCGCGCTGCTCGGCGCGGGCACGTCGAGCATCGCGGAGCCGAAGTTCGAGACGCAAATGAAGTCGCCCGCGTCGGCTAGGTAGTGCTGCTTGCCCGAATCGGGGTCGGTCCAGAAGCCGCTGCCGGCGAAGACGAACGGGAGGTCCATCGCTTTCTTGGTGTCGGCGTTGCGGACCCAGTCCTGAGCGCGGGCCTTTTGGGGCTTGCCGTCGGCGGTCCACTCGATGCTGACCTCGATCTCCGTCCCGGTGGGCGGCTTGTACTCGGGCTGAAAGCGGACGGGCGTCCCCTCCTCGGCTCCAACCAGCAGCAGCCCCGTGTGGACAAGGTAGGCCTTCGTGTCGACCGCGACGACCGACTCGTGCTCCTTGGTCCCCGCGGGGCAGGCGAACATCTCCAGCACGCCCTCCCGCAGCACGACCTTGCCGTCAACCATCACACAGGTGCGGGCCTCGTCGATCCAGACGGGCGACTTGGGATCGAGCCGTTTGGCGTTCTCGGGGGGCTCCAGCGCCCAGGCCGGCGAAATGCCGACAGCGAGGCACAAGCAGGCGAATGTTTGTCGGCGAAGACTAGGAGCACGGCGGCGAGCTGGATAAACTCGGCGGCTTACGGGTCGGGTGTCTGAGTTAGCCATCTTCCTAGCTCCAGTTTCGGGCCCGCTCCGGATTCGGGCCGTTTCGTAACCGTCGGCCCGCATCTTAACGCCACCCCTTGAAGGATCGCCACGGTGTCGACGGCCCGCCCGCCCAAATCTTCGACCGACTCCCGCCCCCTGAGCAGCGCAATCGGCGCCCTCACGCAGCTCGACGCCAAGCAACTGTGGCGGCCCAGCGCTCCTGGCGAAGTCCGCGACGCCTGGAAAAAGAACGACCATGCAGCGGCTTGGAAGGCCTGGGCCGCGCACCTCAGCAAGCACAAGTCCAGCGGCCTGCACCTGGGAAAGAAAAACCCCGCGGTCACCTGGGGCGTGAGCGCCGGCGCCGCCGAGGCGCTGCGCGAATGGCTCCTCGAGGGCCCGCTCGCCAAGGGCCAGACGGCCGTCGCGGCTGCGCACCGCTGGGTCGCCGACGGCGGCGAGCGTGAGGCGGACCTCGTGTTTGCCCTCGAGTGCGTCGCCTGGGCGGCCGCGCTGCCCGAGCTCGCCGCCAGACTCGGTGCCGACGCTTGGTGGTCGCTCACCGAGACGCTTTACCAAGTCGCCCAAGAGTCCGGCGCCGCGGCCGCCCCGCCGTCGAGTGACGGGGAGGGAGAGTCGACGGAGTGCGAAGAGGCCGTCGTCGATCAACTGCTCTCCGGCGAACTCCCTCTCCTATTGTCCCGTCAGCTGGGCGACCTGCGCCCGTTGCACGAGTTGACGGACGGTTCGAAGAAGTCCCTCAGCGACGGCATCGAGCGGCTCACCGATGGCGAGGGGCTGCTGAGCGCGGCGCTGTGGATCGATCCTCGGATGCACGCCGCCTCGCTGCTGCTGGCCTGCTGGACCCGCTGCCGCTCGCTGGGCGACAGCAAGCCATGGACTAGCGACGCGCAGTCGCAGTACGAGTGGGTCGTGCAGCAAAGCCTCCGCATGGCCGACCGCTATGGCCGGCTGGCCTTCGCGCCGACCGACCTCGGCGGCGCCGATGAGTTGTTACGCGAAGCCCTGCGGCTGGGTGGCGACGCCTCCGACAAGGCGGCCGGGGCGCTGCGACTGAAGGGCTTCAAGGCCGACAAGTCGTTCGAAGAGCCCGAAACCTCGAACCATTCCGAGTGGGCCGAACTAGGCGTCCTGGCGACTGGCTGGCGCGACAAGGCGCCGCGGATCGTCGTCGCCCACCCGTCGGACACAATGCGGATCGAAGTCCACGCCGGCCGCGACCTGCTGCTCTCGGGCGAGTGGCCGATCGACGCCAAGATCAACGGCGAACCGGTCCGCTCGACCGACGACTGGGAATGCCAGTGCTGGCACACCGACGAGGACGGGGACTATCTCGAGGTCGCGCTGCCGCTAGTAGGAGGCGGACGCCTCGAACGGCAGTTCTTCCTCTCGCGCAAGGACGGCGTCGGCTTCCTCGCCGAGACGCTCTTCTCCGCGATCCCCGACGGCGCCCAGCTCGAAACCACCGCCCGGATCCCGCTCGGCGCCGGCGTCAACTTGCAGCCCGAGAAAGAGACCCGCGAAGCGATGCTCGTTGCCGGCGACGAAACCGTCGCCGGCCTCGTGCCGCTGGACCTCGCCGAGTGGCGTGACGACCCGCGCGGCGGCGAGCTCTTCACCAATGGCGACGCCCTGGTCCTCACCCGCCAGCGCCAAGGCCGCAACGCCGCGTCGTTCCTGTGGTTCGACTTCTCGGCGCCGCGGTTCGCCAAACAGCGGACTTGGCGCCAGCTGACCGTCGCCGAGTCGCTGAAGACCGTCACGCCCGATGTCGCGATCGGCTACCGTGTCCAAGCCGCCAAGCAGCAGTGGTTCATCTACCGTTCGCTGGAAAAGCTCGGCAACCGCACGCTAATGGGCCAAAACCTGTCGTGCGAGATGCTCGTCGGCAAATACAAGTCGCCGGATGCGGTCGTCGAGGAATACTTCCAGATCGAAGGGCCGGAGCTAGAGTAACCACAGATGCACACAGATGAACAACGATGGCTCCTCTGACAGACGCCAAACCCGATTACTTATCTGTGTTGATCCGTGTTCATCTGTGGTTCCATTTTTGAAATGTTAGGCTCCGACCTCGACGCCGTTGTTCGTGGCAATGTCGAGCGGGTTCGTGAGCAGGTCGCGGCGGCATGCGAGGCGGCGAGGCGATCGGTAGGCGACGTGACGCTTGTCGGCGTCAGCAAGTACGTTGGCCCTCCAGAAACGGCGGCGCTGGTGCGGGCGGGCTGCACAGTGCTCGGTGAGTCACGACCGCAGCTCTTGTGGTCGAAGGCCGAGGCGCCGGAGGTTTTCGGTTTGCCGATCCAGTGGCGGATGATTGGCCACCTGCAACGGAACAAAGTGGACCGCACCGTTTCAGTGGCTGCGGCGATCGATAGCGTCGATTCGCTCCGCTTGCTCAAAGCGGTGAACGACGCGGCCGCCGCTGCGGGTAAGACAATGGCGGTGCTGCTAGAGGTCAATGAGTCGGGCGACGCCGAGAAGCACGGCTTCGCTGCCGACGACTTGCCGGCGATGCTCGGGGAACTCGGCGCCTACCGGAACGTCCAAGTGGAGGGCCTGATGACGATGGCCGCCCGCGAGGGGGACCGCGACACGGCCCGCCACAACTTCGCCGCGCTGCGAGAGCTTAGAGACCGCGTCGCCACGCCCAACCTTCCTCTCAGAGAACTATCGATGGGCATGTCGGGCGACTTCCACGAAGCGATCCTCGAAGGCTCAACGATGGTCCGCATCGGCTCGGCCCTCTGGGAAGGAGTTTTATGAACCACAAAGGAACAAAGGACGTAAGCCTGCGACTACGAACTGCGTCATGTAGTCTTCCTTTGTTCCTTCGTTCCTTTGTGGTTAGCTTTAAGAATCATGGTTGAGATCAAGCGAAACCCTACACGTCCCGTCAGAATCGGCTCGATCACGATCGGCGCCGACAACGTGATCGCCGTGCAGAGCATGACGGCGACCAGCACGCAGGACATCGACGCCACGGTGGCGCTAGTGAATCGGATGGCGGACGGCGGGCCGGGCGTTGGCGCCGATGTAGTGCGGATCGCTGTCGATAGTAAGGCCGACGCCGCGGCGCTCGCCGAGATCCGTAAGCAAACCACCGCGAACCTATCGGTCGATCTGCAAGAGAACTATCGGCTTGCTGAGTTGGTGGCGCCGCACGTCGATAAGCTGCGTTACAACCCGGGGCACCTCTACCACCACGAGCGCGACAAGCCGTGGCAAGAAAAGGTCGCTTACCTTATCGGCGTCGCGCGAGACAACGACTGCGCGATCCGCGTCGGCGTCAACTGCGGCAGCGTCGATCCGGCGAAGAAGGCGAAGTACGCGCCGGAGGATTCGATCGGCCCAATGCTCGAGTCGGCGCTCGATCACTGCGCGTACCTCGACGAGCTCGGCTTCACGCGCTACTGCGTGTCGCTGAAGGACTCGGACCCGAAGCTCGTCGTCGAGGTCAACACACGCTTCGCCGAAGCCCGGCCCGACGTTCCGATCCACCTGGGCGTCACCGAGGCGGGCATCCCGCCCGAGGGCGTCATCAAGACGCGCATCGCCTTCGAGCAGCTGATCTCCAAAGGGATCGGCGACACGCTGCGGGTGTCGCTTACGGTCCCCAATCATCGCAAGCGAGAAGAGATCGAAGCGGGTCGCTCGATCGTCGCCGACATCTACGCCGGCCGCGTCCGCAGCGTCGTCGACTACGGCCTGCCGACGATGAACATCATCAGTTGCCCCAGTTGCAGCCGCGTCGAGAACGAGGCGTTCGTCGAGCTGGCCGAGAAGGTCAAGGAGATGACGCGCTACGCCAAAGACCACGCGATCACGATCGCCGTTATGGGCTGCCGCGTGAACGGCCCCGGCGAGACCGACGACGCCGACCTCGGCCTCTGGTGCGGACCGAACTTCGTGAACCTCAAGCGCGGCGAAGAGGAACTGGGCCGGTTTGGGTACGACGAAATCTTGCCGCGGCTGAAGAGCGAACTCGATGCGCTGATCGCGGCGGGCTTTTGAGCTGCAACAGCCCCACCCCCATCAATCGGCGCGTTGACCGCTCTTAGGCCTTCGCCGCCCGAGAGCCCAGTGCCTTCCAGACGCGCTTCGCGTACGCCCTATCAAGCCGCGCGAGGCGCACCGCGCGGAGGTCGAGCGTGCGGCCTTTGCCCTTCGGCTCTTTGACGAACACGAACGGCAGGCACGCGTCGATCACGCGTAGCGGGTCGGTGGTCTCGCGCGGACGGAAGCGGACGCGGATCAGCGGGTCGTCGCTGGTTAGCGGCGAGTCACAGCTCCAAGCAAACGCCGCGTACTCGTACTCTTCGCTGAGCACCGCGACGTAATCGCCAGGGCGCACGTCTTCTGGCGCTAGCGTCTTGGCTAGCGTCACGTTGCGTTCGGCGGTGTTGGTCTTGGTCTTCATGGTCGTCGCGCCCTCGACGGGCATTCGTGACCGACCCCGTGAATACCGCGAAGGTTCACGAAAAAGACGGCGAGCCGGGAGCGTTACAGGATTATGCAAGGGCTAGCAGTTCAACGTTGGGCAGACAAAAGAAGCGTTAGCGCGTTATGTCCCCCTCCACCGCTTTCGGGGGAGGCCGCTTTATCCAGGAAAAGGGGGGGAGGGGGTGGAACGCTGGTACCCGCTTCAGCACCCTCCCCTAGCCCCTCCCTCTGAAGAAGGAGGGGGACACAACGCGCTAACGCTTCATGGACGAAACCAACCGATTTCTCACTGCTAGCCCTTGCATAATCCTGGTTAGCGACCGGAGGGCGCCGGGTACCAACTTCCTTCCGGTCGCTAACGCTCCCGGCTCGCCCTTTAACCTGGTGAATCCAGGTAGGGGTCTTGGCTCATGGCTCTTTGCATCTTCTGCCGTTCCTTCTCGTGATACAGCAGCACTTTGCGATCACGGAATTGACGGCGCTCGACGCGGTCTTGGGCGCGGGTGAAGACGCTTTCGAGCCCGCGAAGCGACGCGTCGCCGGTCGACTTGCCACGTTCGACGAGGCGTTTGTATCTCCGCGGCCCGAAGCCTTGCAGCAGGATCTCGTCGTCGAGAGAAAGAAACTGACGGTAGCTGCCGGGGTCCCCCTGGCGTCCACAGCGGCCGATCAACTGGCGGTCGATGCGGCGCGACTCGTGCAACTCGGAGCAAATGACGTGCAGGCCCCCGAGGTCGTGAACGCCCGGGCCGAGCTTGATGTCGGTGCCGCGCCCCGCCATGTTCGTCGCGACCGTGACGCGTCCCTGCCCGCCGGCGGCGGAAACGATCTCGGCCTCTTTGGCGATGTGCTTGGCGTTGAGCACGGTGTGCTCAATGCCCGCTTCCTTGAGCAGGACCGAAAGGACCTCACTCTTGTCGATCGAGCGGGTGCCGATCAACACCGGTCGGCCCGTGGCGTGAATCTGTTTGATCTCCTCGACCATGGCCCGCCACTTCGCATCGGCCGTGCCGTAGACGAGCGTTGGCAACTGCTTGCGGATCGGTGGGCGGTTGGTGGGGATCGGGAGGACGTGGACCTTGTAGATCTTCCGTAACTCGGGCGCGCTCGAGCTCGCCGTGCCCGTCATACCCGCCAGACGGTGGTAGCGGAGGAACATGTCTTGGATCGTGATCCGCGCCGCTTGGTTGGTGGCAAAGGTGATCTCGACGCCCTCCTGGGCCTCGATGGCTTGGTGGATGCCAGCGCGCCACTTGCGGCCCTCGGCGAGGCGGCCGGAGAACTCATCGACGATGACGATCTCACCATCACGGACGATGTAATGGCGATTGAGGAACATCTCACGCTTCACCTTGATGGCGCGCTCGACGTACTCGTAGATTTCCGCTAGCGCAACCCGGTCCATCGCCGGGGGCTTGGGCAGTTCGCGGACAAGCCGCCTGCCGGCGAGCGTGAGGCTGACCTGCTTGTCTTTGTGGTCGTACTCGTAGTGCTCGTCATCGATGAACTGTGGCGGATCGGCGGCGGCTTGCTGCGCGGCCCACTGGTACGCCTCGGCGGCGATCTCCTCGGCTTCGCCGGGCAGCGCGCTAATGATGAGCGGCGTCCGCGCTTCGTCGATGAGGATGCTGTCCGCCTCGTCCACGAGCATGAAGTGCAGGTCGCGTTGCACGGGCTTCTCGCCCGCGCCGCCGCTGGCGCCACCGGTGAGCATCTCGCCGAAGAGGTCCCGCGCGCCCTCGCTGATCCGCCGTTTCAGCAGCCGATCCCGCAAGAAGTCGAACCCCATCTCGTTGGCGGTGCCGTAAGTGATGTCGCAGGCGTAGGCCTTCTGCCGCTCGGCCTGGGGCATCTGCGACTGGATGACGCCGATCGACATGCCCAGCGCGTTGTAGACGGGCTCCATCAGCTCGGCGTCGCGGGCGGCGAGATAGTCGTTGACCGTCGCCATGTGCGCGCCCTTGCCTTCGAGCGCGGCCAGGTACGTCGGCAGGGTGGCGGTGAGGGTTTTGCCCTCGCCGGTCTGCATCTCGATGATCGACCCGTAATGCGCCGCGGCGCCGCCCAGCAGCTGAACCTCGAAGTGCCGCATGTTCTTCGTGCGTCGGCCCGCTTCGCGCACGAGGGCGAAGGCCTCCACCAGCAGCCGATCGAGCGGCTCGCCGCTGCGGGCGCGGTAACGGAGCGAGAGGCTCTCCTTGCGTAGGTCGTAGTCGCTGAGCTTCTCGTACTCGGGCCCGAGGCGATTGATCGGCTCGAGGCACGAGGCCCACTGCGCGAGCCGCCGCTTCACCGGGCCGCCGGTGAGCATCTGGATCTTGCGGGCGACGCCTTGCGGGATCGTTTTCAACGGGGAAACCGCTCGAAGAAAGCGGCGTACAGACGCGGGGCAGGGGAGAGGCTGAACCCTCTATCGTACACCGCTTAGCGCCAGCCGGTGCTAGACGGAGGCGTTGCGACCCGCAGCGGCGCCGGTTCGCCGGCCCTGACGCCCGTCGGCGCCGGTTCAAGCGGCGCGATCGGAACCCTCTGCTGCCCGTTGATGGCGGCGAGGCTCACCGGCTCGTAGCCGAGGCTCTCGCCTGGGACACGTACGCGGGGGCTGCCGGCCAGCGTGTCGGTCCGCACCGGCGCCGAACCCGCGATCCAGCCGCTGGCGGTCGCAGCGGGACGCTGGGTGTTGGCGCTCATCGCCAACTGCTCCGATCCAGAACGGGCGACGGGCTGCGACTGTTGCCGGGCCAGCAGCGATTCGCTCGGCGTCGCGAAGCGAAGCGCGCCAGAATCGGGCTGCACGGAGATCGAATCGCCTGGGGTCATCGAACGCGGACTTGCCGACGCTCCGTAGTAGGGCGTCGCGGTCCCGGGGGCCGGTGTCGTCCCCGCAGGGGCGTAGGTCGAAGGCGGTGCGCCGTAGGACGGCGCGGCGGTCGGGGGCGCGCCATACGGAGACCCCGACGTGTAGGGCGAGGCCGTACCGCCATTGATCGAAGCCGGCGCCGCGGGGCTGAAAGGGGGGGCGGCGCCAAAGGCCGGGGCCGTCGTCGCGGCGGGCGATCCGAAGGCGGGGGTGGCGCCATCGACCGAACGAATCGTCGGCGGGGGCACGCGGTCGGCCGTCGTGAAGGGGTTCGTCACAGCCGGTGAGCTACTGCTGCAACCAACCAGACAGAAAAGCGACGGTAGGAGCGCGTAGAGGCGGGCGTAGCGATACATCTCAGACAAACTCCGGCGGCCCCCCCGCACTACGGTCAACACGGCGGAGGCTAGCAGATGGGCGGTAACGATCCAGAGCAGATGCGAGGGGCCGACGCTAGCGAGCCATAGGCGAGCCGTCAGCGTCAGCGTCCGGAGTGCCGCAGGTACCAAGGTTCCTCCGGACGCTGACGCTGACGGCTCGCCTTCGGTGACCTCCCGTTGAGGCAATGCCGGCGCCGGCCTAGAATCCGGGGCCCTTCTGGAGTTTCCTCACCACCACTGGCCCCTGCGACCGCAATGCAACGCACGCTGATCCTGCTCAAGCCCGACTGCTTCCAACGCCGCTTGATGGGCGAGATCATCTCCCGCTTCGAAAAGAAGGGCCTCAACTTCGTGGCGATGAAGCTGATCCAGATCACGCCCGAGCTGTCGAAGCAGCACTACGCCGAGCACGTCGAGAAGGGCTGGTACCCCACGCTCGAGTCGTTCATCACCAGCGGTCCAGTGCTAGCTGGCGTGCTCGAGGGCCTGGAAGCGATCCAGGTCGTCCGCGACATGCTCGGCGCCACTAGCGGCCTCAAGGCGGCGCCCGGGACGATCCGCGGCGACTTCAGCAGCAGCCGCCAGATGAACCTAGTGCACGGCTCGGACGGCGAAGAGGCCGCGAAGCGCGAGATCGCCCTGTACTTCAAGCCCGAAGAGATCGTCGCGAACACGCCAACGGTCGCCCCGTGGCTCCGCGCGAGTGATGAGGCTTGAAATCGGCTTTCGAAATGGGTGTCTCGAAACACCCATGGCGGTAGCTAGTTAACCACGGAGCCACAGAAGGCACGGAGCGACGCACAGAGAAATTCCTCAGTGCCTTCCTCGGCGTCCTCAGTGGCTCTGTGGTTAATACGCGGCAAAGACAGTCGCGAGCCCCGATATCTCAAAGCTTCAGCAGCGATAGCGTCACGTGCAGCAAGCGGTCGCTTGCCATGATCGCTTCGGGGTTCTCGACCTCGAAGCAGACCTCGAGCAACTCCAGCCCCGTCGCGAAGGCGACTTGGTAGCCGTCGCCGACGACGACGCTGGGGACCGTGATGTTCGTGAACGCCCACTCGCCGCGTGAGAGGGACGACTTGATTCCGCCGACGATGATGTTCGTCACCTCGCCGGCGCTGTCGATCACCTGCGGCGTGAGGTCGGGATGCCGCTCTCCGAGCAGGCCATCGACGACGTGCAGGGCGAGCCGCTTGGACATGTTCACCGCGATAAAGCCCGAAACGCGGCCGTGCGCGCCGATCAGGCCGGTCAGATCGCCGTACTGCTTGGAGGGCATCCGCGATACGCCGACGCAGCTGGCCTTGGCGCCGCACATAGCCAGCGCCTTGGGGACCGCGTCCACGACGGCGTTGAATAGCTCGCGGTTGAAATCGATCGGCAGGTCGTTCGTAGCGACCGGCGGTGCAACGGGAGCGGCAACCATGGCGGATAATGGCGTGTTGGGATTGGCGGACGGAAAAAATATCCGTCGAAGTCGAGTGGCTGTTCGGCTGCCACCTTGGTTAACCACAGGCTTGCGCTGCGGACGACGATAACAATCGGCGTAATCGGTCTTTCCGTCGCCCCGCCACGCCCGTCAGAATCGGTCCATGCCGCCCTTCATGCGAACCGCGATCGACTACGCCGCCTACCTGTGCCTCCGCGGGACGATCGCCCTCGTGCAGGCCCTGCCGCTGAGCATCTGCGAACGCGGGGCCGAGGCGCTGGCGTGGCTGATGCACGACGTGCTGCGGCTGCGCCGCCGGGTTGTCGAAAACAACTTAGCGATCGCGTTCCCCAATTGGTCTGACGCTCAGCGAGAGCGGACCATGAAGCAAATGTGGCGGCACCTGTTCTTGATGGTCGCAGAGATCGCCCACACGCCGCGAAAGGTCCACCGCACCACTTGGCGCGACTGGATCGAACTCGACCGCGACGACCTGATTCTCCAGACCGTCCTCGCCGACGGCCCGAAGGTCGTGATCTCGGCACACTACGGTAACTTCGAGCTGGGAGGCTACGTCCTGGGCGTCTTCGGGCTGCCGACGCACACCATCGCCCGGACGCTCGATAACCGCTTTGTCGACCGGTACGTCAACGAGTTCCGTGGCCGCACCGGACAGTTCATCCTGCCGAAGACGGGGAGCCGCGATGACGTCGAGCGGGTGCTCTCGGGCGGCGGCGTGCTGACGCTGCTCGGCGACCAGCACGCCGGGCCGAAAGGTTGTTGGGTCGATTTCTTCGGCAAGCCGGCTTCGACGCACAAGGCGGTGTCGCTGTTCACGCTTTCGTACGCGGCGCCGACGGTGGTGGTGGGCGTCCAGCGACGCGGCGACGCAGCTCTCAAGTACCGCATCAGCGGCGTCGATGCGGTTGATCCACGGGCCGAGGGTTTCGAACTGGGGACCACGCCGCTGCTGACCGAGTGGTTTACGCGGCGGCTGGAAGAGGTGATCCGTCGGGAGCCGGCCCAGTACTGGTGGGTGCATCGGCGCTGGAAAGGAGAGCCGCCGTCTCGGAGGAAGGCCACCTCCAAGGATAAGACTGAGCCGCAAGCGGTGTAGCGTCCTTGCTTGTTCCCTATTGTGGGAGGCGTCTCCAGACGCCGATTTCGGTCTCCAAGCCGTTTGGGTATGGTGCGTGCAATCGGGGGTCTGGAGACCCCTCCCACAGGTCGCTGCGCACCCGTTGCTTCTTCGCTCTGCTTCTTTCCTCAATGCCGAACACGGATTGGCTACCCGCCGCCGAACTCGCCGACGTGCCGCCCGGCACGGCTGCGGAAGCCGTTGTCGGCGACGCGATTGTCGCCCTCGTGAACGTTAATGGCGATATCCATGCCCTGGATGGCATGTGCGCCCACCAAGGGGGGCCGCTGGGACGCGGGAAGCTCGAGGGCTGTACGCTGACTTGCCCCTGGCACGGCTGGCAGTACGACGCCATGACCGGCCAGCAGCTCCTCAGCCAGCATATCCGCCAGCGGCGCTACCCGGTGCGGATCGAAGGGGGTACGATCTTGGTTCGGTTGAGCGACGGTTAACACGCCGCTGCTTACCCCCAGCGCCTTTCCCTCTCCCCACCTGGCGTTCGCCCCCCTGCCGCTAAGTGTTCGAGATCCGGCCCTTCCGCAACTCGGACCCGCCAGCCCTGGCTGCTATTTGGCAGAGCCAGCCCTTGCAGCGTGGGCTGGCCCAACCGATCAATTCGGCGGTGCTTGAGCTGTGCGTCTTCTCGAAGCAAATGTTCGATCCGGAAGGCCTCCGCGTCGCGGCTCGGGACGGGCAACCGATCGGTTTCATCCACGCCGGCTTCGGCCCGGACGAACGCGGCGAAGGCCCTGACACGACGCTCGGGACCTCGCACATCCTGATGCTACAACGGGGGCTCGAATACGACGCCCTGGCGGACGCCCTCATCGCCAGCAGCGAGGAGTACCAACGCTCCAAGGGCGCTACGGTCCACTACGCCGGCGGCATCCGTCCGCTCGACGCCTTCTACCTGGGGCTTTACGGCGGGAGCGAACTGCCGGGCATCCTGGAATCGGACCAGAGGCAACTCACCCACTTCCTGCGCAACGACTACGAAGAAGCCAGCCGTGTCGTGATCTTGCAACGCGACTTGGCCCGCTTCCGTTTTGGCGGCCCGCGGGAGACGCGGCAGATCAAGCGCGACACTTCGGTCGAGCAAACCTTCATGCCGCCGCCCCGGCACTGGTGGGAGGCCTGTGTCACCGGCGGGCAGGACCGGATGCGTTTCGCCCTCCGCGACCGTGGGACCGGCGCCGAGATCGCTCACGTTGTCTTCTGGGACATCGAGCCGCTGGCGACGAGTTGGGGCATCCCTACCGTCGGCATGACCGACCTGTGGGTCGATCCCATCTACCGCCGCCGTAAGGCGGCGACCCACCTCCTCAACGAGGCCCTGAAGCTCGTTCAGCGACGCGGCGCGTCCATGGTCGAGGCTCAAACCATGGCCGAGAACGAGGGCGCCCTGGCCCTCTACAAGTCGGTCGGATTCACCGCGATCGACAACGGCCTGGTGCTGCGTCGTCGGCCGAGAGCCTGAAGCACGATTCGTCCACCGACGCCGAACATGAGTTCTGCGGCAATCGTACTGGCTTTATGGGGCGAATCTTTTTGACCCAGCCCATGGACGAAGTACGTTTGAGTGTTTGACGATAGCGGCCTAGCGGCGGCAGTTTGCCGACCACCCTCCACCCAGATTGGGGTCCTCCACCTGGGGAGCCAAGAAGCGTTGGCAGGCGAATCGTTAAATCTTTCCAAAAATGCTCTTCCACTCGGGACGGTGGGTGTCGATAGTTCTCCGTCCGTCGATTTTTCTCGGCCCACAACTACATAAAATCTGTACCTAGGGGGTGCCCTGCATTGTCCAAAAGCCGTCGCCGGAGGGTGACTACCTTCGAGAACGCCGTTAACGAGGCCATGGATGCGCCCGTAAGCGAGCCGACGCCAGCCTGTGCTGTGCTAGACTCTCCTTCGACGGACGCCGCGCTGATGCACCCGAGTGCGAAGCTCGAGGCGTTCCTGGCCAACAGCAGCCACCTGCAGACCCCTTTCGTGGTGGTCGATACCGACGTCGTCGCCCAGCGTTACGACGCCCTCCAGGCCGCCCTGCCAATGGCGGACCTGTTCTACGCCGTGAAGGCGAACCCCGGCCGGCCGGTCCTCGACACACTGATCGCGCGCGGCTCGTTCTTCGACGTCGCGTCGGTCGGTGAGATCGACCTATGCCTGAATGCCGGCGTCACGCCCGATCGGATCAGCTACGGCAACACGATCAAGAAGCGGGGCCACGTCGAGTACGCCTACGACCAGGGCGTCCGGCTGTTCGCTTTTGACGCCGAGCCCGAGCTGGACAAGCTGTCGCAAGCCGCCCCCGAGGCGACCGTCTTCTGCCGCGTCTTGTGTGACGGCAAGGGCGCCGAGTGGCCACTGAGCCGCAAGTTCGGCTGCGACCCGGATGAGGCCGAGCGCCTGCTTCACCTGGCCGCCGACCGCGGCCTTAAGGTGGGCGTCTCGTTCCACGTCGGCAGCCAGCAGGGCAATGTCGAGGCTTGGGACGCCGCCCTCGAGATCGCCGCCCGCTTGGCGCGTTCGCTGATGGGCCGTACCGAGCCGGTCCGCCTCGACGTGGTGAACGTCGGCGGCGGGTTCCCCGGCATCTACCAGCGCGAAATGCCGTCGATCGAGAAGTACGGCGAAGCGATCGCCGCTTCGCTCGCCCGCCACTTCGGGCCGCTCTACGGGGACTACCTGCCCCGCATCATCGCCGAGCCGGGCCGCTATCTGGTGGCCGACGCCGGCGTGCTCCGCACCGAGGTGGTGCTCGTCTCGCGCAAGCACGAGATGGACGAGAAGCGTTGGGTCTACCTCGACTGCGGCAAATTCAGCGGCCTCGCCGAGACGATGGAAGAGGCGATCCGCTACCGGTTCCGCACCCCCCACGACGAGGCAGTCGAGAACGGCGCCCCCACTGGCGCGGTGATCATCGCCGGCCCATCGTGCGACTCGGCCGACGTGCTCTACGAGAAGACCGACTACCGGATGCCGATCGCCCTGGCCGAAGGGGACTTCATCGACATCATCTCGACGGGCGCCTACACGACGACCTACTCGAGCGTCGGCTTCAACGGCTTCGCTCCGTTGAAGGATTACTACATCTGACGCGGCGAGCGGTTCAAGAATGACAATCAACGCGGCCCGGTGCAAAGTGCACCGGGCCGCGTTTTTTCTGGTTGAAGGGCTTTCACCACAGAGGCACTGGGAGCACGGAGTTACTCACAGGATGTAGGGTGCGATGGAGCGAAGCGGAATCGCACCCTACGCACTTAGGAAGCCTGGGAGGCTTTTGTAGGAGGCGTCTCCAGACGCCGATTACGCGCACCATACCGTAACGGCCAAGAGACCGTAATCGGCGTCTGGAGACGCCTCCTACAGAGTCAACTGCGCACCACGCTCAGTAAGACCACCCGACGCGAGCCACCAGCGAGTCATCCAGCGACACGTCTTCGCCGGTGTTCTGGTACTCGATGCTGCGGCCGAAGACGTACGCCAATTCATAACGGCGTTTGCCGGCGAGCAGGCTGCCGGGGCCGGCTTTGGTTTCGTAGCCGATGCCGACGCCCCAGCTCGACAGATTGAGCGTGTCGGTCGTGCCGTCGGGGCGCTGGACGGCCCAGGCGCCGCCCCCGAGGTCGCCGGCGAGGTAGACCGCTCGCTCGGCGCCCGCCTCGTCCTGAGGCAACCGCCAGACGACCCGCGGCCGGGGCATCATCAGTTCGTAGCGGACGTCGCCGCAGTCGCGGATGAAGCCCGCCACGGGGATGACCGACAGGTCGTCGCGGTTCAGATACGCGGCGCCGAACAACCACTGCCACTCTTCAGACGCTTGGTAGACCGCCGCGGCGAAGCCGCTGAAGCGCAAGGCGTCGCTGTCGTCGAGGCTGTAATCGTCGCCATAGAGGCCGGTGCTGAAGCTGCCTCGGAAGCTCCAGCGCTCGTTGAACTTCTTAAAGGTTGCGAACGACAGTTCGAAGTCGTTCACGCTCGATGGGGCGTCGATCGTGCTGGGCCCGTCGAAGAGGTGCAGCCCGGCTCGGGGCGTGATCAACACCGGCGTGCCGAAGACGAACGGCGGCACGCCAAAGCTCACCGCCGCGGACAGGTTCGTGTGACCGAGACCGTCGCTCTCGAGCCGTGGCATCCAGCCGGCGTTGAGTTCGACGCCCTGGAAGATTCCACGCTGCGTTGGCGCCGCCGGCGCCTCGACGGCTTCGATCGGGGGCTGGGCGACCGCGGGCATGCCGATCGCCTCGGTGCTCTGCGCCAATCGATACTCGGGCTGCGAGTCGCTGTCGCTCGCCCACCGGGTCTCATCCGTCGGCGAAGCCGGCAGCCGCTTGGGCAAGTCCTGCGCAGCAGTGCCGGCGCCGCCCATCGAGCAGACTGCCGCTAGCACCAACGAGCCTAGACGCAGCATAACGATCGCAGCCTCCTGCCCTTCGTTTCCGTGACCTGTCATCAGTAGCCGATGCCCGCACGGAACATGATCGCGTCGTCGAGCTTTCCTCTGTAGGGGTCCTGGCTCTCGAAGACCAGCTCTCGATCAAATGCGTAGCCGATCTCCAGATGGCCGGTCGCCTGACGCGGCGTTTGCCACTCGACACCAAGGATCGCGCGGATGTCGTTGTAGTCGACGCGGTCGCCGAAGCCTGCGCGTTCGAGCGTCCACGAGCTTCCGCCATACTCACCGGCGACGTACCACCACCAATCGGCCGTCCCAGACGAGAACCAAGTCCGCCGGATCTTGGGGTTCGGGAAGACGAGGTAGAGGTCCCATTCCGGCGAAGGACGCCAGCGTACGCCGCCTGCGGGCAGGAGCTTGGTGCGTACGCGGTCGAGGTAGACGGCGCCGAGTAGGAAGTCGAATTGCGGGGTAATCGACACAACGCCCAAGCCACGACCCAACAGGCGGACCGTGTCGCCGTTGACCTCTTTGAAGTCCGTCCAGACGCCGGTACGGAAACCGAGTTCGGCGCCAAACTGTGGCGTGAATTGCGGGTTCCAAGCGAGATCGAGATAGGCGTCGTACGCCAGCGGAGGCATGTCGGGGCCACGCGGCACTGCCGCCGGGTCGGCCACCGGTCCGTCAAACCAATTGAAAGCAAAGCCTGGCGTCACGAAGAGCGGCGTCTCGACCGAGCCGTTGATCGGGACCGCCAGAGTCGAGGCCACCTCCGATCGATTCATGCCGAACGAATCGACCGTGTTGTCGCCCAGAAGCAACGTGTGCTCGTACCGCAAGCGGGCCAGGAATTGCCGCCAGGTTACCGTCGAGCCATCCGATTGCTGAAAGCCGTAGACCCCGGATTGCCACCCGATCGCGTTGCCTTCACCGAAGGCCCCCGCGCTCGACGGATTCGCCAAGTTGGCTGGGGCCGTTGGCGCGCCCCACGCAGGCGACATGGGCGCCTGTGGGGCGACGGCGTAGGGGAGGGAGGTTGCTGGGGGAGGGCCGACAGGCGAGCCAAAAACGGGCGTACCCTGGCTCGTCATGTAAGGATTGAAGCTGGGCGCCGGGACGCCAAGCGTCGGCTGCGGCATGGGAGTTACCGCGGGGGCGCCCCACTCCGGTGTGGGGACGCCGTTGTACGGGAGTTGCACCGTCTGGGCGTACGCGACCGACGTCGCCACCCCGAGGGCAAGCGACAGCATCGACAGCAGCGCGCGCCACAGCCGAGATACTCGGCCGCTGCGCTTTCGCCTAGTCGAATCCACCCGACGCACTCCCTATTGCTCGCTAGGTCGCCCCAAAACAGACAGAGCTAACTACCAGCAGCGGAGCAAACGGGTCAAGATCGAGCCGGTGCGTAACCGATACAGGGGCGCAAAAAAAGAGGCGAGCCGTAAACGTTCGGCGACCAGAGCGAAGCGTCTTGGTGCTTCCACTCCGTGCGCTGACGTTTGCAACTCGCCAAAGGCTCGCTTATACGGCCTTCCCCGATACTTAGTCCGCCGAGGCCCAGCCATCGGCGCTGAGGTGGTGCGTCTTGCCCGTCGCTTGCGTGCGGTGCGAGGCGGCGCGATTCTCGACGGGTTGGCGGTACACCGCCGTGTGGACCGGGGCGGGGTGCGTGTTCTGGGTCACGCGGTTCGCGGGCGGGGCGAACAACGGCGGGGCATTGAAGTAATCGTTGGAAGAGGCCGCGTCGGTGGGCGTCTTTTCCTCTCCCGCTGGCTCGTCATGGAGGATGCTGTCGGTGTCGTCGATCTCGGGACGCTGCGAACGGACCGGCGGGGGGTTCTCCGTCGGCGCCAAGGCAGGGGCCGGCTCAACGAGAGTCGAGGAGCCATAGGTCGACGAGTCGTAGGCGCCTGACGGCGTTACGACGTTCGAGGCCGCGCTGCACGAACTGCAGGTGCTCGTGGGGGAGGACATGAACGACGCCTGAGCAACTCCGCCGCAAGCGTCACAGGCGTTGCATGCCGAAGCAGCCGCGGGCATCGACATAACCGGCGACAGCACGACCGGGCGGTTAACTGTCTGCACGACTGGCGAATACGCGACTTGGCCCCAGGTCGCCGGGAAGGTGGGCCGGTAGGCCGTCGTAGCGCCCCAAGTGGGCGTCGCTCCCCAGGTATCCATCACGACCGGACGAAACGCCGTTGTTGGCGTAGCGACACCGGCCGCAGGGGTTGCGAACGTCGTCGTGGTCGTGCTCCCGCCAAAGAGACTCCGGCTGAAGTTGGCGAGGGCACGGCCTGGGTACCAGCTATCGACCGTCGTCGTCTGAGCGACGACCGGCGCCGGGGCGGCGACAACCGGCGAGAACGCCACGGTCGGCGTCCCGCAGCACTGTGCGAACGCGTCGGCAGACAGGCCGGCGACGAGGGCGAGCGACAACGTGAGGGCGACAGGACGCATCGTGTTCTGACCGTTAGGAAAGGTGGACGGACAAATTGCCGTTGTGTTTATCTACCTCGCAGGCGCCCCGGGAGGCAACTCACGGCTTGAGTTTCCTCGCCATTTGGACGCAGATTACGATTATCCCGACCGTAACGGCGAGGCAAACCTGGCGGGTTGCGCCGATTGGCGCCGTCACTGGACACCCACCGGGTGGCCCGCCCAGACATCGACTCCGAGGCCAGAGGCCCCCCTCAGAGAAGCGTCGCGCCGCGGTCTTGCGGCGCCGGTTTCCGCTCCGAGTACGCAACGACCGGCGGCAAGGTTCGCCGCCTCCGGCTTTCGTGCAGCGAGTAGAGGTCGAACCACGTCTCGCGCAGGTCGCCATCGTGGCTAGCAAAGCTCGCCAGCGCATCACCCAGCGTCACGGGTGTCGAGCGACGTTCGATTAGCTGTCCGTATAACGCAGCGACAACGGATTCGTCGGGCGCCGCGTCGGCGACTACGGGGAGCGGAGCCAACCAGCTGCGCAGGGGACGATGCGTCGTGACGACATACCCGAGGCCCGACTCACGCCACTGCGCTAGGCGCCGTCGCTGTTCGCGACGTGGCAGGCGTTCGAATGCCTCGACAAGCAGCGTGTCGCCTTGTGGATCGTCATCCGTCAGAACATCGACGATCACCGGCCGCTTGCCGGCTTCGCGGAGTGGCTCGATAAGCGAAAGGATTAGCGTTGACTTGCCCGATCCATGTGGCCCAACAACCTGGCCTCGCCATTCGCAGCGATGCAGTCGTTCAACCACCGCGTCGATATCGCCACGCCAGGGCAGGGCGCCCGGGCGGGTCCAGCACGTCGCGAACGGGTTCGCGTCGCGCGAGGGCGGAGTAGCGGTGGTTGCAGGGGAGGCATTCATCGGAGCGGCGCGGCCTCCCCGTTCGACGTTTCTACGGCGGGAGGCTTGTCCGACGGCAGCGACAACCAGAACGGCGTCTCGATGACGCGCTGCTTGCCGCTACGGAAGAAGGCCCGCAACCGCGCCGCCCAACAGACCTTAACGATCTGGCCGTCGTAGCTGAGCGGGCTCGCCGGCATCACGACCTCGAACCGGTAGGGCGTCTCGTCGTGACGCTTTGGCAGCACCGCGGCTTTCTGCCGATCGAAGTGATGGACGAAGAAGTCTTCCTCGCCTTGCCCCGCGGTGTACCAAAGCACCGAGAACTCGATCGCCGTCAGGTCGTCGTCGCGCCAATCAGCCAAGCGATACCCGCCCGTGAGCAGCTCGCCCGGCGCGTAACGCCGCGCGCCACGATCGACCCATAGTTGCGCGCCTTCGTCTTCGACAACGGGTTCGTTCATCCGACCTCCTCCATCGTCGCGGTGGAGACGAACTCGTCCGAACGGTCGATCGCCGGCGGATGAACACACAACGGAAACCGACGACGCACCTCGGCGCGGGTGATGGGCGTGATTGTGACCTCGATCGACCAACGCACCTCGTTGTTCGGCGACACGAATGAGTGCGGCCCGGCCGTCGGCGTGCGGACCTCGAGCTCACGCCGGAACGCCTCGCCGGCGGGCGCGTCGATCCGCTTCTCTGCGAGCAGGCTCCGCCGGTACACCTCAACCGTTGCGGTGCGGCTGTCGGTCCCCTGGCGGAACGAGGCGATCTCGTCGCAAACGAGATCGACCTCCAAGGCACGCAACCGCGCCGGGCCGAATTGCAGCAGCGTCGCCTGCGCCGGCTCCCCCGAGACGAGCGGGAAGCGATCGATCTCGACCCGAGTCGAACCGGCGCCACCCACGCCGCGCGTCTCGCGCCAAGTGGACATCGTCATCCGCCAACCGATCACCGCCAGCGGCGTCGCGACCAAGAGAGCCAGGATCACCCGCAGCCAGACCGGGAAGTAGCCGACGCCTATCTGATAGGCGAACAACGCTACCAGCAGATTCCACACCAAGCAGAGGGTCGCCATCCCCGCAACGCGCCAACCGCTGGCGCCATCCACCGGCAGGCGGTGGGTCCGTGCGACTCCGGGGCTATCCGCAAGCGTTTCAATGGACGGCAGCCCAGAAGCAATCGTCGGCCGCAACGCTGTGGCGTTCGCCGGCTTTAAACCGAGCCCGATCGCGACTTGCGCTGAGCGGCGTTCGGGCGATGTCTGCGAACGCACCAGACTCCGCACGAGACCCGTGCCGCCGATCACGACCAACGAGATCGGGATCGAGAGCACCAGCCACGGCCACCAGCGCCGCCGCACGCTGAGCAAAACCTCTGCGGGGTCCTCGGGGTCGTACCAGCATTCGAGCCGGTCGCTGAGATGGAATCGCTGCAGCTCGGCGGCGGCTTCCTTCTCACTCGGCGTGTCGCGCCCGACGCCGTGGCGGGTCCAGACCCGCACCGGATCGGCGCCCACAGGAGTGAACTCGACTTCGAGCTCGGGGCAGTATTCCTCTTCGGCGAGGCCCGGTCGTTTGGCGACGCGCTGACCACGGACGGTGCAGGTGGTCTCGACGAAACCGAGCGAACGCCGCGCGAGGCGCCACTCGGGAAGCAAGACATCCGACAGGCTCCACCACAGGCCGATCACGCCCGCCGCGACGAACATCGCGTAGTAGAGCGACTCACCCACCAACGCCCACACCGGCGAACCGGTGCGGCGACGGCCGCGTTTCTTCAGCAAGAGGGGAAAGCGGCGACGCATCCAGCAGGGCAGACCACGAGGCGGGGCGGAAGGGAGCGGACATCCGCCCCCGCCTCTAGTCTAGTTTCCGGCGCTAGCGCCCGTCAGTTGGTGGATCGGACCAACTGGTCGAAGGGCTTATTTGGCCCGGCGGGCGAGGGGGGCCATCGCAGGGGCGGCCTGCTGGCGGGCCGGGCGGTAGAAGCCGACCCCTTCCAAGGCCTTGTAGACCTCTTCAAGCGTCTTCTCGCCGAAGTTCGAGATGCTCAGCAGGTCTTCGGGCGAACAGTGCAACAGGTCGTTGACCGTGAAAACGCCCTTCTCTTCCAGGCAATTCGTCGTGCGGACGGCGAGGCCGATCTCGGCGGTGCTCATCTCGAGGCGACGCTGGAGATCGTCGCTGGCGGCCTGAACTTTGTCGACCGGAATACGCGTCTTCATGTCGGGGTTCCCTCCCTTGTGGCGTGTTGTGGTTCTGCACGCGGCGCGGCGGCTAGCTCCGTCCGAGCCGCAGAATTGTCGCGGAGTTTAGCGATTCGCCGCCGACTCGGGGAGCATTTTCGCCACTTTTTCCACAAATCACGGGACCCCGCGGTGTGCTAGCGGGTGGCCCGGCGCCGGCGCCGGCCCGTAGACTTCTGTTAAGGCGCTGCCGACGAGCTGGCGCGCGCCGCTGCTACTGGCAAATCGGACGGACCCGCTGTGACGAAACTCCTTGAAGGCCTCAATCCCGCCCAACGTGAAGCGGTCGAGCATGTCGATGGCCCGCTGCTGATCCTCGCCGGGCCGGGTTCGGGCAAGACCCGCGTCGTCACGCACCGCATCGCCCACCTGTTGTCGCTCGGCGTGCCGGCGTGGCAGATCCTCGCGCTGACGTTCACCAACAAGGCCGCCGCCGAGATGCGGCTGCGCGTCGAACGGCTCGCTCCCGGTGAGAAGGTCTGGGTGAGCACGTTCCACCGCTTCGGCGCGAAGATGCTGCGGAAGTACGCCGAGCGCGTCGGCCTCGACCCCAACTACACGATCTACGACGCGGGCGACGCGCGCCAGACGCTGAAGCGGGTGATCGAGTCGCTGCAGATCCCCGTCATGGGCTACACGCCCGACCGGATCGCCGCCGCGATCAGCAAGGCGAAGAACCGCCTGATCGGCCCCGAGGAGTTCAAGCCGCGGCCGGGCAACCCGCTGTCCGAAATCGTCGCGGCGGTTTACCCCGCATATCAGCAGCGGCTGATCGCGTCGTCGGCGGTGGACTTCGATGACCTTTTGCTGCACATCGCGCGGCTGCTGCACGACGACGCCGACCTGCGCGCGAATCTCGACGAGCGCTTCCGCTACGTCATGGTGGACGAGTACCAGGACACCAACCGCGCACAGTATGTGCTGCTCCGCGCGCTGTCGGTCGATCACCCGAACCTTGCCGCGACGGGCGACCCCGACCAGTCGATCTATGGCTGGCGCGGCGCGGACCTCAACAACATCCTCGAGTTCGAGAACGACTATCCGAGCGTCAAGGTCGTGCGGCTCGAGCAGAACTACCGCAGCACGCCGGCGATCTTGTCGGTCGCCGACACGCTGATCGCTCAGAACAAGAAACGCAAAGCCAAGTCGCTGTTCACCGAGAATCCCGAAGGCCCGCCC
Source organism: Botrimarina mediterranea (assembly GCF_007753265.1). Taxonomy (NCBI): domain Bacteria; kingdom Pseudomonadati; phylum Planctomycetota; class Planctomycetia; order Pirellulales; family Lacipirellulaceae; genus Botrimarina; species Botrimarina mediterranea. The sequence goes on from NZ_CP036349.1 coordinate 3,578,114, forward strand.
GTGCGGCTCGTCACTTACGCGGATGGTGACGACGAAGCCCGTGGCGTCGCCACGGCGATCCGCGACGCGGTCCGCAGCGGCCGCCGGCGCTGGAGTGACTTTGCCGTCTTCTATCGGGTAAACGCGCTGTCGCGGGCGATCGAACGCGTCTTCCGCCAGCAGCAGATCCCCTTCCAGATGGTGCGCGGGCAGGAGTTCTATCAGCGGCGTGAGATCAAGGACGTGCTGGCCTACTGTCAGCTGATGAACAACCCGAAGGACGACCTCGCCTTCGAGCGGACCGTCAACTCGCCCGCGCGCGGCATCGGGGCGAAGACGATCCAGCGTCTCGGCGATTACGCGTACCGTCACGGCATCTCCCTGCTCGAATCCGCGCGCGACGCGGCGCAGATCGATGGCGTCACGAAGCGCACCGCAACGCTCGTCGCCAAGTTCGTCACGCTGATGGATACGCTCGACGCGTACGTCGGCGGCCCCGCCGAAGAAGCCGTCAGCGCCGTGCTCGAGCACTCCGGCTACCGCAAGCACTTGCAAGGGAGCGATAGCGAAGAGGACCTCAACCGGCTGGCGAACATCGAAGAGCTGCTCACCGACGCGCGGCAGTTCGACGAGGCCATGGAAGAGGAAGAAGGGGCCGAGGCGAATCTTGAAGCCTATCTCGAACGCACGTGGCTCGTGAACGAGACCGACGGCTGGGACGACGACAACGACAAGGTGACGCTGATGACGCTCCACGCCGCGAAGGGCTTGGAGTTCCCGGTCGTGTTCTTGCTTGCGGTCGAGGACGGCATCCTGCCGCACGAGCGTTCGGCGAACGATCCGACGCAGCTCGAAGAGGAACGCCGCTTGGCGTTCGTGGGCATCACCCGCGCCGAGCAAGAGCTACAGCTCAGCCACGCCCTCCGGCGGGACTACCGCGGCCAGCGCCGCATCGCGATCCCCAGCAGCTTCTTGATGGAGTTGCCGACCGACACGATGGACCTCGCGCAGCTTGCCGCAACGGACGACCTCGGCCTGGCGCCGGACGATCTGATCGGCGATTGGGGCGACGCGCCGGACGAAGAGGTCTATCGCCACGAACCGATTGCCAAAGCGCCTGAGCCGGTCACGGTCGAAGCGCCGGCCATCAAGACGGCGGCGACGCTGCTCTCTGCGGGCGGGATGGGGGCGATGCGCGTTTCGCCCGACGCGTTCAAGATCGGGATGGAGGTCGAGCACCCCGAGCTCGGCGTCGGAACGGTGCTCACTCTCAGCGGTTCGGGCAAGGGCCGCCGCGCCGCGGTGATCTTCCCCGACCACGGCGAGAAGCGATTCGTCCTCGCCTTCAGCCCGTTGCGGCCGCTCGGCAAGTAGCGCCACCCGTCTGTCACCCCTTGCGAAGCAAGTCATAAAGACCCAGATAGTGGATATCCACTTTGGGAAGTCCGTGCGCCATCGTGAGAATACGAAAAGGCTGCGGCATCGCGCTTGGCTTTGTCGGCATGCCCGTCACAAAACGCACTCTGAAACGGGTGGTCACTGAGAAACCATGTGGAAAATCCCCACGGGCCGACCAATCGCATTCGAATCTTCCTGCGACGTTGTGACGCACTTCGCGCCCACTGCCTCGCCCTAACGGCTGACGAGGCAGCGATATCTCACAGCCGGCACAGCTACGAGGGTTGATCATGTCAACCGAGATCGAACAGCTGGTGGCCCAATTCGACAACGAGTTCAACTTCCTCTGCAACATCGGCAAGGTTCCGCAAACGCCGGCCGCGGCGTTGGAGTCCCACCTGATCGGCAACTGCGCTGGTTGCAACCGCGACCTGCCGTGGCCGGCGCCACGGCCAGGATTCTGGGCCGCCCCGGTGTCGTGCCCCGAGTGCGGGCAGGTTTACTTCACCGAAGGGCGTAGCACCAACGGCATCGCGCTGCCGCAACTCGAGCCGCCAACCGATGCGCCGAGCGCACCCGCCGCGCACGGTGCGACGAACAGCTTCCTCGCCTCGGGCAGCAAAGTCTTTTCGGCGTTCTTCGGCGAAGATTGCGAGCGTGTCGAACGCCGGCGAAGCGTGCGGTATGCCTTGTCGGCGCCCGTCGTCGTTGTGCCGCTGAACGAACAAGGCCGCGCGATCGCCGAGGCGTACGACATGACGCTGCTCAACATCTCGGTCGGAGGCGTCGGCCTGATGCGCACCGGGGACGCGATCGCTGATCTAATGCTCATCGACTTCGCCGTCGCGGGCTATCCCGGCGTGCAAGCGGTCGGCCAAGTGCGCTGGCGCACGACGGCGTACGGCGTGACGAAGCTCGGTTGCGAGTTCATCAAGACGACCTAGCGATGCGTTACTCCGGCACGAACGCCAGCGACGCGGAGTTCACGCAGTAGCGCAAGCCCGTCGGCGGCGGGCCGTCCGGAAAGACGTGGCCCAAGTGGGCGCCGCATTTCGCGCAGATGATCTCTTCGCGGACCGTGCCGTGGCTCTCGTCGCGACGCGTCGTGACGGCGCCGCCGGTGGCGTCGAAGTAGCTCGGCCAGCCGGTGCCCGAGTCGAACTTCGTCGTCGAATCGAACAGCCGCTCGCTGCACACCACACAGTGGTACGCGCCGGGCTCCTTGTGATCCCAGTAGGCGCCGGAGAACGGTCGCTCGGTGCCGCAATGCTGGGTGACCTGATACTGCTCGTCGCTGAGCCGGGCCCGGAGTTCGTCGCTAGATTCAGCCATGGTGGTGTGCTGGGCAATGGGGCTGGGGACCTATCCGTGTTACTATAAAGAACCACAAAGGAACGAAGGAACAAAGGGGAAGGATTGAAAAAGCATCCTACTTACTTCGTTCCTTCGTTCCTTTGTGGTTAGTTCCTTCGTGGTTCAACCCTTCGTCGTTCGGAAGCTGAGAGATTCGTGGATACTGAGTTTGCTTACTGCGCCTGTCAGCCGGGCGTTGAGCCTGCCCTCAAGGCAGAGGTCGCGGCGCGTCAGTCGGGGTGGAAGTTCGCGTTTTCACGCCCGGGGTTTGTGACGTTCAAGCTCCCAGCACCGACGTCACCGGAGCGGTTCGAGCCCGTGCGGCTCACCTTCGCTCGCACCATCGGCTTGTCGTACGGCCGTGTCGAGGCGCCGTCGTCCGATCCGTTGAGCCTTGCCGCCCGTCTCTGGGAACACGAAGCGACCCGTGGCTTGACGGCGTCGGGCCCGCTAGCGCTGCACGTCTGGGCACGCGACAACGACCTGCCGGGTGAGAACAGCATTGAGCCCGGTCCTACGGCCGAGACGCTCGCCGCTGTCGCCGCGATCCGTGACGCGGCGCCCGCGGGGGCCCTGGTGGATCGCAGCGAAGGGGGCGAGAAGGCGCCGCCCCCCGACAAGGCCGCGACCACCGGCAAGGGGTCCATCAAGGTCGCGCTCGACATCGCGATGGTCGAACCGAACCAGTGGTGGATCGGCGCCCACGCGCTTCGCAGCCGCATCGACCGCTGGCCGGGGGGCGTGCCGCGACTGGAACTGCCCGGGCACGCCGTCTCGCGCGCGTACTTGAAGATGCAAGAGGGCCTGCGCTGGTCGGCGTTGCCGGCGCAGCGAGGAGACTTGTGGGTCGAGCTCGGCTGCGCGCCGGGCGGCGCTAGCCAGGCGCTGCTTGAGGCCGGCATGTCGGTCGTCGGCGTCGATCCGGCCGAGGTCGATCCGGTGATCGCTACGCACGCCAAGTTCGAGCATCTGCGCGCCCGGGCCAACGAGATCGCGGTCGATGAGATCACCGACGCCGACTGGATCGCCGCCGACATCAACTGCGCGCCGCAGTACACGCTCGACGGCGTTGAAAGACTGGTGACTAACTCCTCGACGCACGTCCGCGGCCTCCTGCTGACGCTCAAGCTGATTAGCCTCAACCTCGCGCGGCCCGACGTGGTGGCCGACACGATCGCCCGAGTCCGTTCGTGGGGCTTCACCGACGTCCGCACCCGCCAACTCGCCCACAATCGGCGTGAGTACTGCCTCGCCGCAATGCGCACCCGCAGCCAGCGCCGCGTTAAACGGAGTGGTGGTGCTCGCAAATTGGAAGGAGATAAGGGGGATGTTGGTGATAGGGGGGATCGCAAGCGGGCGGGAAAAGCTGATTAAGCTGCCAGCCAAAACTTTGCGGAGTGCGATTCGTAGAATTCATTTGATTGAACAGCAGTCGCTTAGCGACTGCCCTCATCAACTTATTTTTTTGGAAGCAGTTTAGACTCACAACGACGACGCGTGGCGCAGTGTGATTGAGCACATCGACCGCTTGCGATCCCCCCTATCACCAACATCTCCCTCATCTCCTTCTCTGAGATTCGACCATGCGTAAGGTCCGAACGGGCGGTGGTTGGCCGGCGGTGTTGTACACGCTGCGAAAGGCGCGCGAGTCGGGCGGGCTCTTGGCGTTCTGGCGGGCGATGCGGAGTCGGAACGCCTGCAAGACTTGTGCGCTCGGCATGGGCGGCCAGCAAGGCGGGATGGTCAACGAGGCGGGGCACTTTCCCGAGGTCTGCAAGAAATCGATGCAGGCGATGGCCGCCGACATGCAGCCGGGTATCCCGCGCGATTTCTGGGACCGCTACGGCGCGCGTGAGCTGCGCGCCATGTCGCCCCGGCAGCTTGAGCACTGCGGGCGGTTGGTGGAACCCGTTCGCTACACGGCGGCCGAGGGGCGTTATCGGCCGGTGAGTTGGGACGAGGCGCTCGACGGTGTTGCTGATCAGCTTGCAACCACATCGCCCGACGAGACCTTCTGGTACTTCAGTGGCCGCAGCAGCAATGAAGCGGGATTCTTGTTGCAGCTGTTCGCGCGGCTCTACGGCACGAACAACGTCAACAATTGCAGTTACTACTGCCACCAGGCGAGCGGCGTCGGCCTCACCAGCGTCACCGGCAGCGGCACGGCGACGATTCAGCTGGAAGACCTCGACAAGGCGGACCTCGTCTTCCTCATCGGCGGCAACCCGGCGTCGAACCACCCACGGCTGATGACGACGCTCCACGAGTTGCGGCGCCGCGGCGGCGAGGTGATCGTCATCAACCCGCTCGTCGAGACGGGCCTCGTCAACTTCAGCATCCCGAGCCGGCCGTTGAGTTTGCTGTTCGGTTCGAAGATCGCGAGCCTCTATGTGCAGCCGCACATCGGCGGCGACCTGGCCCTGCTCGTAGCGATCCAGAAGCGCATCGTCGAACTCGGCATGCACGACGAGGCATTTCTTACCAATCATGCCGCCGGTTGGGACGAACTGCATGTCGCGCTCAACGCTGCCTCGTACGACGATCTCGTTTCCAGGAGCGGCGTCGATCTGGCGACGATCGACCGCATCGCCGAGGAGTACTCCAAGAGCAAAGCGGCGGTGTTCGCCTGGACGATGGGTATTACGCACCACGCCCACGGCGTTGAGAACGTGCAGGCGATCGGCAACCTTGCGCTGTTGCGCGGCATGGTGGGCAAGCCCGGCTCCGGGTTGATGCCGATCCGCGGGCACTCGAACGTGCAGGGCATCGGCTCGATGGGCGTCACGCCGCTCTTGAAGCAGGCGATCTTCGATGGATTGCAAGAACAGTACGGCGTGCAACTTCCAACGGCCATCGGCCGCGATACGATGGCTTGCATGGAGGGCGCCACGTCCGGTGAGCTGACCACGGCGTTGTGCCTCGGCGGCAACCTCTATGGCTCGAACCCTGATTCGACGTACGCCGCCGCCGCGCTGGGCAAGCTCAAGCAGATCACCTACCTGAGCACGACTCTCAATACGGGCCACGCCCACGGCCTCGCCGACGAGACAATCATACTGCCGGTGCTGGCGCGCGACGAAGAGCCCTCGGCGACGACGCAGGAGTCGATGTTCAACTTCGTGCGGCTCTCCGACGGCGGCCCGCGTCGGCACGACGGACCACGGAGCGAGGTCGAGGTGATCGCCGACCTCGCCGACCGCGTCGCCAGACGACTCGCTGGCAATGCGAACCTCTCGGCGCTCGACTGGCCCGCGATGCTTGACACAGGGCGCATCCGCGAAGCCATCGCCAAGGTCGTGCCGGGTTGGGAAAAGGTCGGCGAGATCGATCGCACCAAAGAAGAATTCCAAATCGACGGCCGGACGTTCCACACGCCGCGATTCCCAACCGCCGATGGCCGCGCGCAGCTGCACGTCCTCACGCCGCCGGCGCTACGCGGGGCAGGGGAGGGCGAGCTGCGTGTGATGACCATCCGCAGCGAGGGGCAGTTCAACACGGTCGTCTATGAAGACGACGACCTCTATCGCGGCGTCGAGGGTCGCTGGGTGATCTTGATGCACCCCGACGATCTTGATCGCTTCGGCGCCAAGGAGGGCGATCCCTTACGCGTCGTCGGGCCGGCGGGCGAAATGCGCCACGTCCGCGCGACGAAACACCCCGCGATCCGCGCCGGCAACGCGGCCATGTACTACCCCGAGGCAAACGTCCTCGTGAGCCGCGGCGTTGACCCGTTGAGTAAAACCCCGGCGTTTAAGGGGTTGGTGGTGAGGCTGGAGAAAGAGCCCCAAGCCTGAGGGCGAGGCGAGCCGGGAGCGTCAGCGACCGGAGGAACCCTGCCCAAACTATCCAACGGCGGCGCACTCCGGTCGCTGAGGCTCCCGGCTCGCCTTCAGTCTCCTTAGGTTCTTGGACTCAGCCCCGCCCCTAGTTATTATCATCACCTGCGCAATTAGGCAGATGGAACGTTTTGCGCAGGTTGAAAGGAGACGCCGCTCGACCTTTGATCCCCTAGTGAGTCTGCCGCATGATTCCGCGCACCCGTTTCGACCTTGGATGGCGAGACCTGCTGTTTGGCTATCGGCAGATCTTTACGTCGGGCGATCGCTTGGCGCTACAGCGCGAGGTCGAGCGCTATTGGTCGCCGGACGACGAGTGGCTCGCTTGCTTGTCTTTACGAAGCGGGTTCGACGTCACCCTCGCCGCGTACGACTTCCCGCCGGGGAGCGAGGTGCTGATGTCGTGCATGAACATCGGCCCGATGGCGGAGATCGTCGAAGACAACGGCCTCACGCCCGTGCCGATCGACCTCGACATGGACACCCTGTCGATGCGGCGTGACCTGCTCGAAAAGGCCATCACGCCGAAGACCGTCGCGATCGTCCACGCCCACGTCCTCGGCGCACGGCAACAGCTCGACGAGCTGCGCGAGCTGTGCGACAAGCACGGCCTGATCCTCTTCGAAGACTGCGCGCAATGTTACCGCGCCGACGAGTGGCGGGGCGATCCGCGTAGCGACGTCACGATGTTCAGCTTCGGGCCGCTCAAGACGTGCTCGGCGACGATGGGCGGAATCGTCCGCTATCGCGATCAGGAGATTCACCGGAAGGCGCGCGCGATCCAGTCGCAGCTGCCCGTGCAACGGCGCAGCGAGTTCTACGTGCGGATGGTGCTGTTCTCCGAACTCCTCTTCATCACGCAGAACCTGCCGTACACGATCGCCATCAATACGGCTCGGCGGCTCGGCCTCGAAGAGTTTGTCAACACGCCGGTGCGTAACTTCAACGGGCCGCGGGACTACCAGGGACGGAAGCTGCGCAAGCAGCCGAGCTACCCGCTGTTGGCGATGATGCTCCACCGCTGGAAGACCTTCGACCCCGTGAAGGTGCAACAGCGGCTCGACGCCGCCGACGCGGTGCTGAGCACGATCCCCAACCTGAGCCGCCCCGGCCGCGCCGCCGAGGACCACGGCTACTGGTTGTTCCCGATCTGCACCGACGATCCGGTTGCTCTGCGTCGGGAGCTACACCGCAAGGGTTTCGATTCGACGCTCGGCCACAAGACGTTCGTCGTGCTCGAACCGCCCGCCGGCTATCAAGCGTTCGAAGCCGCCGCGGCGAAGGCGACCAAAGAGAAAGCGCTCTACCTGCCGATCCACTTCCGGGCGCCGAAGAAGGAGCTCGTGCGGCTGGCGGAAGTGATCCGCGACTTTGACCCGAAATGCGCTGGCGTCCACGAGTCGGACGAGGCCATGGATCGACAAGCCCAGCGCACGAACTCCGAGCAACACGCTCTCGTGTCTTAAGAAGAAGTGTTCACCACGACGAACACGAAGGACACGACGGTCTGATTTCCGGGGCGGCGTTCTTCCTAGTGGCAGCTCGTCGTGTCCTTCGTGCCCGTCGTGGTGCAATCCTTTACAGAAGAAGCCGCGGCGCCGAGGATCGCTTCGGCCACGGGGTTGAGGCGGTGCTGGGCGACCCAGGCGACGGCGTCGACGCAGACCGCGTCGCCGAAGCCGAAGAGGGCTTGGTTGAGCGGCGTCGTGATTCGATAACCCTTGGCGCCCATCAGGCGGGCGCACTCGTCGGGGTTCATCAGGCGCACGCGGTACTCGCCGCGGCCGGCCTCGAAGAGGATCTGGCGACCGCTGCCCCCCTTGGGAGTCCGTAGGCAGCCCGCCAATCCGTCGGTGCGTAGCTCGGCCATCGAGCGCCCGTTGCGGACACGACGGAACACGGCGCCGTACGAGACCTTCTTGCCGGCGATCATCGTGTCGGCCGTCTGGCGGTGGCGGTCGCTCATCTGATTGAGCAGATACGCCGCGCGCTCGGTGCTCCACCACTGCGGCGAGTCGCCCGGCAAGCGGTCGAGGACTTCTTCGAGCTGGACGACGCCATAAGGGGGCGGCTCGGGGAGGTCCGAGAGGTCCCAGTCGAGGTCGGCGCTCGCGCGGATGGCTTCGACGAGTTTGGCGGGGCGGATGGTGGAGGGGTGAAGGTCGTTAACGCTGAGGCCCCTCCTAACGGACGCCACCGAGTCTCCCTCCCCTTGATGGGGAGGGTCGGGGAGGGGTGAAGAACCCGGGTACCAGGTTTCTTCTCCTGTTGAGCGCGCGCCGGCTTCATCTCTAGTTGGGCGTGTACCCACTTCGCCCCCCTCCCCCCACTTTTCTGAGAAAGCTGGCTCCCCACAAGGGGGAGGGGGATACGCGCGCGTCTCGAATCCACTAGCTACGCCGATCACAAAGAGCCTGGGCCGGCTCTGTGGGGTGAAGTGGGCGGCGTCGACCATCATCGCGTCGGCGGCGTAGCCGAGGTCGTTGATCGCGGCGACGAGGGCGCGGAAGTCGGCGCCGTTGTGCGACGACAAGAGCCCGGTGACGTTCTCGACGAGGAGCAGCTTGGGGCGTTGCTCAACGCTCATCGCGCGCAGCAGCTCGATCCAGCCCCAGAAGGCGGACGACTGGCCGGCGTTGAGACCCTTGCGGCCGCCGGCGAGCGAGAGGTCGGTGCAGGGGAACGAGGCGTGGGCCAGCAGGGCGGGGGGGACCTGCGTCGGGTCGCGGGCCAGGTCGTGGATGTCGCCGACGTGGTAGTGAGGAGACGGGCCGAAGTGGCCGTCGTGCATCCGCCGCTTGGCGGGCTCGATGTCGTTGGCGAAGACCACTTCCCAGCCGGCCCGCTCGAGCCCCATCCGCGCGAGCCCCACCCCGGCAAAGAACTCCGCAGCGGTCCGCCCCGCGACAGCCCCACCTGAAAAGGGGGGCGCCAGGGGGGTGGCGTCGAACAAGGGGCGTTGGGGGTCCATCCGCGAAACAGCCTGGGTTCATTAGCCCCGGGGGGCGGCAGTGCGTCGCCAGGGACACGAGCCCCCGGGACGACGGTACAGGATAGAGGAAACCCCCGGCGGGGCGACAGCGGCTAGGGAGTGGTCCTAGACACGCGTTCAGAGGCCCCAGAAGGCCCCGTACGACGCGGTTTAGGCAACGAACGGCAAATCCATCGACTCGAGGTTAGATCGCCGCAGGTTGCGTCCTAGAGGCCCACACGAGGTCATCTGAGGCGGGCGGGCGTTCAGCCCCTCCGGGGCTTTTTGAAGAGCGTGGCTGGAGGCTCCGGCGATCGCCGGAGCCCAGCGTCTGAGCGGGACGACGCCGTGGTGGTGATTCGCTGGGGGCTTCGCTGCGCTGCGAGCCCTAGCCACCCGCATCGTCAGTCCTTCGAACCGATGTCTTCGACGTACGCCTGCTGAAGCAGGCGGTTCTCGTCGCCTTCGTGCCGCATCAGTTGGATGCTCAGTTCGTGGAAGTCATGCCGCAGATCCGGCCAGATGGCGGCCGCGTCGTCGGCTACCGACAACCTGTCGGCGAGCGACTTGGCGTCGCGGAGCATCGTTGCGTGCTCGTCGCAGAGCCGGCTCGCCTCGCCCGTGAAGCGCGCGTCTTTGTCGATGATCTCGGCAAAGAAGCCGGCGTCTTCTTCGGTGCGGAAATGTCTGCCGAGCAGCTCGCCGAGTTCCAAGAGGTCATCGGCGACCCTACGGGCGACGCCGGGACCTTGCGAGAACTGCTTAGCGATCGCGCCGAGCAGGTCACGCAGCGCGTCGTGCTCTTGCTCGACTTGCTGCGCGACGAGGGAAGGGGATGCCGAGGGTTGGCTCATCGTGATCACTCCGGTTTGGGTTGGTTGAAACACCGCCTGAGTCCGATGGGATAACCGCCTCCCCGCCTCTGACCATCGCCATCCGCTTCTCGCTTCTCTCTTCTCTAGTATCGATCATCGCGGCGCCGCTTGCACTGCGTCAAACTGACCCACCGGCGCCGCGTGGCTTATCGCCTCACGGCGGGTGGCTGGGGTCGAAGGCGATGGCCGGAGCCCCCAGCGGCCGGGCGGGTGGACGCCGTGCTGGTGATTCGCTGGGGGCTTCGCTGCGCTGCGCTGCGACCCATGCCCACGACACGATCTGGGCGCCACGCCCACGCGCGTCAGCGTGGGCATGTACGTTGCGGCAAAGTCTCCTGGCAGTTCACATGCCCATGCTGGCGCGTGGGCATGGCGCCGGGCCAGTGTTAGATAGCGTGGCAGCTAGCGGCCGAAGGCTACACGGTTCCGGCGTTGTAGATGACGGGCGTCGCCCCCTTCCAGCGCTCCCAGAGATCAGCGTCCGTCACAAGAGCGGCCATGAAGTGCGCTACGTTGATGCGACTCGTCTGGCCGGCGTCGAAGATTGCGCTCCGCGTCGGCGACGGGTGCAGGTCGTAGTCCGAGACAACGTCATGATCGACCAATCCATCGGGACGGACGACGACCCACTCGAGGTGTGGATTCGAAGGGCCAATTCTTCGGCGAAGGTGGTGCGCAGCCCCCTCGTTGTCTGAGTGCGGCGGCAACAAGAGCCGCAGGGCAAGAATGATGAGCTTCTGTGGCGCCGAGATCCGTTCATCAACGTCCGGGTTCCGCACCCCAGTGGTGTTCATCAGGACGAAGCGACGGGGCGCGTCGCCACCTTCCGCTTGGAGTGCTTTGCAGATTCGACGAGTCGCGTCCGTCACAAGACGATAGGGCGGTCCGAACAGGCCTTTGAAGCTCAAGTTGTGTCCTAGACACGAAACGGCAGCCGTGCACCCTGCAACGAGCTCCCGGATCCCCTGATCGCTCATCTTCGATATGCTCGCCTGAACGATCGAGAGGGCGGGCGCCTCTCTTACGGACTCGTCCAGCCGATCCACGTCCCGAGCTACGACTCGGACCGAAGCCCCGCGGTCCAGCAGCTCCTTCACGAGGAGGCGTCCGGTTGCTCCAGTTGCTCCAACGACGAGGACGGTCATCTGGGTCACCTCGATTCTGAAATTGACTCTTGAGGGCAGACGGCGTGTGGCTGGGGTCGAAGGCGAGAGCCGGAGCCCCCAGCGGCCGAGCGGGTGGACACCGTGCTGGTGATTCGCTGGGGGCTTCGCCGCGCTGCGGCTCAGCTACTCGCAGCGTTACATGAAGCTTACCCAGGCACTGTCCTCAATCACTACGGGAATGTCTTGCTGACTGCACCAAGCCACTAAGTCATCACTGACTCGCTCCCACTGATGACTAGCCCACTCAGGCGCATCAGCCTCCCATTTCGATTCCGAAGGGAGGTAGACCGAGAGGACTCCCATTGTCATCTCCAGAACGAACTGCCTGCCGTCCATCGAGCAGACTAACTCCTCCTTCCATCTTGGCTGAAACTCAATCTTAAGAGCATCACACATACTCCGCTCAACAGTGAGGGTTGACCTACGAAGGCGTATTTGGCTGAGCACTCTTACGACCGCGAATTTCCAAGGCAATAGCTAACAGCACGGATGTCATGCAAAGCACAAGTATGGAACGTAGACGAAAGCCTTCGTCCTTTAGGAAATGTGCTTTGTCGTATCGGCACTCACCATTGATCCATAACTCGACGGTACGGGTTGCCCAAAAGCTGTCTCCAACAATAGCTTTGGCATCGTCGCCAATTTCAATTGAACGGACACGACCTCCAAATCTGCGGTGCAACTCAAATGAAAGCGTTTCGCCGCCTGGCGTGCTTACCCTATATTCCTTTGCCCGCCCCTTCAGACGCCTCTCAATTTCCGTAACCCGCCCTTCAACCCGACGTAGCGTGTTTTCATCGACCCGATCCGAATACAGGAAACCCGCTAGTGCAAGGAGTGAGATCACGCCTCCTCGAGCAACAGCACGCAGCAATTGAAGATCATGGGCTTTGCGTTCTCGATCGAGCCGTCGCTTAGCACGGTATTGCTGAGACATTTCGTCGTGGTCTGCAAAGGGTAGCTATTGCGCGGAGCGGCAGCTCCATCCCCCCTATCACCAACATCCCCCTATCTCCTTTCCGAAACGTCGCCCTCACTCATCCGTCACACACCCCTCCGACGCGCTCTTCACGTTCTTGATGTACTTGTAGAGCGTGCCGCGGGTGGCTTTGTAGGCGGGGGCGGTCCAGGTCTTTTTGCGGGCGGCTAGTTCGGCGTCGGTGATGTCGACGGTGATCAGGTTCTGCTCGGCGTCGATCGTGATCTTGTCGCCGTTCTTCACGAGGGCGATCGGGCCGCCGACTTGGGCTTCGGGCGTGACGTGGCCGACGATGAAACCGTGCGAGCCGCCGCTGAAGCGGCCGTCGGTGATCAGGGCCACGTCTTGGCCGAGGCCGGCGCCCATGATCGCGCTGGTGGGGGTGAGCATCTCGGGCATGCCGGGGCCGCCCTGAGGGCCTTCGTAGCGGATGATGACGACGTCGCCCTTGGTGATCTTCTTCGCTTCGAGGGCGTGCAGCATGTCCTCTTCGCTGTCGAAGCAGTTGGCGACGCCCTTAAACACCAAGCCCTCTTTGCCGGTGATCTTGGCGACGGCGCCGTCGGGACAGAAGTTGCCGCGCATGATGCGGATGTGGCCGGTCGCCTTGAGCGGCTTGTCGAGCGGCATCACGACCTTCTGGCCTTCGGTGAGACCGGGGAGAGCTTCGAGGTTTTCGCCGAGCGTCTTGCCGGTAACGGTGAGGCAGTTGCCGTCGATGAGGCCCTCCTTAAGCAGCATCTTGAGCACGCCCGGCGTGCCGCCGACTTTGTGGAGGTCTTCTTGGACGAACTTGCCGGAGGGCTTGAGGTCGGCGAGGTAGGGGACGTGGTCGCTGACCTTCTGGAAGTCATCGATCGTGAGGTCCACGTCCACGGCACGGGCCATCGCGATCAGGTGCAAGACGGCGTTGGTCGAGCCCCCTTCGGCCATGATGAGGACCATCGCGTTCTCGAACGCTTGGCGCGTCATGATGTCGCGCGGCTTGATGTCTTTTTCGAGCAGGTGGCGGATCGCCTTGCCGGCCTCAAGGCATTCCTGGAGTTTGGCTGGGTCTTCGGCGGGGGTGCTGCTGCTGTAGGGGAGGGACATGCCCATCGCTTCGATGGCCGAGGCCATGGTGTTGGCGGTGTACATGCCGCCGCAGGCGCCGGCGCCGGGACAGCTGTGGCGGACGATGTCCTGGCGTTCTTCTTCGGTGATGCGACCGGCGAGGAATTCGCCGTAGCACTGGAAGGCGGAGACGATGTCGCGTTTCTCTCCGGTCGCTGACGCTCCCGGCTCGCCTTTGATCTTGGTGAAGCCGGGCTTGATGGTGCCGCCGTAGACCATGATCGCAGGGCGGTTGAGGCGGCCCATCGCCATCACGCAGCCGGGCATGTTCTTGTCGCAGCCGGGGAGGGCCACGAGGCCGTCGTACCACTGGGCCTGCATGACGGTTTCGATCGAGTCGGCGATGATGTCGCGCGACTGGAGCGAGTAGGACATGCCGCTGGTGCCCATCGAGATGCCGTCGGAGACGCCGATGGTGTTGAACCGCAGGCCCACCAGCCCGGCGGGCGCCATGCCTTCCTTGACCTTCACGGCGAGGTCCATGAGGTGCATGTTGCAGGGGTTCCCCTCGTACCAAACGCTGGCGATGCCCACCTGGGGCTGGCTCATCTGATCTTCTGAGATGCCGGTGGCGTAGAGCATCGCCTGGCTGGCGCCTTGCGACTTGGGCTGCGTGATCTGCGAGGAGTACTTGTTGAGCATGGGTGGAAGCGGTTAGCGGTTGGTCGTTAGCAGTTAGCAATCAGCCCCTCAGCGGGGCTTGTGAGTCGGGCCGTCCTCGGCCCCGGCTCGTGCTACAGGGGATGCAGTTTACCGCCCGGGGGTTCGCGCCGCAGGGGATGGCGGGTGGTTCAGGGGAAGGGGATAGGGGGATGTTGGTGATACGGGGGATCGCAAGCGGGTGGGGAGCAAGGGTAGGGAGGAAACTGCCATTAGGTGGTGGGCGATGCGTTGGGGCTCTTGGGGATAATCGGGCAGCCGCCGAGCGGCTGGCGTTTATCCCCCATTTTCAAGCGACCGCTCCCTGCGACGCACTCGGCTCTTGGTAGTGGGCCCTCACCCGTCCGCTTGTGATCCCCCCTATCACCAAACCTCCCCCGATCTCCTTTCGTAAATGCAGGCCCCGGGGGCGAGGAAACCCCGGCTCGCCTAGGGGGCGATCATTGAGGTACAACTACCGCCATGACGACGCCTGAATTTCTCTATTTCGACCTCGGCCGCGTGCTGCTGACCTTCGACCACGCCAAGATGCTGCGGCAGATGGCGGCGGCAGCGGGCGTGGAGCCTCACATCATGCGCGAAGCCCTGATGCCGTCAGGAACGCCTTGCGAGGGGGACCTCCAGTGGCAGCTTGAGGCCGGGCAAGTCTCTGACGACGAGTATTTTGAGCAGCTCTCCGAGCGGATCGGAAAACGACCGCAGCGGGAGCAGCTCGAGCAGGCGTCGAACGATATCTTTGGGCCGATCGAGGCGTCGCTCGAACTGCTCGACCGGCTGCACGAAGCGGGCTACCGGCTGGGCCTGTTGTCGAACACCTGCGGGATGCACTGGCGGTGGTTCCTCGACGGACGCTTCCCGACGCTGACCAAGGTGTTCGAGGTCCAGATCGGCAGCTTCCAGGTCGGCGCAATGAAGCCCTCGCCGGCGATCTATGAGGCGGCGATCGCCAAGGCGGGCGTGCCGGCCGAGAAGCTCTTCTTCACCGACGACCGCCAAGAAAACGTCGCCGGCGCCATCGCCTGTGGCATCGACGCGGTGCATTTCAGCGACACGGCGCGGCTGGAGTACGACCTCCGCGCACGGGGCATCGACTGCTAGCTGAAAGCCGCTAAGAAATCGGGCCACGAAAAGGGACAAGAGGCACAAAAAAAGTGCTTCTTGTCTGGCAACTCTTTCTTTGTGCTTTCTGTGCTTTTTCGTGGCCAACGACTCACGTTGCTGGCGCCGGCGGTTTTCGAGTAAGTTGCGGCTTCAGATAGCCACTTACTAACGGAGCCGCACGGATGCGACTCGGCGTTTTTTTACCGAACTGGATCGGCGACGCCGTCATGACGACGCCGGCGCTCGACTCGTTGCGCGAGCTGGTCGGTCCGAGCGGTCACATGGTCGGCGTCATGCGGCCGTACGTGGCGGATGTGGTCGATGGTCTCGGGTACATCGACCGCAACATCTTCTACAAGCCAAAGGCGAAACAGCCCGAGTTGCAGGGCAGGGCGGTTGTCGCGGCGCTACGTGATGAGCGGCTCGACGCGGTGGTACTGCTCACCAACTCGCTGCGGACAGCGTGGCTCGCATGGCGGAGCGGCGCGCAAGAGCGGATCGGTTACGACCGCGATTACCGCTCGTGGCTGCTGACGACGCGGCTGCGTGAGCCGGTGAAGTCCGGCAAGCGCGCGCCGCTGCCGGCGATCGATTCTTACTTGAACCTTGCTTACGCGACGGGCGGCGAGTGGCGCCCGCCGACGCTGCGACTGGCGACGACTGCTAATGACGAAGCCGCCGCCGACGCGGCCTGGGAGCGGCTCGGTCTGCCGAGCGGTGATCGCGTCGTCGTCTTCAACACGGGCGGCGCCTACGGCGACGCGAAGGGTTGGCCCGCCGAGCACTTTGCCGAGCTTGCCAAACGAATTACCGCGACGAGCGACGCCTCGGTCGTCATCAACTGCGGCCCCGGCGAGCGCGAGACGGCGGGGCGGATCGCGGAGCTTGCCGCTTCGCCGCGCGTACGGAGCCTTGGCGAAGTCGAGCAACTGCCGATCGGGCTTTCGAAGGCGATCATCAAGCGCTCGCGGATGCTCGTGACGACCGACAGCGGGCCGCGGTTTTTTGGCATCGCCTTCGGCAAACCGGTGGTGAGCCTGTTCGGGCCGACCGATCCGAGCGTGACACGCACGCACTACGCGGGTGAGACGCCGTTGTCGCTAAAGCTCGATTGCCAGTTCTGCTGGGAGCGGTCGTGCCCGCTAAAGCATCACCGCTGCATGCAAGACCTGTCGGTCGAGCGCGTCTATCGCGCGGCGGCGGTTCATCTCGACAAGCTTGCGGAGAAGGCGGCATGAAAGTCAGCGGCTTCACGATCCTGCGCGACGGCGCCCGACTTGGTTATCCCTTCGTCGAGAGCATTCGGTCGCTCTTGCCGCTGGTGGACGAGCTGGTGGTCGCCGTCGGCAACTGCACCGACGAAACGCCCGCGATGCTGCGCGCGATCGGCTCGCCGAAGGTCCGCGCGTTCGACACCGTCTGGGACCCGGCGCTGCAGAAGGGCGGCAAGGTGCTGGCGGTGGAGACGAACAAGGCCCTCGCTGCGTGCTCAGGCGACTGGTGCTTCTATTTGCAGGGCGACGAGGTCCTCCACGAGCAGGACTACGACCGGCTGCGCCGGGCGATGGAACGCAACCTGGAAAAGCCGGAAGTTGAGGGGCTGTCGTTCCGCTACCACCACTTCAAGGGCAGTTTTGACCTACGCGACCCGTTGCCTTATCGCAAGCAGGTGCGGATCGTCCGGAACGGTGTGGGCGTCGTATCGGTCGGCGATGCGTGTGGCTTTGGCGTCACGACGGCAACCGGGACGCGGAAGCTGCGCACAGCGGCGAGCGGCGCTTGGATTTATCACTACGGCTGGGTCCGCCCGCCGCGGGTGATGAACCAGAAGCACAGCGAGTTCTTGCGCTACTACAACGGCGACGAGGGCGTCGGCCTCAAGCAAGCCGAGCGGCAGGTCGCGGAGGATTACGCCTACGACGTGTCACGTTGCGAGCCGTTCTGCGGCACGCACCCGGCGGTGATGCGCGAGCGCGTCGCCGCCCAGGACTGGGAGGCGCCTTATCAGTACGTCCCGCGTTGGCGCAACCGCGCGTACTGGGACGGCTTTATGCGAAAGAACTTCGCGACGCTCTATCGCTGGGCTTCGTAGCCCGGACCCGTCGTTCTTCATGTCAGCGATGGCATAGCCGTCACAATCGGCGCGTTCGTCATCGGGCCTCGGGATTTAGAGGTCCTGATTCTGACGCGCTGCGATCGCGGTTCTACGCTTCGGAATGCAAAGGAATTCTTCCGACTGCACGACGCTGCCCTGCCGACGATGAACCTCTCCGCGATCGACCAGCTCTGGCTTCTGACCTGTAGCGGCCTCCTGCTGCTGATGCAGGCCGGTTTTCTCTGCTTGGAAGCCGGTCTGACGCGCAGCAAGAACGCGGTGAACGTCGCGCTGAAGAATCTTGTCGATCTGACGCTGACGCCGTTGGTGTACGTCGCGGTCGGGGCGGGGTTGATGTTTGGCGCCAGCTGGAGCGGATTTATCGGCAACCCGTTGGCGTTCGGCGACGGACTCTCCGGCGGGTTCGCTACCTTCTTGCTGTTCCAAACGCTCTTTTGTGCGAGCGCCACGACGATCGTCAGTGGCGCCGTCGCCGAACGGATAAGGATCGGCGCGTACGTCGCGATCTGCGGACTGATCGCCGCCGTCGTTTATCCGCTCGTCGGGCACTGGGCCTGGGGCGGCGTCTGGTCGGGCGGGCCCGGGTGGCTGAATGCGATCGGCTTCGACGACTTCGCCGGCTCGGGCGTCGTCCACGTGACGGGTGGCTTCGCAGCGCTCGCTGGCGCCATCGCGGTGGGGCCGCGGCTCGGACGGTTCAGCCGCCAACGCGCCGCCAAGGGCTTTCCGAAGAACAATCTGCCGCTCGCCATGCTGGGCGCGATGCTGCTGGCTGTCGGCTGGGTAGGGTTCAATGGCGGCAGCACGCTGGGGTTCAATGAGTCGGTGGGGCTGGTCGTCCTCAACACCATGATGGCAGGCGCCGCAGGCGGGGCAGCGAGCCTCGGCTTCTGTCGGCTCCGTGGCCCCGTCGTCTCACCCGAGGTTGTCATCAACGGCCTGCTTGCGGGACTCGTGGCGATCTGCGCCTCGGCGAACGTGGCGACTCCTTCCTCGGCGGTGCTTGTTGGCGTCTGCGCGAGTTTCGCGGCAACGGCCGCCGCGTCGTTGCTTGCCCGGTGGAGGGTGGACGATGTCGTCGGCGCGTTTCCGGTGCATGGCGTTGGTGGACTGGTCGGTCTCTTGATGCAACCGATTGCGCCTGGCGCCGAGGGCGGGATCAGTGAGTTCGTCATCCAAGCGATTGGCGGAGTCGTGATTGCGGTAACGTCGTTCGTGCCGATCTTCGTACTGCTGGCGTTCGCCATGCCAAAATCGTGGGTCCGTGTGACCCCTCACGAAGAACGACTGGGTCTCAACCTGTCCGAACACGGCA
This sequence comes from Botrimarina mediterranea, assembly GCF_007753265.1. Taxonomy (NCBI): domain Bacteria; kingdom Pseudomonadati; phylum Planctomycetota; class Planctomycetia; order Pirellulales; family Lacipirellulaceae; genus Botrimarina; species Botrimarina mediterranea. The sequence continues at coordinate 3,596,976 of NZ_CP036349.1, forward strand.
TCGAGTCCGATCTGCAGACGCTGCGGCGCTCGCTCGCGCTGGCGAACCGCGCGCCCCACGCCGACGCCATCCGGGTCGATGAGGCCGACGACGCCGGCGCCCTCGCCGCTGCGTTGCACGAGCGGGTATCGCAAGCCTTTCACGACGGTGAAGCGACGACGACGGCCGAGCTGATGAGTCAGCACGCCACCGAGCTGCGTGGCTACGGCGAGTTCTTGCTCGCGGTATTGGACGGGGTCGATCTGCAAATCTGCATCCTCGACGAGAACGGCAAGATCGTCGAGACGAACAGCACTTGGGACAAATTCGCCTACTCGGCGGGCGTCGGCGACCAAGCCCGCGTCGGCGCGGGCTTCGAGGAGTTGTATCGCGCCGGAAAGATTTATGACCAACGCTCGGCGGAGCAGATCGTCGAGGCCGTCACGCGGATCGCTGGGGGCGGTGGGCCGTCGTTCCACACCGAATGCCTTGTCCAACTGCCCGATGACGAGCGCTGCTTCGAGGTCAAGGTGCGTCCGCTCCCGGCGCACGAGCGCGGCGCCGTCATCGTGACCCAGCTCGATCGCACCCAGGAACGGCAAGCTCAGGAGTTGATCCTCCAAGAGAAGCACAAAGCCGAGCGGCTCGCCGACGCACTGGAAGCAAGCCAAGCGGCGCTCGACTTGGCGATGAAGGGCGCCGACCTCGGGCGCTGGCACTGGGACGTCGCGACGGGCTACTTCGAGCTGAGCACCGACTGGCTCGAACGAATCGGCATCGAAGAGTTCAGCTTCCATCCCGACATCTCGACGCTACGCAACCTCTTGCCGCCCGAAGACCTGACGATCTGGACGCCCGAGGACGCGGCCAGTGTCGCGGACGGCAAGCCGTACGATCGGCAGTTCCGTCTCCGGCGTCCCGACGGGAGCTACCGCTGGGTCCAGGTACTCGGTCGCGCGGTTTCGATGACTCCGCAAGGCGCGCCAGAGTGTCTAACGGGAATCCTCATCGATATCGATGCACGGAAGTCGGCGGAGATGCGCGACGCTGGCATGGCGAAGATCATCGAAGAATCCAACAAGCTCCTCTTCGTCTGCGACCCTAAAACGAAGCAGTTCCTGGAGGTCAACCGCGGCGCGCGCGAAAACCTCGGCTACTCGCTGGAAGAACTACGCGGGATGACCCCGTACGACATCACCCCGGCGGACCTTCATGCCGACGTTGATAAACGCATCGCCGACATTCTATCCGGCAAGACGGCGCGGAAGGACTTCGAGACGATGCATGTCCGCCGGGACGGGACGACTTACCCCGCCCTGCTAAACGTCCAGACCGCCCGCCTGCTCGACCGTGACGTGCTTGTCGCGATCGGTTCGGACGTCACACAACAGCGTGAGCTGGAGCGGCAGCTCGCCGACGCGCGGCGGCTAGAATCGATCGGTCAGCTCGCGGCGGGCGTCGCCCATGAGATGAACACCCCGCTGCAATTCGTCGAGAACAACATCGAGTTCCTGCAGCAGTGCTCGGGCGCGTGGTTCGAGGTCTTTAGGGCGTTCGAGGGGCTGCTCGACCCGATGGCGCCGCCGCAGTCTTGGCGTGACCGGCAGCTTGAGATCCGCGACCTGCTGAAGCGCGTTCACTTCGACCACATCCGTGAAGAAACTCCGAAGGCAATTGCCGATTGCCATGAAGGGGTCCACCGCGTCCTACAAATCGTGCGTGCGATGAAGGATTTCTCGCACCCCGGCGAGCAGCGTCACACGCTCACCGACCTCAACCGGGGCCTCTCGAGCACGGTGACCGTGACTCGCAACCGCTGGAAGATGGCTGGCGAACTGACGCTTGACCTCGATCCCGACTTGCCGCACGTCGAATGCCAAGGCGGCGCGATCAACCAGGTGTTTGTGAACCTGATTGTGAATGCGGCCGACGCGGTCATCGAGCGGCGCGAACACGACCCCCTTGCGCCGGCGGGCCTGATCACGGTGAGGTCCTTCACCGAGGGGGCCGAGGCCGTATTCGAGTTCACCGACAACGGCAGCGGGATGCCGGAGGACGTTCGGCGGCGTGCTTTCGATCCGTTCTTTACGACGAAAGAAGTCGGGAAGGGGACCGGCCAAGGCCTGTCACTGAGCCACTCCATCGTCGTCAAGAATCACGGCGGAGCTATCGACGTCGAAACCAAGCCGTTTGCCGGGACGACCCTCCGTGTCCGGCTCCCGCTCAAGCAGCCCCGAAGCCGAGACGCGAGCCTTCACAAACATCCTCTTGAACACGTGATGATATAGGCAGACGGTTTCGGGACCGGACTACCACATAGGCCGGTCTGGAGCCGACGCCACGCCGCCAAAAAAACTACTCTTTTGTGTAATCGATCAACGAACCCCGCTTTCTTGCAATCGGTGTAGGCCATGGACAACCGCGTGCTATTCGTCGATGACGACCAGATGCTCCTATCAAGCATGGAGCGTTGTCTCGGACTGAAGCTCAATCTCGACACGGCGCTCTCGGGCCCCGAGGCCCTGGACCGTATGCGATCCACCACCTATTCCGTTGTCGTCAGCGACATGCGGATGCCGGGGATGGACGGCGTGCAATTCATCGAGAAGGCGCGGCAAGTCGCGAAGCACACCGTCTACATGATGCTGACGGGCAACCAGGACGTGCAGACGGCGATCCGCGCCGTCAACGAGGGGCAGGTCTTCCGCTTCCTGACCAAACCTTGCCGCCCCGAAGAGATCGCCGCCGCCGTCGCACAGGCGCAGCACCAGTACGACCTCGAAGCGTCGGAGCGCGAGCTGCTCAACAAAACGTTCGTCGGCGCGCTGGGCGTTTTCGCCGACGTCGTCGAGACGCTGCAGCCGAGGCTGGTGGGGCGTTCGGGGAAGACCGAACAGATTTTCGACGACCTCCGTCAGCGTTGCCTGCTGCCGGCGCGGTGGGAGTACAAAGTGGCCGCCAAGGTCCTCCTGCTCGGCTTCGCGATGCAGACGCAGCAGCAGTCGGGCGTGAACGTCTCGCCGACACAAGCAAACATGCAGCTCAATCGCGCTTGCACCACCGCCGCGCGGATCGTGCAGCGTATCCCGCGGCTTGACCCGGTCGCCGAGATCATCCGCTGTGTTCCAACGACGGACGGCGCGCTGGTGCACGCCAACTCGGAGGACCCGTCGGACGTCATCCTCAACGGCGCCGCGCTGCTGCGTGTGGCCCATATGATCGAGGCGATGGTGGACTCGGGCGTCGAGTGCGCCATCGCGATGGAGGCGATCCGCAAGACGCTGCCGGCGCTCAATGACAAGCTCGCCGCCGCGGCTCGAGACGCCTATCCCAGCGACATCGAAGTCGAGGGAGTCCCCGTGGACATCGAGAATCTGCAGCCGGGACTGGTGCTGTTCGAGGACCTCACCGGCGCCGGCGGGGCGACGCTGCTGCGGTCGGGCCGGGAACTGAGTCAGACCCACATCGAGAAGCTCAAGGAAGAGAAGGCCTCCCGCGGCGTGCTTCCCCCGGTGATCGTCACCCGGGCTTCGTTCCTCGCCGCGTTCCCGGAAGCCGTCACGGCACAAACGGTCTAAAAAACAGGCGATTTTAGCCAGCGCATGCCTTAAAATGGGGGCATGCCTGACCGATGCTCCGTGCTCCGCCCGTTCGCCCTTTCGGTGCTGGTCGCTGCGCTGGCGGCGCGGGCCGATGCGGCCACGGTCGTGATCGCCAACCACACGACGGCGCCGGTCGCCGTCGAGGTCGGCAGCGCCGGCGCCAAGCTGTCGCAGATGATCGCGCCGGGCGATTCGATCCCGTTCTTCTCAGGCACACCGCTGACGGCTACCTATGGCGCCGGTCTCAATCGCAAGTCCGAGGCGCTCGCTGCGGACGCGATCTACCGGTTCGTCTCCCACACGCTCGGCGGGCACACCGGCGTCGAGTTGCGGCGGATCGGTTTGACGGGTGAGGTGATGGGGGCGCCCAACCCCGCGGCCTGGCGGACTGGCGCCGGCCCCAGTGACGCGCCGGTGAAGGTCATCGTTTGCGTGGACGACGATGAGCCGATGCGAGAGGCGCAGTGGCAGTCCCGTCTCACTCAGCGGCTGAAGAAGGCGTCGGAGATCGTCGAACGCCAATCGGGCGTGAAGTTCGTGCCGGTAGGCTTTCAGACTTGGCAGTCGAACAACGCGGTGACGGACTTCACGCAGTCTTTCCGTGAGTTCGAGAACACCATCACGCCGCCGGAGGACGCGATCGCCATCGGGTTCACGAGCCAGTACAGCCTCCAACTGGGGCGGCAGCACATGGGCGGCACACGCGGCCCGCTGCGGCGCCACGTGATGCTCCGGGAGTGGTCGCCGCGGATCAGCGAAGCGGAACGGATCGAGCTGCTGGTGCACGAGCTTGGCCACTACTTGGGTGCCGGTCATAGCCCGGAAGCCGCCAGTGTCATGCGACCGGTGCTCGGCGATCGCCCCGTGCGTCTGCGCAGCGAGGTCGTCCGCTTCGACCCGGTGAACACGCTGGCGATCGCGATGGTTGGCGAAGAAGTCCGTCGGCGCGGCGTCCGTGACTTGGCAGGCATTACGCAATCGCGGCGCAATCGCCTGCAACAGGTCTACACAACGCTGTCGTCGCTGACGCCGGGTGAACCGGCCGGCGTGGCGTTGCTGCGACGACTGGCCCAGGTTGGGGGCGACGGCAAGGCCGAAGACTCGGGCGCCGTCACCAGCGACGACCGCAGCGAAGCCGCCGCCGCCGCGGTGATCGAAGCGGTCACACGCGCCGCCGCGAGCAATCAGAAGCGAGACTTCGACGCCCGCCTCAAGGGGGACGAGCTTACCGACGAACTCGTCCGCGCCGCGGCTGGGGCTGCGGATGACCCAAAGGGCTTTGTGATCGGCGTCGGGATCGCGATCGATAACTCCGGCGCCTTGCGGATGAACCCGCGCACGCGGGCCGCCGTCGAAGGCATCGAACCCGATCGACAGCGTCGGCAACGGCTCAACTTGCTCGGCAAGCCCACCGCACGCGGGCGCGAAGACCTCGTGAAGCACTTCTTCGTTTCGGCGGCGATGACGGCGCTGCTGGGCGAGAAAGAGGCCTACCTCTGGGGCTTCGGCAAAGAGCTGGCCGATGCGACACGAGAAGGCGGCTCGGGCTTCAGCTTCGCCGACCTCGCCGCCGACCGCGCCGGCGTGCGGTTCGCCAAGGGCGTGCTCGCCGGCAATCCCCCCACGGCCGGGCTGGCGACGAGCTTCCGCATCGACAACTACCTGCCGGCCATCGACGGACTCCCCGAAGGCCTGCCGCTGAACGACGTTGTCAAAACCTACGGCGGCCAAGGCGACCCACGGTTCAACGCCCAGATCGAAGAGATCGACCGCCGGATCGAAGCCCTACCGGCGTATTCACTCATGCGCCTTGGCCTTCCTTAATAACGGAACCGCCAAGACGCCAAGAGCGCCAGGGATCGCCAAGAGTTTTTTGACAGGATTAGCAGGATCGACGGGATGAATTGACGGAACTCTTATCCTGTCGATCCTGTAAATCCCGTCTAGCTTTTTCTTCCCTGGCGTTCCTTGGCGCTCCTGGCGTCTTGGCGGTTCCCGTCGCACCGGATTGACCACCACGCCGGTCGCGCCCTACCGTTGCGGTTTTGGGTGACGTTCTTCCTCTCCTGTGCGAGGCTGCCGTGAGCGAGTTGTGCGATTTTGGCCTGATTGGCCTGGCCGTTATGGGCGAAAACCTGGCCCTCAACGTCGAGAGCCGCGGCAACCGCGTCGCGGTCTACAACCGCACGACCAGCGTGATGGAGGACTTCGTCAACGGCCGGGCGAAGGGGAAGGCGTTCGTCGGTTGCAAAACGGTGGAAGAACTTTGCAAGAGCCTCAAGCGCCCGCGCAAGGTCATGATGATGGTCAAGGCGGGCCCCGCCGTGGACGCCGTGATCAAAGAGCTGACGCCCTACCTCGAGCCGGGCGACATCATCATCGACGGCGGCAACACCTACTACGCCGACACCGAACGGCGCACCAAAGAAGTCGAGGCGGCGGGCTTCCTCTACTCGGGCACGGGCGTCTCCGGCGGTGAAGAGGGCGCCCTCAAGGGCCCCAGCATGATGCCGGGCGGCTCGCCCGACTCGTGGCCGCACCTCAAGCCGATCTTCCAGGCGATCGCCGCCAAGGTTGGGCCCAATGGCGACATCCCTTGCTGCGAGTGGGTCGGCCCCCGCGGCGCCGGGCACTATGTGAAGATGGTGCACAACGGCATCGAGTACGGCGACATGCAGCTGATCTGCGAGGCCTACTCGATGCTCAAGGAGGGCCTCGGCCTCAGCAACGACGAGCTGTACGAGGTCTTCGCCGAATGGAATACGGGCGAACTCGACAGCTATCTGATCGAGATCACCCGCGACATCTTCAGCGTCAAGGACCCTGAGACCGGCAAAGACATGGTCGATTTGGTGCTCGACACGGCCGGCGCCAAGGGGACTGGCAAGTGGATGAGCCAACTGGCGCTCGACCTCGGCGTGCCGAGCACGCTGGTGACCGAAGCCGTCTACGCCCGTGGCCTCTCGGCTCGCAAAGACGAGCGCGTCCGCGCCAGCAAACTGCTGAAGGGACCCAACCCGAAGTACGCGGGCGACAAAAAGCAGTTCATCGAGCAGGTGCGTCAGGCGCTCTACGCCTCGAAGATCGTTAGCTACGCGCAGGGCTTCGTGCAATTACAGGCGGCTGCGGTCGAGCACGACTGGCCGCTCAACTACGGCGACTGCGCGATGCTGTGGCGTGGCGGCTGCATCATCCGCGCCGTGTTCCTCGACCGCATCAAGGAAGCGTTCGACAAGAGCCCGAAGCTCGAGAATCTTCTCCTGGCGCCCTATTTTGCCGACGCGGTGGACAAGGCCCAAGACGCCTGGCGTCACGTCGTGTCGCAAGCGGCCCTACTGGGCATCCCCGTCCCGGCGTTCTACACGGCCCTGGCGTACTACGACGGCTTCCGCCGCGAACGCCTGCCCGCGAACCTGCTGCAATCACAACGCGACTACTTCGGCGCCCACACCTACGAACGGACCGACAAGCCACGCGGGGAGTTTTTCCATACGGAGTGGATTGAGCTGCGGAAGGATCCTTCGTGAGGCTGGTTAACCACAGAGGCACGGAGGGCGCGGAGAAAGGTCGAGTAATTGATGTCGGAAGAGCGACATATCAAGATCGAGATACCGGTTCCTCGACTTCGGTTATCGAGACTCGCAAGATTTTCACTGCGGTCGATGCTGATTGTGATCGGGTTGGTCGCGTTAGTGCTTGCAGTTGACCAACGGGCGAGACAAATCGAGCGAGCTCAGCACTACGACGGTTACTTCTTTGTCATCGTACGCTCACAGCAAGGCATGAATACCATGCAAGTGCGGTGCAGTAGATTTCGAGACCTTCATGAACTGACCGCTTCAACGGAGCCGTGGGCGGGATTGAAGAACAATGGGATTGACCGACACGCTGATTGGCCGCCGAAAGTTTGGTTGACGCGAACCGATTGGTCCGCTGCAACAAGAGAGAAAGCGATTGACATTGCTTGCGGTGGGACGTTTGACGAACCCGAATACTCGGACAACCCTCAACTGAAGATTGGCGACAGGCTGTTTTTTGACTTCGTTGCCGGCGGACATAAGCAGTAACGTAGTGCCCGACGCTTCAACCGCAACGGATCGCGGGACGTCAGGCACAGCCTGACCTACGAAGCTGACCTTCCTCCCTCTTTGCGTCCTCTGTGCCTCCGTGGTTAACTAAACGACCCCCATGCCGCACACCATCGTTATCTTCGGCGCCTCGGGCGACCTCACCAGCCGCAAGCTGATCCCTGCGCTGTACAACCTCAAGCGCAAGAAACGTTTGCCGGAGGATGCGCGGATCGTGGGCTTTAGCCGCACCGCGTTTTCGCATGACGAGTGGCGGAAGGACCTGCGGGCAACGACGCAGGAGTTCGCTGGCGATAAGTTCAAGCCGGAGGTTTGGGACGAGTTTGCCAAGCAGGTCTTCTATCACGCCGGCGACATCGGCGACCAAGCCGACTTCGTCGCGCTCGGCAAGTTCCTTGGCGAACTTGAAGGCGGTCAGAACGCATCGCGGGTCTATTACCTCTCGACAGCGCCGCGGTTCTATGGGCAGGCGGTCGAACAGCTCGGCAAGGCGGGGCTCGCTTGCGAGGACGGCGGCTGTGACCGCCGCGTGGTTATCGAGAAGCCTTTCGGCATCGACCTCGCTTCGGCCAAGGCCTTGAACAACACCGTGCATGCTCACTTCAAGGAGCATCAGGTCTATCGCATCGACCACTACCTCGGCAAAGAGACGGTCCAGAACCTGTTCGTGCTGCGGTTCGCCAACGCGATCTTTGAGCCGATCTGGAACCGACAGTACATCGACCACGTGCAGATCACCGTGGCCGAGGAGGTCAATGTCGGCAGCCGCGCCGGGTACTACGACTCGGCGGGCGTGGTGCGGGATATGATCCAGAACCACCTGCTGCAGCTGCTGATGGTCACCGCGATGGAGCCGCCCGCGCGCTACGCGGCCGACCCGGTGCGTGACGAGAAGGTGAAGGTGCTGCTCGCGGTCCGTCCGAAGACGCCCAAGGACATCGCCCGCGACACGGTCCGCGCCCAGTACGACGGCTACCTCAAAGCCGAGGGCGTGCCGGAGAATAGCAAAACGGCGACCTTTGCGGCGATCAAGCTGGGGATCGACAACTGGCGTTGGCAGGGGGTGCCGTTCTATCTGCGGAGCGGCAAGGCGATGAGCTGCCGCACGACACAGATCGTCATCCAGTTCCGCCAGCCGCCGCACATGCTGTTCAAGGAAGGGCCCAAGACGATCCGCGACGCCAACCGCCTAATCATCCAGGTGCAGCCGGCCGAGGGGATCCAGATGCACTTCCAAACGAAGGTCCCCGACGCCGGCATGACGATGCGGCAGACCGACCTCGACTTCAACTACCAGAAGAACTTCGGCGGCAGCATCCCCGAGGCGTACGAGCGGCTGCTGCTCGACGCGATCGAAGGGGACGCGAGCCTCTTCGCCCGCGCCGACGAGGTCGAAGCCGCGTGGGGCATCTGCGACCCGATCCTTAACACCTGGGCCGCGACCGACCAGCCGAAGCTGTTAACGTACGAGCCCGGCGGCTGGGGCCCGGTCGAATGCACCGAGTGGATGGCGGCGCAGCGCCGCGAATGGTTCGATGCTTGTCCCGTTTTGCACTGACGTGCGAGCGGTTAGCAGTTAGCGGTTAGCTGTTAGCCAAGAAGGGCCGCTTTGCGGCTTAGCCTGCTAACCGCCAACGCCTAACCGCTAACCGCTTCATGTTCACCGGCCTCGTTCAATCCCTCGCTGAAGTCGTCTCGCTCGCCGAAGAAGGGCCCGGCGTGCGGCTGACGGTGCGTGACGCGTTGATTGCCGGCAGTGTGGCGATTGGCGACAGTGTTTGCATCAACGGCTGCTGCTTGACGGTCGTTGGGATTGAAGGCGATGCGGTCGCGTTTCAGGCGGGGAGCGAGACGCTCTCGCGCACGAATCTTGGCGACCTAAAAGCCGGTAGCCGAGTGAATCTCGAGCCCTCGCTGAAGGCCGGCGACCAACTCGGCGGGCACTATGTTACGGGCCACGTCGACTGCCTCGGCGTTGTTGATGCGATTGAGCCAGAAGGTGATTGGTCGAAGTATTGGTTCCACGTCCCTGCTATTCAAATCCGCCAGATGGCGAGCAAGGGCTCCGTAGCGGTTGACGGCGTTAGTTTGACGCTCGTCGATGTCGAAGACTTGCCACCCGTTGTTGGTTTGGCGCAGGGGGGACGGTTCAGTGTGGCGCTGATTCCGCACACGCTTGGCGTCACGACGCTCGGCGGCCGCAAGGTCGGCGACCACGTCAACATCGAGACCGACGTGCTGGCGAAGTATGTCGAGCGGCAATTGGCGGGGCGGCAGTAGGAACCACACGACGCCAAGAACGCCAGGAATCGCCAAGAATTCTAGCGAGCTATGACACGGTGCTTGTTAGCGGCTCTGCCGCTGCCGAGCTAGCGTTGGTTGGTCGGGCGAAGTGAACTAGCAGCACCGCGCCGATGGCGAGTGAGCCTACTGCAATCCAGAAGGAGAGCAGCGTGAAGAGGCTTAGGTAACTCTGCGCTACAAGCAGCGGCTTAGCAAACATGACGACGACGTAGCTGAAGTAGCCCGCGGCGTCCGCCACACAGATCAGGAAGCCAAGGTTTGCGCGTTCGCCATAGAGCGCGATCAAACGCTCGAAGACAGTGGTGTGATAGGCAACGTACGGAATGTAGGCTCCGAGGCCGATGAGCACCATGAACATAAAGGGGTCGAGCAGTCCCGCCGAGCGACCTAGCAAGCTCAGCAGCACGAGCACCAAGCCGAACAGCACCAGCACGAGCGAGAAGAGCATCGCCGACCGGTTGGGTTTGATCCACGCGGCGCCGCCGTTAATGACGATCACACCGAGCATGACCCACATCTCGGAGATCGCGAAGACCGACGGCGCGCCGCTGTGCCCGAGGTCGCGCCAGATCTCGACGGCGAAATCGTCGCGTAGGCTTCGCAGCACGGTGAGAGCAACGAAGATCGCCACCAGGCCTGTCAGCACCAGCGCATGTCGGCGGAAGAAGGCGGCCCGGCTGGCGCGGTCCATCGGGACACGCTCGGTGCGATGAACGACGTCGGCGGCGCTTGGCGGCGGCGTCTGGCTGAGCATCCAGACCGCGAGCGTCAAGGGCATAACAAAGATGGCGCCAACCAGGAACGGCATCCAGAACTCGCCGACGCCGCCTTCCACCAGCATCCAGCGTCCGATCGACTTTACCGCGCCGGACGACACGATGAAGCTCGCACACAACCCAGCGGAAAGGACCTCGGTAAGGCGCCGCCCCTCAAGGAATGACACGACGAGTCCGAAGACCATCCCCAGTGGGAGCCCGTTGAGGAACAGCATCGGGAAGTTGTAGGGCGGTGGGACGAGCGCGAACCCTAACAGGGCGACCTCGGCTAGTCCGATCAGCGCGAGGATGGACGCCGCGCGGCGGCCGGCGGGCATCTCGGCGATTACCTTGACGCCGATGAACTTCGAGAGCGTGTAGCCGGCGACTTGCACGGCGACGAGCACCGCTTTGTAGCTGAGCCCCATCAACGAAATATCAGCAAACTCCGCGGCCGTGAAAGGCTTGCGGAACGCGTACATACAGAAATAGGTCGTGAACGCGGCGACAATGCAGTAGGTTGAGAACGCCGTCGGGCTTGCTCGATCTAGCCAGGCCGTTATCCGCGAACGAGGGGCCGAGGCCGTTGGCGACTCGAGTGACATATCGCGTGGCTTATCCTTGGACGGAAACGGAATCGAATCCCAAGCTAACCTTCGACTATCAAGATTGTGCGAAGCCGTTCTGCAATGGCCGTGCGATCTTGATTAGAACAATCGGCGTCGACACTCTCATGGTTTCGCTATCGGCACGGCGGTGCGATGGCGGCTTAGCCGCTTGCGGAATTGCGAGGGGGTCGCGTTGAGTTCGCGACGGAACGCCCTGGTGAGCAGCTCCGGGCGATCGAACCCACACTGCGAGGCGATCTTGGTGATTGGCAGTTCGGTATCGCACAGCAGCGCCAGCGCGCGCTCGACGCGGATGCGGCGGATTTCTTCGCGAGGCGTGCGGCCGAGATGGCGGCGGAAGCCGATCTCCAGAGCGCGGCGGCTTAGCGGCACTTCACGGAGGATGTCGCGGATTCGCAGCTCGCCGGCGTGATGTTCTCGAATATAGCGGATCGCGTCGGCGAGCATCTCGTCGGGGACGGCGACCTGGTCAGTCGATTGGCGGGTGATGATCCGACGTGGCGGCAAGAGGACGTTCGTGCTGCGGAGTGGTTGGCCCGACATGATCTGGTCGAGCATCTCCGCCGCGCGGTAGCCGACATCGACGGGGCTCTGATCGACCCCCGAGAGAGGCGGGCTCGAGATCCGCGAGCTGAGCTCGTCGTGCTCGCCACCGAGGACAGCGATGTCGTCCGGCACCAGAATGCCCGACTGCGCGCAGGCTTCGGTTATTTGTCGCGCTTGCAAGTCGTCGAACGCCAAGAGCGCCACGGGGCGTGGCTGCCGCAAGAGCCATTCAGAAAGTTCGGCAAGTTGCTCCTCGGAATCGAGCCGAGAGAACCTCTCGTGGTCGGGAGCAAAGCGATCGCAGACGTGGCCCACCCGCTGCAAGGCTTCGACGAACGCTTCGCCGAGACGGTCGTGATAGCTGGGGCGCAGCGTTGAGCCGCAATAGGCGAACTGGCGGTAGCCGTTGTCGAGAAAGTAGCGGGCCGCCATCTCGGCGGCGGCGGCCTCGTCACAGGTGCAACGGGGGATCAGGTCTTCACCGTATCGGAACCACGAGACGTTCACAGCCGGGGTGCGACCGGCGATCAGCTGCTCGGCCAAGGCGCGGTGTGTGATGCGAGCGACGACGCCGTCACCCTTCCACTTCTCGGGGAGCAGCATGCGATCGTATTTCCCGCGGGGCTCGAGCGAGAAAAGCCAGCGGCGACCGTGGACTTTCGCGTACTCGGCGACGCCCTCGATGAGCCCGGCGCCCCACGAAGTTGCGGTGTCGATCAACAGTGCGATTCGCTTCTGTTCCTTCATCTTCGAGTTGCCCTTGGCGCCAACTGAATCGTCGGGAGGTAAGACAATGAATTGAAAGCCCTCGTCGCCAGCACTCAGTTCGATCCACTCTGCGCGAATCGCGCGGTGAAATGCGTGCGGAGTCGTGGCGGTCTCAATCGACGCCGAATAGTCTCGGGCCTTCAATCGACAGCCACGATCTTTTATCGCCGCGGTAGTGTGGCGCCCAACCATGAAGAATCCGAGAAGCCGAGTTCTCGCCGCGTTCCCCGCCGGCAGCAACGGCGAGTTCAACCTGCCAGAAGAACTGGCCACCGTCGTCGCCCGCGGCGAGGGATGCCGGCTCTGGACGGCCGAGGGGCGCGAAATGCTCGACTTCTCGATGGGGTGGGGGTCGGTGCTTGTGGGGCACGCCGACGAACGGATTACCAGCCGGGTCGCCGAGCGACTGGGCCGCGGGACGAACTTCGCGACCGTTACGGAGGCTTCGCTGGAATTAGCCGAACGCCTCATCGGCATGAGCCCGGCGTGTGAGCAGGTGCGGTTCTGCGCTTCGGGCACCGAAGCGACGATGTACTGCCTGCGGCTGGCGCGGGCCCACACGGGTCGTCAAACGGTTCTGCGCTTCGAGGGCGCCTACCACGGCGCGCACGACGTAGGCGTCACAAGCCTGTTTCCCTCGAAGCGGCTCGACTATCCGCTGGCAGAACCTTCCAGCGATGGTCTCGTCGCTCACGAGGGTGGCCGGGTGCTGGTCGCCCCGTTTAACAACGCCGAGCTTGCCAGCAACCTTATCGCGGAGAATGCGGACGAATTGGCGGCGGTGATCGTCGAGCCGTTGCAACGCTGTCTTCCGCCCGTGGAAGGCTTCCTCGAGACCCTACGCGAATCGACACAGCGGCACGGCGTACTATTGGTCTTCGACGAAGTCGTCACGGGCTTCCGCCTGGCTTTTGGCGGAGCTCAGGCCTACTACGGCGTGAAGCCGGACTTGGTGGCCTACGGCAAAGCGTTGGGTGGCGGGTTGCCGATTGGCGTCTTTGGAGGGCGCGGCGACGTGATGGACCTTGCGCGGGAGGATCGCGCCGGCCGCGGAAGTTATGTCTGGACCGCATCGACGCTCGGTGGAAACCCTCTATCGGCGACGGCCGCACTCGCCACGCTCGATGTCCTATCGACGGAAGGCGTCTACGAGCAACTTCACGATCTAGGCGACTACCTGCGGGACGGGATGCGTCGCGTGCTCGACGGGCTTTCGATCGAGGCGCACGTCCTCGGCGACGGCCCGCTCGCTCAATTTGCGCTGGTACCGGCGGCGCCGCACGACTATCGCACCAGCCAGCACCGCGACCCGTTGGCGGCGCGGCGAGTGATGCTGGAACTGTTCAAGCGCGGGGTCTTCCTCAATCCGATGGGAACGAAGCTCTATCTGTCACTGGCGCACAGCGAAGCGGATTGCGAGGCGTTCCTCGAACGATTTGCCGAGACCCTTGAAGCAAGCGAGCTAGCGGAAGCTCATGTTTCTTGAGCCGCAGGCGCTACCCTCGGGCAACGCTAGGAACACGGCTTGATGCTCGGCCACAAACCATCTCTTCCGCCAGACCGAACGACATCGTCATGCCGCACCCGCCCGTGGCGATGACGATGGTCACGCCGGGCGTCGGGTTGTGTACAAACTGCACGCCATTGGCTTGGACGGGATAGACGCCGTGCCACCGCGCCGCAAGGCGCCAATCGGGCAGGTCCAGCAAACGCCGTAGCTCACGGAGCATGAGCCTCGTGATCTCATCGCTGTCAAAGGGCGTGATCGCCTCGCCATACTCATGAGAGTCACCAAGGACGATTTCCCCCAAACCGTTTTGCGCGGCCATCACGTGGATGCCGTACCGGTCGAGTTCCGGTGTTTCTTCGGCAACGCGCTGGCGTAAGGCCGGCAGCCCTTCGCAGATAGCGAAGTTGGCGTAGTGGCGGAGTGTCAAACCGCTGGCGATCATCGGGCCGAGTCGCCAGCCATCCGTCTGAGGCGTCGTCCGCATCATTTGCAGCTTGCAGCGTGCGAGGGCGTTCTCGGTGAAGACCTCGGGATAAAGCGTCGCGAAGTCCGCGCCGCTCGCAACCGTTACCCGATCGAAGTCCCACTCGCGTCCATCGGTTGAGCGAACGCGCGGGAGATCGATATCGCAAACGGTCGTTTCAAACTCAAGACGCACGCCAAAGGTCTCGGCGAGCCAACGGGGCGCGGCGGCGATTGCCTGGCGGGGGTCGACGCCTAACTCTGTCGGGCTGAAAAGGCCGCCGATCACGTCAGCGGTCGCTGCGGGACACGCGGCCCTCGCTTCGCGAGCGTCGAGCAATCTGCAATCGTAGCCAAGCCCGGGCGCCTGCTCGGCGAACTCTTCGAGGATTCGCCACTCGTCGTCGCGCACCGCCAGGTGGATTGAACCCAGAGGGCTCGACCAGACGCCTGTTTCACGGACGAACTCATCCCATAGCGAGCGACTCAACAGAGCCGCGTCGCGCGTGGCGAGGGGTTGCCCAATCGGCCAGACCATGCCGAAGTTGCGAACCGACGCACCCTCGGCGCGGCGACTGCGTTCGAACAGCGTCACCTGCGCGCCGCGGACAGATTCCCTCCAGGCGTGGGCGACTCCGACGATACCGGCGCCGACAATGGCGACTCTTTCAGGCATGGCGTTCCCTACTTGGCTTCCGCCGGAATGGCGACCGCCTCGATATACTTCTTGTAGTGACTGAGGGGCGGGGTGGCGAGCCCCGCGACCTTGGCCTCGTCGTCCCATCGCCGCAGGCGGATCGCCGAGACGAAGAACTCGCCTTTCTGGAATGACTCGCACTCGTCTGTTGTCATCGGCCCGCCTTGCAGCTGGAGGCTGACGCGCGAGGGTTCGCTGAGAGCTTCGAGATACCCCGGTTCGACCGCGCAAAGGTACCGCTTCGACTCCACATGGAGTCGCACGGGCTCTAGCACCGACGCAGGAAAGCGGCTTTCGATCCAAGCGGCGCCCAGATTTTCGTGCAGGTCATCAACGCCGTTGTCGGGCGCGTCGTCGGGGAGGTCGTGCAGCAGGTGGCCGATGTCGTGCAGCAATGCGGCCACGACGAACTCGTCAGGCGCCCCCTCTTGTTCAGCCAGCGATGCCGCTTGCAGTCCGTGCTCGAGCTGTGTGACCGCTTCGCCGCCGTATTGAGACCCCCCGGATCGGGCGAAAAGCTTGTCGATCTCCTCGCTTGTCCGGCTATCGGATGCGATCGAATCCATTTCTTGCAGGTGGGCTAGGGTCTGTAGAGAGTCGAAGGCAAGCGCAACACCGTACCGGGGCTGCCCTCCGCCGCCCCCGCAACCATGCGCAAAAGATTTGACGCCTTCGGCCAGTCTTAACGGAACCGCTGAGCTAAACGAAATGGTAGGCTCCGCGTCGGTGAGGACGGACACGGTCGAAGACTCTCTATCTGACGCATTAGAACTGGAGGCGCCGTGACGATAGTGAAGTCAACCGCGACACGGTGGCGTGCAACGTGCCTCGTCCTCGTGCATGTGCTCGCTGCAGCTCATTATCTTCATTGGAAGTTCGCAGGCCGTACTTTGGCGCCGGTTGAGCCAAGCGAGATGTTTGACACCCTGCACCTGGGCGTTGTCACTGTCGGCTTTATTTTTACGGTGGGAGTCGTCCTGGCGACCGCTTGCTTCGGGCGATTCTTCTGCGGCTGGGGTTGCCATATCTTGGCCCTGCAAGATCTGTCCGCCTGGTGCCTTGCGAAGATCGGCGTGAATCCACGTCCGCTGCGTTCGAGGACTCTCGCCTGGGCGCCGGTAGCGGCAGCCATTTATCTGTTTGTGTGGCCACAGGTCGAACGCCTCTTACATGGCCACTCGCTTCCAGAGCTTTCCATAGTCACCGACCGCGACGAATGGACCTCCTTCACGACCGATGACCTACTACGAAGCTTCCTCGGAATCGCGTTGACACTCGTCACCCTGAGCGTCTGCGGGTTCGCCATCGTCTACTTCCTAGGGTCGCGTAGTTTTTGCTCATACGCCTGTCCGTACGGCGCCCTTTTCGCGGGAGTAGAGCGAACGTCGCCGCGGCGAATTGTGGCCTCTGCTGGGTCCTGCACCAACTGCGGTTTGTGCATCGCTTCCTGCAAGTCCGGCGTGCGAGTCATCGAGGAAGTCCGCAACTACGGCAGCGTTGTCGATTCCAGCTGCTTTAAAGACCTCGACTGCGTCAGCGTCTGCCCCACGAACGCGATTGAACTTGGATGGGCGACACCGCCGGCACTTCGACGACTCAAGGTAGCCGAGCCCAAAGATAAGCGGTACGACTTCAATCTTCGCGAAGAAGGATTGCTGTCGATAGTCTTTCTGGCGACCGTCCTGGTGTCTCGCGGCCTCTACGGCTCGATCTCATTCTTGCTCGCGCTCGCGATTGCGTCACTGGCGGCCTACGCGGCCGTCGTTGGCTGGAGATTCGCATTGCAGAGCAACTACAGCTTTCATGGTCGGCCATGGAAGATCGACGGGAAGCTTACCCGTACCGGGCGGTTGGCGGCCGTGTTGCTTACGTCACTTGGTGCTCTGTTAGCCAATAGCACGGTCGTGCGATTCCACGAAGCGAGGGGCGAATCGGCCATTGCAAGGCTCGCGCATCTCGAAGCCCAAGGCGCCGATGAGGCGTCGAGGCGGGCGGAAGCCGCATCGGCGCTGGGGTATCTCCAGGAGGCGCGTCGCTGGGCACCGGTCGTTCCTGGGGTCTGGCGGACACAGATGGCCGCACTCTATCTGCGTTTAGGAAAGACCAACGAGTCTCGCCGTGAAGCCAACGCCGTCCTGGCGTCAGACCCAGGAAATCAGGCAGGGCAGTTGCTGGTGGCTCAGTCATGGCTTGCCGACGGGCGTATCGAACTGGCGAGGCAGCAGGCCCTCGCAATCGTCGCCGATACCGAAAGACGATACGGCCAGGGCCCTGCGCCGCTAAGTCATCGCAGAGTACTGGCCGGCGCGTACTTCTTGCTGGGCGATGTCGCGGGACGACTTGGCGATCGGACAGAAGCACGCGAGTATTTTGAGAGCGCGGTAGCCTCCTATTCGAAGCACGCCGATGCTCAACTGGCACTGGGGTTGCTCTACGCCGAGGCTGGTCGTTGCGAAGAGGCGCGAGCGGCCTTCAACGCGGTGTTGCTCGTTCGACCAGCAGACGCTTCAGCGAAACAAGCGCTATCCCGTCTGCGTGGGTAGTTGCTCGCCCTGAAACGACGGGCCGCCTTGACTCTCCGCGCAGACTTCTTGCGGACGATTGCACGCCTCACGGTTTAGCCTTACGACTACCGCTCAACCCACGATCGGATAACACCTACGAACTCTCGTTAAGAAACGGTAAAGGAGGCGGCTTTGCTTCGGACTGTGCGGATTAAGTTCCTCGTTGTTTTAGCGTCGTGCATCCTGACTGGTGCGGTTATGCGCGCCGGAGAGCTTGATCTCCTCTACCCCGACATGTTCCCTTTTCTTTCCGAAGATTCGAATCTTCCATCCCTGCGCTACTGGATTCTGAGCGGAAACTCGATCGGCTACAGCACCCTCTTCGCCAATCAAGGAGACGGGCTCTTCGAGATCCGCCGCGGTGACGCCATCAGCGCCGACCGCTACGAGTTGCTCCAACGTGTTTACGTCGGTTCCGACTTCGGCGCGAACTACGTCGATATCCCGATCGGCTCCGCCCCGATCCCGGGAACGCCGGGCGCCCCGGTTCCGAATGACATCAACGCCATCTGGTTCGAGGACTTCACCCATTTCTCTCTTCGAGCAGCGCCGGTGGTTGACGGCGTGCTCACTCTCGGCGAGGAGGTTGCCGGCGTCACCAAGACAAGCTGGCGGCTCAGCGCTAATCAGGGGCCACTGCCTGGGTTTGATTCTCCGCCGAACTACACCAGCCCCGACCAGCGCGTCCAGCAACGCATTAGCGCCGGTTGGGCCGACCTCTACGGGGCCGGCTCGCGTGGCCAAGTCATGGACATCACCGGGGTGCCGGTCGGACCGCTCTATTGGCTGCAGCAGACCGTCGATCCCGCCAACC
The DNA here is from genome assembly GCF_007753265.1 of Botrimarina mediterranea. NCBI lineage: Bacteria > Pseudomonadati > Planctomycetota > Planctomycetia > Pirellulales > Lacipirellulaceae > Botrimarina > Botrimarina mediterranea. Next base: position 3,615,694 of record NZ_CP036349.1, read on the forward strand.
GCATCCACGAATCCGATGAAACCAACAACGTTGCTCAGGTGTTAATCGACCTGCGGAAGCCCGGCGAGGTTGTGATGTACGACGGGCGTTTCGTGCAGCCGGGAGACGCCGCCCCTCCGACGCCAGGTGATCTGACGGCGGACGGCGTCGTCGATCTCGATGACTGGCTGGCCTTCAAAGCGTCCTCGGGCGCGTCGCTAGACGGCCTTAGTGAGCGTGATCTCTTAGCTCTTGGCGATCTGAATCTCGACGGCCGGCATAGTCTCAGCGACGCGAGGCTCTTCCGCGAGTACTACGACGCGGCGAACGGCACTGGCGCTTTCGCGAGTCTGACATCGAGTGTCCCCGAGCCCACCTCTTTGCTACTGATTGGCGTCGCCCTGACCGCGATAGGTGTCACCAACAGAAGACAACTCGGTAAGGCGGTCGCCTTCGCTGTCGCCCTCACGGCCTTCGGCGCGATTTCTTCGGGGCGAGTTGCTTCGGCAAGGGTGCTGCTTTTTGAAGAGGGCTTTGAAGGCCTCGCCTTGGGGCCCAACCTCAATGAGTCTTTGAGCAACCCCCATGCCTGGACGCAATCGCCCCCAGCCGGGTGGAGTGTCGATGACTCCGGCGTGCCGACGATCAACTTGCCGAGCGTCGGAGTCAAAGAATGGGAGGGGTGGAGCTTCGCCGATAAGGTTTGGTGGAGCAACGCGGCTCAGAATCAAGGGCGTTCCGAGTTCACGCTTGGCCAAGGAACGGTCGCCGTCGCCGATCCCGATGAGTGGGACGACCGCGGCGCCCCGGCAAGTGGTTCCCCTTTCCGCGGCTACTACAACGCCTGGATGCAGACCCCCGAAATCGACTTGGGCAGCGCTGCTCCAGGATCGGCGAAGCTGACCTTTGCATCGAGTTGGCGCGACGAATGTTGCGATGACGGCCCGCAAACGAACAGCCAGACGGCTGTCGTCCGCGCCTCATACGATGGCGGCGTGACGTTCGGTGATGCCCTGCGTTGGAACTCGACGCTGGGGAGCGAGTTCTTCAAAGACGACGCGACGAACGAGCAGGTGCTGGTGAACCTCGACAACCCTGCGAATGCCCCGAGCGTCATCCTTCAGTTCGGCTTGCTCAACGCCGGAAACGATTGGTGGTGGGCGGTCGACAATATCGAAGTCTACGCGCCGACGACGCTGGTTATCGACAACGCGACCGGCGTCGGTACGCTTATCGGCGCCGACGGAATCACCGGCTACGAAATCACAAGCTCATCGGGCTCTCTGGACCCCGACTCATGGCGGTCAGAGAACCTCGACGCTCGTAATTTTGGCTCACCGACACTCGCCACCGCGGATTACAACAATGACGGCCACGTCGACGCAGCCGACTACACGCTCTGGCGCGACGGCAAGGCAACCGGTGGGTACTCAGATTGGGCGTCGCAGTACGGCGCGAGCGTGGGTTTGAGCCAGTCGTGGGAAACGGTTATCGCTGAGGACTCGCTGCTCTACGAATTCTTCCTCGGTGGAGAATCGACTTTCGAAAGCGAGTCGATTGGTAAGGTCTATGACCACTCAGGCGGTGTGCCCGACCTTCGCTTCACTTACGCCCTTGCTAACGGCCAAGAGATTCAAGGGGGTGTGGTCTACGTCGGAGCGCTAAGCGTCCCGGAACCTAGCGCAATGACCCTGCTATTGGCGCCGGCGGTACTATCAAGTGTCCGCCGGAAGCCGACCCGCTAGACGCGGCTCCGCCCTCGTGGCAAGGATTGCTAGATCATTTCTGCCGTCGGGCATCATGACATGTCATTGAGCGATGAATGCCATCGTCTCAGTAATGCCGTCGAGCGCAGCCCGAAAAGCGTGCAGGGCTTTCTATTTGGAGTGACCAAACTTGCTGCGATGTCGGGGAGGGCGTCACTACCCCCCACGCAATCGACTTCTTGCCGCGATACGTCGAGTCATCTGCCTGGGCGGCGGTCACAGGCGCCACCGATCAGAGGACGATCGCTGTGCGGAATTCGCCGGGCCTCAGCGCGCCTTTAACGTCGCGCGTGATGCGCCGGCAGTCGGAAGCTGTTCAGTTCACGCAAAGTTACCTTTAAGAATTCGGATAGTAATTGTGCGGCATCCGCCGCGTGCTAATCTCGCTGCCATCGTCGAGGGAGGCATACATCACCGACCTACTGGAGCACCCATGATGGAACTTCGTACGGCACAGTGGCACTCTAAAGCGGCGTCCCCGATGAGGATTGTTGCCGCGGTGATTCTCATGCTAGCTCTTCAACCGATCGATTCGTCCGCACAATCGTTCATTGAACTAGGCAGAACAACCTACGGCGGTAACGACTACTTGCTCGTGGGACTCCAGCCGACCACGGGGTCCGAAGTTGGGACGATGAATCCGTTCGAGGCCCAAGACGCCGCCGACTTCTTTGGCGGGTGGCTGATGACCGTCAGCAGCCGCGAGGAGGAAGTCACCGTCGTCGAAGGGTTGCGAGACTTTCAACCCACTGCTCCGGACTCGTACTCCAACCTGTGGATCGGGTTCACCGACCGTGATGACTTCGGGACGACCGAAGGGAACTTCGTCTGGCAGAACGGCGAGCCGGTGGTTTACACGAACTGGGCTCCCGGTGAGCCGAACGACGCGGGCGCTACTGGCGAAGATTGGGGTGAGATCTGGACGATTAACCCTGCCGACGTTGCGGAACCCGACTACATCAGCTGGAACGACGAACGTGATACTAAAACGAACTTCGCCATCGTCGAGATGATCGGCGTCCCGCCGCCGCTAGTGATTGAGGTCAATCCGATCACCGGGATCGCGTACTTCGCATCAACCTTTGCCGGCGAAGACATCCTCTCGGTCACGCTTACGGACTATCAAGTCCGTCCCGACGGCGTCCCGTTCAATGTCGCCGACTGGCAAGCGACCAACCTGTCCGCCCGCGGTGTCGATGCGATGGACCCAGCCGCCTCAGGCCAGCGGTGGGAAGTGATCGACAACTCGCTTGGCCAGTTGATCGAATCGTACCTTCTCGGTGGATCGGAGATGGTCCCTGGTGAGCGGATGATGCTCGGAAAGCTCTTCCCGAATGGGGTAAGCGAGGAGGTATCGGCCGACTTGACTTACGCCGTCAACATCGACTACGCCGATCCCGAACGCGCCGACAGCCAGGCGGTGATCTATGGCGACCTCGTGCAGGTGCCGATCGTTCTCGTCGATCCCGACTACAACGATGACGGCGCCGTCAACGCCGCCGACTACTCGGTCTGGCGCGATTCGAAGGGGAGCACGGGCGCGGGGCTTGCAGCAGACGGCAATGGCGACGGCGTGGTTGACGACTCCGACTACGGCATCTGGGCGGCGAGCTACGGCGCAAGCGCGTCGGCCAGTGACGCCAAGTCGGTTCCAACACCGACAGCTATTTCGCTCGTGTCAATCGTCTCCGTTCTGTCGGCTGGGTGGAGTGGGCGGCGCCACTAGATCGCCATCCTTTCCGACTTCATGGATAGCGGCGCGAGTCCGTCGGGCTGCGGCCGCAGCCCGTACTCGTGGGGCTATTGATACTAGGCTTGGCCTGAAACTCGGACTCGACCTCGATCTTGAGAACGAGACGCAAGAATTGATGTGACGACTGGCGCATTTGCTTGCGGCCAGCATGGCGACCTCATCGGCACGCGTCGGCGCCTTTCTCCTTTACGTCGAGGCTCTTGCTAGTCGCCCTAAGCGCACCCCCCAGGCTTTGTGTTGGGGCGCGCCCTCTTTAAGGAGCCGAGCCAGCCCAGTGCCACTTGTAGACTAGGCACGAAGTCTGACAAACGACGCTGTCTCGCATGCGTTCCATCAAGCAATGCGGTCTCGGCGCGGCATCCAGTGTCCGTGACTGGAATTGAGACTCCTGCGTACATCAACGATATGCAAGACGTCGAGGCTTGTGCTGGATCCAACGCGCCGACAAGTTGACATCCTGGCTTCCTTTTACGCCCCGCCTTCCGTTGGTGCGTGTTTCGATCGAAGTCCTCTTGGTAAGACCGCGAGACAGTCGCGGCTGACGCCAAGATGCATTTGACCCTCTGCGCATCCGCCAGCGCGTTAACCGTCGGTGAATCGCGCTGACGTTGGCTCGTAGCGCAAACTGCGCGGTGCGAAGCGCAGGAGTCAAATATTCCTTCGGCCTTCACGATACTCACACGCGGCGTCGCTAGTCTCTGGCCACACACGAGGGGGCGTCTTCCAGTTCCGTTCTGGGAACGCGGCGTCGCCTCCTGAATTCTTCTGATGTGCTGGTGGCGTTACATCTCCGTTTTCTCACCATTGCCTGGAGACCCGTCTAATGTTGACGCGATGCATGCTTGTGGCGGCTGCTTGTGGATGCAGCCAAGCGTTTGGAACCGTGATCCTGAACGAAGACTTCGAGGGGCTGGCCCTAGGTCCGAACGTCGAAGAGACGCAAGACGACGACCCTCTTTATCCCTTGGGAACCCCCGGTCTGTGGACTGCTACTCCTCCGACCGACTGGACCATCGACAAGAGCGGCGTCCCCGGTTTCGGTGGCACATTCGATGAAGAGAACAACCTCATCCGTGAGAACGACGGCGTTGACGAGTGGGAAGGATGGTCGTTCGCCCGGAAGGACTTCTTTACGGCCGAAGGGCAGTCACGTGAATTCTTCACTCGAGGTCAAGGCACCGTCGCTGTCGCCGACCCCGATGAGTTCGACGACGCAGCCCCCGGCATCCCCGGCGCCGGCGGTCAGTACTACGAGACCAAGATGTCGACTCCGTTTGTCGATTTCACCGGGATCGAGGGGAGCAAGCTGGTAATCGAGTTTGACAGCTCTTTCCGCGGTGAAGGCTCGGGCGACGAAGGTGACGATCACCAGACAGCGGTCCTAACCGCGAGCTTCGGCTTCGGATTCTTGGGCGATGTCGAAGTTTTCCGGTGGGCTCCTAACGAGATCAACCCGGTCACCGGCCTCGCGGACCCCGGTTACCAGCCCGGCATCACATCGGGCGACCCGACCGTGAATCCGTTCCTCGACATGCACGTCTTCGCCGTCGTGGACCTGCCCGCCGGCATTACCGGGTCGGGTCTTGAGAACGTCCAGGTCAACTTTGGCATGGAGACAGCGCGCAACGATTGGTGGTGGGCTGTTGACAACGTCAAGTTGTCGATCGTTCCCGAGCCGGCGTCGTTCGCAATGGTCGCTCTGGGCCTCGCTGGTTTGGCTACCCGCCGTCGTTGATCGCGGCAACTTCTGTTCTGTGGGGCTGGTGCAATCCGTGATGGCGTCCTGCCGCCAGCAATGGCGGCGGGACGCGTCGCGGAGCGCAGCCTCGATCACTGGAATGTCGCAGGCAAGCCAAACCATGAACCGTATTGGAAGCCCGCAGCCGATGGACTACTTCCTGATGAAACGTCTTCGATTAATTCTCGCTGCCCTTCTGGGAGGTTGTTCGCTCGCAGGCGACGTCCAGGCCAAATCAATCGGCATTAATTTCGTCGGCGGCCCTCACGGGGGCGGCGTCAATGGTCGCGACGGATCGCTTGTTACCGGCGTCGCCGGCGTCGTGCCGCAGTCTGGCTGGAACAACGTGGCTCCCTGGTCCGAAGACCGCTCGGCGCCGGGATTGCCTCCTGATGACCCTGATGTCGATGGCTCTGCATTCGACCTTCTCGACGACGCCGGCGGGGTGACGACCGCCGACATCAGTTGGTTCTCCGACAACACCTACTATGCCGACAACGACGCCAACCTCACGAACGAAGACACCCGGTTGATGGATGGCTATATCGACATCGGCGGTAACGCCGAGCGTCGCAAGCTTCAAGTGACTCTTACCGAAGTCCCCTACGAGCGCTACGACCTCTACGTCTACGTGGGTTCCGACGGCGACAACCGCTTGGCTGGCGTCTCGCTGAATAGCGGGCCGCAGACTTTCTTCCTCGCCAACACGGGGCGTGGCTCTTTCCTTGGTCCCGCCGACTACAAGCAGGCCACTGCAATCACTCAAGAGGCAGCGGTCCCGTCCAACTATCTCTATTACCCCAGCCTCGACGTCACCACAGCGGCGATCGAACTGGAAGGAATTGCCGGCAACGCCGGCATCCACGCGATTCAGGTAGTCGATCGCAGCGACCTTTTTCTCCTGGAGATCGACTCGCTGACAGGCGAAGCCTGGATCGTCGGCAAAGGGCTGGACGAGTCCTTGATGTCGGCCTACCAGATTGCGAGTTCGGAGGGTTCGCTGCTGCCAGACCAACTGCGTTCCCTCAGCAGTCAACGGCTCGACGAGGTAGACGGCCCCGCCGACGCCGACACGATTGCCGGCAACTCCGAAGGAGAGCGTTGGGAGGTCTTCGAAGCCTCGGCAACAGCAATAACGGAGGCACGCCTCTTCGGCGCCTCGGCAATTGACGAGACGGTCATCTTGTCACTCGGCAAGATCTACGACACTGCCTTCGGCGTCGATCCGTCGCTGAGCTTCTCGTACGCACTAGCAACCGGTCCCCCACTCAATGGCATCGTGCGATTCATCGAGTCGCCGCTGCCTGGCGATTACGACCGCGACGGAAACGTCGACCAGGACGACTACGAGGTGTGGAGGGCGAGCTACGGCGCCTCTGGCCCCGACCTACTTGCTGACGGAGCGCGTAGCGGCCGCGTCGACGCCGCGGACTACACCGTCTGGCGGGACGCTTACGCGGCCGCGTCGCTAGCCATCCCGACTCCAGAGCCTTCGTCCGTAGTGACGTGCATGATCACCGTCACCGTCGGCGCTTCAATGAGGCGTCGCGATCGACAAGCCCCCATGAGGTTTCAGTGAACACGTCACCCGATGTGCGCTGCGCCTCGTATCCGAGTTTCCCGTTCGACAAGTAACCTCCGGGCGTCGCTTCTACGGCATCCGTGGCCCGTTCGCTAAAGCGTTGTGAATCGATTCGTGCTTAACCGGGCACTGCCCGCCGCTCCCGCGGCCTCCCTTCCCCCCTCTCGACGAACTTCCATGAAGAACAGGACCTTCAGTCTCGTTGTTCTTGCGATGATGTTGCTTACGCCAACGGCGAGTGTCGTCGCCCAGGCGCCGATCCGCATCTTCGCAGAAAACTTCGACACGCTCGCCCTCGACCCTAACCTCGACGAAGGCTACGCAGACCCGACCGCCTTCACGCACACGGCGCCTGCTGGTTGGACGATCGACAACTCCGACCTCAACGCCAACATTCCCGCGGTCGATCCGGTAACGGGCGCGCCGCTGGGCGTCCGTGAGTGGCGTGGCTGGTCGTTCGTTGACCCGACCTTCTGGATCGGCGCCGACAACCAGGGGCGAGATCGCTTCACTCGCGCTACTGGCGTGATCGCTGTCGCGGACCCCGACGAGTTCGACGATCTGAGCGATCCGCTGAACTCCGAGGACGCCGCGGGGGGGGTCTTCTACAAGACGAAGCTCAGCACGCCGTCGATCAGTATCGCGTCGATCCCCGCAAACCAAAACATCTACGTCACGTTCGACAGCAGCTGGCTCGGCGAGACCGGCGACGAAGTTGGCGAGAACCAGACCTCGACCGTCTCCGTCGGCGGCGTGGAACGCCTGCGCTGGGAGGCCAGTCCGTTCCTACTTAACAGTGATTTGACGCGCTCGGAGACAGCCAACCCCAACTACCGGGCGGGCGCTGTGACCGGCGACGCGGCGAATCCTGTTACGGGCGAGAACTACAACGAGCGGATCGTCCTGACGATTCCTCGTTCGGAGATTGCGGGGAACAGCTTCGCGATCGATTTCCAGATGGATAACGCGCTCAACGACTGGTGGTGGGCGATCGACAATATCCAGGTTTTCGCCGGCACCCAGGCGCCTTCCACTGAGTTCGGCCTTAAAGCGGTCGTCAACCGTGACACCGGTGAGCTAACCCTCGTCAACAACTCCGATCAGACAACGGCAATCCGCGGCTACACCGTGACGTCGCAAGAAGGATCGCTCGTGGCGGACGACTACACGCCGCTGGCCGACTCACAGAGCGGTTGGGTTCAGCTGAGCACGGCTTCTTCGAAGACGGACGTCAGCGAGGGCCTTGCCAGCGGAACCTTCAACGTCGCCCCGGGCGCGGAAATCTCACTGGGCGCGGTTTGGCTGCAAAACCCCGATGAGATCGGCGACCTTTCGTTCCAGTACCTCGACCTCGGCGGCGTGCTCGTGAACTCGCCGGTGGAGTTTGTCGGCAACGACGGTTCGGCGTTCCCGTTCGGCGATCTCGACTTCGACGGAGATGTGGATGTCGCCGACTGGACAGAGTTCAAGGCGGATATCCCAAGCACACTCGCGGGTCTCAGCACCCCCGAGCTGTATCGTCAGTCGGACCTGACAGGAGATGGCGTCCACGACCTGCGTGACATCGTCCGCTTCCGTCAAGCCTACGACGCCTTTAACGGCGCGGGCGCGTTCGCCCAGATCGGCACGGTGCCCGAGCCCTCGGCCCTAGCATCCGCTGGAGCCGTGGCAGTCGTCGCAACGTTCATCCGCCGTCGAAAGGAGTCCGTCTGTGGTTAAGATCATTTCGAAACTGCGTACAGGTGCGTCACTTGTTGCATTGCTGATGACTCTGTGTGTCAGTAGCGCTGACGCTGTCGTTCTCATCGATGAGAACTTTGACGGATTGCCGTTCGGTCCGACGGAGGAGCGAGAAGCAACCACCGAACTCGGCATGGGGAACGTCTGGACAAAGACCGCTCCCGTTGGTTGGACGATTGACGACTCGCAAATGCCCGGGACGCTCGGCGGCCCGGACGATGGAACTCGCGAGTACTACGGCTGGAACTTCATGCATGCTGACTTGTTCGTCGCTCCCGGGCAGGACCGCGAGCAGTTCACGCTTGCCACGGGCGGCGTTGCCGTCGCCGACCCCGACGAATGGGACGACGGAGATAACCCCGACGCGCTCTTCAACTCGTTCCTGAAGACACCGACCGTTCAACTCAACGGAGCGCGTGCCCTAAATATCCGCTTCGACTCGAGTTGGAGGCCTGAAGGGTTCGACGACCTCGGCGGGATCAATAACCAAACCGCAACCATCGGCGCGAGCTTTGACGTCGGCGGTGGTCAGGCGACGTTGGAGGCTTTGCGTTGGGACTCGGACCCTGCCGGTCCCTTCTTTAAGAACGACGCCACCAATGAGCAGGTGTCGATCTCTCTGATTGCTCCAGCCGGGGCGACCTCGGTCAGCCTCGATTTCGGGATGACCCAGGCCTACAACGACTGGTGGTGGGCGATCGACAACCTCGTTGTGGAGACGTTCAATCCCGTCGCGCTCGAAGTCGATGTCGCTACTGGAGAAGCTCGAATCATCGGCACACCCGATGCGGCGGTCGAGCGCGAGATGTTCAGCTACCAGATTTCGAGCGCCGCTAGTTCTTTGAACTCGGTCGCTTGGGAAGCGGGCAATCTCGACGCCCAGGGCGTCGGGTCGGGTTCGGGTCCCGGCGACTTCAATCTCGATGGCGTCGTTGACGCCGCCGACTACACCGTCTGGCGGGACGGCGACGCGTCCACCACCGGCCCCGCGGGTTACGCCCTGTGGGCTGCGAACTATGGCGCCGAGTATGGCGGCGCCGGGTCTGATTGGGACACGGTCATCAGCCAGAGCAGTCTGCTGAGCGAAGCCGTTCTGATCGGCTCCGAACTGCTCGACGAGAACTTCTCGGTCTCGCTCGGCAACGCCTTCCTGGTGGGTGGCGTGGAAGACCTGATATTCGAGTATGCCGGCCCCGACGGGACGGTGACAGAAGGCCTCGTGGTCTACATCAACCCCGCCGAGTCGAGCGGAATTAGCGTTCCTGAACCAACTACCTGGAGCCTTGGAGTCATCATCATGGGTCTGATTTTCGGCACGAAACGCAGGGGCTTTCAGCGGCCCGCCCGTCAAGCGATCGCTCTCGGCTGCCTCGTCGCACTGAACGTGGCCCCCGCGGCGGAAGCGGCGTACACGCCCGACCGCGACTATCGACTAGGGGAGAACGACACGCTCGCAAACGGCCCGGCAACCATCGGAACGCGGGTCAAGCAGAATGGCGCCGGGGACGCCAACGACTCGGCGGGGGTTCCCAACTCGGCGGGTGGCAATAACGAGGTGATCACCCTCGTGCCAGTCGTCGGCAATGGCCCTATTTACCGCGACTTGAGCAGTGGACCGCTCGCCCGCCCGTTCGCCGGCGCCGGTGAGATAGGTCTTGAGTTCTCAGCGACAGGCGCCGACACGCTGCGTGCTGAGCCGCTGGGCTCGCCTGGCGAGTCAGTTTCGTCTTCGTCGGCGACGTCCAGCATTTACGCGTCTGGCGTCGGCCCCTACGACTACGAGGGCGTCACCAATCGTGGCATGCAGTTCTGGACCCGCCCGTCGCGCGTCAACACCAACCAAGTCATCGTCTACGACACCGACCAGCACGTCGTCGGCATCTCGTCCAATGGTCGGTGGTTCATGCAGTACGACTACGCCCGCGCCCCGGGTCGGACCATCTTTGGCGCTGTCGATGACAAAGTCGTCGATACGTCGGTTCCGGAGAGCTTGGCGCAAGCCAACCAGTGGTACCACGTGATGCTCGTGCGCCCCTACGGCGCCTTCCGCAAGGTTGAAGACCCCGTCGATCCTAGCGATCCGCCAACCTTTGACGGCGACGTCAGCAATGGACCCAACGGCGGCGCTCGGCTCTACATCAACGGCGTCGCTGTAGCGGCTGAAGGGGGCGGCTTTGACACCTCGCTTTCCTACAACTTTGGCACCGGCCAGTTCCGTGGCGACTCGGTCCTCTACGTCGGCGGTTTCGGCCCGACTTCCGCGACCGGGGCGTTCCAAGGCATTCAGCAGCCCTTCCAAGGGATCGTCGATGATCTCGAGATGTTCGTCACGGGGACATCCTTCAACGGCACGGAGTGGGGCAACTTCGATCTCGCCGCCGACAACGGCTTCATCGCCAACACGCTGGCTGGGAAGGGCGCTGCGGACCTCAATCTCGACGGCTTCGAGGATGTCAACGACGTCAACGCGTTCGTTGCCGGGTGGCTCTCCGAGAACACGGTCAACGGGTTTGTCGTGGGCGACCTCCGCTCGCGCGCCAACGGCGACGTGAACTTCGATGGTCGGGTCGACCTTCTCGATTGGCGTGAAATCAACCTGGCTAGCCCGGCAACGGGAACCATGATCGGCCAAGCCCTCGGCTTCATCACGATCCCCGAACCGACGACGACGGCTCTCTTGGCCTTTGGCGTCATGGGCCTGTTGCCGCGTCAGCGCAAGTAAGCGACTGTTGAATCCCAGGCGGGGCGGCGAGGCCAACAACCCGCCCCGCCTGTTTGCTCAATCGTTTGCGATCCGGCAGTGGACAAGCCGGCGCACCCACCCCACTCAACGGAGCGAATCAGATGCGGAAAGACACCGCAACACGGAATGGCGAACTGAAGCTGGCGGCAGGCTTCACCCTGGTCGAGCTGTTGGTGGTCATTGCAATCATTGGCATCCTTGTCGCGCTCTTGCTGCCCGCCGTCCAGGCCGCGCGCGAATCGGCTCGACGATCGACGTGCAAGAATAACTTGCACCAACTCGGACTGGCGTTCCATATGCACCACGACACCTTCGGCTACCTCCCGCCCGGAGCGGTCACGGCAGAAGGGTCGATGTGGTCTTACTACATCATGCCGTTTATCGAGGAGAGCGGCCTCCAGCAGACGATGTCCATCGGCGAGAACAGCTCGGGCAACTTCCAGTGGGCGTCTCCGCAGCCGTACAGCAATTCAGAGTCGATCTACCAGCAGGACAACTTCAAGAATATCCGGGCGGCGGAGACTCTCGTGCCGGTGTTTCGGTGCCCGTCTCTGGGGCTTCCCGAGGCGATTCACGACGTTTCGTTTGACGGTTGGCACGTGATGGCCCGGGTGCCAGGGTCGTATCTGGGAAGCGCGTCGGGCATCGTGCAGAACGCCCACCTCGCCCTCGCCCCGGCACCCGGCGGCCCGTCGGGTGATCACCGCATGGCAGGCCTTGACGGAGTCCTCTACTCCTTCAGCAAGACGAAGTTCTCCAAAGTCACCGACGGTCTGTCGAAGACGTTGCTAGTCGGCGAAGGGTACTTCGATGTCAACGCCGCGACGGCCAAAGCCGAGCAGCAAGAGCCGGAAGGGGGCAACTGGAAAGACATCTGGTACTTCGGCAGCGACGACTTCGACACCTCGCGCGGCGGTCGCGAAGGCCAGGACCTTACCGAGGCTCTCGGCTCGACGGCGGTGGCGATCAATTTCCAAAACCAGTTCATCACGAAGAACCAAGACTACTGTGCGTCGCCGACCACCGACGTGTGTCAACAGGTGCAGCTTTGCTACGGCAGCGCCCACCCCGGCGGCGCTCAGATTCTCCGCTGCGACGCCTCGGTCGATTCCGTCGAGGAGGGCATTGAGGCCGAAGTTTGGCGTGACCTCGCCACCCGCGCCGGTCAAATTCCCGAATCGCTAGGCGGTCGCCGTTGAACGGGCGTTGCGTGCGTTCTCCTGGTTACGGCGTGCGATCCGGTCAACGATCGCAGTACTCCTACAACAATCGGCGATCGGCGCGGCTATCAATGTCCTTGAGTTACAAGACTGGTTTATGGCTTCCGCTCCTGCTAGCACTGCACCCGGGTCTCACGTTTGGGTCGCAGAAGAAAGTCCTCGTCATCGGCATTGACGGGGCAGGGGGTCGTTACGTTGTTGAAGCGAATACGCCGACCCTCGACGCCCTCGCGGCGTCGGGGGGCGCTCGCTACGACTTCCTGAACGAAGGAGCGCTCACCCCCAACCCGCCCAGCGGGTACGGCGCGAGCGGCGTCAACTGGTCGACCATCCTCACCGGAGCTTCGGCCGCCCACCACGGAGTCGTTGACAACAGTTTCAGCGGCTCGAAGTTCGACGAGTACCCGCACTTCTTCGAGCACGCCAAGCAGTTCGACAGCGACTTCTTCACCATCTCGCTAGCGAATTGGTCGCCGATTAACACCGAGATCACGCCAGACCTCTACGCGGACGTCGAGGTCGGCTACGACTCGGGCACGTACGAGCAGCAAGACGTAATGGTTCGGAACGACGCCGTCGCGGCGTTGGCTTCGGCGGACCCGCTTGCGCAGCCCGATGCCATCTTTCTGCACTTTGATCAGGTTGACGGCGCGGGTCATTCTTACTCTTGGGGGAGCTCGCAGCACTTGGCGGCGATCGAGAACGTCGACGCGCTGATTGGCGATATCCTGCAGGCGCTCTACCAGCGTCCTGGTGTGATGGCGCAGGAAGAGGATTGGCTGGTCCTCGTCACCGCCGACCATGGAGCAACCCGAGGTGAGTTCGGTCACTACGCCGCGCAAGGCCTGGAGAACTGGGAGGTCCCGTTCATCATCAGCGGGCCCAGCGTCGAGGCCGGGGTCGCGATGCCGCAAGGCACGCTGCGCGACGTCGCGGCTACGGCGTTGTGGCACCTTGGGGTCGATCCCTTTGTTGCCGGCCTTGACGGGACCGTCCGAGGCCTCGACTACCCCCCAATCGGCGACCTTGACCAAGACGGCGATCTTGATCTCGACGACTGGGCCGCATTCTTGACCCGTATTGATATACCGCTCACGGGAGATCGATTCACTGACTACCTCTTGGGCGATCTCAATCGCGACGGGTCGCGTGGCCTGAGCGACGCGGTGTCCTTCCGCACTCTCTTTGAGCAGGCGAATGGCCTCGCACTCGACGAAGCGCTCCTGAGGGCAGCGCCCGAACCCACGGCGTCCGCGTTGATGATGTTTTCACTCCTGACACTCAGCCTCAACTCCTTCCGTACTCGTGATGATTGAACTCTTAAGGCCTTCCTGCGTCTTGATCATCGCGGCGTTGTTCGCAACGTCTGCCGAAGCACACCAAGGGCCCGACCCGGTCGCGCACTGGAGTTTCAACCCCCGCAATGTCGTTGATGGCGTCGTGAAAGCGTCGCTTGGTCCGGCGATCAAGCTGCCGACTGGCGCGAAGGTCGTCGCCGATGGCCCCGGCCACGCCCTCGACATGACCGGCGATGGTTCCGCGTGGGCGACCTCGGCTCCTGTCGAGTCGAAGGAGTTGCCGCGTGAGTCCCTGACGGTCGCGGCTTGGGTATCGATTGACGAAGCCGAGGCCGAAGGGGGCGTGATCGGCACGGTGGGGTCCGAAGGCCAATCGGGTTGGCGCCTCGGCTACGACGACAAGGCCTTCACCTTCCGCCTCCGCACTGGTGATGGCGAGACCGTTCTCGTCGGTACGAGACCTTATTCCAAAGGGCGGTGGTTCCACGTCGTCGGCGTCTACGACGGCGAGCGGGCCGAGCTCTACGTCAATGGCAAGCTCGACGCTGAGGCCCGCGTCTCGGGCGGCGACCTCCAGTACGGCGACGAGACTCGCTACGTGCTCGGTTCGACCGGTGGGCCGAGCGGCGCCTCGTTGCGTGGGCGGCTGTGGGAGGTAAGCGTCTACGACCTCGCCGCGCGTTCGGAGTGGGTCACGCACGCTTTCGACCACCTGAAGGGTTTGGTGAACTTACAGCGTGACGCCCGCAGCGACGCGCTGACCATGGTCGTCGAGCCCTACCTGCAGTACGGCACCACCGACGGGATGACCGTCATGTGGCAGACAACGCAGCCCGGCACGTCGATCGTCTACTTCGGTGAGACCGATCAATGCGAACAGTCGGTCTCGAGCGACGACGCCGACATCCACGAGGTCCGCATCGAAGGGCTCGAGCCGGCGACGATGTACTTCTATCGCGTCGAGACGACCAACGACGCGGGCCAGAAGGTGGCGAGTGGCGTCTCCACTCTTACCACGGCTGTCCAGCCAGGGACGCCCTTCGCCTACGCCGTCATCAGCGACACGCAGTACAACCCCGTTGTTTCCGGCAAACTAAGCGAGCACGCCTGGGCGCAGCGGCCGAGCTTTGTGCTCCACTCCGGCGACCTTGTCGACACGGGCACCAACGACTCGCACTGGACGCAACACTTCTTCCCCGGCATGCAGCCGCTCATCTCGCGCGTGCCGTTCTATTCGGTGCTCGGGAATCACGAGCAGAACGCCAGCAACTACTACGAGTATGTCTCGGTCCCGGCGCCGGAGTACTACTACGAGTTCCGCTACGGCGACGCCCACTTCTTCATGATCGACACCAACCGCAATGTCGGGCCCGATTCGGAACAGTACCGGTGGCTCGAAGAGAAGCTCGCCAGCTCCGACGCGAAGTGGAAGTTCGCCAGCCATCATCACCCTCCCTACTCGTCGGATGAAGACGACTACGGCAATCTCTGGAAGCAGAACAAGAGCGCCAGAGGCGACCTCCGCGCGCGGCAGCTTTCGCCGCTCTACGAGAAGTACGGCGTCGACATCGTCTGGACCGGGCACATCCACTCCTACGAGCGGACCTGGCCCGTGAAGGAAGAGGCCGCGGTCGCCAAGGACGGGCCCATTTACATGGTGGTCGGCGGCGGCGGCGGGAACCTCGAGTCGCCCGGCCCCTACCGCCCGTTCTTTCAGAACCAGGTCCGCCGCACCCATCACTACGTGATGGTGCACATCAACGGCCCGACGCTCGAACTCCGCTCGTACGACTTGGACGACCACCTCTTCGACACGGTGCGGATCGAGAAGGCGGAGTAAGCAATGAGAACCACCAAGACGCCAGGAGCGCCGGGGTACGCCAAGAAAAGCAAGAGATTTGTCGCATCCTGTCGATCCTGTAAACCCCGTCTAAGAATTTCTTGGCGATCCCTGAGGTTCTTGGCGGTTTCTCGAATTATCTTGCACAAAGCCTGCCCGGTCGTGCATCTTACGGGGTGTCATGGCCGAGATACCCTTCCACGACCGCGTCCAACTCCTCACCGACCAGCTCGGGCTCGCCGGGGTCGAGGTGCTGGGGGGGCTGTTTGACCTCACGGCCCAGCGGCTGGTGCGGCTCGCGGTGGCGATTACCCGAAATCAGTACGACGGCGAGGACGCCGTCCAGGCCGTCATGACGCGGATCGCCGTGCGGCCCGAACCGCTCCGCGCGGCACAGGCGCCGTGGGCGTATCTGCTGCGGATGGTGCGGAACGAGGCCCTGCTCATCGCCCGCAAGAAGAAACGCTGGATCACGACGACGCACTCGATCACCGACCTGGTGACCCGCCGCCGTGTCGATGAGCTTGAGCAAGAGGACACCCACCGGGCGGTGTGGACGGCTCTGCGGTCGCTGCCGGCGGCTCAGGCGGAGGTCGTGGTGCTCAAGACTTGGGAGGGAATGACCTTCGCCCAGATCGCCGAGGTCCTTGAAGAGTCGCCCAATACGGTCGCCAGCCGTTATCAGTACGGTCTGCAGAAGCTTGCCGACCGACTCAAGAAGGCGGCGGCCGAGGCGATGGAAGACCGACCTCTTAACTTGGGGGGTCGGCGATGAGCCCACACAACAGGCTAGACTTTGAGGGACAGGACTTCGACGCCGCTGGCGTCGAGGCGCTTCTCCAAGCGGCCGGCGGCTACGTCGGCCCCTCGGAAGACCTGCGTCCCCGGGTGCTCGAAGAGGCCCGGCGGCTGCGGAGCGGCGAGCGCCGGCGTTGGCGGTCGTTGCTGGCCGGCGGGTCGGCGCTGGCGGCCGCTCTAGTGATCTCGGTACAAGCCTCGACGATGAGCCAATCCCTGTCGGAGGCGACGCCCTCGCACCGTGTCGCCCGCTTCGTCGCCGCTAGCGACGCCACAAGCAAATCGACCGGCGAGGGCTTGTGGGCGCTGGTGGACGCGTTCTTCGCGGTCCGTAGCCAGCAGGCCGACGCCTTCCGTCCGAATAGCGACGCCCCCGCCGAAGAAACTTCCGAAGGCGTTGCACAAATGCCGGCGGCCGACGGCTCGATGTAGTCAGAAGGCGGCCAACGGGACCGCCGATTTGGCGACCCGCACTGGCCCCCAATGGACGGCAATCGTTCTCAGTCGCTAAGTGACCTCGACGAGCTGCTCGTGTCGCTCGACGAAGCGGGCGTGGCGCTCGACCTTGGCTTCGGGCCGGGGTCCTTGCGAGAGCAACTCCACCAAGGCGTCAAAACGCCCGCTCCTTATCGCCAACTCGTCGACAACTGGGAAGCCGACGACGAGATAGCGGAAAGCAGCCACCGTGTCGCCGCCCTCAAACATGCCTTGGCGCTGGCCCAAGAGCACAACGCCTACGGCGGGCGGATGGCGACCGGACTCGCCTACCCGGCGGTGGTCGCGACGCTCGCCTGCGTGATCGCCGCGGTGATGGGCTACCAGCTGCTCCCGATCTATGAATCGACCTACGAACAACTCTACGAGCCGGTGAGCCCGGCCGTCGCCCGGCTGCAAGTCCTCCGGACTCTGACGCCCTTGTGGCTGGTGGCGGTTCCCCTCGGCATCGCCTACGGCGTCCGGTGGGCCAAGCGGAGCGACCATTCGATCCGGGCGCCACGGCGGCGCACCAAGCTCGCCGAATGGGCCGAGCGCTCCGGCAGCGAAGCGGACCGCCGAGCGGTCGCTGGACTTGAAGCGAATCAAACCCATCAACGCGCTTGGCGTCGCACGACCTACTGGCCGCTGATTGCGTTGGTGGTTGTCGGCGGCGGCGCGACGCTGCTGCTGGGGCTCGCGCTCTTCGAGCCGATGATCGAGTTGCTCTACCGCCTCGCCAACTAAACGATCGGAACCGACCTCTTCGATGCCCCGCTACCGCTACGAAGCGAACAATGACGCCGGCGCCGCTCTCCGCGGCGTGCTTACCGCCCCGAGCGTCGCCGCCGCTACGGCGCGGCTTGAGTCGCAAGGGCTGAGCGTGCGGTCGGTCGCGCTCGATGACCGGCAAATCGGCGAAGCCGAAGCGCCGTTGGCAGCGGCGGTGGATCGGCTCGTGGAAGCGCCTGACGAGCTAGCCGAACCCCTGACGGCGTACGCCGAGGAGTTCGCAACGGGACGCCGGCGCCGCGAACTTGTCTCCATCGCGGCCATGCTGCGGGAAGGAGACCGCGAAGCGGTGCTCGCCGCGGCGGGGAGCGATCCGGCGGCTTGGAGCGCGTTGCTCGCGGCAACAGCCAGCGGCGCCTCGTTGCAAAGTCAATTTGCGCGCTTCGTCGAGCGCGAAGCCACCGTTATCGAAGTGCGGCGCAGGCGACGACTTGCTTTGGCCTACCCGTTATTCATCGGCGCGCTCTGCCTCGTCTTCGTCTGGGGGCTTTCGTTGGTCGTAATGCCGACCTTCAACGCTATTTTCCGAGACTTTGGGCTCGAACTCCCGGCCTTTACCACGTTTGTGCTCGCCCTCGGGTGCTTTCTCGCTAGCGGCGGAGGGCTGTTGATTCTTGGATCGCTGTTAATTGCCGCCGTCTTGTGGGCGTTCTACCCGTGGTGGGCGCCGGGAAGTGTGCGTCGCGTCGTCGATTGGCTCGGCGGAATTCGGCGGGCGACCCGATCGCTGGTGAAGGCGCGGATCGCGGCGCACTTGGCCAACCTCCACGAAGCAGGACTGCCGGCGCCATCGAGCTTCTCGCTGCTGGACCCCAACGGCGTCGAGATGACGTCGGGCGGTAACCGAACATCAATGAGCGCCATCCGTTATGCCATGAGCGCTGATCTCCCACCCGATTCACGTACGCGGCTGCTGCGGGCCTTCGCCGCAAACTCGAACGAAGCCGCCGCCGAAGTGGAGACTTGGACGATGGGGATGGCCGGTCCGGTTTCGGTCGTCACGTTGGGGATCGTCGTCGCATTAAGCACGATCGCGCTCTTCTTGCCGCTAGTACGCCTCATCGAAGGACTCAGCTAGCTGCATGACTGCTACCTACTTCCCCACCTTTCGCAAGCTCGCCAACCGCCTCCGTACAGCGCGCTGGCCGTCCTATGCCGGCCCTAAGGGAGGCGACTGGTTCCCCACCTTCGCGCCATGGTTTATGGCGCTCTTGGGTCGGGGCGGCGTGACGCCGACGCAGCGACGGGCCCTGTTGCGATTGATTCAAGTCGCGGCTGAAGAACGGCTCGCGCTGGCGCCGCTCGTTGCCGCATGGGCTCAAGAGGAGCCGTCGTCGCAACGCATACGACTCATCAAGCTATCGCAATCGCTCGCCGACGGGCTTTCCATCGCCGACGCCGTCGAGCGGTTCCCGGTTACGTTGAGTGACGAGGAGATTCTGCTGGTCCGCTTCGCCAGCGAGTCTGGCACGCTCGTTTCCTCACTAAAACAGTACCTCGCAATAGAGGTCGACATCGCCGCGCCGGTCCGCAGCAACCTGCGCCGCGCGAAGAACTATCTGCTGATGTTTGTGCTGATCGGGACCCCGCTCGCACTCTGGGTCTACACCTTCATCGGCCCTGCGCTGGAGCAGATCGATGACGACTTTGGTGTGGGGGGCTCGGCGTTACGCCCTATCAACGATCTGCAGCACTTCGTGTTCGATTGGATCGTACCGTTTAGCATCGGCGCCATCGCCATCTTGATCGCCAGCCGTTGGATGACGGGACCGTGGCGCCGCCTAGGCCGCAGTGTGGCCCCGATGCTGTTCGGATCGGTGCGTCGCTTGCGTACTGCTCACCTGCTGCAACGGCTCAGCGAAAGTTGCGCTGCGGGGAAGCCGCTGGCCGGCGCCCTCTCCACACTTGCTCGCAATCACTACGACCCGGCGTTGCGTCACAAGTTGCTCTACGCCCGCAACGAGCTGGCGCTCGGCGCCGAGCTTTGGCCGAGCTTCCACGCAGCGGGCCTGCTGACCGACAACGAAGCGCGTGCGCTCGGCGCCAGCGAGCGGCTCGACGCCAACGAGTCGTCGGGCGTAACCGTATGGACGCTCGCCACGCTTGCCGACGGTAAGCAGCGCCTCGCCATCCGCAAGCAAACCTGGTTGTCGATGGCGCTTTGGCTCGCGGTGGTGCTGCTGTTCGGCGCCTTCGTGCTCGTCCAGGCGATCGGCATGTTTACGTTCCTCAGCGATATCGTCTACCACAACGCCTAACCCCATGCAGCGAATCCAAGTCAATAACACCCGCCGCGGCGTGACGCTCGTCGAGACGACGATCGCCCTCGGGCTGCTGGTCGCCCTGATGTCGGTCATGGCTTCGCTCGCGGTTCGCAACCAGCGGGTGCTCGCCGACAACCGCGCGTACCGCCTTGCGGTGGATGAGCTGTCGAATCAGCTTGACATGCTCACCGCGTTGCCCGCCGACGAAGCGGCGACAGCGCTCGAGGCGTTGAGCGGCGAAGAACCAGTAGGACCGGTCACCGGCGCCACGCTGCGGGGTAAGATGGCGGACGAAGACTATGGGCGCAGGCTAACCGTGACGCTCTCTTGGCCGGCCGCGATCAAGCGCCGCCCCGATGTCACGCTATCAGCATGGTCATTCGTTGAAGATGATTCCACGGAGGACCAGCTATGAAACAACGCCGCGGCTATTCGCTGGTCGAGCTGCTGGTCGTGATGGCGGCCGCCTCGACCGTCCTCACCCTATCGGCGATGCTCATCCACCGCACGATGCGTCTGGCGTCGCAGACGCGGTCGTTCCATGCCGAAGAGGCGACCGCTTGGCGGCTCTCCTCTCAGTTGCGTCGCGACGCTGCCGGCGCCGTGGCGATCGACCTTGAGGTGACGGGCGCCGAGTTGACCGTTGCGCTTCGCGATTCGCAAGCGAAGACGATCGTCTATCGGTTCCTCGGCGCCCAGGTGGAAAGATCACAACAACTCGAAGGGGATCGTGTAGCGCGCGATGCCTTTGTGCTGTCGAGTGTCGCTGATTGGGTCGCCGATGAGTTCGAAGACTTGGAGGCGGTACGAATCGAAGCCATGCCGTCGCGGCTGCCGGTCCAATCGTTGGCGCCCGTCCCCGTGAGGCTCGTCGTGCGGGCCGGAGGGGAGTCAACGCCATGAGACGTCACCGACAACTACGCCGTAGCGCCGCGGTGCTCGTGGCGGCCCTCGTCTGCTTGCTGATCGCGTTGTCGATCGCCACGACGATGATCGTCGAGTCGATCGCGCGTCGCGGCCAGTTGAAAATCGAACTTCACGCCCGCCAGGCCGAGTTGCTCGTCCAAGCGGGGCGGGGCAGGGCGGTGGTGCGGCTCGCCGCCAGCGCCGACTACGACGGCGAGAGCTGGGCGCCCGAACTCGGCGACGGGCTCAATGCCACCGTTGATATCTCGGTTGAGCCCGACGACGACGGCGCTATCCGCGTCACGGTCGCGACGCAGTATCCCACCGACAGCCCCCAAGCGGTCCGTCGATCGCGAGTCTTCTTGCTGACAAACGCCAACCCCTCGGCCGAGGAATGAACGCCATGCCAACCACGTCTCTCCCGTCGCCGCGTCGCGGCTTCACGCTCGTTGAACTGCTGGTGGTGATCGCCATCATCGGCATCCTGGTGGCGCTGCTGCTACCGGCGGTGCAGGCCGCGCGCGAAGCGGCGCGGCGGTGCAGCTGCCAGAACAATATCACCCAACTCGGTCTCGCCGTTCACAACTACGAGTTCGCGCACGAGAAGTTACCGCCCGGGGTGATCAACCCGGAGGGGCCGATCCGTAGCGAGCCGGTTGGCCAGCACGTCGGCTGGATTGTGCAGGTGCTGCCCTACTTCGAGGAGCTAACGGTCTACAACTTATTCGACCAAGAAGCCGGAGCGTACGCCCCAGTTAACGCCGAGTTGCGGAAGCTGCCGATCAAAGTGCTTCAGTGCCCCTCCACTTGGCACGACGTGATCGATGAAGACAAGACGGCGGCGGTCTCGGACTACGCGGGGTGCCACCATCACGAAGAGGCGCCGATCGACGAAGACAACGCGGGCCTGTTGTTTCTCAATAGTGCCGTTCGCTACGTCGATATCCTCGACGGGTCGAGCCGTACGCTGCTCCTAGCCGAGTCCGTTTCGGACCCCGCCGAGGCATTGGGTTGGCCTTCGGGGACGCGTGCTACGCTCCGCAATACAAGCAATCTCAACGTTGGTCACAAGCGGCGGTATACAGCGGCTCCGGCGGAGGAAGAACTCGAGAAGCCGTTAGCCACCTTTGTCGGAGGCTTCTCCGGACCTCATCCCGGTGTTGTGATGGCGGCGTTTGCGGACGGTTCGACAAGGTACTTGAAGCAAGACATCGCCCCGGAGGTCCTGCGTCAAATCGGCGCCCGCGCCGATGGCGAGTTGCCGAAGCCACTCTAGAAGCCCATCACGTCGTCCCTGAAACCAATTCGAACCTACGGGCCCATCTGAGCCGTGGGCGCGAGCCCTCGGTGGGCGGCGCGGACGGAGGTGACGCTCGATTGCGCCACCCACCTAGGGCTCGCGCCCGCGGCTCAGACGCACCGGTGGATAGAGACCCCATAGCATCGCTTTTAAGGGCCCTAGCAGGCACGTACAGGCCACGTTGACGTGCTTCAGCACAGAATGCCACCTCGGAGTTGGAACGCGTTAAAGGGCCCTCTGTGAGCCTTAGGCGGGGCGCCTTGTTTTACGGTCATTCCGGTCTATTTGCCGGCTTTTCGCTTGCTTTTGGCCACAGGACTCTGATGTGCTGAGCTTGCGACAGACCGTCCGTAGTACACGCGCTCCGTGTTACAAAATGCTGGCGAGCCGGAAGCTCACGGGCGTTTTGCAGCTCTTATAGCGTACTTCATATTGCCGTAGCGTCTCGCGCAGAGACGCGGAGACGCAGAGGGTAGGCAGCGAAGACTCACGCCAAGGCGCCAAGCCGCAAAGAACGTGTTGTTGTTTGATCGTTCGCGGCTGCGCTTATTTCTCAACGACTTTGTCTTTGCGCCGTGGCGGCTTTGCGTGAGTCTTGAAGGCATCTAACTCTGCGCCTCTGCGTCTCTGCGCGAGACGTCCCCACGTTGCTCCGTGGATCAGAGCGAGGCTAGAAACGCTACGGTCAAGTGAAGCACGCTCTAATCAAAGCCTTGGCGATCAAGAGGTTGTGTCAAACGCTAGGCAAAGAACCGGGGGCTAAGGCCCCGCGGCTAGTAAGTCCTAGCCCGTAAGATCAGCGGGCACGCCTTAGCGTCCGGTTCCTCGACTTACGAGGAAGGGTGCAAAATGCGCTCACGCTTCCAGCTTGCTGGCAACTCGCGGTTGAACCTTCGTTGGTAAGGCAGTCGATTCATGCGGTCCGCACAGCGGACCCTACGCGGTGCTACTCGACTGCGGTTGCGCCGTTGGTGACGCGACTCTTCACCGTGCGGCGGTCGATTCCTAGCACGCGCGCGGCCGGTTCATAGCCGCCAACCTGCGCATGGATGTGGCGACAGTACGCGGTGAGCAGTTCGTCCGCGGTGAGCTCGCCTTGCTCGGCGAGCGCAAGCCACGCGGCGCGTGTCGTTGCGGCCTCGTGGGACGCCGGGAGGTACTCGCCGCGCACCAATACACCGCGGACGCATTGCTCCAGTTCGCGGATGTTGCCGGGCCACTCGTAGTCGCGCGGCAGCCGCTCATCGATCCATGCGAGGACATCGGCCGCGAGCTCGTCGGCCTCGGACGACGCGGCAGCGCCAAGCAGTCTGCCGGTGAGGAAGCGCACGAGTCCAGCGATCGCCTCGGGGCGATCGAGCAGATGCTCGGCGAGCGATGGCAACTCGATACGATCCGAGCAGAGCCGGTAGTAGAGGTCTTCCCGGAAACGCCCAGCTCGCATCTCGGCGGCGAGGTCGCGATTGGTAGCGGCAATCAACTTGCCGGCAAAGCGACGCGGCAAGGTCTCGCCAAGCCGGCTGTAGTCGCGCGACTGGGCGACTCGCAACAGCTTCACTTGGATCGCCGGATCGACGTCGCCGATCTCGTCGAGGAACACGGCGCCGTGCTCCGGGCAGCGTTCGAGCCAGCCGACACGGTCCGCCGTCGCGCCGGTGAACGAGCCCTTGGCGTGCCCGAAGAGCTCGGACTCGACGAGCGTCGGCGACAACGCCGACAAGTTGAGCGCGATGAACGAATCGTCATCGCCGACGAACGAACCCGTCGCCGGATCGAACGGCCTGTACTGCGCGCGGCCGATCGCCCGGGCGACGAGCTCCTTGCCGGCGCCGGAGGGACCCGTGACGAGAGTCGCCAGCTCGCGCATCCGGTCGTAAAGCAACCGCCGGTAGCGACGCAGGTCGTGCGTGAAGATCGACTGCCAGACCGCCGCGCGCAACCGCGTCGCGGGGCCCGACTCGCCGATCAGGCAGCTGTAGATGCCGTCGAAGGCGCGGCGGACTTGGTAGAGACAAGCGAAGAGGTGCTCGCTTGTCGATAGCTGGGCGCGCTGCTCTTCGCTGAGCGGTCGGTGGAGCCGTTCACGCTCGTCACGGAACGCGGCCCACGCTTTGGCGACGCGGCGGTCGTTGCGTTGGGGATAGACGAGCTCGGCGCCGATGCTCGCCACGTGGCGGTAATAGAGCGTGTAGGTGACCGCGTCGTCGTAGAGAGCCGCGTCCCGCCCGCTAAGCGACCCCTCGCACGTCTGCCGTTCAACGAGACGCTCGACCAGTTCGCTCGCCAGCGTGGTGATCGCAACAACGTTGGGGCGGTCGGTGCGGCTGGCGCTGGCGATGCGGCTCCATGAGGCAAGTGGTTCCGGCGAGTAAGCGTCGCGAAGGACGGCCTGCTCCAGCGTGATCCGCTCGGGCAAGAACGGGTTGCAGTAGGTCAGGTCGGACAGCGAACGGAGCAGGTGGTGCTCGTCATCGTTCAGACGGGACATGGTTGGCAGGTTGCTGAGGTCTCTATTGAACGCCCACCAACAGTGTACATCGGGCGCCATCATTTTGGCGCCCGATGTACAGCCTCGCTCAAAGTCGCGTGTCGCCGGAGAGACGGAAATTGTCGCAAACTACTGTCGGGTAAAGACATACGCATCGCTAACGCCATTGGCGCCGGCGTTGCGTATGGGGCGGTCGCTGTTCCCGACGACCGTTTTTCTCCCTCCGTAAGGACCGACGCCATGATGGATGCCGACACACCGCCCGCCGCCAGCGAGACGGGCGCCTCTACGAGTTTGGTGCAGACGCTTCTCGACCCCCGCAGCCTCCAGGCCCTGATGCTTGGCGGCGGGGGGCTGCTGACCCTCGGCCTCGTCCTGTGGCTGACGGTGATCGGCGTCTTCGACAATCCACTCCACGCCGCCGTCGGGCTGGGTGTGGCGAACTTCTCCCTCTTGGGCGTGGGTGCGTGGCTCGCCGCCCGCACCCGCTACCGTCTCGCCGGCCGCGCAACGGCGATGCTTGCCTGCTTGCTCTTGCCGCTCAATCTATGGTTCTACGACGCCCAAGGTCTCGTGACGCTCGCAGGCGGCGGCAACCTCTGGGTCCCCGCCCTAATTTGCTGCGTCGTCTACGCCGGCGTCGCGCGACTCTTGAAAGATTCGCTTTTCGTCTACGCGTTCGCCGCCGGCGTCGCGATGACAGGCCTAGTGTTCTTGGCCGATGGCGATGTCGCTCGCTTCTGGGAAGTCCTAGCGCCGAGCACGCTGCTGGTGTCTCTGGGCGTCGCCTGCATCCATGCCGAGCGACTGTTCCCAAACGCCAGCGAGCCCGACGAACCCTTCAGTCGGCAGGACTTCGGCCTAGCGTTCTTCCGCGCCGGCCACGCGCTACTCGCCAGCGGACTTGGTCTGCTGCTCGTTGGTCGCATCGCAGGACGGTTCTATGAGACGCTGTTCGCGGACCTTGGCTGGTTCGTGCAGCCCGACGTGGCGACAGTCGCCAGCGTGAAGCTCGCAGCGCTCGGCGTCGCGCTGGTGGGCGCCTATGCTTACGCCTACAGCCGCTGGTCGCGTACCGGGCAGGGCCGCTACACGCTGCTGTCCGCGCTCGCGCTATCGTGGAGTGGCGCCATCGGCGTCGACTTGGCTGGCATCGTGATCACCGAGGTGATGGTCGCCGGCGTGCTCGGCGTCGTTGCGTTGGCTTGCCAACTGGCGCTGAACGGTCGGCGTCATGAAAGCAGCGAAGAAGCCGCGACCGAAGCCGATGTCACTCAATTGCTCGATGGCACGGCGCGTGTCGCCGGCGCGGCGGGCTTGGCGCTCGCTCTTGCCCAGTTGGTGCGGGCGGCGTGGTTGGGCAGCTTCGGTCCGCTCGCCTTCACGCTCGATTGGGGCTACGCGGCGGCCGCAGGGCTCGTTGCAGTCTCGACGGTGCTGCAAGCGATGCGGTCCACCCAGGCGCTGCGTTGGATGCCGGTTGGCCTCGCAGGCGCAGCGTCGGTTGCGGGACTCGTGGCCGCCGGCGCGACGGGTCTACCAATCGCGTGGGTGCTCTCCGCCGCGACCCTCGCCCCGCTGACGATGGGCGTCGCCACGCTGCTGCGACGTGACGAGGAAAGCACCGCACTGGGGCGTGGCGTCGAAGCGAGCGTGCTGTTCGTCGGCGGCTTAATCGCGCCGTTCGCGCTCTTCGAGACGGGGCTCGCGACCATCCTCGGCACGGGCGGCGTCACCGTCGCGTTGGCGTTTGTCGCTTGTCAGCAGAAACGCTACACAACGGTCTTCCTTGCAACGCTCGCTGCCGTTGCGACTGCTTCGCAAGCGGTGGTGGTCTACGACCTCGACGCTTGCTTGCCGCTCTTGGCGGTTAGCGTTGTCGCAACGACATTAATCTTCCTCGAGAAGTTTGGCACGCCGGTGCGGCTGGCCGGTCCGGCGCGGGTGGCGATGGTGGTCGCCGGCGTCGCCGGCGTGTTGCTGGCGGGCAACCGGTTGCTTGGCGACGACGCCACTTGGCCGCTGCTGGGGACCGTCGCCGCTCAAGCGGTCATGACAGCCCTGGCGGTCGCGCTCACGCGGCGTGAAGAGGGCCGCAGCCCGCTCGTGGCGCTCGGGTTGGTGCAGGTCGCCGCGTCGGCTTTGCTGCTCAACACGATGTCGCAACTGGAGTTCATCCAGCGGATCGAACTGCTCGCCACCGCAGTGGGCGTCGTGCTTGTGACGACGGGACTCATTGGCTGGCGGCGCGAGGCCGGCGAAACGCTGGCCGAGGACTCGGCCACCGACGTCAATCTGTGGCTTGGCAGCTTCCTGGCGGCGGTACCGATGACGCTTGGCCTGATCGTCGCCCGATTCCTCGGCGGCGCGACGGCGTGGGTCGCATTGCACGACGTGGGCGTCCTCGCCATCGGATTGGGGCTCGTCGGGACGGGCGTGCTTTGCCGCCTGCGGGCCCCGACGCTCGCCGGCGCCGGGATGCTGATGGTGTATCTGACGAGTCTGGTGACGCTGCTGCATCTGCCCGATCAGTTGCAGAATGTTGCGGTCTACCTGATGGCCGGCGGCGGCGTGTTGTTCGGCGCCGCGGTGCTGCTGAGCGTGTACCGCGACCGGCTGCTGGCCATCCCTTCGCGGATCCGCGAAGGGGAGGGCGTCTTCGCGGTGCTCAAGTGGAGGTGATTGAAAGCGAGCGTCGGTAGGTCGTCGGGACCCGTGACGCGCCGCCCGCACGGTGAAAACCGTGCGGGCGGTTTTTCATTTTATAGGCATCTGGTTCGGCAGATTACTCTCAATGACCAAAGGGCCTACTCCGGACATCGGCGCCTTCTCGGCACATGAGGTGCAGATTTGACGATGACATGAATTGCGACGCTCTTGACGGTAATGACCCGCTGCCGATGCGGGCGAATGCCCACTAGGGATCCTGCCCCGAGTGGCAATAGCAATAAATAGGGCTGAGGCGCCCGATTTTGAGGCAGTTCCAGCGCGAGGTTGCCTGTGATGCGTGCCAAACTGCGTCCAAAAGTCCGATAATCCGGGCCGCTCACGCCTATCCGCAGACTCATTGTGAATAACCTCTTCATGATTCGTCCCACAGCGTTGCTCTCGTTGGACGCGTGTCTATGCTGCAATTTACGTCTTAACGACGAAGAGTCCCGACGTTATCGCTCCGGCCAGCCCCCGCCAGCGAAGCGCGCCGTGTAAGGCATCGTCGCGCCGAGCCATCCACCCGCCACGACTAACTTCCCGTCTTGCGGATGAACTCCATGTGTGAGCATTCGAACACGGATGAAGGCGGCGCCCCGCTACGGGGAATTCGATTGCAGGAAGGTGATATCGATGTTTCGCCGGCGTCCTCGAGTCGGAGGCAGCGGCGATGATCTGGATCCCTTTGATCGGCGCGGTGGCGGCGTGCGCCGTATCACTATCGCTAACCGCCTACGTGATCTCTGTCTCGCACCGACTTCGACTCTATGACCAGCCCGACCACCGCAAGGTACATCGCCAAGCGACCCCGCGTCTTGGTGGCGTAGGGATCATCGGCGCCGCACTGTTAGTGGGCGTGCCCCTGTTCGCCTGCTTGGTGGATCCCTCGACTGAAGGGGGGTGGGTTGAGTTGAAGCACTACTCGGCCCTCGCTATTGGGGCCTTGTTCGTCTTTGTTATGGGCGTGCTAGACGATCTTTGGGAAGTCTCATCACGGCTTAAGCTGATCACCTTGCTGGCGGCGTCGTGCGTGTTCTGCGCCTCGGGCGCCGGGCTTGGTGAGGTGGTCTATGACTTCCAAGCCGCCATCCGCTTTCCGTGGCTGTCGTGGATCCTCACGGCGGCTTGGATCACCGGTATGGCTGTTGCGTTCAACTTCATCGATGGGCTCGACGGACTATCGGGCGGGTTGGCGTTGATGGCGTTTGGGGTGCTGGCCTACTTTCAGCTCGACGCCCACCACTATGCCGCGGCCGTTGCGCCCTTGGTGATGGCGGGGGCGATAGCCGGTTTCCTCCATTTCAACCGACCGCCGGCGCGTACCTTCATGGGCGATGGCGGGAGTCTCACCATCGGTTATCTGATCGGCGCGATGACAATTGCCGCTAACGCCGAGCCAAGACCAGGCACGATGCGTGCGATGGTTGTTCCGAGCCTGGCGATGAGCGTCGCGCTCGTCGATACCGCTCTCACGCTGTTTCGCCGGAGGTACGAACAGCGCCGCTCATTGTTCACCGCTGAGCGAGGCCACATCCATCACCGACTGCTAGATCGTGGTCTACACCCACGCCAAGCCGTGCTGTTGATCCATGCCGTGTCAGCCATGGCCGTCGCTATCGGGGTCTGCTCGCTGCCGCTCGTGGGATGGTCGACCCTCGGTGGGCTGGCGCTGGTGGTTCCTCTGCTGTGGGGGCTGTTCCACGCGGCTGGCTCGGTGCGGACGACACAGATGATCTCCGCAATCCGCAGCAAACGAGAGATTGACCGTGACTCTCGACGTCACCGCAACGCCTGCGAAGCCTTACAGCTCGAGTTCGATAGCGCCAAGACCTTCAGCGAGTGGTGGCAGACCGTTTGCGACGCCGCCGAGCAACTGCGCTTCGCCCGCATTGAAATGCCGATTGCCAAGGCCATGAACGGCGAACCAATGACCTTCCGATGGGTGAACGCCGAAGGCGACGGCGAGATGGAGGATGTCGGTCGGTCGATCGACGCCAAGCTTCCTATTTGCACCGACGCGGAAGTGACCAACTTTGCTGAAGTTCGAGTGCCGGTCGGCTCCTCACTAGAATCGGCCAGCGAGCGTCTGGCGCTCTTCTCACGGCTGATGTCCGACAGTGGCTGCGCTGCGCTTCGCCGAATCCAGCGTATGGAAGAGCCTCCATGCCACGCAATCGCGGCGCAGCCCCGCGGTGAGTTCAGCGACCTACGTGTGGCAGTCGTCCATGACTTTTTCTACACCTACGCCGGCGCCGAACGTGTCGTCGAACAAATCATCCGTGTCGTTCCACAATGCGATGTCTTCGGGCTATTCGATTTTGTTCCCGACGAGAGCCGTGGCTTTCTCTGTAGCAAGCCTGTGAGCACGACGTTCCTGCAGCGAATGCCTTTGGCTCGGACCAAGCACCGGGCGTACCTGCCGTTGATGCCGCTCGCTATCGAGCAGCTCGACGTTTCGGACTACGACCTCGTGATTTCCAGCTCGTACTTGGCCGCTAAAGGGGTGATCACCGGGCCCGACCAGACGCACGTTTGCTATTGTCACAGTCCCGCGCGGTACGCCTGGGACTTGCAGCACCAGTACCTCCGCGAAGCCGGTCTTGGCTTCGGCCCCCAAGGGATTCTCGCACGGACCATCCTCCATTACTTGCGAAACTGGGACGTACGGACGGCGCTCGGCGTCGACCATTTCTTGGCGAACAGTCGATTCGTCGCCCGCCGCATTAGTAAGTTCTACCGACGTGAAGCGGTGGTGATCCACCCACCGGTGGATGTCGATACATTTGTTCCCTCCGTCGATGTTCGCGACGATTATTATCTCACCGCCAGCCGACTTGTCGGCTACAAGAAGATCGACGTCATTATCGAGGCGTTCAATCGCACCCCCGACCGTAGGCTGATCGTCATCGGCGACGGCCCCGAGCGACGGCGACTCGAACGCTTGGCAGGATCAAACGTTGTCCTCCGCGGTCAGCTTGGTAAGGCGTCGCTTGTTCGTCACTTGCAACGGGCGCGGGCCTTTGTGTTTGCTGCGGAAGAAGACTTCGGGATCGCCCCGGTCGAGGCTATGGCGTGCGGCACGCCGGTGATCGCGTTTCGCAAGGGCGGCGTCACCGAGTCGCTCGAAGAAGGTAAGGCCGGGATATTCTATGACGAGCAATCCGCCGACTCGCTACTGGAAGCAATCGAGCGATTCGAGTCCCAGGGGCCTCTCAACGAGATTGATCGGATCGCGACGCGTCGCAGAGCGGAACAATTCTCGAACGACGCCTTTGTTGAGCATCTCACTTCTTTCCTTAGAGAAGTGACTGGCAACGGTCATCGTCGCGCCGGCGCCTCTCGCCGCCTTGAAGACCGTCTCCCGCGAGCGATCGAGAGCCGCCATTGCTCGACGGAAGACGTCGGCCAGACTTTGCCAGAAGCTCCAGGCGAGCTGCCGCCCATCGATGACGTATTCCCAGGGACGGATCAGTAGGCCGTCGCGGGTCTTTAGAAGCCCTGACTAACAATCTTCGAAGTAGAACGTGAGTACCGCAACGCCGCCGAGCGTCCAACCCGCCGCCGCGATTTCCCATCTCGAATGCGAGACAGGCCATGCTGCGCCTCAGCCGGCTCCTTTGTCCGCCGGCGTCCGCTACCTGCGTCCCTCGAAAGGTTGGCGCGCCATCGACGTCGTCGAGCTGTGGCGCTTCCGCGAGTTGTTCTGGATCTTCGCACTCCGTGACATCAAGGTCCGCTACAAGCAGACGGTCATCGGCGCCGCGTGGGCGCTGGTCCAGCCGATCGCTTTCACGGTGCTAGGGGTTTTTGTCTTCGGACGCGCAGCCGACCTCGGAACCGACGGCGTCGTGCCAGTCTTCCTGTTCTTCCTTGTGAGCCAACTCCCGTGGATGCTGTTTAACACGGGCCTGCAATCCAGCAGCATGTCTCTGGTCAGCGCACAGAACATGCTCAAGAAGATCTACTTCCCACGACTTGTGCTCCCAGTCAGCGCCGCGATGGTTTCGTTGGTTGACTTAGCTGTGCAGTTCATCTTGGTAGCTTTGGTGATCTTGGCGCTGCCGCTGCTGCATGGCGGCGCCGCATTGACGCCGCCTCCGCAGGTGGTGCTGCTTCCGGTAGCGATAGTGTGGGCCTTCCTGGCGGCGCTGTCGGTCGGCCTGCCGCTCGCGGCGCTCAATGTCGAGTTTCGCGATGTCCGTTATGTGATACCGTTCATCACTCAATTTGCGATCTTCGCGGCCCCTGTCTTTTGGCCGGCAAGCCGTCTGCCAGACGGATGGCGCGAAGTCTACGGGCTGCTACCCGTCGCCGCGCCGATCGAGTTCTTCCGTTGGTGCGTCCTCGACACACCAGCACACCCCGGTATGTGGGCCGTCGGCGCCATCAGCACCTTCGTCTGCCTGGGAGTGGGGCTGGCATACTTCGCGAGAATGGAGGACCGGTTCGCCGATGTCGTCTGACCTCGCCATCCGCTTCGAAGGCGTGGGTAAGGAGTACCACGTCGGCGCCGCCAGCACTGGCGGTCGCTTCAGCTATCAGTCGCTCGGCGAGCGACTGACCGGGGCGCTTCGCAACCCGCTGCGAGCCGCCGCCGGCGCGTTGCGTCGTCCCGATCAGGACAGTTTTTGGGCCCTCAAGAACGTGTCGTTCGACGTGCGCCGCGGCGATGTGGTCGGCGTCATCGGTCGTAACGGCGCCGGAAAGAGCACGCTGCTCAAGATCCTGTCGCAGATAACCCGCCCCACCGAGGGCCAGATCGAGGTCCGCGGCCGAGTCGGGTCGCTGCTCGAGGTCGGCACCGGGTTTCATCCCGAGCTGACGGGGCAAGAGAATATTTTCCTCAACGGCGCGATCCTCGGGATGACGCAACGCGAGGTGCGGGCCAAGTTTGATGAGATCGTGGCGTTCAGCGAGGTCGAACGGTTCCTCGCCACCCCAGTGAAGCATTACAGCTCTGGGATGTACACGCGGCTAGCCTTCGCGGTGGCCGCCCACCTCGACCCGGAGATCCTAGTGGTCGACGAGGTGCTGTCGGTGGGCGACGCGGCGTTTCAGAAGAAATGCTTGGGAAAAATGCAGGACGTAGCGTCGAGCGGCCGGACGGTGCTGTTCGTAAGCCATAACATGGCGGCAGTGAAACAGCTCTGCACCCAAGGAGTCGTTCTCGAGAGAGGCGCCGTCGCCCTAAGTTCTAGTTCGGCTGATGCGATCGACTGGTACCGAAGAATGAGCGAACTGCCCGACCAGGGCGAACGATTCGTCCAAATCGAAAGCAGCGACGCCACCGCATGCATTGAGAGCGTGCAAATTTCTGATGGCGACGGCCGTGCGATCTGCCAGACCGGTGAATCGGCGGTTATCTCGATTCGATGTGAACTGCGTAAGAGATTACTCGATCCAGGATTCGTTGTCTCAATCGCAACCTTGGAAGGGATCGAACTCTTGCGCCTTTCCAACCAGCCTATCTCGGGAGTCGCATGCCCCTTCAATCAGGGGCACGTAAATGTTGAGCTGCGACTACCGATGCTCGCTCTGACGGCGGGCATGTACCGCCTCTCCGTTGGAGTAACGATGCCGAATCTAGGTTTCGTGATTCCTCCCACCGAGGCGTTCACGTTCGAAGTCCATGACAGCAACTACTATCAGAGCGGCACGCGACTCGACCAATCGAAAGGTTACTTACTAGCGAACCATCGGTGGGCGTTCGACCAGCCAGGGGAGGCGTTGGTAGCCGATGACTAACCTCTACTCTGTCGAATCAGCAACGACACTTCCAATCGTGCTATGCCATCCAGCCTGCTCGGGCGGCTCGCTAATCTATCGCCACTTGGTTGCTGCGACGGGTTGTGTCTCGGTGCACGAAGTTGGCCATCACTGGCTGCCGCGCCCCGAGGACTTTCGGCCACTCGACCCAGAAAGCCAGCTGACTAGCATGGGGAAACTAAGTCCCGAGGATTTTGCCGAGATCTACTGGACTCGAATGTTAAACGCGAGCGTCATCGCCAAGCGATCGGCGAGCCGACTGCTTGTCCGAGAACACACCCATCAATACTACTTCGACGACTCCGAACCTACTGGGGCGGATATCAGCTGGCTCCGACATGAGTACCAACGCAGGACAGGAGCGATTCCGCCAACTGTCGTGTCGTATCGCGACCCAGTCGACTGCTGGCTAGGAATGAAGGCGAGCTTTCCCGATACCGTATCGTACGACTTCAACGCCTACTGTGATCGGTACTTGCAATGGATTCTGCCCGCAATTGAATCTGCTCGTGAAAGTCGCCATTTAGTTTACCTAATCAAGTACGAAGACTTCTGCGAATCTTCAACAAATCTGATCCTTCAATGCGCATCGGCGTTGAGAGTTCGTGCAGGTTCTACCTACCAACCTGCTACGGTTTCATCCTCCGGAAACTCCGGGAGACGCAACGACTCCCGAGTCTCCCGCCGACCTCGCAGACCTTACACCCTCAGGCTCGTCTCTGAAGCGCTCGCGAGCGATTCGTATGCGAAACTTTGCAGCCTTCTTGACTACCGACATCTGGCGGATGAACCGAAGCTCCAGCCGGGACTTCACAGCCTCGTGCGTACTGGAGCCAGTGCATTCCGTACGCTGTCCGAAGGCGCATTAAGTATCACCAAAGCATCAACCAGAGTGCTTCAGCGCACCGCAAATATGCCTTAGGCCCCTAGGGTTCGACCCTCGAATGGCGGACGTAAGTAGAATCATTCGTTGAATACGCACCGCCTTTTACCAGCGTTCTACCAAGAGACCTCCGGTCACCGTCAAAGACCATCGACTTCAGAAATCGATATGCAGTCGCTAGAGCCAACAGCCTTGCTTGGAACTACGAACGCTGGTGATACGGCGGCCATGCCCTACGACAACCTGTCGTGGCCGAAGATCTCTGTGGTCACACCTTCCTACAACCAGGGCGAATTCCTCGAGGCCACGATCCGTTCGGTCCTCGATCAAGACTATCCCGGTCTCGAACATCTCGTCGTTGATGGCGGCAGCAACGACGGCAGCCGCGCGATACTCGAACGCCACACCCATGACCTCGCCTTCTGGTGTTCCGAACCCGACAACGGGCAGGCCGATGCGCTCTCCAAAGGGTTCGACCGAGCGACCGGGGACGTGTTGGGTTGGCTTTGCAGCGACGACCGCCTTAGACCAGGCGCCCTCGAAACGGTGGGGCGGATCTTTCGTGACGAGCCCGACACACACGTCCTAGTGGGACACGTGGATTTTGTTGACCCATCTGGGAAGCTTGTCTATGCGGCCAAAGGGCGTGACTCGACGCTGCTCGACGTAGCTTCGTATTGGAAGGGGTATCACCTCCACCAGCCCGCGGTTTTCTGGAGACGGGGCATCTATGAATCCGCCGGACGCATCCGGAAGAACTTGTACTACACGATGGACTTCGAACTCTGGCTTCGATTGGCTGAACTAACCTCATTCCGACTTGTTGATCAGGTTTTGGCAGAGGCAACGGTCCATGCTGAAGCCAAGAACGGAGTCACTTTTGTTCCTTACCGTCGTCATCAGTTGATCGATGTGATGCGTCGCTACGGCCAACCTTTCTCGACGAGGCATTGGTCGGTTCGAATTGCCTTGTACCGACACTTGGCCATCGAGCCCGTAAGAATGCTCCTCGGTCGCAAGCCTTTGTATCTCTAGACACCCTTCCTATTGTGCCACCCGCCATCAGCCTCATCGTCTGCACCGACGGCGCCAGAGTCCCTACGGAACTCCTGGAAGCCCTCGCACGGCAAGTCGGATTACCGGAGGCTGGAGTTGAGCTACTACTCATCTACAGCGGTCACCGACGCGTCGTTCGTGAGATCAGCACAGCGGCGGAGCAGAAATTGCACAGAAACTGGACCGTCGTCAATCTCTGCAGCCCAAAGCCGGGCAAGGCGCGGGCTATCAATCTGGGGTTGGAACGTAGCCGTGCCGATATTCTGGCCTGGACAGACGACGACATAACCCCCGAGCCCGAATGGCTGGCGACGCTCTGTAG
Organism: Botrimarina mediterranea; assembly: GCF_007753265.1. Taxonomy (NCBI): domain Bacteria; kingdom Pseudomonadati; phylum Planctomycetota; class Planctomycetia; order Pirellulales; family Lacipirellulaceae; genus Botrimarina; species Botrimarina mediterranea. The sequence continues at coordinate 3,651,111 of NZ_CP036349.1, forward strand.
GCCACTGCTATTGCCACACGATCACCCAGAAGCTTCGGACATCACCGGCGGCGTTGTCACGATCGCGACGCACCTCGAGCAGTATTGGTTTACCGAGCGTCATCGACTTCGACTCGCTGAGACTCTTTCAGAGAAGCGCCAAGGATTTGTCGGCGCCAATCTCGCCTTCCGGCGATCCGTTCTCAAGCACGTTCCGTGTTTTGACGAGGAACTCGGACCTGGCGCGTTGGGGTTTCAAGAGGAGACGCTTTTTGTTCGACAACTTGAAGTCGCTGACGCACGAGGCTGCTTTGTGACTGACGCCAGAGTGGTCCACTGCTTCGACCCCATTAGGCTTACCCGGCCCTCACTCCTACAGTCGGCGGAGAAGACCGGACGATCGACTGCCTATGTCACCAGACACTGGGAGCATGAGAAACCAACCTTCCTCTGGCTTAGGCTCCTTCGAAAGAGGTTGCAGCTTGTGTGGTGGCGCCTGCGTAACAGGACAGGTCGAGATGATGAGTCTGAGGGGGCAGACGACAAAGAGCTCGACCTCTATCAGATAGCAGTTTTCTACAAGTCTCTAATCAACGAATGGCGCCGCCCCGCCAACTATTCACGACATGGCTTGGAGCGAATCGAGTTGATTCCTGAGCAAGCCGCCAGTGTTGATAGTCCGGTTATTCGATCGGCTAGAACCCCGAGTGCTAGCTGAATCCATGAGCCTCATTTCAATATGCATACCGACCTACAAGCGCGCTCAACTCTTAGTTGAGGCAGTCGAGTCATGCTTGCAGCAAGATTATCGCCCAATAGAGATCCTCGTCGGCGACGACTCACCACAACCGGCGGGACGACAGGATGTCGAGATGCTCTGCGCCGCCGCTTCCGTTCCGCTGGAGTACCTTCATCATTCCCCCGGGCTTGGCCAGGCTGGGAATGTCAATTCTTTACTCAATGCAGCGAAGGGCCATCGACTTCTGCTTTTGCACGACGACGACCGTTTACTCCCTGGAGCTCTCTCGACCCTCTCCGACTGTTTCAAGCGCCACCCTGAGATCGTAGCCGCCTACGGCCGTCAAAGACTCATCCAAGATGACGGAACCGACCTCGGCGATAGGGCGGCGGAGTCCTTGAATCAGAGTTTTCGGAAAAGTCTTACGCACGCTGGACTCCAGACCGACTCGGTTGAAGCCGCGCTTCAAAGACAATTCCCCAACAACGCGTATCTCGTTGCGACCGATAAGGCGAAGGCGATTGGATTCCGTGAAAAGACGGAGGTTGGCGATGCCTGCGATACGGACTTCGGCGTACGCCTCGCAATAGCGAATCCAGGACCAAGGTTCTACCTGACGGCTACCTATACTGCGGAGTATCGAATCACTCGCATGGCCATCTCGCGAACTTCGAAATCGACAGCCGACTACTATCGGTTCCTTCTGCGCCTGGAAGTTCCGGAGGCCTCGGAGCAGACCAAGCAAACGGTACTGACTCATATCGCTGCGAATGCAGCCGGGCAGCTGGCTCGGCAAGGCGCCCGGCAGGAAGCGATGAGCGTTTACTTATCACGTTGGTACGGCTGGAGGCGTCGATTGAGTCCGCGGGGCCTTTCCCATCTAGCCCGAATACTCTTACCGATACACGACTCAATGAACCCTCGTCATTGAGTCGCCTACCTCTTACCTCTGATCATCAAACGCGTTACTTGCGCGGGTTCCAGATAGTCGTTCAGGTTGCGTTGAGCATTTCGAGTTGCACAATTTCTGTCGTGGTCCCCACGTACCGTCGGCCCGATATGCTCGTCGGATGCCTCAGGGCGTTGAGCGCGCAGACATTGCCGCCGCTTGAGGTGTTCGTCTGCTATCGCGATGGTGATGGCCAGACCGAGCGCGCCCTCCTATCCCTCGGTGAAAAAGAACTGTCGCTTGTTCATCGGATGGTGCTGGGAAGTAGCGACAACTTCGCGGCAGGACTCCGTGCCGGGATCGCTGCTAGTAGCGGTGACCTCGTCGCGTTAACCGACGATGACTCGGAAGCTCCGCCGGACTGGCTGGAACGGATTACGGGCTACTTCCGTGACGCCTCGGTAGCCGGCGTTGGCGGCCGCGATGTTCTCCCCAGCGAAACCGTGTTGGCAGAAGTCGTCGGTCGCATCCAATGGTTCGGACGAAGGATCGGCAACCACCATGCCGGCGTAGGCGGCATGCGTGACGTCGATTTCCTCAAAGGCGTTAATTGCTGCTTCCGAGGCGACCTGCTGCGGGAAATTGGGGTCGATCGCCGACTGAAAGGGTCCGGAACTGTTATCCACACGGAGCTCTCCATTTGCCTGCCGATGCGGCGGTCGGGATGGCGTCTGATATACGATCCGCAGCTATCCGTGACGCATCACATCGCGCAGCGTCAGGACGGCGACAACAACCACCGCGGGGAATTCAACACCAGCGGATTTGGAGATACAACGCATAACGAAACACTGATGGTGCTTGAGCACCTAAGTCCCCTCGGACGGATCGCATTCGCGTGTTGGAGTTTCCTGATCGGCACAGCCTTCACGCCGGGTTTACTCCATTGCCTTCGGTCAGTCGCAACCGGGGGAGAGCCGGCTACACAGGCGGTGCGCCGCTGGTGGGCCACGCGCTCCGGACGGTTTGCGGGTTTGAGAACCTATCTTTTATTGCCGCGTCCCACGCAATTAGTCGCGAAGAGGCGCCCATGAGTAACGTCTACCCCGCACCGGTGATCAGGCATCGACGCGTGAAGAAGACTTCGACGGCTGAGATCAACGCACGTAATCGTTACGCCGTTCTGTGCTTGATCATCAACTTCGGCGTGCTGGCGTTGTGCGCAAAGATGGGGGCGCTCCGCCTGCCAGATCTGGTCGTCACGATCCCGACACTCTTGGGCGCGTTCACACTAGCGATGCGGGACAGCAAGCGGCTTGGTACGTACGTCATCTGCGTCTGGATGCTGTCTCGATTCGTCCGCCGTTTGATCGACTGGCAGTTGGGAGGCTTTGAGTCACTCACCGTGCTCAGCCTGCTCCCGATGATGACATCGCTTACGCTTATCATTCCCACGATTCCGCGGCTGCACCGACTGCCCAACCGAGTGGCGCAAGCCTTACTTCTACTCATCGCCCCGACGATGGTCGGAGCCATCATTGGGGTCGTTTCGTACGGTAGCGCGGCGATCGTCGATACCGGGGGCTGGCTGTTGCCTCTCCTATTTGTCCCCTACTTCGCCGTGAAGCCGACACCGCTCGCTGATCGCCTTGCCACGTTGCATGATGTTGTTGCGCTCGCCGCCGTTGTCGCCGCGTACGGCTGGTTTCAATTCGTTTTTCTACCGCCTTGGGACGCGATGTGGCTGCGAGAGTCCGGCATGACGAGTAGTATGGGCCTAGCCGAGACGATGAGCGTCCGCGTGTGGGGAACACTGAGCTCGACGGGCCCCGCCGCCGCTTTCTGGGCAGCGGCCCTAGGGCTGCTGTTGTGCGGCGTCCGCCCCGCCCCCGCAAGAGGAGTGGTGCACTGCCTACTGATTGGAAGCGCGCTGCTCTTGTCACGCGTCCGCGTCTGCTGGTTGTCGCCCCTCGTTGGCTTGATCACTTACGGCGTTCTCCGCGGAAAAAGGGGCGTTGGGGAAGCCATGGGCATTGGGGTGTTGATTACGGTCGTCGTGGGGGTGGCGACTATGCTGCCGGGCGGCGACCTCGTCTCCGAACGGTTGCAATCTTTCTGCAACCTCGATCGAGACAACAGTCTACGCGCCCGCCTGCGCATCGCATCGGACTTGATGGAATCGATTGCTGAGCATCCGTTCGGTCAGGGGATAGGTTATACGTCGGCGAATAAGCTCAACGGCGGAGGAGGGAAGGTGACCGGTTTGGACAACGGAATCGGGGCGGTCATCTATTCGCTAGGCCTCCCCGGCGCCATGCTTTGGTTCGTCGGCCTTGCTAGTCTCGTGGCGGCTATGCGCGCCAAGGTCAAGCAATCGACGGGCGCCTGTCGCCGGATCGCTGTGGCGAGCCTGGTCCAGCTGTCGATGTCATTTGCTTCGCTCGCATCGGCGTTCTTTCTGGCTGGTGAGATGGGGATCGTCACTTGGCTGACAGCGGGGTTGGCGTTAGCGCCAACTTCCGAGACAGGGGCCAAACCGATAACGGCAAATGGCCCTGCCTCGCTGGCCTTCACTACAGGGGACAGACCTCATGGTCCAGAATTGGCTTAAGCAGCAGGTGAGGTGTGTGCTGCTGCCACCGAGCCCACGTCCGGCATGCCTATTAGGAGGAGAGCTCCGCAATTGGGAATGCAGTCTGAACATCGACACACGGGTGTGGCGGAGGTTACGCATGATCGCTCCTGGATTAGCCAACAGCGGTTGCGCGTCCCGAGTCGCCGAGGCCTCACCCCACAGGCGACACCCCTCAGGGCAATACCCAGCTAACTTCAGAGCACCCATTCACGACTAGCAGTGGACACGTTAGCCTCCAGTCCTATCCTGATGATGTCCGAGTCAACAACGGCTGCGCTTGCCTGGCGACTAAGTACCCGGTTATACGCGAAGGGTTGGCGCCTACCTGCCAAGCTTGCGAAGGCCTTCAATTTTATTTGCTTTCGCGCTTTGCTACCTCCAGAGGCTAAGATTGGAACTGGTCTGATACTCAAGCATTACGGTCTCGGGGTGGTGATCCACCCTAATGTTGAGATCGGAGATAGAGTCACGATCTATCACCAAGTAGCCATCGCGGGAGAAACCTGGATCGGTTCGGAACATCGAATTTTGATCGGTGATGATGTCGTCATTGGCGTTGGCGCTAAAATCGTACCTCGACCCGACCGCGGTCTGAGAATCGGCTCTCGTTCAATTATCGGCGCCGGCGCCGTCGTAACCAAAGACGTGCCTGATGACTGCACCGCCATCGGTGTGCCAGCGCGATCTCGATCTCGAATCAAGATGAGAGCATGAAAGTAGCTCTCTTAAGTCACACGTTCCTCTCCACCGACGGCCAGGGGAAGGTCAACGCCAAGGTTGCCGAACACCTTCTCCGGCGTGGGCACGCCGTAACGCTGATCTCAGCGGACCGACAGGGCGATGTCGAAGGGCTTGAGGGTGCGTCGCACATCACCGTCTCGCCTGCGAAAGCGCCGACTCGACTGCTGCGACACTTATTGTTCGGAAAGCGCTCGGCCGACACGATTCAACGCCTCCGTAGCGAGCATGACTTGATTGTCGCCAATGGCGGGATCAGCATGGCGTCGTCGGACGTGAACCTCTGCCACTTCGTGCACGCCAGCTGGATAAAGTCGGCGCAACATCCGGCCCGTGCGTCCAGGCGACGCCCGTGGAGTTGGTACCAGTATGCCTATTCGTGGCAGGCGCGCCGCTGGGAAGCCGACGCCTACCGGCGGGCGCGCCGGATCGTAGCGGTCTCCGGCCTTGTTAAGGAACAGTTGGTGAAGGATGTCGGCGTTGAAGCTGCGAAGGTGGTTGTCGTCGAGAACGGCCTCGACCCCGGACCTTCAGAGAAATGCAGTATTACCCGAGAGCACGCGCGGAAAGTGTTTGATGTCGATGACGACGCATTCGTCGTCTTCTTCGCCGGCGAATTGAAGACTCCTCGAAAAAACTTCGACGTTCTTCTTCGTGCGCTTCCGACTCTGCCGCCGCAGGTGGTTCTTGTCGCGGCAGGTGCGTATGACGGAGGACCGTATCCGACGATGGCCGCCCGCCTCATGGTCCGAGATCGGGTGCGATTCCTGGGATTCCGTCGTGACGTCAATTCGCTTTTCCCTGGTGGCGATGCGTTCGCCCTGCTATCGCATTACGACCCGTTTGGGCTAGTGCTCACCGAAGCAATGTCGGTTGGTCTCCCCATCGTCACATCGGCAACCTGCGGTGCTTGCGCGGCGGTGCGTCGCCACGATGCTGGCATCGTACTGGAGAACCCTACCGATACCACAGCCACCGCCAACGCGATACGGCTGCTACTTGGAGATCGTTCGATGCGACGGCGGATGGGTGCGGGTGGGCGAGCAGCCGCTCAGGAACTCGCTTGGCCAAGAGTTGGTGAGCGGTATGAAGCGATTCTTATAGAAGTCGCGTCGGAAGTCGCCGCTGGATCACCCGCCAGTTCGAGTCAAAGCGGAAGAGATTCGTGTGTCTGATACCATCCCGACTCGAATCGTCTCTATCGGCGCCGAGTGGCTTAACGTCCGTACCGGCGGACTCAACCGCTATGCGGAAGGGGTCTCCCGCGCGCTTGCGGCCGAGGGCGTCGCGCAACGATGGTTGGTGACAGGGACAGAAGACCTGACCCCGAGCGAGTTGGTTCAAGTTCACGCCGTCGCGTCACCCGACGACGGCGTGATCACCCGCCTTCGCGCCATGTGGCGGGAGCGTTCAATTATCGAGGGCGCCGACTTGGTCACGTCGCACTTAGCGCTCTACGCGTACCCCTTGCGTGGGCGCCTGAAGTATCTACCCCATGTCGTTCATTTCCATGGTCCCTGGGCCGACGAGTCTCACGTCGAGAAGAAGGTCGGTCTCAATGTGCGGGTCAAGCGTCATATTGAACACGCGGTGTACGCGACGGGCGACCGCTTCATCACGCTTTCGCAGGCGTTCGCCAACGTACTCTTCCATCGCTACGATGTGAATCCTGAACGAGTGCGGGTGATCCCGGGTGGCGTCGATATCGATCACTTCGAAACCGGGCTCTCAAGGCGAGACGCGCGGCGAAGCTTACGATGGGAACTCGATCGGCCAATCGTGCTTTGCGTTCGCCGGCTCGTTCACCGCATGGGGCTTGAACAACTCATCGAAGCAATGGCTGAGGTCCGCCGGAGTCGCCCCGACGCCCAGTTGATGATCGCTGGCAAAGGCCCCTTATCGCCGGCGCTGGCCGACATCGTCACTGAATCCGGCCTTGCCGATACGGTGCGTCTGCTGGGTTTCGTCCCCGACGACGCGCTGCCGACGGTGTACCGCGCTGCGGACCTCTCGATCGTGCCAAGCCAGTCGCTAGAAGGCTTCGGGCTGATCATTCCTGAATCGTTGGCAGCGGGAACCCCCGCGCTCGTCACTCCCGTCGGGGGCATGCCGGAGATCGTTCGTGACCTAGACTCGAACCTCATCCTCCCAGGCTCGACCGTCGGCGATATCCGTGACGGGTTGCTGAACGCGCTGAACGGCCTGGAGAGCCTACCGAGTACAGCCGCTTGCCAAGCTTATGCTCAAGAACGGTTCAGCTGGCCGGCGATCGCCAAACGCGTCCTCAGCGTCTACACCGAGGCGATGGAGGCATACAACTGAGATGACGGCGCCCAGTGTTCTCTTCATTGATCAAAGCGGTCAGCTAGGCGGAGCCGAGCTCTCGCTATTTGACGTCGTCCGCACTCGGCTCGATGCCGGCGCTAAGCGTGACACGGTTGCCCTCTTTACCGAGGGCCCCTTTGCTGATCAACTCCGCTCCGCCGGCGTGCGGGTTGAAGTACTACAAGAAGATCTCAAAGTTCAGAAGAACGCGGGCCTCACACGGCACCTGGCGGCGGCGCCGAACGCATTGAAGCTTGCGTTGAGATTAAGAAATTTGGCGACGCAACACGAGGTCATCTACGCCAATACACAACGCGCAGCCGTCATCGGCGGAGTGGCCGCCAAATGGGCTCGGAAGCCCTTCCTGTGGCATCTGCGAGACATGCTCGACGCCAGTCACTTCAGCCGGGCCAACCGCCGGATTGCAGTGCTCACTTCCAACGCGTGCGCGAGGACAGTGATCGCTAATTCGAAGGCCACCGCCAACGCCTACCGCCGCGCCGGCGGAAAATGCCCCACAAGAATTGTCTACAACGGCATCGATGCTGTTCCTTTCGATAAAGTTACCGTCGAGGAAGCGAACGCCGTCAGGCGATCATTTGCAGTCGGTGAAGATACGCCACTCATCGGCGTATTCGGACGGATCACCGAATGGAAGGGGCACCGCATCTTACTCGAAGCGATTCAATGCGACGAACTCGGCCGCGTACAAGTAGTCGTCGTTGGCGATGCACTGTTCACGGATGCCGATCGACGACTTGCCCATGAACTGATCTCCCTCACAAGGCGCGATGCACTCGCCGGTCGAGTACACTGGCTTGGCCATCGAAACGACGTGCCGACGCTCATGAAGGGTTGTGACGCCATCGTTCACTGCTCGACTCAGCCGGAGCCTTTTGGACGCGTTATCCTAGAAGGTCAGCTCGCGGGTAGGCCGGTGATTGCCGCGGCGGCAGGTGGCGCTCTGGAAATCATCGAAGACGGCGTGAACGGACTCTTGACTCCCCCCGGTGATGTTCAATCGCTCTCAGCTGCGATTCAACGACTATTATCCGATAGAGAGCTGACAAGTTCGCTCGTCGCAGCGGGGTCACGAACGGCTCGCAGTCGATTTACGTTAGCATCGTACGTCACAGCCGTAGAGGACGTCATTAACGCTGCCGTTATAGACAATAATTCTTGCCGGACGGGCTAGATCGAATAAGCACCGCGGTCCACCCGTGAGCTGCCTTCTACGCTACACTAGGGGATTGCCAAACCAACTTTCCGCGACGGTTTTACCTACCGCTCTGTCGGGGACTGAAGTGCCAATGAACATTGGATCGATCCCGCTCGGCATTGTCGCTTTTGCCGTGTGCCAAGCATTGACGGCCGGCGCCGCGCATGCGGACTGGCCCACCGAAGCCGACCCGCCACCCCCCATCGAGCAAGGCGGCTACGAGCTGGTGTGGGCGGACGAGTTCGACAAAGATGGCGTCCCCAACCCGGCCAACTGGGACTACGAGCACGGCTTCGTCCGCAACAACGAGTTGCAATGGTACCAGCCGCAAAACGCCATGGTCGATAATGGGCTCTTGACCATTCAGGCCGTCCGCGAGCGCCGTGCCAATCCCGACTACCACGTAGGGAGCCGGTCGTGGGCCACGCAACGAAAGTCTGCCGAGTACACGTCCGCCTCCGTAATAACTCAAGGCAAACGCGAGTGGCTCTACGGCCGGTTCGTGATGCGAGCCAAGATCCCGACCGCGCCCGGTATGTGGCCGGCGTTTTGGACCCTCGGCGACGGCAGTTGGCCACGCTGCGGTGAGATCGACGTGATGGAGTACTACCGCGGCATGGTACTCGCCAACGCGGCCTGGCAAGGCGAAGACCGGCTGGTCGCCTGGGACGCTGTTCGCGTGCCGATCGATCAACTCGGCGACGCCAGTTGGTCCGATGAGTTCCACTTATGGCGGGTGGACTGGACTGCGGCGAGGATCGATATCTACGTTGACGACCGATTGATCAACAGCATTGACTCCACGGTGGCGGACGGCGGCGGCCACGAAGGCAAAAACCCTTTCCGGCAGCCTCACTACCTCCTTGTCAACCTAGCCGTTGGTGGTCAAAACGGCGGCGACCCCTCAGGCGTCGAGATGCCCGCAAAGTACGTCATCGACTTCATTCGTGTCTATCAGCGACAAGACGACGGCGTCATTCCGAAATCCTCACATCGTCAGTCACTATCACCTACGGAAGTCGCGGCTCGGGCCGACTAGACTCCGCAACGCAAGTAGCATCTCAATCACGTCCTGTCGTCTGCGGCTTCGCTGACCAACTACGCGCCGCAGCTGTTGCAATGACTGCCTAACGCCGTCACGCCTCTGTCTCTGTCTTCTTGTGGAAGGGCTGAAAATACCAGCGGTTCGCAGCGCGAACCGCCTTCATGGCGTCGTTGGCTGACACGAGCGCTGTCGGCACAAGGAAGAGCGACACCAGCGTTGCGAACATGACGCCGAAGGCCAACGATACCGCCATTGGGATCAAGAACTGGGCTTGCAAGGACTTATCGATCATCAACGGCACCAAGCCGATAAAGGTGGTGACCGAGGTCAACAGGATGGGGCGAAACCGACGAGCGCCCGAGAGCAGAGCGGCCTCTTCGATTGAAGACCCCTCCTCGCGGCGACGATTGACGTAGTCGATCATCACGAGGGTATCGTTCACCGCGACCCCCGCTAGAGCGAGGATGCCAAACACAGATAAGTACGACGGAGTGATCCCCATGAAGAGGTGCCCGAGCAAGGCGCCAATGATCGCAAAGGGCACCGCGAGCATCACAAAAAAGGGTTGGCTCATCGAATTGAGCGCGATCGCCAGCAGGCCGTACAAACAGAAGCACAACAGCAGCGATCCCAGGATTGTCGTCTTCTGAGCGTCGTCAGCTTCAGCGACGTACCCGACGTACTCGAATGCCAGTCCGTTGGCGGCACACAGTTCGGTTATGCGTGGATTGATCTCCCTGGCGATGCCGAGGACATCGACGGTCTCGTCGGCCGGTTGAGCGCCGATGCGGAGAATTTCCGAGCCATCTTTTCTCTGGACCGAAGAGGGGGCTTTGGTAAAGGCCACTTCGGCGACCGTCGAAAGCGGGACGTTCGCCCCGAGAGGGGTTCGGATCCGCATGCGATCCAGAGTGTAGAGGGACTCGCGCTGCTCGCGAGGCAGCCGCACCATGACGCGGATATCGTCGATCCCGCGCTGCACTCGCTGGGCCTCTTCGCCAAAGAATGCTTGGCGAATCTGCTGAGCTAGAAGCTGCTGGGTAAGCCCCAACTCGGCAGCGAGCGGCTTCAGCTTCAGCTCGAGCTCGTCTTGACCGTAGTTGATGTTGGCCCACGTCGAGGCAAAGCCGGCGTATTCCTGCAATAGGGACCGAATCTGACGCGCAACATCCGCCTTCTCAGGCGACATCGGGCCGCGGAGCTCGATATTGAGGTTTTCGCCGTCGAAGTCCTGCTCGTTGCGCACCCCCGAGTCTGAACGCACTCGAAATTCGGTGGCCTCGGGGATCGGTCCAACCAGCTCGGTCCATCGCGTGACCAGCTCGCTGTTCTTCGGCCCCGGCTCGGTACGATCCGTAGGGGACATCACCTCAAACGAAATCACGCCGCGTGACTTATCGAAATCGCGGTGTATCCGAGCGGCTCCGATAAGCTTTGAGACGTTCAAGACGAGCGACTTACCTGTTCCTGGATCGACGTACTCTTCCTGCATCTCCAGCAGGGCGTCCTCGATCCGATCCAGATAACGAACGGTCACCTCCAACGGCGTGTCGTCAGGCATGTCAAGCTCGGCGGAGATTCTCTGCCCATCGACTGCTGGGTAGGCGATGAACTCCATCCGCCCACTCAGGCAATAAGCGGTCATAAGCAGGGCGCCCACAGCAAACAAAGCCAACACCGATGCCCGGTAGTGCATCGCGACCCTAAGCACCGGCACGTAGACCTTATCGACAAACATCTCAAGTCCGTTGGCGATGGAGGCCTGGAAGCGTGAGAAAGTGTTGTCGCGGGGCGCGGCTCGCAGATGCTTGAGATGCGCGGGGAGGATCAGCTTGGATTCAATGAGCGAGAAGAGCAGCACCGGCGCAACGATCGGCGGTACTTGAGACGCAAAGTCCCCCCAACTCCCGTCGAAGAACACTAGCGGCAAGAACGCGACGATTGTCGTCAGCACGCCGAAGGTCACCGGCACCGCCACCTCATGCGCGCCATCGACGGCCGCGTCGAGCGGGGGTACGCCGGCTCTCAACTTCATATAGATATTCTCGCCGGTGACGATGGCGTCGTCGACCACGACACCGACGACGATGATGAACCCGAACAAGCTCATCACGTTCGCGGTTAGACCGAAGAACGGCATCGTCAGTACGCCGCCGGCAACGGCGACGGGAATCCCGAGAACGATCCAGAACGCCAGCATCGGTCGCAGGAACAGACCCAGGAGAAGCATGACAAGCACTCCGCCTTGAACGAGCGAACCGACGAGCGTGCTCAGACGGCCTCGGATCGAAACCGATTCGTCGTCCCAAATGAAGAGATCGATCCCCTCGGGAAAACGGGCCCGGGACTTGCGGACGTACTCGTGAACCTGGTCCGAAATGTCGATAGCGCTCTCGTTGCCGGTGCGTAACACCTCGACGAAGAGCGCCGGTTTACCGTTGAACTCGACCGATTTCTCGCCCTCCTCGAATCCGTCGGTTACAGTCGCGACGTCACCGAGCAGCACATCGGCGCCGTTGGCTGCACGGATGGGAAGGCGGTTGAAGTCCCGCTCACTATAAGCCTGACCCCGGGTGCGGACGATGAAGGTGCCACTAGCGCTGTCGATCGAACCCGCGGGCAGATCGATCGAGAATTGCCGAATCGCATCGGCGAGCTCTTGAAAGCTCAGCCCGTACGAAACGAGTTTCTCTAGGTCAACTTCGACGCTAATTTCGTACCGACGGTCTCCCTGTACTTGGGCGCGGCTGACGCCTGGAAGAGCGATTACGTCCTCCTGCACACGCCGCGCAACTTCGCGGAGTTCGCGTTGACTAAGGTCTCCGGTGACCGCAATGCTGAGGACCTCCCACCAATTGGAAGAGTCCGGGATCATTACGCGGGGACGTTCGGTTTCGTCCGGAAACGTCGTGATCGTATCGATTCGCGCGACGACATCGTCCATCAGCGCCCGCAGGTCGGCGCCGGGCTCGGCGTTCAAAAAGAGTCGCGCCTCGCCCTGACGGCCCTCTGAGATGATCTCTCGGATGCCCTTAACCCCTTCGAGCGCCTCTTCCATTGGGATCAAGATGGCCCGCTCGATATCCTTGGCGGTGCCGCCGCGGTACACCATGTCGACCATGACCATCTCGAAATTGCGAGCCGGAGAGACCTCCAGGGGCACATGGAACATCGCCACGTAGACGCCCGCGACGACGATCGCGAGCATCAAGAAGTTAGCGGCTATGCCATTGACGGCGAACCAGCGAATCATTGGCCTACGTCAGTTGGCGACGCCCGAGTCGGCGTCTTCGGTCTTAGCGTCGGCAATCGCTGTGCCCGACTGCGCATCAGGAATAATATCGACCTTGGCCCCTTTGGGAGTGAAGGCCATCGGTGTGGTGGCGATCCACGTGTTATGCGGCAATGACGAACTCGCCACCACCACATGGTCGGCGTCGGACCAGATTGCGCTAACGCTCAGCGGTAGCAGCGTCTGGTCGGATTGGTTGACGAGCACGACTTTGTCTAACTCGCGCACCGCGCCTCGTGGAAGAGCGATCACGTCACGCAACACACGGCCTTCGATCGACGCCAACACGGGCTGCCCGATCCGAATCGCCGGGCGGCCCGACTCACGCCCGAAAGGGTCATCGATACGAGCGATGGCGAAGAGGTCCCGAGAGCTTTCGTCGAGGACGCCCTCGGTCCGCACAATCTCCGCTTCCCACGCCGTATCGTTTTCGCTGTTGATGGCGTCACGCAGTTCGACTCTCAGCGGCGGGTCGTCTGCGAACTCCGGCAATTCAAGGTACTGCCGCTGTTCGCTTGAGATAGGGAGCCGCACCTCGGCGAACTCAACCGCGAAGACCTCCCCCAGCGGCGAGCTTGGGTTGGCAAGTTGCCCAAGTCCGATCTGCTTCGCTTGAACCCGACCGTCGAAGGGAGCGACGACTCGCGTCCGTTGGAGGTTGAGCGAAGCTTGGGCAAGCCGGGTCTTTGCCAGCTCAACATCCGCCTCGGCTTGCTCACGCGTTGCCGAGGCCTCGTAGACTTCCGCGCGAGACACCGCGTTGGACTCGACCAGCCGGAGCTTCCGCTCTTCGACGAGGGTCGCCAGCTTGAGGGCCGACTTCGCGGCCGCCAGTTCCGACTCGGCGATCGAGAGGGCCGTTTCGTAGTCCCGGCGGTCGATTTCCACCAAGACGTCACCAGCCTTGAAGTACGCGCCCACCTCGAAGGAAGGGCTCACCTTGACGATCGTTCCCGCTACCTCAGCCGAAAGCACCACCCGATTGACCGACTGCACGACTGCATTCGTCTTTATGATGACGGGGTAATCTTCAACGACGAGGTTCTCGACCTTGGTCCGGAGCGTTAATGCGGCGGGAGCCTGCGCCGGCTTCTGCTCGATCTCGACTGCAAGTGTCGTAAACCCGTACCAGCCCAAGGCCAAGATGGCGATCGGAAGCGCAGAGCGCAAGGCAATGCCCAAGGGCCCGGCAGCCCGCTGAGCGGCTGTCGGTGCGGAGGATTTCGCAATCGGCTGGGGAGCGGCCGTCATCAACTGATAGTGTCGCATGCGGGTTAGCCTGGAGAGCCCCTCATTATAGCTATCCCCGTGGGCATTGACCGCCCCTTTTAGCCACCCCGGCGTGTCGCTTGTGGTTTAGCTCACCAGACAGCGAGATTCGTCGCTTGCTTAAGGCAGGGAGCAGCCGAGTAGGGCAGGGGGCTCCGCAGCAGCCCCGTCCGCCCAGTGAAACCTTACCGGTCGCAGTGGTTCTGCCGATCCGCTGGCGCCGATCGGTGAAGCTTTTCCGGCTCGCACGGGCAGGTTGTCCGACCGGCGCCGAAAGCAACGAAAACTCTGATGCTGACGAGAGTTCTCGATTTGCAGGGCGGGACATGCGACCAAGATCACGACCAAGCCGCTGTCTAATAACCCTGCGAGCCGATTCGCGCTGGTTAGCGGGCCTCGCCTTGCTTGGGGTGGTTGCGCTCACCCCGGGTTGCCGGAGTCCGAGGGAATGGGTCGCCAATGGTTTCAAGGTGGGTCCCAACTACTGCCCGCCAACGGCGCCGGTCGCCCAGGACTGGATCGACGCCAACGACAGGCGGGTGTTGAAGGACCCCGTCGATCACGTCGTCTGGTGGTCGTCCTTCAACGACCCGGTCCTCAACGAGCTCGTGCTTCAGGCCTACGGCCAGAACCTCACCGTCCGCGAAGCCGGCGCCCGAATCATGGAGGCACGGGCGCTGCGGGCGATCGCCGTGGGGAGTTTCTTCCCTCAGCAGCAAGACTTCTCGGCATCCTACACGCATAACCTCTCAACGGGGTCGGGCTTCGACAGGCACTTCAGCACCTGGCGTGGGTCATTCAGCCTCGCCTGGGAGATTGACTTCTGGGGCCGCTACCGTCGGGCCATTGAGGCGGCCGACGCCGACCTCGACGCCTCGGTCTTCGACTACGGCGACGTCGTTGTCACACTCGTCGCGGACGTGGCGGCGACTTACATCGATATTCGCACGCTACAAGCGCGCCTCGAACTCGTTCAGCAGAACGTTCTCAATCAGCAGAAGACCTACGACACCATCCAGACTCGCTTCAACGGCGGAGAAGCCAGCGACATCGACGTCCAGCAGGCCAAATCCAGCCTGGCGCAAACGAAGGCGCTTGCGCCGCAAGTCGAGAGCGCACTACGGCAAGCACAGAATCAACTCTGCGTCCTTTTGGGCATGCCCCCCGAGGACCTCACGACAATGCTTGGCGAAGGCGAAATCCCGGCGGTCGAACCCGAGATCGCCCTAGGCGTTCCCGCGGCGACGCTGTTGCAACGCCCCGACGTTCGCCGCGCCGAACGCAATCTCGCAACACAAAGCGCGTTGATCGGCGTCGCCGAGGCGGACTTGTACCCTCAGATCACGCTGGTTGGAACCGTCGGCCGCAGCGCGAACCAGTTTGCGGATGTCTTCCGCAGCGGCGCCGGATTCGGTTCGATTGGACCCAGCCTGAATTGGAACATCCTCAACTACGGCCGTATCGTTAACGGTATTCGCGTTCAAGACGCCCGGTTCCAGCAACTCTTGGCCAACTACAGACAGACGGTCTTGCTGGCGAACCTGGAAGCGGAAAATGCGATCGTCGATTTCTTGAAGTCGCAACAGCGCTTCGAGCTTCAACTCGAAGCGGCACAAGCCGCCGGTAAGACCAACGAGCTCATCAACTTGCAGCTCGATGAAGGTGAAGTTGATATCAATCGTGTGATCACTGTCCAGGACTCGAAGACGCGACAAGAGGAGAACGCCGCCGTTGCGAAAGGGCAGGTCGCGCAGGCCTATATCGCGATCTACCGTTCGCTGGGCGGAGGGTGGCCGTCCCCCTATCTCGCACGGGGACTTACCCCTCCGGTCGAAGCTGCTGAGGCAATCCAGGCCGCCGAGGAAGAGATCGCCGCCCCGCCCGCCATCGAGCCGCTGCCGATCGAGGAGGCCCTACAACTGCCGGAAGAAGTAGAGCGCTAGATTAGAATCGACCAGAACCGTGATTCCCAGGAGGGTCGCGTCTCCCTAGTCGTTCCGCGCCAGGGCGCCGTAGGCTGGCGACGATTACAAGACCTCTTTGGAACCTCACCGAATGGCCGCTAAGCGCATTGGCTTCGTCGATGACAACCTCGACAACTTCCACGCAAACACCTACCTGTCGGCGCTACGAGGCCCGCTCGTCCACCGCGGTTGGGAGATTGTCGGCGCCACGGCGCTTCAGGCTGAGAAGGGCACAGCCTGGGCTACCAAGAATGGGATCCCTCATTACGACACAATCGCTGACCTGGCGTCAGCCGTTGATGCCATCGCGATCTTGGCGCCTTCGACCCCAGAGACGCACGAGGCGCTGGCAGAACAGGTCTTGCCCCACGGCAAGCCGACTTTCATCGATAAGACTTTCGCGCCCGACCTAGCGGCGGCGGAACGAATTTTTGCACTAGCTGACTCCAATCGCGTCGCGGTTCAATCGACCTCGGCATTGCGAACGACGGCAATTCAAGCGCAGCTTGAGAAGCTCGAAGGTCCGCTGGTGAACCTTGGCGTGTGGGCCGGCGGCGCGTCTCTTGCCGAGTACGGCGTCCATCCGGTCGAGATTGTTGTCAGTTGCCTCGGGCCCGAAGCCGAGCGGCTTACCGTCGCCGGCGCCGAGCTTCACCCCACCCTCGTCATCGAGTACAGCCGTGGCCGCGTGGCGACGATCGACTTCAATGCCGCCGAGTACGCGCCGTTTGTCGCGATGCTTACGACCGATCGTTGGTCGCGGCATGTGGTAGTGGATGACCAACGACTCTTTGTCGATGCGGCGGCGGCGATCCTCGACTTCTTCGAGGCCGGTCAACCGCTCGTTCCGCGTGGCGAGACCCTCGCTGTCATGCGAATTCTGGAGGCAGTGAAAAGCCCCGCGGCTCGCCATGGATGGGTTACCGTCTGAACCCGTCTCGAGAGACGGCTGCGCAAGCCGCCCCGTTGCGTTCGTGCGTTCAGCGAACCACATTAGCATAGGCCAGGACTGCTCGCCCTTAGCCGAGGAGCCGCCGACTGGCAGAACAAGGGAGCTGACGACATGCGATTAGGAATACTTGGGGCAGGAGCCGTCGGCGCAAAGCATGCCGCCGCTGCGGCCATCGCAGGGGTTGAGCTGGGTCGCGTCGTTGATCGCAATGTCGATCGCGCCGCGGTAATCGCCGGCGAATTTGGCGCCACAGCGAGCGACGATCCACGCACTTTGTGGGACGACGCATCGATCGACGCGGTTGTCATCGGCGTACCGAATTGCTTCCACCGTCCATTGGCGCTCGAAGCGATGCGAGCGGGCAAGGACGTGTTACTCGAAAAGCCGATGGCTCTCACCGCCACCGAATGCGACGATCTCTGTGAAGCCGCCGAAGGGTTGGGACGAGTCCTGCAGGTCGGTTACGCCCACCGTTTCACAGCCGTCGGCGCCGGCGCCAAGGGGCTCGTCGAGACAGGCGTGCTAGGCGAGGTCTATCACGCCAAGGCTCACCTCCATCTCCGACGCGGCGTTCCCGGCCTCGGTGGTTGGTTCACGACCAAAGCGATGTCCGGCGGCGGCGCTCTGCTTGATTTGGGGGTTCACCTTGTTGACCTCGGGCTCCACCTCCTTGGGCAACCAACCGCCGTCGCCGTCAGCGGCAAGGCGTACGCCAAGTTCGGCGTGAAAATGCGCGATTACATCTACGAATCGATGTGGGCAGGCCCCCCAAACTACGAGGGCGTTTGCGACGTGGATGATCACGCCACCGCCTTAGTAACCTTTGATTCCGGCGCGACCCTCGATCTGCAAATTGCTTGGGCATGTAACCTACCGGCAGGAACGACGCCCGACTCACTAGTTGCACTTCTCGGTGACCGCGGCGGGCTGACTTTCGAGCTCTTCGGCGACCACCTCGTCCTCCGAACAGAGGTCGCGGGCCGCAACGCCGACGCAAAAATCCCCCTCCCTCTAGCCGACCAGATGGCGCTCCAGATGGCCGACTTTGTCGAAGCAGTGAGTTCTCGCACCCATGGCGTGGGCGCGACCCCCGCCGAAGGACGCAAGGTTCAAGCAATTATTGATGGGATCTACAAGTCGAGCGACGCCAATGCTCCCGTGACGCTCTAGCGAAAACCCCCTGTAGGCGATTGGTCCTTCCTGCGCCACTCATTGCCGCGGCTGACCTGAGCGACCAAGTCGTCGTGGCAGTCTACTTACTAGCGAGCCTCGCTCTAGGAATCGCCTCGAGCGGCTGGTTGCGTAGAAAATCGTCCACCAACCTCGGTCAGCCCCAGACCGATAGGGACTCCGAGGAGGACTACTTCCTAGCAGGGCGGCGAATGCCCGGCTGGGCCAATGGCATTTCTTACGCCGCGACCGCCCTCAACGCCGACGTCGGCCCGACCTACTGCGGATTCGCGGTTGTGGTAGGGCTACCGATCGCCTTCTTCTACCTTCCCCGCTTCGCGCTGGCGTGGATGATCGCTGCGATGCTTTTCGCCGCCCGCTGGCGGCAGCTGGGCGTCCGCACGGGTCCCGAGTTCTACGCTCTTCGCTTCGGCGGCGCACGGACACGCTTTGTTCGGGTCTACTCGTCGCTCTTCGCGGTGCTCGTGAACATGGCCCCATGGATCGGAGCCGGCCTTCTAGGGGTCCACAAGATCTTCGGCCCCGCTTTTGGCGTTGAGGACAAAGCCGTCACGCTATCGATCGTGCTGCCGGTGCTGTTGGTCTATGTCTGGATCGGCGGATTCGCCGGGGTTGTCGTGACCGACGTGATGCAGACTCTCGTTATCATTGGCTCGAGTCTTATGCTCGCTGCCGCGGTGCTCTGGGAGCACGGGGGACCCGGTGGCCTCGCCGAGGCGATCACAACGTCGATGCCAGAACAGTCGGCCGAGGTGCTCTCAACTTGGCCCGTATGGGGGCACCGAGTATTGGGGCCTTTGGTGGTCATGGCGTGGCTCGTTGTGCCAACCGTCGGCCGTGGCGGGTCCGTCGATCTCGAAGGACAGCGGCTCTTTTCGTGCCGCAGTGACCGCGATGCAGCATTGATGAACGTTTGGGCGATGATCGGCCTCTTCGTGATGCTACTGCTGCTGACGTTGCCGGCGCTGGGCTTACTCGTCAATCACCCCGAGCTCTACCAGGCCGAGCCTTCTGAACGAGAGAAGGCCTACGCAATGCTCCTGGACGAGTATCTCCCAGCCGGGCTCTTCGGCGTTGCGCTAGCAGCGCTACTCGCCAGCGTGATGTCGACAATCTCCAGTCACCTCAGCTACGGCTCGCAGACGTTGGTAAACGATGTGGCGAGGCAAGTCATACCCACAGCTTCCTGGTTGGCCCCGGGCTCGGCGGGGGCAGTGTGGACCGGACGGCTGCTGATGCTTGTCATCCTCGGCGTTGGTGTTGCAGTCACCTACAACGCCGAATCCCTTATTGGCATCGCAATCGTGTTGGCCGGCATGTACGGCGCTACGGCCACGGTCTACTGGGGGCAGTGGTGGTGGTGGCGTGTTAACTTCTGGAGTTGGCTCACCGCTATGGTCGGTGGCCCCTTGGTCTATGTCGCCTTAGGTGGGCTCACGATCGGTCCGATTGAGTTCATTGGGATCCTCGGCGCCTTACCCGCCTGGGCTGCTGCGCGTGGCGGCAGCGAGTCGGCCGCCCAAGGGATGGACATGCTCCAGGCCGCCCTAGGCATGGCCGTCACGCTCGTCGCTTGGGTCGTCGTCACGCTCGTCACGCGTCCCGAACCGATCGAAGTACTCAAGGCGTTCTACCGCCGTGCGCAGCCGATGGGCGCCTGGGGCCCTGTGCGGCAGGCGTGCCTCAATGACGATCCCGCGTGGCAAGCCCCGCGCGGAGGATTGCTTGTGCAGGGCTTCGCCACGGCTGCCTTCGGGGCAATTTCCGCCTCCAGCGGAGTACTGGCGGCGTCGGTCGCGTTTGTCGGCCGTTGGAGCGAGGCGGCAATCTACGCTGCTATCTCGGTGGCGTTTGGGGTTATCTTTACCCGGTTGTTCAACCGCATGATGAACCGCTTGGACGCCGACGCTTGATCGCTGATTCCCGGCTCTTCTCTGGCGGCGTCAATCGACGTAGATCGTGTCGAACACCTCGGCGTGCTGACGCAGACCCTCGTAATAGAAAAAGACCTCGCCACCAAATCCCAGCTCACGATTCGTTTCGATCATTGCGCGTAAATGCGGGCTCGGCAGGTCGTAACCGGCGGCGAGTGATATGAGCACTCCGGGGTAGACCTTTGGCAAGACTTCTGCGGGGACTTGTGCCTTAACCGAACCGAGCGTCGCACGGTAATCGTCGAGCTGGCGACGGTAGACCTGGGGACAGAACTCATCGCCCCAACCCTCACGCGCCCACCGCGGCCAGTCCTGGAGGTACTGATTTCGACTCCACGGCCAGACACTTGGCGCCCATGATACGCAAACGTCGGGCTCCAGCGTCTTAAGCTCTAGGTAAGTTTGCTTAACGAATTCGCTGAGCTTGTCCGCTCGCCATTGCGTCCATACGGGGTCGGCAAAGTCATCCGGCGGAGCAGCGCCACTGTGCTCATGCCGGTAGATCGCAACCGTCTTCGGGTCGTAGCCCGCCGTATTTGGGCACGCCGGCAGGCGATCATCTCCTTGCACGCCATCGACGGCGTAGTTGCTTACGACCTCCTTGAGCATCTCGAGCAGGAAGTCCTGCACATCTGGGTCGAAGGCGTTCATCCACTGGAAGCCATTGCGGCTGACAAGGTCTCCCTCGCGGTCGAGAGCCCGCCACTCAGGCCGATCACGCAGCACTCGACCCCCGTCGGGCTCTTGGTAGCTGGCGGCGAAGCCAAACTCAAACCAAGCCACGACGCGGATCTCCTCGGCATGGGCTAACTCAACCAGTTCCTTCAGCGGGTCGAACCCTCGCAGCTGAGGGTCCATAGCTACCCCGAACTCCCGCTCCATCAGTGCGCTGTGGTAAAGCGTGTAACCACGATTCCATACGACAGGGTAGATCGTGTTTATGCCCACCGCTTTACAACGGGCAATAACCTGCTCAAGCCCCGCGCGAGTCATCATCGCATCGCTGCCCACATTCGTCAGCCACACGCCTCGCACTGGCGACGTGGCGCCCGTCGTTGTAGCTAAGACGCCACCAATAAGGCAAGCAAGATACGGCGCGATGTGGATCAAGATACTCGGCTCCTTAACCCGTCGGTCTTCTGCACTGGCAACCGGCAAGTAGTGTTAACAGCAATGTGATCGAGGAGGGTTCGGGAACTGTCGTCGAGCTCGGCGGCTCAAAAGCGTAACTCCCAGACCACAAGTCGTAGCCCATCGCGTTGACAATACCGTCGCCGTTCCCGTCGGCGCGGAGGTCAGCCGTCGAGAGCAAGGAGTCTCGCCAAACCGTGTTGTCGGCGGCGTTTACCAAGCCATCTCCATTGTAGTCTGCCGGTTCGATGGGTCGGCGATCCGAGAGAAGTTCGACCCGCGAAGCGCCCGGAACGGTCAGGTCTCGGACCCCGGCAGGAAAATAGCCGTCCGAAAGCTCGCGCCAGACGCCACCGACCTGGGCGACCAGACGATACCCTTGTCCTTTCGGGATGTCGAATCGCCACCGGTTGGAGCCTCGTGACGTTCCCAGAACCGGGGCGAGGCGATGGTCGGCTGCGAACTGCGGACTGAGGGCACGGCCCTGGCCCGCGACATCGTAGAACGCGGTGAGCTGAGTGCGATAATCGTCGCGGACCGCTTTGCTGTAGAAGATCGCATGGCCTCCCGCGCCAACCTCACGCGAACGGATGATCATCTGCTCAAGGTCGGCGATCGGTGTGTTTGAACCGGAGCCGTTACCCCGCAGCCCCACAACTAACTCGCCTCGTTGGGATGACGAGAACTGACTTACTTGACCGGTGAGAGTTGTGTTGAATGACGTGTAATTGTCGCGGTAGACTTGTACGGCGTACTCGTCGAACAAGCCCGCGTCCTGCCACTGCGGCCATTCAGCGTTGAAGTTCACGTCAGAGAAGTTCGTCACCGAGGGACTCACTGACAGCAGGAGGTCGAGCCTTTTGGCTGAGATTGCTGAGGTCAGCTCCTCGGCAAAGAGTGTCACTTTTCTTTGCCGCCATTCCCGGAACTGGGTGTCGTTGACGCTCGAGGGAAGCGAGCGACCTGTCTCTTGCAGATAGATCGCCGCCGTAGTGCTGTCCCAGCCGAACTCACGTGGCCAAGCGAGCCGATCGTCGAATTGCACGCCGTCGAAGTCGTAACGTTCGATCGCTTCCAGCGTGATGTCGATCATGAAATGCCGCACTTCGGCGACTGCAGGGTTCATCCATGCGAACCCGTTTGAACTATTGGCGAACTTCCCCGCTTGGTCTCGCAAGAGCCATCCGTTGTCACGCATCGCTTGCCCAAGGGGCGTGACGGGATACCCTCCGGCGCCGACAAACTCGGCAGCCAAGCCGTATTCAAATCAGCCGAAGTAGTGAAGCTGATTGCGGTGTGCTTGGATGAGTGTCTCTTGCACCAAGTCACGCGACGACCCAAGGTAGGTCGCGCGGTCGGCGCCGCCTGTCAGAGTCGCCAGAGTCTGTGAAGGAAAGTTTGTGTACCCGTTCTTCCACGTTTCAACGTAGACCGTGTTTAGCCCAACATCGCGCAGGTCAGACATCACATCTGCCGTGCTAACGCCCGTCCGTATATGGTCGGGACCTGTCGTGGTCAGCCAAGTACCCCGCACCTCGGGCGCTGCGGCTAGACAGGGCGCAGGAGCGAGGATTCCCATCACGAAGAACGGCAGCAGGCACGAAGTCTGGATAGATATCATACGAAGAGTGCCTCGGAGGGTTGTTCCCACTCTGTACCGTATTCACGGCGACCCGTCCGTCAACGATGTGGGAGAGCAGGCGTCTATCGCGCCTCGCCGTGACTAATTCCCCAAACCGTCGACGAACCAGCGCAACGTGCCGCATCGCACCCCGTTGTTTCCGGGGTCGAGACAGGTAGTCCTCTCAAGTAGCGGATCCCCAACCAAGCGAAGGCTTCGGCATGTAGTGTCTCGGGATTGAGCCCTCGATCACTGACGTTTCGAACTTCCTCAAATACGCCAGCAAGCCGTGTGAGGATCAACGGGTGTCGGCTGCCCGGCCCGGTCACCCACGCAAGCCGCGGCCGATCGGGGAGTTGTCGGACGGCGAGTCGAACCGCGTCGGCTATCACCGCACAAATGGTTGCGGCGCCATCCTGGGGGTTGAGCCCCGAAACATCGATGCGTTCGAAGTCGGCCCGCGACGGCGTACGTGGCAGCGGACGAGAGAAAAAGGGGCTTGCCAGGGCGTATTCGACACATGCCTCATCGACAAGCCCCGCTGACGAGACGCAGCCGTCGCGGTCGTGCGGCGCGTCGGCGACTTCCTGCACCCACTCTTCTAAGAGTTCGAGCCCCGGGCCCACGTCGCCGGCGATGATCTCATTCTGCTGACTGAGCCACGTGACGCTGGTCACGTCGCCAATATGGATCATCAGCGCCGGACGCGGCTCCCGCGCCATCAGCGCCCAGTAGAACAACGCCTCCATCGGCGCGCCCTGGCCTCCACGGGCAATATCGTACCGCCGAAAGTCGGAAACGACCGGCAAGCCCGTCATCGCCGAGAGCCGCCACGGGTTTCCGATTTGTAGCATGAGCCCTTCGTGCGGCGCCCACCGCAGCGTGTGACCGTCGAGTCCAATAACAGCCGCCTGCGCGGCCTCAGAGGGGTGAGCCTCACGCAACATCTCGACGGCAGTTGCGTAATGATCCGTCAACGCACGTTCGAGCCGTAAAATCTCGGTCGTAGGGAGGTCGTTCTGTGTCGCCTCGAGCAGTCCCCAACGGAGCGACTCATCGCAAAGGGCCCTTACGCCACCGATCGATTCGACTTCATCACGGCCATCGCTACGTATCAGGGCGCCTTCAACGGCGTCCCCGGTGACGGTCGAAACCAGGCCGATGGCGTAACGCATGACGGGGCGTTCCGTGAAGACATGGGAGCCGCATCAAGGATTCGCGGCAGAGAGACCGTACCAGCCGCGACGCCCGCCGCCTATCCTCTCGATACGCTGCCTTTCATGGCCGTTAACTCGTTCGTCGAGCGCCGTCGTGCACATTCCTGAAGTCGCCGTCCTCGTTGAGACCGACACCAGTTGGGGCCGCAACGTCCTCCGCGGCGTTGCGAGCTACGCCCAACAATTCGGGCCTTGGAATCTGCTGGTCGAGTCGCACGAGGGGGCCCCCAATTGGCCGCTCCCCGACTCGTTACGAGTGGATGGGGTCATTGCCCGTGTCGCGACACCGCTCATTTTGCGGCAGCTCGTTGCGCGAAAGGCGCCAGTCATTGATGTCGGAGACCTGTTCGTAGACGACCCTCGGGTCGATTCGGTAGTCACCGACTTTGTGGCCTGGGCGAGGCTCGCACTAGACCACTTTCGCGCCAAAGGGTTTGAGGACTTTGCACTGTACGCTCCGCCCAGCCGCGACTACGCCAAACGCCGGGGCGATTCATTCGTCGCCGCTGTCGAGGCCGCTGGCCTGCACTGCGTGCAGTACCGGCCCGGCTATCGAGTCGGTCGAGAAGTGAGCCGCGACGAGCATCGACGTCGTGTCGGTCGTTGGGTCGAACAGCTTCCTTCGCCCGTAGCGGTGCTGGCGATTGACGCCAAACGCGGCAAGGACCTCGCCGAAGTGTCTGCTGCGCAGGGCCTCTCGGTCCCCGATCAGGTCGCGATCCTTGCTGGGGATGCAGACGAACTCGCTTGCGAGATCTGCTCGCCCCCCCTGTCGAGCATCGATGTCGCCAGCCGACGCATCGGCTACGAAGCCGCGGCGCAACTAGCAGCTCGGCTGAGCGGCGGCGCGCCACGTGAGGCCCCACTGCTGATCGCCCCCGATCGTGTCATCGCACGCCAATCGACCGACCTTCTGGCCGTAGACGACCCTGCGGTAGTTCAAGCTCTCCGTTACATGCAAACGCACGCGTACAGCGGCGTTACCGTCGAGGACGTTCTCGCCCAAGTGCCGGTCGCTCGGCGGCAGCTCGAACGCCAGTTCAAGAAACGCCTCGGGCGACTCCCGGCAGAGGAGCTGCGCCGATTGCGGCTTGAACGCGGCCGGCAACTACTCGTTGAGTCGGAACTCTCGATCGAAGGAGTCGCGGAGGCTAGTGGCTATGCCGGGGCCACCCAGTTTGGCGCGGCCTTCCGGAAGGCGTACGGGGTGACGCCATTGTCCTACCGTCGCCGGATGGGCAAAGGCTAGTTTGATTGGGATGGCTCCGACGATCACACAGCCACCTGTCGCATGCGATGGAAAAAATACCGCACCTGCGTTACCGGCGATCCTCTAGCGCGGTTACTTTGGATTGTGCAGTTGCTCGCCTTGCGACGGCGGGTGTGTCCTTCTTGTCTGTTGCTCAGCCTGTTCCCCATCACGAGGACGCCTAATGATCCGCACCTTGAAACTTTGTTCTGTCGCCCTGCTAGCGATGTCGCACTCCCCAGCCCTCACCAGCGCCGCGACGTTCCAACTCGTCACGCAACTTGACGCCGCCGCCCTTGGCGTTGGAGTGCCAGGCTCTGTCGCCGCCCACGGTGACACACTGTATGTGGCCAGCCTTTTTGCCGGATCGATCAGTCGGATCACCGACCCCCTCGGAACACCTACCGTCGCAAGTACCTTTGGTCCTGCACTTGCTGGGAACGGCCGGGTGAGCCTTAGCACCGACGGAGTTACCCTTGTTGCCGCGTCGAACAACGCTGGCGTCAACGATGTCGTCGAGTCGTATGTCTTCGGGACTGATGCACTGAACTTCACCGCCGGTCCTGCCGTTTACGGCCGCGGACGGTTTGACGGCGCTGCGGTGGACCCAAACACGGGTAACATTTTCGTGACCGGTTTCGGTTCGGGTCTGCCGTTGGTGCTCAATCCGACCACGGGCGTCGACGCAGGCATGTCGCCGACCAACCTGTTTGTCTCAGAAACTGGCACCGGTTTCCGTGATCTCGATTTCGACAGCGCTACGGGCGACATCTACCTTCGCGCGGTCAACGGCGTAGCGGTCGGCAAGCGTAATGGCTTTGACGACTTCGTAAAACTGGACAACACGACCGCCGGTGTGCAGGCAATCGCCTTCGGCGCCACGGTTGGTGACGGCTTCAACTCGGCGATCAATGTTGAGTACGTCCCGTCGAGTTTAGGCGCGCCCTCCGTCGCGATATTCAACCGCCGCGACGCAGTCGATTCCTTTGCCGACCAAGTCCGCGTTTACGACGCAAACACCGTTAATGGAGTCGTACCGGCGACGTTCGTCACCCAGTCAGGCGCGCCCTTTACGACCACCGCGGCCGATAGCGGCATCTACGACTTCAGCTACGACCCAGTGAATTCACTGCTGTACGTCAGCGACTTCTCGGCGAGTCAGATCCACGTGTTCCGCTACGTCCCCGAACCGAGTACGGCATTGCTGCTCGCCCCCGCGCTGTCTGGGCTGTTGAAGCGTCGGCGTTGATCCGAGTGGGAGGGGCCGTTTGCGCAAGCGTCGGCCCCTCCCTTCTGCTTCGCTTCCCGCACCGTTGACCTCTGCAACTACACGAGTCTCGCTATGACCCGATCGCTTCTTACTCGATCCGCTGCCGTCGCATTGGTAGTAGCCTCGGCGATCCCGTCCATCGCACAGGTCACTCTGCAACTACGTAGCACTCTCGATGCCTTCACGTTAGGCACGGGGAACCCCGGGTCCGTCGCTGCTTACGGAGACTCTCTCTTCGTCGGCAGCCTTTTTTCGGCTGGGACAATCACGCGTATCGATAATCCGCTCACTTCGCCCGTGAATGCCGGGACGCTTTCGGGGACGCTCGTGTTGGGAGGGAACGGCTACGTATCTCTCGATACTGATGGGACCACACTTGTCGCGGCCAGCAACAACAGTGGCGTCAACGACCTCGTTCAGGTCTTCGACTTCGCCACTGGATCGCTCCGCTACGAAGCCAATCCGGGGGGCCTCCCCGGGCCAGGACCCGGCCCCTCGCTCTCACGGATCGACGGCGCGGCCATCGACCCCATCACCGGCAACGTCTGGTTGACCGGTTTTGGTGGTGGGCTCCCAACGGTTCTGAGTGCCGACACGCTCACCAGCGCGAGCGACAACCCGTCCACTCTCTTTGCTGGGTCCCCGACAGGGACCGGCTTCCGAGACATCGACTTCGATTCCGAGACGGGTGATCTCTACCTCCGCGCTACCAACGGCGTACTCGGCGGGCAGAGGCTGGAGGGGTCCGTTGACGATTTCACGACGCTGAACTCATTGGGCGCCACAGCGGGTTTCTCTCAGATCGCCGGCGGCGACTTTGCCACGCTGCAAGACTCGAATCGGTCTGCCTTGAACATCGAATTCCTCCCGGCGTCGTTCACAGGGACCGAAGCGGTGTTTATCACCAATACTAGAGTTTCAGCGCCGACACTCGCTTCCTTCGACAGCCAAGTGCTCGCCTTCGACGCCGACGCCGGCTTCGACGGGGAGACGCCATTCAGCCTCGATCCGGCCGGTGTCCCGGTCTCATTGACGTTTCTCAACTCGGACGGCGTGACACCCTTTACCACCGCCGGATCGACTGACGGCATCTACGACTTTAGCTTCGATCCAGTCAACGAAGTGCTCTACATCGCCGACCATTCTAACGGCGCGATCTACGCCTTCAGCAGGCCATTCGAAGTCGAGCCACTTGTGGGCGACTACAACGGGGACGGCGCCGTAAACGCTGCTGACTACACAGTCTGGCGCGACGGCGGCCCCTTGCAAAACGAGACGGTGAGCCCTGGCGTTGTGGATGCGGAAGACTACGCCGCGTGGGCCGACAACTACGGTGCGACCTCGTCTGCGATCAGCGTTGCGGTCCCAGAACCCAATGCCCTGGCGTTGTTTGCCTTGGCGGCGGCCGTAGGGGTGGCGCGTCGCTGTTAGTCGTCGTTTCAGGGATTCACCTCTCTCACCGACAGGCACGACGCCTTGCTGGGACAAATCGGAGGCAACGGATGACAGCGGTAGGGCGTCAGGCTTTTACTCTCGTCGAGCTGCTAGTGGTGATCGCCATCATCGGCATTCTCGTCGCGCTCTTGCTCCCTGCGGTGCAGGCGGCGCGCGAAGCCGCTCGGCGCACCCAATGCACGAGTCAGCTTAAGAACATCGCACTGGGGTGTATCAACCACCACGACACGGCTGGGCAGTTCCCAACCGGCGGCATCCGATCGTTCCCTCAGATCGAGGCCTATTCCGAGGGTGGCAAGCCCTTCGGCGCCTCCGATCAGGGCCTTGGCTGGGCCTTTCAGATCCTCCCATTCCTTGAGGAGGGAGCGGTCTACGGGATCAACTCAACCGACCAACTCCGTAACACTCCCGTTGCGATCTACAACTGTCCGTCACGCCGTGGGGTAACTCAGGCGGTCGACGCCAACAGCGGCGCTGTGACCGGCTACGTTAGCGATTACGCAGCCGTTAACGCCATCCCTGCGCGCGGTCAAGCATCAGAGCTTGGCGTCGATTTCGACGCCGACATCCTCAATCACAATAGCGGTAGCTCGTGGTGCAACACGGGACGCTACTTTTGGGGATTCAACGCCGCATGGTCGTCGCCCGGTGTCGGAACGCCCCCGCCGAACCGATCCGTGAAATCCCAGTATAACGGCGTCATCATCCAAAGCGGCCTGTTCCGTAGCGCGTTTGGTGGGGGATTCGCATCTCTCGAAATGAAACACGAGCCTCGCGTTACCTTTGCAAAAGTCACCGATGGAACAAGCAAGACCGCTATGATCGCCGAAAAGCGGGTGGATGCAACGCGGTATCAGCAGAGTTCGTGGTATGACGACCGCGGCTGGTCGGATGGCTGGGACCCCGACACGGTGAGGTCCTCGGTTTGTCCTCCGACACCCGACAGCGAGCTCGACGTCAGCCTGCGAGGTTGCCAGGGAAACGCCACGCCGTCAAGCACTTGCCCACAGGCGGGCATGGCGATGGGCGCCGCTCACCCCGCCGGGCTTAATTGCGCTTACGCAGATGGGTCAGTCCACTTCTTGAACTACGACGTCGATTTCGAGCAGTACATCAATCTGTTCAATCGCCGTGACGGAGAGGCCGGTTCGCTTTGAAGCGTCTTCTCCTCACACTGTTGGTCGCGTTGGCGACCTCGACCTGTGATGCGGCGTCTGGCGAACGCCCGTCGATACTCCGCTTTGATGTTGTAATTGCGGGTGGCTCCACCGCGGCTCTCGCCGCGGCCTTCGCCGCTGCGGAGGAGGGCGCGTCCGTCGCCCTTGTCGAGCCCACCGACTGGATTGGCGGTCAGCTTACTTCGTCCGGCGTACCCGCTATCGACGAGGCATGGCACAAAGTTGTCGCCGACGATGGGAAGCTCTTACTTGATGTCGCGCGAGTCGCACGTGACCCGCGCAACATGACGCCATTCTTCCGTGACGCCCTCGCGGCAATCGGCAATCCCGGCGGGGGCTGGGTGAGTCGCTACTGCTTCGAGCCGAAGGAACTGCTAGACGCCTTCCTCGTGCCTCGGGAGCACGAACTCGCCCCACGGCTGTCTATCTTTCGTGATACGGTCGTCAAGCGAGCCGAGACTAACGGTCGCCGTATTACGGCGCTTGAGGCCATCCGCCGCACCCCGCGTCTCAACGTCGATAGCTACGACCGACTCCCTTCTCAGGAGATCGAGGATTGGTACTCGCCCGACGACTCGCGGCGGTTCACTAAAGAGACACTTCGGCTCGAAGGCAGTGTGTTCATCGACGCGAGCGAGTGGGGGGAGTTGCTCGCCCTGTCGGACGCTCCCTACCTGCAAGGCGCTGAGGTCTCCGAGGACTCACTCGACGGCAACGATACACTAGGCCAATCAACGGTCTACTGCTTTGTTCAGAGGATGCATGCAAAGCCGGTCGCCATGCACCCCCAATTCAGGACCGTCGAGGGTCTTGGCTTTGGCG
The DNA here is from genome assembly GCF_007753265.1 of Botrimarina mediterranea. Lineage (NCBI taxonomy): Bacteria > Pseudomonadati > Planctomycetota > Planctomycetia > Pirellulales > Lacipirellulaceae > Botrimarina > Botrimarina mediterranea. Next base: position 3,681,225 of record NZ_CP036349.1, read on the forward strand.
ACTACTGCAACCGACCCGACGCTTGGCAGAAGATATGGACCTACCGGCGGGTACTCGGTGACGGCTCATCGGCTGCGCCAGGGCAGCTCTCGCTGCAAAACTGGGGCTACAGCCTGCGGCACAACGAAGGCGGCAACGACTTCCCCTTTGGGTATCTGTTCCTTTCGAAAGAAGAGACAGCGGCTCAGCGCGATGACTGGTGCGGCGGCGTGGCTATCAACGTTCTCGCCGCCGCCGAGCGAAGAGCGTTTGCATGGCACGATTGGTTCCGCCGTGCCGCTCCCGAACCGTTGGACCCCGACCAGTTTACGCTTGACGGCGCCTGCCTAGGCACGCGGCATGGTCTTGCGAAGCTGCCCTACGTCCGCGATACCCGTCGATCGATCGGGGCAGGGGGGTTCGTGCTCAAGCTCAGCGACCTGGTCGGCCAGATTGACGAACACGATCTCGTAAGCCGAACCGGAACCGTCTTTCCTGATCGGGTAGCCCTGGGTGCTTACCCGGCCGACATCCATCCGCTGGTCGGATACGAGTACCCGCCGCACGTGCTTGAGAACCACCCTACGCTGCCGTTCTACTTGCCGCTGCGTTCCCTTACCAACGATGGCTTCGACAACTTATTGGTCGCCGGCAAGACCATGGCGCAGACTTTCCTAGCCAATAGCGCAACCCGATTGCACCCGATCGAGTGGTCAAGCGGCACGGCCTGCGGCGTCGTGGCGGCCCATATCGCCCAAAACAACCTGACGACAATCGAAGTTTTGGACGACTACGAGAGACTACGAATGAAGATATCCCGACGTACACCGGTCGATTGGACGCTGCCGAATCGCTAGCGCCGCCGTGGCACGTCGCCGAGCGTCTAAGCCAAAGCCAGCATCCCGCCGACGTCAACGATCAAGCCGATGTGCCCGTCGGGTAGCACCGCGCCGCCGGCGACACCGGGCACTTCGCCGACGATCTCGCCGAGCGACTTGATGACGACCTGCTGCTGGCCGATCACCTCGTCGACCAACACCCCAGCGAGGTTGTCGCCTTCCTCGACGACAATGATGATTCCTTGCTTATCCGTTGCCGTCTCGTCGAAATCGGTGTCGAAGGACCTGTGCACCCCGAACAAATCGTGCGACGAGTGCAGGGTCAACGTCCGCCCACGCACCAGCATCACTTGGCCGCCCGTGGGCGTGGTCTGGATGTTCACCGCCGACGGATGGAGTTGCTCGCGGATGGCGAGCGTCGGGAAGATATAACGCTGGCCGGCGATCTTGGCGATGATGCCGTCGATGATCGCCAGCGTCAGCGGCAGCGTGAGCGTGATCTTGGTCCCTTCGCCCTTCTTGGTCTGGATTGACACACTGCCGCGGAGGGCTTCGACGTTGCGGATGACAACGTCCATCCCCACACCCCGGCCCGAGACGTCCGTCAGCTGCGCCGCCGTTGAGAACCCGGGGTGGAAGATCAGGCGGTTGATCTGATCCGGCGTCAGCGACGCGTCCGGCGCCACGAGTCCTTGCTCAACGGCCTTCTTGAGAATCCGCTCGTGGTCGAGGCCGCGGCCGTCGTCGCAAACCTCGATGTGGATGCACCCGCCACGGTGGAACGCGCGGAGCGTCACTGTCGCCGCCTCTTCCTTACCGGCCGCGACGCGGTCGGCGCCCGAAGCCTCGACGCCGTGATCGACGGCGTTACGGACGATGTGCAACAGCGGGTCGGCGACTTGATCCAAGACGCTCTTGTCGAGTTCGGTCTCTCCCCCTTCGGTGACGAAGCGGACCGGCTTGTCGAGCTTCTTAGAGAGGTCGCGTACCAAGCGGGCCATCTTCTGGAACAGACCCTGGATGGGCATCATCCGCAGCGAGAGACTCAACTCCTGCAGTTCGCGGGTGATCTTGTTGAGCTGCATGGTGTTCTCGTTCGAGTGGCCGTTCTTAACGGCGCCCGCCGCCACCATCGACTCGGCGATCACCAACTCGCCGATCAAGTTGATGAGACTATCGAGCCGGTCGCGATCGACACGCACCGTCTCGCCAGCAGCGGCGGCTGTCGCGGTGCGGCCGGCCGGCTCCGCACTGGCGGCGTTCGCCTCGACCACTCGCTCGGCGATCTGCTTGCCGGAACGGATCGACTCGACTGCCGCGCGGAGGTCGTTCTGCAACGAAGCCGCTTCGGGGCTCATCTGCAGGTTGCCGTCTTCGGGCGTCAGTTCCGCCGCGGCGTCGACTTGCGACTTCAACACGTCGATCGAGCGGAGCGACAGGTCCATCGCCTCGCCTTGCAGCGAGGCCTTCCCTTGACGGGCCAAGTCGAGCAGCGTCTCGGCTTCGTGGGCGACACGGCCGATCGCGACCAACCCACAGAAGCCAGCGCCACCCTTGAGCGTGTGGAAGGCGCGAAAGACGGCGTCGAGGTCGTCCTTCGCCGAAGGGTTCTCTTCGAGCTTCAGCAGGCAGGGTTCGGCGGCCTCGAGGTGCTCACGCGACTCTTGAACGAAGGCCGAGAGCAACGAGTAATCGACTTCGGGCAGTTCTTCTGCGACAGGATCGCAGGTCGATTCTTCGTCGAACGTCCCCTCGGCCTCGGCGAGGAGTTGCTCGAAACGAGCGAGGGCTGTTTCGAGATACTCGGCAAGAGAATCGCCGCTTTCTTCTGTTGACCCCCGTTCGGTAACGGTCGCCGCCGCTTCGGCAACGAGGTTCGCCGCTTCGTCACAAGAGTCGATGTCGCCGGCGAGTGTTCCTAGCTCCGACGCCATGAATGCGGCGGTAGAGCCTTGGCCCGAACGTACAAGATTGAGCAAGCCTCGTAGGCGGCCATTGGCTTCTTCGGCGGCGGTGAGCATGACGGTGAGTGACTCCGTGGAATGCGGCCGTTGCAGCGGGGCCGCCTGGTTGTTTGTGTAAGCTTCACCTACCAACAAACCCCATCAAGGCGGAGTGTGGACGTGACCCATGACGGACCACATGGCGGTTCAGGCGACAGAAACTTAGGTGGCGTTAGCGTGCGCGCAGGTCGTTAAGCGGCCAAAATCAATTGCGGAAATCACGTCGGCGGCTTCGAACGCAGTCCGCTCGCATCGGTATCGCACGGCTGTGCTGCTCGTAGCAACGCATAAGCATGCACTCGAGCGACGGCGTTTTGTGGGCACAGCAAGATGAAGGCCTGCTTCTCAACGCCTGATCGATAAGCGTTCGTCACGTTGCTCATGCCTGCGCAAAGAGGTCACGGTCTCTTCATGCAGACTTATTCAAGTTGTTATTGCGCCACGATCTCAACACGCAACCGCATCGCTTCGTTATTCAACGCGTCGCTGCTGCTCGGCGTTCGCACACCGAACGAAAGGTCGGCCCGATGCAACCGCGTCGCCGCGATTTGCGGAAATCCCGTCGGTTTGCCGCCGAACAGCAACTTAGCTTTGCCGGACTTCCTTCACATAGAGAGCATCAATTGACGTGCGTAACGCCAAGCTGCTCCCTGCGTAATCAGCGACCCACTTCGCTCTCGTAAGGCGAGGTTCGCACGATTGCTGAGAGAGGCCTTGTGCCTCCCCCCATCGACTCGCCTATCAACAGCAGAGGAACCATGGAAACCGCGACCGCAGAACGGCCGGTTGAGACGCAGCCCCCGTTGGGCGGCGACAACCGCCAGTACCTGACCTTCAAGCTCGATTGCGAAGAGTACGGGATCGAGATCCTGCGTGTGCAGGAGATCAAGGGCTACGACCACCTGACGCCCGTCCCCAGCACGCCGCACTACATGAAGGGCGTGATGAACCTCCGCGGGACCGTGGTCCCGATCATCGAGCTGCGGGCGCGCTTCGGCATGCCCGAGCGTGAGGTCGATCAGTTCACCGTGATCATCGTGGTGAATGTCGGCTCGCGCGTCGTCGGCCTTCTGGTTGACACCGTGTCGGACGTCCTCGACATACCCACCGATGCGATCTGCGACACACCCGACCTCGCGTCCGGCATTGAAGAGCAGTACCTCACCGGCATGGGCAAAGTCAACGACAAGCTCGTGATGCTGCTCGACCTTTCGAAGCTCATCGGCGCCGAAGCCGAGGTGCTCGAAGAGATCGCCGCTTAAAGCATTCAACACGTCATTCAATAGGTCGCGACAGCGGCCCCACACCCAATCCTTCCAGCTGATTCAAACGAGGAAACCAAGAATGATTTCGAAAATGTCTGTCAAAGCGAAGCTGTTGCTCGCTTTTACCATCGTCGCCGCTGCCGGTGGCGCCCAGGGCTGGTTCGCCATGAACCAGATGGGCCAGATCCAAGATTCGATGGGGAATCTCTACAACCGCGAGCTGGTCGGCCTCTCGAACATTAAGGAAGCCAACACCAGCCTGATCAAGATCGGCCGCGCCGTGCGGAACTCGATCATTGAGACGGATATGGATAAGCTCAAGGAAGTGGGCGCCAGCTACGACTCAATCGTCGCGGGCTTCCAAGAGCAGTTCGCTTCTGCCAGCGAGCAGTTCTACACAGAGAAGGGTCGGCAAACCATCTCGTCGGTGGAGCGAATCATCCCCGAGTACCTCACGGCCACCCGGACCGTGATCGACCTCGCTCTTCAAAACAAGAACGAAGAAGCCGCCGCGGGTGTGGCCAAGATGCGCGGGCTAGCGGATCAACTCGATAACGTCTTCACAGAACTGTCGGAGACTAAGACGGCTGTCGCTGAGCAGTCCTTCCAGGCTAGCCAGGCTCTTTACCAGCGTGCGTCGATGCTGGTGATCGGCGTGATCATCGCCACGGTCGCCGCCGCTCTGGCCCTTGGCTGGTACATCGCTCGCTGGATCGCAACCGCTCTGCTGGAAGTCGATCAGATCGCCCAGATCGTGCTCGTCGCTTCGCAACAGCTCTCCGGCGCCGCCGAGGACCTGTCCGCCGGCGCCCAGGAGTCGGCTTCAAGTCTCGAAGAGACCGCTTCGAGTCTTGAGGAGATCACCGCGACGGTGCGTCAGAACGCCGACAACGCCGACGAGGCCAACCAGGTCTCCAACGCCAGCCGCCAGACCGCCGAGAAGGGTGGCCAGGTCGTTGGTGAGTGCGTCACCGCGATGAGCGAGATCAACCACGCTTCGAAGAAGATCGCTGCGATCATCACCACGATCGACGAGATCGCCTTCCAGACGAACCTGCTGGCCCTCAACGCAGCGGTCGAAGCCGCCCGTGCCGGCGAGCAGGGCCGCGGCTTCGCGGTCGTCGCCGGTGAGGTCCGCAACTTGGCCCAGCGCAGCGCCGCTTCGGCCAAGGAGATCAAGGACTTGATTCAAGACTCGGTCGGCAAGGTCGAGAAGGGGACCGATCTGGTGAACAAGTCGGGCTCGACGCTCGAGGAGATCGTCAACTCGGTCAAGAAGGTTACCGACATCGTCGGCGAAATCGCCGCCGCGTCGCGTGAGCAATCGACCGGCATCGAGCAGGTGAACGTCGCTGTGACGCAGCTCGACCAGGTGACGCAGACCAACGCCGCTCAGACCGAAGAGCTGTCAGCCACGTCGGTGTCGCTGACGGATCAGGCTGAAACCCTGCAACGTGTCGTCGCTCAGTTTAATCTGACGAACGATTCGCACCATCAAGCGGTGAAGCCATCGCGTACCGGGGCGTCCCGCATCAAGGCGGCCCACGTCGCTCCGAGGTCGTCGAAGCCTTCGGCGCCTGCTCGGACCGCGAAGCCGACGAAGTCGTCGAAGCCCGCCCCGACTCCGTCGTACGACGAAGAGCCGGTGCTGGTCGGCGCCGGCGCCGACGGCGGCTTCGAGGAGTTCTGATTGTTGAACGCTAACGCCAGCTAGACGAAGCCAGGGGCGCCGGCTACGAGCCGACGCCCCTGGCCAGTTGGCGACTCTGAATCAAATCCCCCCGCAAGAGATGCAACTCAAGTGATCGCCACCATGTGCGGCCGCCCCACCAACTCTGCTATCGTCCCGACGGAAGAAGAGTTCGTCCCGCTCCGCGACCTGATCTACGATACCAGCGGTATCTACCTCTCCGACTCAAAGCGGACCCTTGTTGCGTCGCGTCTGGCGCGGCGGGTCCGTCAGCTCGGGCTCCCAAACCTCTGGGAGTACTACCAACACGTCAGGTACAGCGACCCCGATGGCGTCGAGCTGCAGCACCTGATCAACGCGATCTCTACCAACAAGACGCACTTCTTCCGCGAGCCGCACCACTTCGATTTCTTGATGCAGAAGATGCTGCCGGAAATCAGCGAGCGTGCGAATCGCGGCGGCAGGCGGCGGCTCAGGATCTGGTGCGGCGCCGCCTCGACGGGGCAGGAGCCGTACACGATCGCGATGTGCATCGCCCACCACTTCGGCAAGGCGCTGGCTTCTTGGGATGTCGAGGTGCTCTCAACCGACATCAACACCAAGGTGCTCGACGAGGCCCGGCACGGCGTCTACGAATCGACGCTGTTGAAGGAGATTCCGCTCGAGTACCACAAGTCCTATCTGCTGCGCGGGACCGGCGACTTCGCGGGTTGCTTCGCGGTCAAACCGTTCGTGCGCAAGCTGGTGCGTTTCGAGCGTTTCAATCTCACCGAAGACACCATGCCGACCGGCATCGACTTCGACGCTGTGTTCATCCGCAATGTGATGATCTACTTCGACGCCGAAACGCAAGCTAGGGTTTTACGAACCGTTTCTTCGGCGTGCAAAGTGGGAGGTTATGTCTTCCTCGGGCACGCCGAGAGTAACCACACATCCGCCAACACACGCTTCGTCCCGTTGGGCAACACCGTGTTCTGCAAAAAATAACGCCGCGACTCTGCGGGAGTGAATCGAAGTGCCACAGAAAACCAGAGTGCTCATCTGCGACGACTCGGCGCTGATGCGGCAGGTCCTCACCAAGCTGCTCGGCGAGGACCCCGAGCTCGAGGTTGTCGGCGCCGCCTCCGACCCGGAGAAGGCGTGGCAGATGATCCAACGGCTCGCCCCCGACGTGATGACGCTTGACGTCGAGATGCCGAAGATGGACGGCGTCACCTTCCTCGAGAAACTAATGGCCCACCGCCCGATGCCTGTCGTGATGGTCTCGTCGCTCACCGAGCGCGGCGCCGACGTGACGATGCGCGCCCTCGAGGCGGGAGCAGTTGACTTCGTTTCGAAGCCGGCCATGGACGTCGCCGCTCGCACGGCGGTCCTTGGCCGCGAGATCCGCGAAAAGGTGAAGGCCGCCGCCACCGCACGCATCCGCGGCCGGCGTCCGGCAAGGCCGTCGGCGCCGCGTCCTCGGCCGTCGGGTCTGGGGTTCTCGGCGACGCACAAGGTGATCGCGATTGGCGCCTCGACCGGGGGCACCGAGGCGCTGATGGAGGTGCTCACCGACATGCCCGCCGACTCGCCGGGCATCGTCATCGTGCAACACATGCCGGTCGGATTCACGGCGTCCTTCGCCGAGCGTCTCAACGGCGCTTGCGCGATCAACGTCCGCGAAGCCCGGAACGGCGACCGCGTCCAGCAGGGCCGCGCGCTCTTGGCCCCGGGCGATCAGCACATGAAGCTCCAACGGAGCGGCGCCACGATGTCCGTGACGCTCCACTCGACGCCGCCCGTTAACCGGTTCCGGCCCTCGGTCGATGTGCTGTTCCACTCCGTCGCCCAGCAGATGGGGAACAACGCCGTCGGCGTGATCCTTACCGGCATGGGTCGCGACGGCGCCAGCGGCTTGGTCGCCATGCGGAACGCCGGGGCGCACACCATCGCCCAGGACGAGGCCACGTGCGTCGTCTACGGCATGCCGCGGGCCGCGTTCGAGGCAGGCGGCGCCGAGCGCGTGCTCCCGCTCGACAAGATATCTCGCGGCATCCTCCATGCCCTGCCGGGTTCACGGCCCACCGCGTTGACACGTTAACCCGACAAGACCTCCGGTCACTCCCCCCATTAAACCCAGAGACACACCATGTCTACCACGGCCCCGGTTGACGCCGAGCTCGCGACCAAGGTGATGAACCCGGTCCTGTCCGCGGTTGCCGACACCTTCCAAACCATGATCGGCGTAAACCCGGTCCGCACGTCGCTCACGCTCCGCGAACCGAACACACCACTGTACGAGCTGTCGGCGGTGATCGGCATTTCGGGCGTCGTGAAGGGGTCGATCGTGCTCAGCTTCGCCGAATCAACGGCGATCAAAGCAGTCGGGACGATCCTCGGCATGGACATCAACAAGGTCGACGAGATGGTCGTCGATGGCGTCGGCGAGCTGGCCAACATGGTTGGCGGTAGCGCCAAGGACCGCCTCAAAATGGGCCTCAACCTGGGTCTGCCCAACGTGATCCGCGGGCGAGAGTACTCGGTTGAGTTTCCAGTGCTCTCGACACCGATGCGGGTTGGCTACGACTCGGAGATCGGCCCGTTTTTGATCGAGTTTGGCTTCGTTAAGCCGTCGTTTTGATCTGCTACCAATCCTGCCCTCGCAAATTCACTCCACTCTTGTGATCTGAGACCCGGCCATGAAAGTTTTAATTGTTGACGACTCGGCGATGCTCCGTACCGTGGTAAAGAAGGCGGTCGCCTCGATGGGTGTCGAGAACATCGTCGAGGCCGGCGACGGCGTCGAAGCGCTGAAGGCTCTGGAAGCCGGCGACGTCGATCTGATCTTCAGCGACTGGAACATGCCGAATATGAGCGGCCTGGAGTTCCTCAAGGAGACCCGAGCTAAGCACGGCGCTGTCCCGTTTATCATGGCCACGACCGAAGGCTCGAAAGAGAAGGTCATGGAAGCGATCGCCAACGGCGTAAGCGACTACATGGTCAAGCCGTTCACGCAGGTGATGATCGTCGAAAAAGTCGGCAAATGGTGCCCTGCAGCGGTCTAGAGGAATACAACGTCGATCGCACGCCTCCATGACGAGCCAACCATAACGATGCGACATCGTCGCTCAGAGTCATGTCGGGCCAGTGATTCAGACGGCCAATGACACACTCCGTAGCGGCAGACTGTCGGACGATGTATCGCACAACAAGTAGCAGAGGCGATTACTTCACGACTGACGGCTCCCTCATTGCCTGCCAGGGAAAGCCATTGAAATGATCTCTTCCGGGAGTCTTGGCGTGGCCCCCGGACGAGAGGCGACAAAGGCGCCAAGAGTATTTGCTAACCGTAGAGTCTGCTCGGTCGGCCATTCGAGTAGGGCGCCTGTCAGCAGACCCGCACAACAAGCGTCTCCGGCGCCGACGGTGTCAGCATTTGGTTCTGCGGCAGCAGTAACACTTGGCGTTTCGCCCTCAAACCAGCCTTCGGGCGTCGCCATAGCCACGCCGTTTGCTCCTCGCGTCACAGCTACCCACTCGAGCCCGTACTCGGAACGGATCGCTTCTGCGTTTGCGGCGAGGCTGCTTTCCTCCCTCGATTTGCCGCTGTATTGACCAGCGAGGATTCTAAGTTCGTCCTGGTTCACCTTGACTGCCGTGGCAAGATGAAGAGATTCGCTCAGTAACTCCGCTGAGTAGAAATCCTGACGCAGGTTAACGTCGAAGAGGCGGAGCGCTCCCTTGGCCTTTCCAAGGAATCCTTGAATGGCTTGGCGACTCGGCTCGCTTCGCTGGGCGAGCGTGCCGAAGGTGACGGCGTCACATCGTTGAGCCAATTCTTCGAACTGATGCGTCAATTCAAGCGCGTCCCAGGCAGAATCGGGCTGGAATTTGTAGCTCGCGTCGCCATCCTCATCTAGCTGGACATCCACACGCCCTGTCGGTCGCACTGGGTCTCTTTGCACCCAATCAACCGCAACGCCGCGTTCCTGCAGCGTTGCCAGGACCTCGTCTCCAAGAGCATCGACGCCGACGCGTGTCGCCGGAGTCGCCAGGCCGCCCTGAGGCCGTAGTACGGCGTTTGCATGGATGGCGACATTCAACGGAGCTCCGCCGAGAACGCGATTGTCAGGAAAGCAGTCGAATAGAGCCTCGCCGAGCCCGACGACCAAAGGGCCAGTAATTTGCATCATTGGATAGACCTGCGAATCAGAAAGTGCAGCGTGGTGCGATACAACCCAGAAGGATGGTTACCGACGTTGAGAGGTAGCGGCAATCGGATATCCTAGAGGATCAGGCCTCGCTACCACATGGTTGAGATCCGCCCAACCGGGCCGATCTCCGCTCGAAATGCTTCCAAATGGCACAAATGTACCTACAGCTCATTAGCATCCACGGTCTCATCCGCCCTTGCAACATCGAGATGGGACGTGACGCGGACACCGGCGGTCAGATTCGATATGTCCTGGAGCTGGCGAAGAGCCTGAGCGAGCACCCGGAGGTCGACGCGGTCGATCTCTTTACGCGGCGCATCAAGGACAAACGTGTCGATGCCGAATACTCGGAGCCAATCCAGGATATCGCGCCCAACTGTCGGTTAGTCCGTTTGCCATGTGGCGGAAACCGCTACCTACCGAAAGAGAAGCTTTGGCCCCATCTCGACGAATACGTCGATGCGATGATCGCTTTCACGCGTGCCGAAGGTCGTTTGCCCGACCTGGTTCACGGGCACTATGCCGACGCTGGTTATATTGCGAAGGAGGTAGCCGCGGCGTTTGGATCTCCCTTTGTCTTCACGGGACATTCACTAGGAAAGAGCAAGCTCGAGTACCTCCTGGAAGAGGGCTGGACTCTTGAGCAAGCGAACAAGACGCTCGCGATCGAGGAACGCATTTCAGTCGAGCAAGACTGCCTTGGCGTGTCGGACTTGATCGTGACAAGCACCCGGCACGAGAAGTCGTCGCAGTGGGGACTCTACCCGAGCCGCACCGACGTTAACTTCAAGGTGATACCCCCGGGCACGGACCTCGACCGCTTCTTCCCTTACTACGACTACGATCTCCCCGGAGCCGCAATTGACGAACGGTTCAAGCAAGCACGCGTGCGGATGTCGAATGAGTTAAGCCGCTTCCACTTCGAGCAGGACAAGCCACTGATCCTCGCCCTTTGTCGACCCGACCGACGTAAGAACATCGGCGCCCTGATCGAAGCATACGGTCGCAGCAATCAGTTGCGAGCCATTGCGAATCTGGTAATCCTCGCCGGGATTCGCAACAACATCGAGGAAATGCCGGAGAACGAACGGGTCGTTCTCACCGACATGCTGCTCGCAATGGACCGTTACAATCTTTACGGGAAGATGGCGATCCCGAAGAACCACGACTCGGAATTCGATGTCCCGGAGCTCTACCGACTCGCCGCCGCATCGGGAGGCGTCTTCGTCAATACCGCGTTCACCGAGCTGTTTGGCCTGACGGCGATCGAGGCCTCTGCCGTTGGTCTCCCTTTCGTGCTGACCGACAATGGGGGCCCGCAAGACATCGCGGCAAATTGTGAGAGCGGGCTGCTCGTAGATGTCAACAACCACACGGCGGTCACCAACGCTATGCTCAAGGTGCTCACCGACAAGTCCGCATGGGAGCGGATGTCGAGCAACGGCGTCAACAAGGTGCGGGAGCACTACAGCTGGGCGACGCATGCCGACCGATTCATTGAGGAAATCACGCCGCTTATCACCGCCCGTGTGAAGGGGTCGGACGGTGAAGAGCCGCCAGCCGTGGGAAAAAGAATGGCGAGCATTGAACGACTTCTCATTACCGATATTGACAATACGCTGCTGGGCGACGACGACGCGATGCGGACGCTATGCGATGTGCTCCACGAGCATCGCGACCGGATCGGTTTCGGCATCGCCTCGGGCCGCTCAATCGAATTGACCCGTGAGGCGCTCGCACACGCGGGCATCGAGAAGGTCGATGTCGCAATCTGTTCCGTTGGGGCCGAGATTTACTACGGGGCCGACTTCACCCCCGACCGCGGTTGGGCCAGCAAACTGCGTGCACGATGGCAGCGAGACAAGATCGAAGACGCCCTGTCGTCGCTAAGCTTCTTGACGCTGCAGGAACGCGACTTCGCCCAACGTGAGTTTAAGATTAGCTACGACCTCGACAGCCAAGTTGATAGGAACAGCGCCCTCCGCAAAGTCCGCGAAGTCCTGGCGACGACCAAGAGCAGCTACTCGCTGGTCTTCTCGCACGGAACGTTCCTCGACGTGCTCCCCCATCGGGCCTCCAAGGGGAAGGCGGTCAGGTACCTCGCCGACAAGTGGCGTTTAAGGATCGAAGACATAGCTACAGCAGGCGACTCCGGGAATGATCTCGACATGCTGCAAGGTAAGACTGCCGGCATCGTTGTCGCCAATCATGACGCCGAGTTGACCCAACTCCGCCAACAGAAGGCGACCAGGGTCTACTTCGCGAACACCGCCTACGCTGCTGGCATCCTCGAAGGGCTCCGCCACTACTCGTTTGTCTGATGGTCCTGGGCATGGGGACTCGTTGTGAGACGGTCCTGCTGCATCCCATGCTGGGCGCCTGTCACCAGCACCATCAACTGGTAAGGCTCCATGTCGAGCCGCTGTCCAGCCGTAATCACCTCTCCGCGGAACATGTCGACCACCGTCTTTCTCAGGCCGAGATTCCTCAGCCTCTTCGCCTCAATCGACTGCGGATGCTCGGAGAAGTTGCCTATAACCAACGCCGAATGCTCGTCGCGGCTCCGGAAGAACGCGAAGATGTGTTCGTTCCCCACATCAACAAACTCCGTCTCGGCCCGATCAAAAGCCGGGCTCTGCGTCCTCAGTTGAATGAGCCGAAGCAAGCCTTCGTAGACACGGCCCTCCGGCGTGTCGCTGTCGTACCGACGGCGGCTCTGCTCCCAGTTGAACGGCGGCCGATGAACCCATCGCGAGTCGGTGTACTTCTGGTGGTCCTCGGTGAACCGGTAATCGTTCGTCATGGCGATTTCATCGCCGAGGTAAATCAGCGGCATGCCGCCGATCGTCACGATGACGCCGTGAAGCAAGGTGATCCGGCGGACCGCGAGTTCCACCTCTTCCTCATCACCAATCTCTAAGGCGTGTTCGAGGCCGGCGAGCGAGGCCGTCATTCCCGAAACCCGTGCATCGCCAGTAGCGGGATTCACTTGGAAGACCAGGCCGCGGCTGAAGCTTCCCTCGTGCTGGCCAGTGTAAAAGTTGGTCAGGAAACGTCGATGACTTCGCGGGTCGAACCCCGCCGCCTCGATGTCATTGTCCGAGAACGCCCACCCTACATCGTCGTGACAGCGGATGTAGTTCACCCACGCACACCCGCCGGGGATGGCGAAGCGCTGCTCCATTGCCGACCGCAACGCATTTGTCTTTCGCGTGGCGAGGGCGTCCCAAAGCAATGCCATCAGCTGAGGATTGTAAGAGAGCTGACACTCGTCGGGGTGAATGTACTTGCTAACTTCGTCAGGATGGACGATTGCTTCGGACTTCAAAGCGATAGCCGGAGCCGCAATCCGGGCGGCAGCGCTCATGGCTCGGAGAACATTGTGCGCATTGGGAAGGTTTTGGCAGTCGGTGCCGAGCTCTTTCCAGAGGAATGCAACGGCGTCCATTCGGATCACCTCGACCCCGACATTCGCCAAGAAGAGCATCTCCTCGGTCATCTGCCGCAGGACGGCCGGGTTCGAGTAGTTCAAGTCCCACTGGTACGTGTGAAAGGTTGTCCAGACCCAACGCTTAATCCGAGGACGATAGGTGAACGAGCCATCGTGATCGTCCGGGAAGATATCGTGTAGATTGCGTTCGTAGGCGTCGGGCAATGACCGGTCTGGAAACATCCAGTAGTACGCTTGATAGTTAGCGTCACCCTCCAGCGCGCGTTTAGCCCAGATGTGTTCGTCCGAAGTGTGGTTCAGAACGAAGTCCAGGGCGATCGCAATTCCATGTTGGCGTAACTGTGTGGCGACCTTCCGTAGGTCATCCTGGACGCCAAGCGCCGGATCGACGTCACGGTAATCGCTTACGGCGTATCCGCCGTCGTTATCGCCCTCCGGGGACCGGAAAATAGGCATCAGGTGCAGGTAAGTGATGCCCAGCTCCTTGAGATAGGGCAACTTTTCCCGCAAGCCATCGAAATTACCAGCGAAAAGGTCTAGGTAGCACGTCGCACCCACCATCCGGTGCGACTGAAACCACGTTGGATCCTCTTCTCTCAAAGCGTCGAGCGCTCGCAGTTCAGAATCCCGTCCAATCCAAGCCTCGGCAATCGTTTGCAAGATTGTCTCGAGATGAAAAAAAAAGTCATACTGCTCGCCATAAAGTGCAAACAGCGGCGCGAAGAGCGAAGCGAAATGGGTCTCGACCCGTTTCTGAAACGTCTCCCACTCCCACGCATCAACCCGCGAGCCGAAGCGTTCCTCTAGCCTCGGCCAGAGCCGCCTAAGGGTGGTTTCTGAACGCGAAATTAGGTCGGAATCGAAGTGCTGCACGGTCAACGCGGTAGGGAACGTCTGGAGGTATGCTCGTTTCGTCCCAATATCCTACGGCGCTATTAAGATGCGGGACACCGTCGGTCCGCCATCACGTGCAACTTGTTGCTGCGACCGTCTCAGCAACAGCGAGGCGCCCAGGGCGAACGTCCTCTGGCTGCCGTTCCACGGAGATCGCAACCATGCACCCTCACAGTCGACCCATCAGAAGCAGGACAATCAGCACTAAGAGGACAATCCCTCCGATACCCCCTAGGGCTACGTTCTGCAATAGAGCTGCAATCAGCAAGATAACGATGACCGTTCCAATAAGTCCAAAGCGCATGATGGAGTACCTTTCGTATAAGTGGTAGCTGAACAGGGGCCAGGATCCGTGTAGGCTTGCGTCGCAATGACCTACCCACCCCTCCCTCACGGCGATGGAGGGGGCTTATCCGCTCAAGTGCGACTGCGAACGTCGTAATACATGCGACGATGTGTATCGGCGCCGCACCAGCCACCAAGTACCGATACCGCTAGCCCAAGTCCCGCTGCGGCGAATGACGCCCAAAGCACTTGCTGAGCGTACGAAGACGCCGTTTCGACTGACTCATCAACCGTCTCGACAACCTCATCCATCGTCTTGTCGGCTGTCTCGGCCATCGAATCGAAAGTGCCGGTCATAGTTTGGCTTAGGCGATTGACCTGACGGCGGTAAGTCCTCTGAATACCGCTGACGAGAGCTCGAACTTCGGCGCGGCTCAAGTCAGTCTCCTCAACGATCAGATCGGTCGCCAAATTGGTTTCGCCCTGGATCAGGTAGTAGGCCGCTTCTTCCATCGCTTCAGCATCCAGTTGCTCCATCGCCTCCGCGATATCCTCGCGAGAAACTTCCGCCCCACCTCGGGCATCTGCCGAAGCGATCACACCTGCGACGTTCGATGCGAGCTGTGATTGCAGGTCCTCAGCAAGGCTTTGATCATCGTCGGGATCGCCAAGCCGCTCCTCCAGTTCTGTGTAGGCGCCGGAGATGAGCTCATCGGCCTGAGCTCTACTCAGGTTCGTCTGGTCGGCAATCAACCCCGCAGCGCTATCTTGATCATTGTCAGCGAGGTCCGCCAGAACCTGATCGAGCGTCTCGGCGTCAAGGTCATTGATCGCGTTACGAACGTCTTCGGCTGACACCTCGGCGCCTCCCTCCGGGTCAACCGAGGCTATAGCCTCCGCAGCGCGGCGATTCAATCGCGATGCGATCCTTTGAAATGCTTCTGTATCGGCGACCGACGAAAAGAGGCCCGTAGCTCCTTCAGCTCCAGATGCGACGGTAGATCCAACCGCAGACCCCACAGACCCAACCCCCTGCGCGGTCGCCGAGATGGCCGTCGTGGCCGCCGATCCCGTGGTCTGCACGACGCTAGCGCCAGTCTGCAGAAGCGAACTCACCCCGAGATAGCTTAGCCACACCATCACGACCGTCGCCACGCTCCACACGACGAAGCCGTGCATCATTCCGACCGCCTCATCGACAGTGTTGGCCATTCGCGACGCCAAAGCCGATCCCACAAAGTAGGCAATTAGCGACGACAGCAGCATCCAGACGATCGCAGCCTCGGGGAGTCCGTCGTTCATCATCGTGTCATCGGCGACATCGGTAACGCTGACGCCAATCGCCGCCCCAAGCAGATAGAGGAGCCAACTCGTAGACAGAACGGCGAAAAGGCCCGCGATAATAGCGCCCCAACTCACGGCAACAGGCTGAGGGATATTGGTTTGTATTTCTTCGTGGACGTGCTCGTTCACAACAGCGGCTCCGTTAAAGGAATGCTTGGGATAAGAAGTCTGACGATTCAGCCGTGGGCAACTTCCTTGCCAAGCCTCCCAAATCACCTGCAGTAGGCTGCTGCAACGGATTCACTTACCAGCAAAGCGACCGCATTGCTCATCGAGCGGCCGCATTGGTCACAATTGAACCGCTTCCATTCTTACAGCGTTGGAAAGGGAAGCACTGGAAAGGAACCATCGGAAAATGACGTCGGCGCCGGGGAACACTTAACCTGTGTCGCTTCGCAGCCATTGGTCGAGAGGACGAAGTGACTTTGAGACTTCAGCGTCGTTGGGTCATATAGAAGCACTTTGGCTCCTCAATAAAAAACCGGAGCGGCGCGGCTGGGAGAGCTTCCCTACCGCACCGCTCCGGTCGACACCCAAGTTTAATAGGTTTCTTCAGTTTCGCCGACGCCGTACTCCGAGTCCCCCAATCAGCCCCAGGCCGAGCAGACCTAGCGTTGCGGGCTCCGGAACGACAGCGCGGACGTTGTCGATGTAGACCGTGATCGGAGCGGTGCCCGATTTGTTGATGAAGAACTGGAAGCCAGTGGCGGCGTAACCGCCGGGCTCACTGCCGTAGAGGTCATTGAAGGACGGGCCGCCACCGAAGGTCTGCTCAAGCGAAATCGATAGATCGGTGTATGTGCCGGGAGCAAGCGCTTCGAGAGCAACGAACTCAGCAAACTGAAATTGATTGTAGGTGGGGCCGTCGGCGACGCCGAATGTCGTGATGCCAAGGCTCGCAAACCCGCCCGCGAAGGCTTCTTCAATCGTGAGATCGAACATGATCGCCGACACCCCCGGGGGATCAGCCAATGCCGCCGGAATGACCGTCTCAGTCCGAGCGGCCTCGAAAGTCGCGGGAGTAATCATCGAAATTGCCAAAGCAGTCGATCCATCGGTGGCTCCCGTCGCCGAGGCGGTTGCCGTTATCGCGCCGCTGGTGGGGAAGAACCCGTCGAGCCCACTTTCGAACGAATAGAGGAGTTGAGCTTGCGCAGCACCGCTTACTCCACAAACCAGAATCGCAGCTAAACAAGCTTTCGTGACGAATCTCATGAGTCTCTCCGGTGTCAAAACGAGGTCGCCTGGCTTAGACGAATTTCGCAAAATCGTAAGGGACAGATTGTGCCAATAACCGCATGTATCGATCGCAACTTACTTCACCGATACCGAGAAGCCGCCAGCAAGCCAAAGCCGCTAGTGACAAGCAAGCAAATCGCCGTGGGCTCGGGTACGACGATCCCTGACTGGTCGACGCCAACAGACGTAAGGCCGTACCGATCGGCCCAGTAGTCGTAGTCGGCGTTGTCAACGACGCCGTCACCGTTCCCGTCGCCTTCAAAGAAACTCGCCGGCTCGTCAATCTCGAGGTCAACGTGATCACGCCACACAGTGTAGTCGGCGGCGTCGACGACGCCGTCGCCGTTGTAATCGGCCTCGAAGATCTGACCGGTGCGGACGTTGTCAAAGTAGACCGTGATCGGACCTCCGGACAGGTTAACGTAGAATTGGAATCCGGTAGGGATGAGGTCATCAACACCGCTCCCCAGCGTCCCGAAAGCGTCGTTGAATGAGACGGGGAATTGGAAAGTTAGCGGGTGGAAATTGCCGCGGGTCAGGTCGAGCAAGACATTCCGGTGCGTGCCGGGCTCGAGCGCGCCGATCGGCACTTGGTCACGGATGAATTGAACCTGCTGTCCAGCCACTTGACCGCCCGGACGGTCAGGCTGCGAGTCTCCAAAGAACGCCACACCGAGATCGGCGAAGGTGCCTGTGAAGGCTTCGGTGATCGTGATATCGACCAGGAAGTAGTCGAGTCCCGGCGGATCGCCTACAGATGGTGCGAGCTCACTCGCCAGGGCGCCGACGAAGGTCTGACCGTCGTCAATTGCAACCTTCAAGGAGCCTGCGCCTTCGGTGGCCCCGATCGTATCCTGAGATACCGCGATGCCTCCCCCGGTTGGGTTGGGGCCGAAGCCATCGGTTCCGGCTTCGAAAGAGTAGGCAAGTTCCAGCGCCAGGGCGGGGGGGCTGAAGAAGCCCATTGCGCCGACCGCCACCGCTAGGGCAGCCAAGGGCGCTGCGGCGAAAGACGGCGTGATTCGGCGGCCCCAAGATAAAGATGAAGTCGCAAAGTCATTCATCATTAGCTGCTACTCCAACGAGGACGGGCGACTGCGGCCACAGGCAGAGGAATGGCGTGGTCTTCAGCCATTAATATCAAGACCTAGAATAATTGCAACCAAATTCCAGACGATTTGGGCCTGCTCTTTCAAGTAACTGTTCGCCGAGCAAATCCGAGTACGCTTAGACATCAAGCTCGATCTGCTGATCGCTTGCGAGTCGGGATCGTCAAATTGAGTCAAGATAGATTGACTCGATATATTCAATGACGTATAAAAAGTCGAGGCCGGCGGGGCGATAGCCGTATTCCGACTAGTGACTCGCTCGTTGGGGAGTGCTCATAGAGGGGCGATACCATGGGTAAGAAACGGCGACTCAGTGCATGGAGCTTCCTCGCCCTAGCAACTCTGGCCTTCGGCTGCGGCCCCCAGACTGATCGGCTGGGAATTAGCGGCCAAGTGAGGCTCGACGGGGCCCCGCTCGACGAGGGGTCGATACGATTTACCTCGCGCGGCGACACGCCGATGGCCGCCGGCGCCCTTGTGCGAGAAGGGCGCTTCCAGATCCCTGCGGAGAAGGGCCTCCTGCCAGGCGACTACGCGGTGGTGATCCGATCTCCAGATAATGACGCGCCCAAGATTCTCTACGAAGGGTTTCCCACGGCCCCCGACCGCGTCCCCAGTCAGTACAACGCCGAATCTACTCTGACAGCCAACGTGGCCCGCGGCGAGGAAAACCGATTTGAGTTTGAGCTTACCAGCGCTAAGCCATAGCCGCGCGGTGGACTCTAAATTGGCAAGACATACCAGGCGACGAATCCTACCCCCTCCATCAGGTCCGCAAGTTCGATGAAAGCAAATCGCTCGGGGTTCACCCTGGTAGAGCTCTTAGTCGTCATCGCCATTATCGGCATCCTGGTAGCGCTACTGCTGCCTGCCGTGCAGGCTGCGCGTGAGGCGGCCCGCCGAAACCAATGCGTCAACAATCTGAAGCAACTTGGCGTGGCGATGCAGAATTACCACGACACGAACGGGCATCTCCCGATCGGAAACATCAGCTGCTGTCACGGCACTTGGCAAATGGCAATCCTTCCGTTCATCGAAGAGCAAAGCCTCGCCGATCTCTACACGCCTTTGCCGAAAGGCGAACTGCTGATCGAGAGGTACCGTTACCACGCCGAAGACCTGACGGCAAATCCGCCGATCCGCAACAAGCAGGTCGTCGAGACAAGGATCTCCACGCTCACATGTCCCAGTGATCAGCAGCAGACTACAAACGTCTTGGAAGGACCTGATTCGGCAGTGACGATGCACAATTACGTCGTCAACTACGGGAATACCAATCACCGGCAGACGAACCATCTAGGACCGACGAGTCCCGACTTTGTCGAATTCCTAGGCGCGCCCTTCTTGAGTCAGGACACCAATCCACCCAATCTCGATCGGGTGGCTAGCTTTCGAAAAGTCCCCGACGGTTTGAGCAAGACCCTCCTTGCCGCTGAGACGGTGCAAGGCCAAGACGGCGATCTTCGGGGACTCACTTGGTGGGGGTGGTCGGCGGGCTTCGAGACCTTCTCGGTTCCCAATGACACTGAGCCAGACTTGATGCAGCAGAGCGCTTACTGCAATCCCACGGCGCCGAATCCGCCCTGCGAGGGGATGTCGGGGCCGTTCTTCTACCGTGCGCTTGCGCGTAGCCGACATCCTGGAGTTGTCAACGCCGTGATGATCGATGGATCTGTTCACACGGTTTCCGACTCGATTGACCTCGGGCCGTGGCGGGCTGCCGGCACGACTAAGGGTGAAGAAGTCGCTAGCCTCTTCTAGAAGGTTAGATTTCTACGCAAGGCAGCCATCATCGCGGCCCGGTGACGTCAAATGCCCCCCAGACCGATCTTGCCGCCTCTTGCAGCGGATTGCCGCCCCCGGGCAGCCGATCTTGCGAGACTTCCCAGAAGAAGACGCCGCGCAGGCCGCGGTCGCGGGCCCAGCGTGTTTTGAGCCGGATCGATTCGGCGTCGTCGTAACTTATGACGGCATGGCGGGCTGGTGAAGTTAGCCAAGGGGTCTGGGTCTCGTCATCCCACGTGCGGGTCCAGCCTTGGGCGATCAGCTCTTGGCTTTGTAGATATGTCTTCGATCGGCCGGGGTCGTCGGTGTCGGTTGTGTCGGCGTAGGGCTGCGGGACCGAGAAAGCCCGCCCGTAGAGCGGTAGGCCAAGGGCCAGCCGTTCGGGCGGGAGCCCGCGCTTCTCGAGCAGGTACTCGAACGTTGTTGTAACCGAGTGGCGCTTGTCAGCGGGGGTTTTTGATGAGGGCGTGAACGGGGCGTTGTGCCCGGCGAATCCGGCCCAGCCGCCGGCGTAGTCGTAGGTCATCACGTTGACCCAATCCATCGTCTCGAGCAGGAACTCGTTCGACAGCCATTCGAGCGTCTGCGGATGGGCGGCGGACGCCATCGTCAGCTGCATCGGCCTCCCTTTTCGCTCGGCGATCGCATCGAGCCCTGCCCGCAGTCGCCGTGTCAGCCGTTCGAAGCCGGGGACTTCTTCGCGTGAGTCGGGGTACTCCCAATCGAGGTCGATGCCGTCGTAATCGGCGTCATCGACCAACTGGAGCACGGATTGAACGAAATGAGTTTCGGCCTCGCGGTCGAGCACGATCGCGGCGAACTGCGCGTCCCAACCCCATCCGCCTAGCGAGAGCAGCACCCGCACCCCGTGCCGATGGGCCTTGGCGGCGAACGCCGCGTCGGGCACGCTTTTATTGGGACGCAGTTTGCCGTCTTCACCGGCGACGACGAAGGCGTGACAAAGATGCGTGTACAGGCTGTAGTTGAGGTCACGTGCCTGGCCGTGGACGTAGCCGACGAATACATCAGGCGAGGGGACATCCGACGCGGGGACGTCAGACGCGGGTTTCGTCGCGGGCTCGGCGGCCTGCGTCACTGAGAGCGGCGTCATTGACACCAGGGGCGCCGAGCATGTGAGGCCGGCGAGGATCGCCAGTGCCGTTCGGCGGGGCATTGGAGGGGTCATGCGGCAGGCTCTCGATGGTGGGTGTCGTCGGTTTCAAGAATCGCGAGCGATAGGTCCACACGATGCCGCTCGCCGCTGCGGTGGAAAGCGCGAGGGTTATGGCCGCACTGACCAGTTCGCCGTAGAGGGCGTAGCCGGTTGCGAACAGCATGGCGTACACCGCAACACAGCCCAGAACCATGCGGGCGAGGCCGAGCCAGACGTTGTCATCCGCCAAGGGGGCTGGAATCGGGCGGCCCGCGGCGGTGGCCCGCTCGCGGACAGGGCCCCAGCCGGGACCGGCAGGATTAACCGAACGGCAGAACTCTTCGAGCGTCTCCGCATCGTCGGAGGGCGTAAGTATGGCGACCATCAGCCAACCGGCCGTCGTCACCGCCACCCCTAGCGTGAGCTTCGCCCAGTCGGGTACGCCGAGTGACTCGCCGTACCACGCTAATACCAAGGCGACGACGAAAGAAACGACCATCGCGGCGACTTCGGAGTAAGCGTTGATACGCCACCAGTACCAGCGCAGTATGAACAACAGCCCCGTCCCGGCGCCGATCTGCAGAAGGATCTGGAAGCCCTGCGACGCCGTTTGCAACTGCAGCGCCATCGCAGCCGCCGCGATCATCATGAGGACGGTCGAAACCCGTCCCACCACAACGAGCCTAGCGTCGGACGCATCGGGCTCGACAAAGCGCTGATAGAAATCGTTGACAACGTAAGACGACCCCCAGTTGAGGTGCGTCGAAATCGTGGACATATAGGCCGCCAAGAGGGAGGCCAGCACGATCCCAAGCCACCCCGATGGCATCTGAGTGAGCATCGCCGGATAAGCAAGGTCGTGGCCGATCTTGGAGGGGTCAATGCCGGGAAAGGCCTCGCGGATCGAATTGAGGTCGGGGTAGACGACTAACGAGGCCAGCGCAACGAGGATCCAGGGCCACGGCCGCAAGGCGTAGTGGGCGCAGTTGAAAAAAAGCGCCGCGGCTGTCGCGTGGCCCGGGTCTTTAGCGGCAAGCATCCGCTGGGCCAAGTAGCCGCCGCCGCCCGGTTCTGATCCGGGATACCACACGCTCCACCACTGCACAGCAAGCGGGATCAGCAGAACGGATAGCAGGGTGTTGATCGATTCGGCGCTGCCGAAGTCCAGCGGCGGCAAGAAGGCGAGCTTGCCAGCGACGGCATCGCTCGACACCAAAGCCGCTAGGCCGCCGACTTCGGGCCGATTGACGGCGTAGCATGCCGCCGCGATCGACCCGGTCATCGCCAGAACAAACAAGACCGCGTCGGTCAGCACCACCGCACGGAAACCGCCGACAGCGCTAAACACCACAGTAATCACCGAAGCAGAGACGATCGACACCAGCGGGCCAACCCCCAACAGCACTTGACCGATCTTGATGGCGGCCAGCATGACCACCGACATCACCATAACGTTGAAGACGACGCCTAGGTACAGGGCACGAAACCCCCGTAAGAATGCGGCGGGGCGCCCGCTGTACCGCATCTCGTAGAAGCCCAGGTCAGTCATGAGCCCTGATCGCCGCCAAAGGCCTGCGTAGTTAAAGACCGTGAGCATCCCCGTGAGCAAGAAGGCCCACCAGACCCAATTTCCCGCCACGCCGCCCGTCCGGACCAAGTCGGTGACCAAGTTCGGCGTATCGGCGGCAAAAGTCGTCGCGACCATCGACATGCCGAGTAACCACCATGGCATGCCTCGGCCCGATAGGAAAAACTGGGATGCGTCCTTTCCCGACTGCCTTCCCGTTAGCGCGCCGACAGCCAACACGCCCAGCAACGACGCGGCGATAATCGCCACGTCGAGCGTCGTGAGCGCCGGAACGATGGAAGCAGCCGTTTCCGCTAAAATCGGCATTGGCAATCGGAGGGGAGCCTGAGGTAGACCGATAATGGCCACCAGGGAATCGCCGGTAGTCACGAGAACGCCCGCAATATGCGCGGTGAAAACACTTCCACCACTTTACTTTAGAGCCTACAATAAGTCACCGGCGGATTGCGACTCAACCTGGGGAATATTGGAATTCGCTACGTGGCGTCTTCTGTGTGAAAATTGCCCATGCGATTCCCCTTCCAGAGTTCGTCCGCGCCACCGCTAGTCGCAGGCCGCCGGTTTCAAGGTAACGGCATGACGCAAACGTCAATTGTGCAGCCCCGCCTCCTGAGTCAACTCAATGAGAGGCTCGTCTTAGACGCCATCCAAAGCTATGGCCCTTCAACCCGAGCGGAGGTCACCGAACGGATCGGAGTGACCTTCGCAACGGTCGCCAAAGCCGTCGCGTCGCTGATCGACGCCCGATTGCTCGAAGAGTACGACGAGCCGACCGTCGGGCGTGGCCGACCAGCTAAGCGTATCCGTTTGGCGGTCGATCAGTCGCAGGTCGTCGGGGTGGCAATCGAGATCGACGAGGTCTTGGTGGCGGCCGCAGGATTGGACGGTAAGCGGCGTGGGGCGACGAGCACTTTCAAAACGCCATCGTCGTACCAACAACTGGTGCGATCCATAAGCGAAGCTCTTTCGGACCTGATCAAGAGCGAACGACTCAATGTTCTTGGCGTCGGCGTGAGCGTTGCCGCTCAGGTGGATGAAAAGGCTGGCCGCGTGGCGGTCGCCGCCAACCTGCCCTACCTAAGCGACAAGCCTCTCGAACGGGACCTCCGCGAAGCGATAGGCATCACTTGCTCAATCGTGCGAGACACGCATGCGATGTGCGTGTCCGAAAGGCTGCATGGCAGCGCAAAGAATCTTGACAACTTCTTGCTGTTGCATCTTGGCGTCGGTATTGGCATGGGCGTCATGATCGACGGACGGCTCTTCTTCGGACAGTACGGCTATTCCGGAGAACTCGGGCACATGACGGTCGTCCCCGGCGGGCAATTGTGTCACTGCGGCAGAAAGGGATGCCTCGAGACCGTCGCTAGCGAGTGGGGCCTCTCCGACCATCTCAGCGAACAACTCGGCCGGCAGGTCACCGTTGAAGATGTCGCGAGGCTCTATGCTTCGGGCGACCCCGTGGCGAAGAAAGAAGTACGCCGCACTTGCAAGCACTTGGCGCTCGGCGTCTCGCACGCCGTCCACCTATTCAACCCGGGCAAAGTCGTCGTTTACAGCCGCCTCTTCAGCGCCTGCCCCGAACTCTTAGAGCTCCTCGTCCACAACGTCGAGAGGATTGCCCTGCCGCTCAACTTCCGCGGCTGCGAGTTCGTGAACGCGGCGACGACGCCGCTCGACGGGAGCATCGCCCACATCATCGGCCACCTGGCCGACGCCCTCGCTCCGCGGTTGTCTCACACCACGATCGTCAACTAGCCACGCGGCCGTTGCGGCCCACGCGGCCACGGCGGCACCGTACGCGGCGGCGCCACCACACAGGTCCTTCGGTTTGTACAACACCCCGACGTACTTAGCGGCGGCCCTGCTGTTTAGCGCATCCGTTACATGCGACGCCCAAACTCCCGCGCCACCATCGACAGGGCCTGTGATCACTTGGCGTCTCGTCGGGAATGACACGCCTGTTGTAGGGTGCTGCGCAGCGGAACTACTCGTGGACCCCTCGGTCTTCGACCCCGAGGGCAAGTCCACGCTGTACTTCAACTTCGTCCGGAAGCCGTCTGCGGTTTACAACTCGACGACGGGCAGCGCCGTGGAGCCCATCAATGGCGATCTCTTCCGGGTGGAGCTGGGCCGTGGCGAGAACAAGAATGGCCCCCTGCGTATCGAGACCGTCTTCGAGGGCGCGGTACGGCACGTCACCGACGCGCCCGCGGGATTCTTCGTCGTAACCCGGGGCTGTTTCACCGAGTCTGTCGAACCGATCGCCGTGAAGATCGATCTCTCGGTCCTCCGGCGAGAAACGAAACCGCCTGCGGCGCCGCAACGAGAGAGCGGCGCCGCTGCACGGCGTCGTGAATCGGTTGCGTCGGCCGCGCCCGCGGCGCCGTGGATTCCTCAGCCGTGGCGTTACGAGCCATTGGCGGGCGTCGTCGAGCTGAGCGGGCTCCCGATTGAATGCTCGAGCGATCACGCCGCTGCAGCGCGGCTGCTCGGCGACGCCATCGTCGCCGCCGGGGGTGAGCCGCCCGCAGTCCACACCGCCATTGATCCCCATCGGCCCGCGATCCGGTTGCGATTGGGGGACGCGCCTGTCGATGCTCCCGCTGGCGGCAAGGCTGAAGAGGCGTATTCACTCGAAGCCCGGGAGGAGTCGGGCGTTGTGATCACGGGAGCGGGTCCCGCCGGTCTTCACTACGGCGTCCAGACGTTGGTCGCGGCGATCGCCAACACGCCGGTCGCTATCGGGGGGAGCGTGCGTCCTGCTGTCCGTGAGATGCTGGTACGCGACGCCCCACACTTCCGCTACCGCGGCCTGCATCTCGATGTCGCCCGCAACTTTCAATCGGTCGCGACCATCCGCAAGGTGCTCGACCTGATGGCGGCGTACAAGCTCAACCGTTTCCACTTTCACCTCACCGACGACGAAGGCTGGCGGTTGGCGATTGAGGGGCTGCCCGAGTTGACCGAAGTGGGCGGTCGTCGGGGCTACTCGCCCGGCTTCCAAGAGTTCTTGCCGCCCTCGTTCGGCTCGGGCCCTCGCCCGGATGTCGCGCCGGGAAGCGGGTGGTACTCGCGGGAAGATTTCATCGCTCTGCTCCGCTATGCCAACGAGCGCCATATTGAAATCATTCCCGAAATCGACTTGCCTGGCCACTCACGGGCCGCGATCAGGGCAATGCAGGTCCGCAGCGAGCGCCTCCGCGCCGCCGGAGACGAAGCCGCAGCACTTCAGTTTGTCCTACGACGCGACAGCGACGGCGCCGAGTACGAGTCGGTACAGATGTGGAAGGACAACGTCATTGATGTTCGCCTAGAGTCATCCGTCGCGTTCGTGGAGCGTGTCGTCGGCGATGTCGCCAGCATGTACGACGAGGCCGGAGTCGCATTCAGGTCGATTCACCTTGGCGGCGATGAAGTGCCGCACGGGTGTTGGACCGATTCAAACGCCCCAGAGACATTACAACAAGCCGCCTTGTTTGCGTCCTTCATGGACCGCTGCGCCGAGATTGCCGCTTCCCATGGCGCCAGGTCGGCGGGCTGGGAAGAAGTCTTCCTAGCGGAAGAGGGCAGAGCTGCATTAAGGTCTGGAGCTAGCGCCGGGGGTGTTTGCTACGCCTGGAACAACATCTGGGGATGGGGTCAAGAAGACGCCGCCTACCGCTTGGCGAACGCCGGCGTCGATGTGGTGCTCTGCAACGCGACACACCTCTACTTTGACCTCGCCTACGAAGACACGGTCGATGAACCAGGCTATTACTGGGCGGGCGCCACCGATGTTGAGGAAGTCTTCCGCTTCCAGCCCTACGCTTACTTCGATGCGCCGCTGCGTGATCGCTTCGGGAACCCAATCCCCGTCAGCGACAGAGAGCCGATGACCCGGCTTTCCGCCAAGGGACAGCGACATATCATCGGCATGCAGGGTCATCTCTGGGGAGAGAACCTCAACTCCGCCGAGCGGCTCGAATACATGATGTTCCCTCGTCTACTCGCTCTCGCAGAGATCGCGTGGGCGGGGCCAGCCGACTCGCGCGATGCGGATGCCGACCCTTCGCGGACCTGGGTAGAGTTCGAGCACCATCTTGCCGAGCGCGAGCTTCCCCGCCTGAGAGGCTTCTTGGGGGGAGTAAAGTACCGACCGCTAGCGAACCCTACTATCGCCAAGTAAACGCCGAATGCCGCCGCACGCTCGGCATTGAGTGTTGTCGCACTATGGTTATCGCACCGAGGAACATTGAATGCGCCGCTTGAGTATGAAGGTCCGTGCGATCGCTTTATTGGCCGCCACAATTGCGGGGTCAGATGCCGCGGCGCTCGATCTGATCGGCTATTTGCCGTACTACCGGATCAACAGCGACTATCTCAACCACGTGCTGCCCGGGCAGCTCTCGATGCTCGACGAGGTGCGATATTTTGGCCTCAGCGTTGATAGCGATGGGAAGATCGTGTCGTTATCGGGATCGATGCAGACTCATAAAGACAATATCGCGGCCATCCAAGGCGTCATCGCTTCGCTTCCCGTAGCTAGCCGCCCGCGGCTCGACATCACGATCGGCGCCGCGGGAGAGGACGCCACCTTCACTAGCGTCGCGGCGAGTGAATCCAAGCGAAGCGTTCTCGCTCAGAACATTAGCACGCTGCTCAACGAAACGGGCGCCGATGCGGTCGATATCGACTGGGAACACCCTGACGCCGGCGTCCAACGAAACACTCAATATCCAGCTCTTCTCAAACGGATCAAGCAAGAGATCGGCGCGGATCGGAGGGTCTACGCCACCGTTGCCCCTTCGGTTGTGATCTCTAACAGCGTCTTCTCCGACGAGAATGCGATCGACGGCGTCTCGCTTATGACCTACGACCTGGGTTGGTGGAGTAATGACCCCACCAACTCCAATAACGGCGAACACTCGCTTCAAGAGTACGTCGATGACACCTTCGAGGCTTGGTCGGAATCTCCCGGTTCGCCGAATGATCGCCCTTGGGTCTTCGGAACGTGGGGGAACGGTTCGCCGGCCAACCAGTTGGGCGTCGCGATACCGATCTACGGTCGCTCCATAGCCAATCAGACGGCCTACACCTACAGCGAACTCGTCACCGGGGGCGCCACCACCGACGGGGAGTATTACCAGTACAGCGGACAGCAGGTCTGGTCTCCGTCGCCCGGACTCGCAGCGCAACGCGTAGAGCACGCCCTCGACCAAGGTTTACAACACCTGATCTTCTGGGAGATCGGACAGGACTTGCCCGCGACCAACAGCAATTCGCTGTTGCGCGTCGCCTACGAAACACGAGAAGCCTTGGCAGGACTGCCGGGCGACTTCAACTCCGACGGCAAGGTCGACAGCGCCGACTACACCGTGTGGCGAGACGGGCTCGGCGCCAACTACACCCAGGAAGACTATGAAACCTGGGCCGAGAACTACGGGGCATCGGCTAACTCTTCGAATGCCAAGGCAACGCCCGAGCCGGTGTCAGCCGGCATGGCGTTCTTTGCCGCCTTAGTGGGCTTCTTGCGGCAAAGAAGACCGTAGCCGTCAACGGATCTCTCCAGCTAGACGCCCCCAATCGGGTGCATTTTATTGCCCCCCTCAAGAACGCTCCAGGAGGCCGTCTACGGCGTCCGACGCGGGGGCCTTGGTAAACCCTCCAAAGTTCATAAATACGCGCCTACGGGCCCTCTATGGCCTTGTAAACACCCGTCCACGTACTCGACGTGACGCCGGGCAATTTACCTCCGGCTGCCCCCCGTGTCGGCGCGCAAATCGACCTCGCCACTGAGAACACGGACGGACCGTCTCGACGCGAACCTTCGTCGCTGAGCGCTGCCCGTAACCGCAACCGACGGCCCCACCCGGCGCCGCCTCCTCCGAAGGGCAGCCGGGGATCGTCCCCGGCTCGATGGGGACCTTCAGCGTCCTAACTGCCGGGCGTGGCTGCGTCGAATCACTCTGCTCCTCGTCGCATGGTGCCGGTCGGCGACTCAGCCGTAGCGACGCTCGCCGCGCGATCTCGACCAAGTCCCTAGCGAAACAACTCGGTCGGCTGTGGTGCGACCACCGACGCGCCTAGGGCCTTCGCGAAGAAGCCCCCTCCGCCTACAAAGACCTGCGGCAAGTCCTGCATGCTCAACGCGAGCTGACCAGGACGGTGCGAGAGCTGCTGCCGCTCCTCAACTACAAGGGGGCGATTCCCGCAGGTCCTTTCAAGCACAGGCGATCACCCGATCCATCAACGGCCTCTTCCGACGGCGCGATCGGTTCGCTACTTCGTTACAATTTCGCAAGTCAGTCACCCGGCTCGACATCGGCGGCATAAGGTTGATAACTTCGCTTCGCGTTGGTTCAATCCGTCGCTGACTCTAGGGATCCCACCCAACACGCCCCGACTCTTCGGCGTTTCGCATGCAAGTGCTGCTCATCGAAGACGACGGCGCCCTCGGCAAGGCCATCCAGCAGGGCGTCCGAGAGGCCGGCATGGACTGCCAGTGGCGCCGCAATGGCGTCGATGGACTCGAAGCGGCGCTTGCGCAGCAGGCCGACGTCGTCGTGCTTGACCTGCTGCTTCCCGACCTGCCGGGCCTCGAAGTCCTCTCGCGCATGCGACGCGAAGGAGTGCGGACGCCCGTGCTCGTCCTCTCGGCACTCGGTTCGGTCGATGACCGGGTGACCGGCCTCGAAACGGGCGCCGACGATTACCTGATCAAGCCGTTCGCCTTCGCCGAGTTGCTCGCTCGCTTACAGGCACTTTCGCGGCGCACCACCGAGGCGCCCTCGCAAGAGTACTGTGTCGGCGCGTTGTCGCTCGACCTCTCCCTGCGCCGCGTCACCCGTGAGTCGAAAGAGATCGACCTCACGCCGACTGAGTTCAGCTTGCTTGAGTATCTGATGCGGCACGCCGGCCAGGTGCTGTCGCGGCGGATGCTCTGCGAGCACCTCTGGGACGCCGACTGGGAGGGCGTCACTAACGTCGTCGATGTGCACGTCTCACGGTTGCGGGGCAAGATCGACCGCGGGTTCTCGCCGCCCTTGCTGCACACCGTCCGCGGCCGCGGCTATGTTCTGCGTGCGTCCAACGATGCCGAGGCGGGTTACCCCGAGATCTAGTGCGCGCCCGCAGGCCAGTCTCGTTCTTCCGTTCGGTTCGGTTTCGCATCGCGGCGCTGACGACGCTGGCGGTCGCCGTCGCCGCAACCGCCGCGCTCATCGGACTGCGACAGGCGTTCTACTGGACGCTGCTCCACGAGGTCGATCGCGTCCTCTTAGAAGACGTGGCCGAAGTCACGCTTGTCATCAACGAGTTGTCGCCCGAAGGGCTCGACGCTATCGCCGACGAGCTCACCCGCAAAGCGGCCGGTCACAAACAACACCGCTGGTTCGCGCGGTTGCTGGATCAGGACGGAGACCGTGTCTGGCGCAGCAGCGACGCCGAGGGGACACCGCCGGCGCCCGCCAAGGCCGACGCCGTCCCGCGGACCGTCGGCGACCTCCGAACGCTCCGCGCCGCGACGCCGACCAACCCGCTGGGGATTGCGTCGGTGCAGGTCGGTTCTTCGATGTCGCTCTACAACGACGACCTCGAACTGATCGATCGCCTCGTCGCGGGGGCGGTGGCGATGATCCTGATCGTGGCGCCGCTATGCGGGTACTGGCTCGCGGGCATCGCGACGCGCGACCTCGAGGCGATGACCGCCAAAGCCTCGTCACTCCGGCCCACGCAGCTCAACGAGCGGTTGCCGTACCGCGGCGTCGATGACGAGTTCGATCGACTCGCCGATACGATCAATCACCTGTTGGCGCGGATCGCGACCTTCGTCGATGAACGCCGCACGTTCCTCGCCGACGCCGCCCACGAGCTACGCACGCCGATCGCGGCGATTCGCAGCTCGATCGAGGTCGCCCTCGGCGGCGAGCGGAGCCGCGAGAGTTACCGCGATCTGATGGAGCAGGTGCTCGACGAGTCGGAGTCGCTGGAGGTCCTTGTCAACCAAGTGCTGCTCCTCTCAGAGGCCAACGCCACGGTCGATCGGGCCGAGCCTGAGCGCGTCCTGCTCGACGAAGTCGCCGCCAAAGCGGCCGATATGTTCGCCGGCGTCGCCGAATCGCGCGGCATTCGACTCGAATGCGATATTGCGCCCGACATCGCCGTCAACGGCATCCGCCGGCACTTGCATCAGGTGGCGAGCAACTTGCTTGATAACGCGATCAAATACACGCCCGAGGGTGGGCGCGTTCAGCTAACGCTGAGCGACGCCGACGGCGTCGCGCGGCTCGAAGTGGCGGACAACGGCGTGGGCGTCTCGCCCGAGGACCTGCCGCGGCTCTTTGAGCGGTTCTTCCGCGCAGACCGCGCCCGCCAACGCGACGACACCCGGGGCTCGGGGCTCGGTCTCAGCATCTGTCAGTCGATCGTCGAAGCCCACGGCGGCGAGATTACCTGCAAGAGCAGGGCAGGGGAGGGGACCACGCTTACCGTGCAATTGCCGCTCGCCGTCGATTCGTGAAAACATCGTGAGTTGCCGGCATTGTTTTCACCACAAGGGACACTAAGGACACGACGGCCTGTCACCGGGTGCAGACGTTGACCTGAGTTTGCGGCCGTGTGGTGACTCCTTACCGGCCACCTTCGAATAGCAGGCGCCTCGTGATTCGCCCGCGGCAAGCGCGGACGGGCACAAGTCATTCGGCTTAGGCGATGAGGTCGTGGACGACTTCACCATGAACGTCCGTGAGGCGGAAGTCACGCCCCTGGAATCGGTAGGTGAGTTGCTTGTGGTCAAAGCCCAACAAATGCAGTAGCGTCGCTTGGAGGTCATGCACGTGCACGGGGTTCTCGGTGACATTGAAGCCTAATTCGTCGGTGGCGCCGTAGACGAGGCCCGGTTTCACGCCGCCTCCGGCCATCCAGATCGTGAACGCGTTGGGGTGATGGTCTCGACCGTCGTCGCCACCCTCGACCATTGGAGTGCGCCCAAACTCGCCGCACCAGATCACGAGTGTCTCGTCGAGGAGTCCACGTTGCTTAAGGTCGGTTACGAGCGCAGCACAACCTTGGTCGGTATCGGCGCAGTTCTTGACGATGTCTTTCTTGAGATCGCCGTGCTGGTCCCACGACTCATGAAAGAGCTGGATAAAACGCACGCCGCGTTCTACTAAACGTCGCGCTAGCAGGCAGTTCTTGGCGAACGAAGGCTTTGCCGGATCGACGCCGTACAAGTCGAGCACGTGCTGCGACTCCGACGCAACGCCTACCGCTTCCGGCGCGCTCGCCTGCATGCGGTATGCCATCTCGTACGAATTGATCCGCGTGGCGATCTCGGCGTCGCCAACGAGGTCGAGGTTCTGGCGGTTCAGCGCGTTCACTGTATTGACGGTCGATTGCTGCAACTCGCTGGTGACGCCCTCGGGGTTCGACAGGTACAGCACCGGGTCGCCAACGGTACGGAACTCGACCCCGGCATGGACGGTCGGCAAAAAGCCCGAGCCCCAGTTCGCCGTGCCGGCGCTCGGGCCGTTCTTGCCCGAGTTAAAGACCACAAACGCCGGCAGGTTGCGCGACTCACTCCCCAGCCCGTAGGTCGTCCAAGCGCCAAACGACGGTCTGCCGAACTGCTGCGATCCGGTCTGCATCAGCAGTTGAGCCGGCGCGTGGTTGAACGCGTCGGTCTTCGCCGAACGCACCACGCAGAGGTCGTCGAGCATCTTCGACGTGTGCGGCAACAACTCCGACACCATTAGCCCGCTGCCCCCGGCCGGCGCGAATTTGTAGCGCGGGCCGAGCAATTTCGACTGAGGATTGATGAATGCGGCCCGATATCCTTCGAGCAGTTCCGCTGGCGGGAGCTGGCCGTCGTGCTTGAGCAGTGCCGGCTTGTAGTCCCACATCTCGAACTGGCTGGGACCGCCACCCATGAACAACAAGATCACATTCTTCGCCCGCGGCGCGAAATGCGGCGCCTTCGGCGCGAGGGGATCGGCTGCGGCCGTCGCGCCGAGCGTGTCATTCGCCATCAGGCCCTGAAGAGCGATCGCCCCCAGCCCAACGCCGCATTGCTGCAAGAACCACCGCCGGCTGACCTGATGTGGGTCGCCAGCCGAGGGCGTGCAACGCCCGCAAGGGTACGGAGGGCCGTTCATCGATCGCTGTTGCCGTCGCTTCATTGTCGGGTAATGGTCTCGTCGAGATTCAGCACGCAACGGGCGACAAGCATCCAAGCGGCCGTGTCGGAACCGGCGGCTTCGTCGCCAACGATAGCCACTGCGTCAATCGCGCCCGCGTCGATCCCGCTGCGGACCGATTGCAAGTAGTCCAACACCACCGTTAATTCTTCAGCTCGCGGCTTTCGACCGACGCACAGGAGGAAAGCAGTTTCGATCCGTGCTTCGTCGCCCTTATCCATCGCCATGATGCGCTCCGCCATTTCGCGCGAGCACTCGACGAACTGCTCTTCGTTGAGGAGCGTTAGCGCCTGCAGCGGGGTATTCGAGCGGTTGCGCCGCACGCACGATACGGCGCCGTTGGGAGCGTCGAACAGTTGCAACGGTGGGTGGACGCTCGTCCGGTACTTCTGCACGTAGAGGCTGCGTCGATAGCGCTCACTCCCCTTACTAAGATCCCATGGTTTCTTGCCATAACTCGCCGGGGGTTCGAGCAAGAACATCGGCGTCAGGGGGTAAACCGTTGGCCCACCGACTCGATCGTCAAGCAGTCCGCTCGTCGCCAGGGCAATGTCACGCACCGATTCGGCGCCAACTCGCAGCCGTGGCGCCCGGGCGAGCCAGCGGTTACTGGGGTCGCATTCGCGGTGTTCGTTTGTCACGCGCGACGACTGTTGGTACGCGGCCGATAGGACAATCCGCCGGTGCAGCGGCTTTTGTCGCCACCCCGAGTCCATAAACTCGACGGCCAGCCAATCGAGCAACTCGGGGTGCGAAGGGGGGGGAGCTTGCGAGCCCAGGTCCTCGGGCGTTTCGACAATGCCTGTGCCGAAGTAGGCTTGCCAGACGCGGTTCACGAAGGCCCGCGATGTCGTTGGCGAATCGCGTGAGGCCACCCACCGCGCAAGTCCAAGTCGCGTCGATGGCGAGTCGGCAGGCTGCGGATGCAGGAACGTGGGCGTGTGCGGCTCAATCACGTCGCCAGGCTTCAAGAAATCGCCTCGTTGCAACAGGTGCGTCACCCGCGGCTCTTCCCGCTCGATGACGACACATTGATTCACTCCCTCGGGATATTCCGCGAGCGCTGCGGCGATACGCTCGTTCGGCGCCAACCAATCCGCTTGGGTCGTCCGCCAATAGCCGAACAGTTCGGCGACATCGCTCCTGCTCCATGACGCTTCGTCACGATTGACGATTTCACGAACGGAGCGGGGCAGGGGATCGGCGACGGGCGCCGGGGCTTTGGTGACCGAGAAGCGGTACCGCCCCGCCATGTTGGTCTGCGTGTCGTTGGCGTTCCAACCGCCGTGGTCCTGCTTGAGACGGAACGTGAGCACGCCCCCTTCCTCAACCTCGATCGGCTCGGCGAGTACGAAGACCGCTTTGCAATCACGGTTGCGGTCGGCGGGGCCCGACTTGGTGTGCCATGCGGTGTTGAGGTCCTCGTCAATGGCGTAGGCGATCGGCCCGACACGCCGCGGGTCGGTCGGCTTGGTCGTATCGACAAAGGGGTGCTCCATCTCCCGGTCGGGAAGCTCCCGGTCCGAACTCGCCGATGCGATCTTCAGCTGCCTCCGCTCGCCGGACGGCGACGTGTAGAAGCAGCGGAACTCGGTCAGCGCATGCGTCCCATAGATCGACCGCCCCGGGCCGCCATGCGGCAAGGACGGGTGCGTGAGAAACTCGACGCGCACCGCGGCGTACCGCCCCGGCGCCGGCTTGCCCGCCATGTCGGCGGTGAGCTGCGTGCCGGTCATCCCCTGCGATAAAACGGAGAGGTCATCAAGGTACGAAAACTTCTCGCCCGTGAAGTTCTCGCGCTCGACCTTCACGGCTTGCCAGGCGACCTCATCGCCACGCGTTTGCTTGGCCCATTCCGACAGCCGCTCACGCCAATCGGGCGTTGCCGCCTTCAACTCTTCTTCGATCGCGTTTACCCGGGCGTGGATCCGCTCGATCTCCGTCTGCTCCTCGTCGGTATAGACGGCGATCGTCGCCTCATGGACGTTGTTGAGGTAAGCGTACAAGCCGAAGTAGTCTTCGTGCGTTAGCGGGTCGAACTTGTGCGTGTGGCACTGTGCACATTGCGTGGTGACGCCGAGCATCGCCTTGCCGATGGCGTCCATGCGGTCAAAGAGACCCTCGACGCGGAACTGCTCGGGGTCGGCGCCCCCTTCTTCATTGACCATCGAGTTCCGCAAGAACCCCGTGGCGACACGCTCGTCTTGACTAGCGTTCGGCAACAAGTCTCCAGCGATTTGCTCGATAAGAAACTCGTCGTAGGGCTTGTCGGCGTTGATCGCATTGATGACCCAGTCCCGGTAGAACCAGTTCGGCCGTCGCTTGTCTTTCTCGTAGCCATCCGAGTCGGAGTAACGCGCGGCGTCGAGCCACTTCAGACCCCAGTGCTCGCCGTAGTGCGGCGACGCGAGCAGCCGCTCGATGACGCGCTCGTAGGCGCCCGGCTCGTCGTCGGCGAGAAACGCCTCGCGTTCGGCGAGCGTCGGTGGCAGGCCGGTCAAGTCGAGCGTGACGCGCCGCAGGAGCGTTTCACGGTCGGTTCGTTCCGAAGGGCGCAGGCCCACTTCGCCGAGCCCCACGAGGACGAAGGCGTCGATCGGATTGCCACGCCAATCCATCGGCGCATCGGCTACGACTTCTGGCACGGGCGGCCGCTGCGGCTTCGTGAACGCCCAGTGGCCTGACCATTTCGCGCCCTCTTCGACCCACCGGCGAATGGTTGCGATCTCTGTGGCTGCGAGCGACTTGCCGGAGTCGGGCGGCGGCATCTGCTCATACTCGTCGGACGACTCGATGCGGCGAATCAGCTCGCTCGCCTCTGCATCGCCCGGCGTGACTGCGGCGTAGCCGCCGAGGTCCGCTAGGACGCTGTCGTGTTTGTCGAGCCGCAACTCGGTCGAACGACTCCCCTCGTCGGGCCCGTGGCAGAGGAAACAGTTGTCGGAAAGGATCGGCCGCACGTCGCGGGCAAAGTCAATCGGCGTGCTTGGCCCATCGGCAGCGCAGACAGTCGCCACGGGCGTCAGAAACGCCGCCACGAAGAACCGCCTCAACCGAGCACGCCACACGCCTTTTCGACTCCGAGGACCTAGAGAAGAGTGACCTTCTCCTATTGTCGCACGGACTGGCCGCGGGGAAGTCCGAATTACGCCCCGGATTGCGACGCATGCGCGAGGGCCTTCTCCCGATCGCCCGCACTCCAGTAGCCGTAAACGCCCACCACCACGAAGCAGATGAAGGGCAGGACAAACGAGGCTCGGGTCGCCGACAGTGTCAAGCCGCCCAGCGACACCGCCGAGCCGTCCATGATCGCGGCCTGAAGCGGGGGCATGAAGCAGCCACCGCCGATCGCACAGATGAGCCCGGCCGAGGCTAGCTTGGCGTCGTCCCCCAAGCCACGGAGGGCGATGCCGTAGATCGTCGGGAACATCAGCGACATACAGGCCGATACCGCGACCAAGGAGTACAAGCCGACCATCCCCTGGATGAAGATGGCGCCCAACACGAATAGCCCGCCGCCAATCGCCAGAGCGCCTAACAGCACTCCGGGATTGAAGAATTTCAACAAGTAAGTGCAGATGAAGCGGCTACATACGAAGATCACCATCGCCACAATATTGTACTTCTGCGCTTCGGCAAACGACATGCCGAGTTCGTTTTTCCCATACTGGATAATAAACGTCCAGCACATGATCTGTGCGCCGACGTAGAACGCCTGGGCGACGACGCCCCCCAAGTAATGAGGATTGCTGAATAGCCGACCCAACTGCGCTGACAGACGGTTGTCACCACGCTCGTACGACTCCCCCTCGGGGAGTTTGATTACAGCAAAGCCGATCAATGCGCAGAGGACGACTACCCCAAGCGTTACGTAGGGAATGACGATTACTGAGAGATCGCTCTGCTGAATGGCTGTAAACGCTGACGGGTCCGCCTCGGCGAGCGCTCGACGCCCCGCTTCGTCGGTCTCGTCGAGCTTCTTGAGGATGAATTCCATTGCGACAAACATCCCCGTCAAGGAACCCATCGGATTGAACGCTTGAGCGAAGTTAAGCCGACGCGGCGCGTTGTGCTCGGGTCCCATCGCCAGGATGAAGGGATTGGCGGTGGTTTCCAGGAACGCCAATCCGCACGTCATTATGAAGTAAGCCGCCAAGAAAGCGGCGAATAGCATCGAACGTCCCGCCGGGACGAATAGCAGGCAGCCAATGGCGTAGAGGGCCAAACCCATCAGCACTCCGCTCTTGTAGCCAAAACGGCGGATGTACAAGGCTGCTGGGATCGCCATCACGCAATAGCCGCCATAAAACGCCGACTGAACGAGCGAACTCTCGAAGTTGCTCAACAACAGCACGTTTTTAAACGCGGCTACCATTGGATCAGTAACGTTGTTCGCGAACCCCCACATGGCGAACAGAGACGTCACCAAAACAAAGGGAAAGAAATACTCCGGCGGGATGACGGGCGATTTGTCGCGCGATGACGCGGGTTGGCTCATAGACGGGCAGCGAGATGAGATGATGGTGAGTAGGAACTTGAAACAACGCGTCAGCCGTTATCAATGATCCGTTGGCGGTGGTGCTCGTCGGGACGCGTGTGGATGCGGTCGATGTCGATCTTCGCCATGCCGTGCGGGCCGCCGAAGGCCGCCGTCCCCGCCAGGATGCGGGCCGCCTTCACGGCCATCGTCGTGATCGCCTTGACCTGCCGAGCCGACGAGCCGAGCGCCACGAAACCGTGGTTGCGCAAGTAGATCGTCTTCGGCGCCTCACCCCATTCGCTGAGGTAGGCGTCGAGCCGTTCACGCAAGGCCTTGCCGAGTTCAACGCCCGGATCGACGTACGGCACTTGGAGCGACCGCGGCCCGCAGACCACGATCTGGTCGGGGAACAACCGATGACTCAGCGCCTCTCCGAAGCCGTTGGAGCAAGTAATGCCGTTGATCGCCGTCGGGTGCGTGTGGCCGATGAAGTTCACGCCAGGCAACCCCAGGCAAACCGCGTGCAGCGGCGCCTCGACCGACGGCGTCCCCGGGTGGCTGGCGTCGACCTTGGCGGTCGCCAGCCGGCTGCGGACCTCTTCGTCGAGGATGCGGTCGGCGTCGAGCATCGCCAGGATCTCGGACCGGCGGACCTCGACGAAGCCCTTGGCCTCGATCGTCCCCAGCTCGCCGCCACTAGCCTTCACAAGGAACGTGTCCTCGCTAAGCCGGGCCGAAGTGTTCCCTTCTCCGAGGATCGTACAGTCCCGTTCCGGCGCGCCGAGCCAACGCGACAGCTCAACCAGTTCGTCGATGAGTTGCTGACGTTCGTTCACTCGACCCCCTCATAGGCGCCGGTCACGCCCGCTTCGTCGGCTGCCTGCCAGGGGGCGCCGCCCTTGCGAGCCCCGCACAGCGCGACCTCCATCCCAAGCGCCGCCGCCATCGCCGCCTTCGCAAGCGCCGCCTTGTCGGCCTCTTCGGCCGAGTTGGCGTAAGCGACTTGGATGTGGTTGCTCTTGTGACGGGCCATCATCTGGTCGCGCGACACGCCGTAGGTCACCGCGTGCTGAATGGGCCACTGTGGCGTTGTCTCGCGCCAGCGGCGCTCGGTCTCCTCGATCGGCAGCGAGATCGCCTTCGCCCGCCCGATGTCCATCTTCAAGCGGCCGTCCTCGACGAAAACCCGCGACCAAACAAGCTCGCCCGGCTTGCTGACCCCCTTGATCGTGCCGCCGCCGTTGGGGAAGTACATCGCCGGCTGGCGGACGCTCGTGACGCCCGCCCAACCGCCGATCAGGTGCTCCGGCGGGACGCTGCCGCTGATCTCGAAGACCCAGACAAAGTCGTCGGTCGTCCCCGAACGGTCGGCGTCGCCCCAACGGATGTCGTGCAATGTGTTCTCAACGGGCTGTCCCATCGCTTTGTGCAAGCGGTAGGTCATCAGCCCGTCGAGCCCCGCGCACTCATCGACTTCGTTGAAGTGCGGGATCGGCTCGCCCTCGTAGAGGACGCGCGAACCGTCACGGCTCTTCACCGGCGGACGAGCCGTGTTGTTGAGCGTTCCCTCGACGAGATCGCTCGCCGGCATCAAGTCCTTGAGGCCCTGCTGGTACTGGATGCCGAGGCAGTCGCACCCAAAGTCGTCCGCGATCCGCACCGCGGCGACGTACATCTTGCACTGCTGACGCAGTTGCTCGTCGGTGAGATCGGTCTCGTGCGTGGGGCCCGTCTCGAACTTAGCGCCTTGTTGCACCATCCACTGCCGCACGGCGTCGGCCTCTTCGTCACTGACCTGTGTCGATTCGTAGTAGAGGGCCGACTGGCTGAGCCGTTCTTTGAAGACGCCGGTCGGGTTGAGCAGGTGGTCGGGGATGATCGCGTTGAACATCCCCATGCAGCCTTCGTCGAAGACACCCATGATCGCCTTCTCGCGCCGCAGCTGGGCGGCGAGCGCTTCGCCCAATTCGCGTTCGGCCTGGGGCGCCATCGACGGCGCGAAGGCGTGGACGTGATCGGTCGCGTGCTGGAGCTTGCCGGTCTCGAGCCACGTGGCCAGCTGCTCACGAAACTCGGGAGCGCCGAAGTCGTCAGCCCAAAGCGTCGAATACCGCACGCCCGCCTTGGTGAGCGAACCGTTGAGGTTCAGCATCCCCACAAGACCCGGCCAAGTGCCCGACCAATTCGCGAGCGTCAGAATCGGGCCGCGGTGCGTCAATAGGCCGTGCAGGATGTGGTGCGAGTATTGCCAAACGGCCTCGGCGACAATGAGCGGCGCATCGGGGTCGAGCGTCCGGAAGACCTCTTGCCCCTCCTTTTGAGAGCCGATGAAGCCGTGCTTCTCGCTCTCCTTGTAGGGATGCGCCCGTTCCACCGCCCAGCCGAGAGCGTTTAGCGCCTGGCTGATCTCTAGTTCCATCGCGCGCTGCGCCGCCCAACAATTTTGATTGGCGGAGAGGCGGAGGTCGCCGTTTGCCATCAAGTAGACACGCTTGTCTCCCAGCGGGACCGGCGACGCAGCGGCGGGTAGGGCGTAAGACGACATTCGGATCAGGCGATGGTGTTAGGAAGAAGGCGGCGTGACCTCACGTCGTCACGTCTGACAAGTCGGCAAATGCAGGAAGGCCTTGAGGTTAGACACTTTCCTATCGCCGAGGGGGGATGTCAAAGGCCCCGGAATAATGGCCTTCTATCACGCCATCGCATGGACTCTCCGCAGGTTGTACTCACATCAGGTGACCGATCGCATTAAAAGTCACCAGCTTCGCCTTGCCGTCGCGCCAGCGGACAATGTTCACGCAGCAGTTGGCTTGAGGCAGGAAGTATCCGCGCGCGAACGGGATGCCCAGCAGCGATCCGACGTAAACGCGATTCACCACGCTGTGCGCCGTGACGACGAACT
Source organism: Botrimarina mediterranea (assembly GCF_007753265.1). NCBI lineage: Bacteria > Pseudomonadati > Planctomycetota > Planctomycetia > Pirellulales > Lacipirellulaceae > Botrimarina > Botrimarina mediterranea. The sequence continues at coordinate 3,721,602 of NZ_CP036349.1, forward strand.
CACCCCCCGCGTGCCGCGTCATCAGCGACTCCAATGCCGGTGTGACGCGATTGAGCAGCCCTTGCAGCGTCTCGCCACCGGGATAGCCATTCACGCCGGGGTCTTCGCGGAAGGCGCGGTACTGCTCCGGGTAATTGCGTTCGACCTCCGTCCAGTTGCTTCCCTCCCATCTGCCAACTTTCACTTCACGGATCGCATCGACCGGCTCGACCGCAAGCCCGTGCTTCTCGGCGATGAGACCGGCGGTCTCCATCGCCCGCTGCAGGGGACTCGAGTAGATCGCCCGGATCGGCCTGTGGGCGAGCCACTCCGCAGCGCGGGCGGCCTGCTCGCGGCCGATCGGCGCCAGCGGCTGATCGATGCCGTCCCCCTGCATGACAGGTGGCTCGACGAGATTAGGCGGCGTCGCGCCGTGACGCAGCAAGTACATCAGGCTATCGCCATGACCCAGAGTATCGAAGAGGAGAGACACGTTGAATTGCGGATAAATGGTTTCGGATTACGTCAGTGAGAGCCCGCGAACGCGGACATACTCGTGTACGAATGACCAATGACCAAGCCCCAATGACCAATGAGGAGGAAGTGGTGTTCAGGGGTCTGTTACCAGGAGTCAGGACGTGCCTCCGCACGAGTCTTCGACCCTTCCAACCTGATTACTGACTACTGACTACTGACCCCTCATTGGTCATTGGGGCTTGGTCATTGGTCATTCCGATTTCGTCGTCTCGACAGCGAAGCCGCGGCCTCGATTGCCGCGATCATTCCGCTCGTCTCGGCGACACCACGCCACGCTTTGTCCGGCGCGGTGCCGTGCGCGACGCTGGTTCGTACGATCGGCAGGCCGAGCGTGATGTTCACGGCCCCGTGCATGCCGAGCAGCTTCAGCGCGATGTGCCCCTGGTCGTGGTACATGGCGACCACCGCGTCGAACTCGCCCGCGACGGCGCGGCCCATGAGGGTATCGACCGGGTGGGGCCCCGTGGCGTCGATGCCCGCCGCCCGGGCGGCTTCGACGGCGGGAGCGATCAGGCGGGCCTCCTCATCGCCGAAAAGCCCGCCTTCGCCGGCGTGCGGGTTGAGCGCCGCCACGCCGATCCGCGGCCGTTCGGCGCCGTAAGCCGTCGCCGCATCGTGCGCCAGGCGGCACTTTTCCAAGATTGCTTCGACGCTCAGGGAGTCGATCGCGCTGCGGAGCGACTGGTGCAGAGTCGTGTGGATCACGCCGAGCCCGGCCCGCGTCCGCGACGCCAAGTCCTTCGGCAGGTAGAGCATCATTGCGAACTCACGGACGCCACACAGCTCGGCCAGAAGTTCAGTGTGGCCGGGGTAATCGTGCCCCGCGGCATGGAGGGCGGCCTTGCTGATCGGCGCGGTGACGACGGCGTCGACGCCGCCGGCGAGCGCCAGCCGCGTCGCCGCGACCACCGCTTGGTAGGCCGCCTCGCCCGTTTGAGCCGTGACCACGCCGGGCACAATCGCCTGCGAATCTAGCGGCGGGCCCTCGACGCACGGCATGCAGTCGGCCGCGGAGACCGAGAAGGCGCCCTCCGCCGACGGAACGGCGACAACCGCCGCCGCCAGGCCGCGCAGGTCGGCCGCACGTTGCATCACCGCACGGTCGCCGTAGACGACTGGCTGACAGACGCGCCAGAGGCTCTCACAAGCCCATACGGCGGCGATCACCTCGGGACCGACTCCAGCAGGGTCGCCCATCGTCAACGCAATACGGGCCATCCTAGAGCGTCCTGAGGGGGTCTGGTGGGAAGGGCAGGGGAGGTGAGCAGCCGATTCTAGTCGCCCCCCGCGCCGACGACAGTCCGTTGGACGGCGCACCCAACCACCGACCTGCCGGATATGCCGGCTAGCGAAAATGCGCTCCGTCGTGCCGCTTGGTCCGCGCGGTCCGGTTGGCCCGAACTCCTCCGGCGAAGCTTGCCGATGGCGCTGGTGAAGCCGTAATCCCGATATCGCTCTCGATCGCACCGGTCTTGAAGAAGTTCCTCTGCCTGCTGTCGGCCCTCGCCTTCGCGTCCCCGGGACGCGCCGAGGAGTTCGCCGCGCCGCTCGGGGTGACCCGGGCCGAACCCGTCACTGAGACGGTTTGCGAGCGCGACGCCGCCGGCGTTATCCGCGTTCAGCGTGAGGTCCGCCAGAACCGCCGGGGAGATTACGTCAACCACGGCGTCTGGCGAACTTGGGACGCCAGTGGCAAGCTCGCCGGCCAAGGCCGTTACGAGTCGGGGAAACCCGCCGGGCTCTGGTCTCGTTGGGCGACGGCCGAGGACACGCCGAGCCTCGCCGCCGACCACTTTGCCGGCTTCACCGGTCCGTTCCTCTCGCAGGCGAACTACCGCGACGGCCAGCTCGACGGCGTCTGGTCGATTTTCGACGCCAGCGGCAAACGCGTCAGCGAGGTCCATTTCGTGGCCGGCCAGCGCGACGGCTTCGCGACGCTCTGGACCTCTGCGGGCGAGGTCAGCCGCCGATCACAGTTCGCAGCCGGCCTGCCGACTGGCGTCCTCCAGTCGCTCGACGAATCGGGCGAACTCGTCACGACCGCCCAGTTCGAAGCGGGCCGTGAGCGGATCGAGCACACGGAACACCACGACAACGGCCGGCTGAAGGCCCGAGAGGGTTGGCTCAGCGGCCTCCAGCGTCCGGTCGTGACCGACGACCCCTGGCGGCTGCGGCTGGCCCAGTACGAGCCCAGCGGCCCCGAGGTCCGCAGCGGCGTCCGCGAAGCCTGGTGGCCCAACGGCCAGCCCAAGCTGCAGACCGAGTACCGTCTCGGCAAGGCGGTTGGCGAGGCCCGCTGGTGGCACGAGAACGGCCAGCTTGCCCTCAGCGGCAATTACGACAGTGGCCTCGCCAGCGGCGAATGGAACTGGTGGCGAGAGAACGGCATGCGGGCCGCCGCCTGCCGCTTTAATCAGGGCAAACCCGCCGGTGAGTGGTCCCTTTGGGCCACCGACGGCCAACGGCAGCCGACGGCTTCCTCTAACGGGCGACTGGTACAACGGCCCACCACAATGCTCGTGCGTTGACGACAAGCGCCTGGGGCTGCTCAACCCCTACAGCCGGCGCCAGACGCCAAGATAACGGATGAACTTTGCCGTTCGACCCGATGGATTGGGGGGGATGGCTGTAACAGGCAAACTCGGGCAACTATAGTGGCCCAGAAGCCCGCCTGGGCGCTCGATCGCCCGTTCCCTTCGGACCCCCCATTACTGCATGGCCAAAGCAATGTCGATCTTCGGCATGGCCGTGGCGGCGCTTCTGCTGCTGGCGTTTCTGCTGGACCTCGTCCTGCAAATCCCCTTTGGGGGGGCAAGCCCGATCATGGATATCGGCTTTGTCATTTGCGCGGCGATCCTTGGCTACATGGCCTGGGACGCTTTCCGGGCGTCGAACTAAGGTCGATGGCGGGTGGCTTTTCTGTGGGAGGGGTCTCCAGACGCCGATTACGGCCTCTAGGCCGCTACGGCATTGTGAGCTAACAAAGCTCACCACAGAGCCACCGAGGGCACTGATGACGAACAGAGACTTTTGGTAGCTCTGTGCCTTCCTACGCGTCCTCGGTGGCTCTGTGGCTAATCCAAACGCGTCGTGGGCGGATCAAGCGGCGACTCGATCGCCGTCGGCGTAGGCCCAGGCGTAGGCCCGTGCGAATGCGTCTCCAGCCGCTGAGCCAGCTCCGCCACGCCCAACCCCGCTAGAACCGCCGCCGACAGGGCGATCCGGTCATGGTGGTGGAACTGAAGCTCCGGCAAGAGGTCGCTCATCGCCACGCAGAGGAAGACGCCGGCCGAGAAAGCGACGCCGGCCGCGACACCGGCCGACGGCCCCGACTCGCCCACCGGGGACAGGCCGAGGACGTACAGCGCCACTCCCGCCGGCACCGCTAGGGCGAACAGGCCGTTCACGAGGGCTTGGGCGCCGGGGCCCCATTTGTCTTTGCCCATCAAGACGGCGATCGTCATCGCGTCGAGCGGCTTGTGCAGCACGATTGCGATAAACGCCCCCAGGCCCGGCAGCCAGACCTCGTCTGGCGTGTGGCGGACGCTTGCCGCCAGGGCGACGCCCGACAGCAGGGTGTGCAGCGTGAGCCCCATCGCCGCGCCGCTCCACGTCATCTCAGGGGTGTGCTCGCTGTGGGAGTGCTCGTGGCCGCAATCAGGGTGATCTTCGTGGTCGTGGTGATGCGCTGCGGGGTCTTCGTCCGCCTCGTGGTGATGGAAGCAGAAGAACCGCTCGATGAGGAACATCACCAGGAAGCCGGCGATGGTCCAACGGAACACCGCCAGCGTCGCCCCCGGCCCCGGCGCCGAAGCCGCTAGGGCGTGCGGCAGCAGGTGCAGCATGGCGACGCCGAGCATCGTCCCGGCCACGAAGCTGACAATGAGCTCGGTCCGCCGGTGCGAAAACCGCAGCCACCGCGGCACGAGCCCCCCCGCGATCGACGCGGCGACGATCGCGATGCAGTAGTAAGTCAGCAGGACGTAGTCCGTGGACAACGTTGGTTTTCCGGGAAGGGGGAAACCGCCAGGACGCCAGGAGCGCCGGGGATCGCCAAGAAGGAAAGGGGTTAAAAAATGAAAGCCCCTCAGGATGGTTTCCGAGGCGATTCGCCGCTAGGGTCTGGCGTGACGGTCCCTACAGATCAGCTGTGCGAGGCGTCTCCAGACGCCGATTACGCGCACCATGCCGTTTCGGAATAGATACCGTCATCGGGGTCTGGAGACCCCTCCTACAAAAAACCGCTTGGCGGTGCCCGTCCTTCATGAAAGCCGTCGTTCAACGTGTCAGCGAGGCCAGCGTCACTGTCGATGGCGAGGTCGTCGGCCAGATCGGGCCGGGGCTGATGGTCCTGCTCGGCGTTGCGGAGGGCGATACCGAGCAGGAGGCCCGCTGGATGGCGGACAAGCTCGTCGGGCTCCGCATCTTCGAGGACGACGACGGCAAGATGAACCGTTCGCTGCTCGACACGGGCGGCGCCATGCTCGTCGTCAGCCAGTTCACACTGCTGGGCGACTGCCGCAAGGGAAAACGCCCCAGCTTCATCGGCGCCGCGGCGCCGGAGGTCGCTAACAAGCTTTATGAGCGGTTCGTAGCGTTGGTCGGCGCGGCGGGCGTGCCGACGGCGACGGGGCGGTTCCGCACCGAGATGAAGGTCGCCCTCGTGAACGAGGGCCCCGTGACAATCCTCGTCGAAACGCCGCCGCAGGCGTGAAACGACCGCTACCGAGTGAACGGTTCGGATAACGCGGCGCTGCGATTGGGTGCGAACCCGCCGCTTGTCGCCCCCGGCGGCGCGAACCAAGACGGTGTTCCTGGCGGCAAGGTTGTTGGTTGAGCGGGTTGCTGACTCGGCAATGGATAAGTCGGCGGCTGAGGCGACGACTGCCGATCCTGCGCCGGCGCCGACTGCCTGTCCGGGTCCGACCGCCGGAACACATTAGACCAATTCGACACCGACGGGGACGGTGGCGTCGAATTGTTTAGCCCCCCTCCGGTCCGCTGCGCGAGCCGCTCTTCGATCGCCTCGACCTTGCTCGCCGTGCCGCGCAATTTGGCGGCGAGTTGCGGGTTTCGTAGTTCAACGCGGTCGATCACCATCGGCTCGGTGCCGATCATCAACGCGACGACCGCCAGCTTGGCGTAGGCCGAGAAATTGGCTTTCGGGTCCTTGCCAAAGAACTTCACCGCCGTGCCGAACGATTTCTTGAACTTCGGAACGACGCCGCGGGTGTCGATGCTGTAGACCTCGTCGAGCACTAGGTGACTGAGCGCCCCGAGACCCACCGCAATCGCCTTCAGGTAGCGCACGAAGATCTGATCGGGCGGCCCACTGATCAAGAACGCCAAGCCCGCAAAGGTCAGCACCGCCGGGATGCTGTGCCACATGCCGCGGTGAACGCTCCAACGGCCGATCAGCTTGGCGAGCCAGAAGCGAATGCCGAAGTACATCAACACGCCGCAGAGCACGATCTGGTCGTGCGACAGGTCGAACTGTTTGAAGCGGTCGATCATCAGCAGCGGAATCACCGCCGCTGCGAAGCCCAGCGCCTCGCGCCGTGGCACGCCCGAATCGCTGTCGATGTCCGGCAACATCCCTGACACGCCGCACAACCCGCCGGCCAACACAGACGTCGAGAGGTCGAACCCCAGCCCCGACGCGACAACGGCGTACCCCGCGCCGATGGCGCTGGAGAACGTCACGTGCGTCTTGAAGTCGGCCACTTTGTGGAGGGGCGGGGGACTAGGGACGTGGGACTAGGGACGCAAGCGCGCGTAGGGTAGGGGATCCGTGTTTTCGGCGGAACACGAGCCCCGAGTGCTGGCGCCCTCATGCCAGCGGCGCCGATATCGCTATTCGGCCTACCACAACAACCCGATAAACTCCTGGCCCTACGGGGGACTCCATCGTCCCCCGTCCCTAACCCCTAGCCCCTTCCCATGGCGACCTACGACCTGCTGATGATCGCGATCCTCGTGGGGATGACGCTCTTCGGCTACTTCCGCGGGATGGCCTGGCAGCTCGCCTACCTGGCGTCGTTTGTCGCCAGCTACTTCGTCGCTGTGAAGTTCGCCGACCAAGTGGCGCCGCATATCCCCTACGTGACCGCGCCAGCTAATAAGTTTGTCGCGATGCTGCTGATCTATATCGGGACGTCGTTCGTTGTCTGGTACCTGTTCCGGGTCGTGCGAAAGGGGATCGACAGCGTGAAGATGGAGGGCTTCGATCACCAGATGGGCGCCATCATCGGCATCGGACGTGGAACACTTTGGTGTGTGGGGGTTACTTTTTTCGCTGTGACGCTTCCCTTCGTCCCTCAGGCATGGAAACAGCAGGTCGTCGGCTCGAAATCGGGCTTCTACATCGCTCGCCTCTTGGACGAGACCGACTCGCTCTTCCCGCCGGAGGTCCATCAGGTGGTCGGCCCGTACCTGAATCGCCTCGAGACCGAGCTCCACTCCGGCCAAACGGGCGTTGCGCCGACTCCGCAACAGGCGAACGGTTGGCCCAACGCTGCTAATTCGCAGCCGGCCCCGCAGGCCGCCCCGTCGTGGGGGCAACCGGCTGCCCAGACCCCAGCGTCTCCGGGCTGGCCAACGAGTCAGCCAGCCGGTCGGGCCCAACCCCCAGGCGCACAGCCCGCCACCCAGCCTTCGCCAGCCGACTTCGGCTGGCCCTCGGCGAGCGCCCAGCCTGTTACCGGCTCGACGCCCAGCGGCGGCCCATCGGACACGACTGCTCAGCCGGTGAGCTGGCCGCACTGGCCGTAACAGCAGTTTTTTGCCGGATTCAAGCAGTTTCCCTGTCACGTTTTGGGGAGTTCTGGAATTAATAAGGGCAGATGCTGCGCGCCGAACCGGCTGCCGTTTAGAACCGTAAGCGGTCTAACACGGTAGTTATTCGGGTCGAAATCCGGTAGGAATCATCGCCTGCCGGGCGCTTATACTGCCCAGCTCATCGAACTCAGACGCCACGGGGTCCCAAACCGACACCACGTGCGTTTGACAAATTACAACAACGTCTCTCTATCGGAGCCCTCACGACATGTTTCCGCGTGACCTCTCCCGTCGCGGCTTCCTCGCGACGACCGGCGCCTCGGCGGCGATTGCTTCCACCAGTGCTCTTGGCGCCGTGAGCAGCGCGAACACCAACAGCCGGCTCCGCATCGCCTTCATCGGTGTCGGCGGTCGTTGCCAGTCGCACGTCGACTCGGCGATCCGCCTGCAGAACGACCCCGGCTCGGTCGAATGCGTCGCCGTATGTGACGTCTTCAACCGTTACCGCGATGAGACGGCCGCCAAGATCGAGTCAAAGACTGGCAAGGCGCCCGCCAAGATCGCCGACTACCGCGACATCATCAACGACGAGTCGATCGACGCCGTCGTCATCGCCACGCCCGACCACTGGCACGCCACCCAGACGATCGACGCCCTCAAGGCGGGTAAGCACGTCTACTGCGAAAAGCCGATGACGCACACCGTCGACGAGGCGATCGCCGTCTACCGCGCCTGGAAGGACTCCGGCAAGGTGATGCAGGTCGGCGTGCAGAGCACCTCACTGCCGGTCTGGAACAAGATCAACGAGGACATCCGTGCCGGCAAGCTCGGCAAGATCATGCAATACCAGACCGAGTTCTTCCGCAACTCGGACATGGGGCAGTGGCGTTACTACGGCCTTTCGAAGGACATGAACCCGAAGAACGTCGACTGGGACATGTTCCTCGGTCACGAACAAGGCCTCGCCCCGAAGCAGCCCTTCGACCGCGCCCGTTTCGCCCAGTGGCGTTGCTACTGGGACTTCGGCTCGGGCATGTACACCGACCTGTTCGTGCACCGCACCACGTCGATGCTCAAGGCGACGGGCCTCCGCTGGCCGGGCCGCGTCGCCGGCGGCGGTGGTATTTACCTCGAGTACGATTCGCGTGAGGCGCCGGATGTCGCGACCGTCATCACCGACTTCCACGAGGGCGTCCAGGGCCTCGTGACCGCCACGATGTGCTCGTCGAATGTCCCCATCCAGCAGTGCATCCGTGGCCACTTCGGCTCGGCTGTCCTCGGCACCGGTGAGGACTTCTCGGGCTATGACTTCGTCGCCGAGCGTCCTCAGGTCACGCACGACTCGAGCATCAAGGACGAGCGCGTCGAGGTCGGCCATGTGCCCAACACGTCTTTCGTTCACTTTGAGAACTTCATCGACGCGGTGAAGGCGGACGACCCATCGAAGGTCAACTGCTCGCCGGAACTCGGCGCCGCGGCAATGGTTGTCGTCAAGCTCGGCGCCAGCAGCTACCGCGAAGGCAAGGTTTATCACTTCAATCCCGAGACTCTCGAGTACTCCGACGGCAACGACTCGTGGGCCAAGCAGTGGGAGCAGATGTCCTACGACCGCGCCGACGCGAAGCACGTCCCCGGTTGGCACGCCGGCGATAAGGGGAGCAAGTTGATCCCCCCGGGATACCAGAAGCTCGAAGGCCCCTGGATCGACGGCAAAGACCCCGCCGAAGCCTGATCCGCTTCGTTCTTCTGAAATAGCGAGAGCCCGCCGGAGCAGTTTCCGGCGGGCTCATTTTTTTGTTCACCACAAAGGAACGGAGGCACAATGAGGCGGGGTCCGACCCGTCCTTAGTTCCTTCGTCACTTTGTGGTTAACAGGATTTGAATTGCTGGGCAGGCGAGGCTTGGCGCCTACAATTGAGCTCCCCGCCTCGCACCCCCACCAGCTTCCCACCGATGTCCAACCCCAACTTGGATCGCCCCCGCAATCTCGCGGAGCTCCGTAACTCCGGCTGGCATAGCAAGACCGTCAAGCAAGAAGTCCACGACAACTTCCTCCGCAAGCTCCGCAGCGGTGAGGAACTGTTCCCGGGCATCATCGGCTACGATGAAACCGTCATCCCGGAGCTGAACATCGCGTTGCTCGCGCAGCACGACCTCTTGTTCCTCGGCGAGAAGGGCCAGGCGAAGAGCCGACTGATGCGGCGGTTGGTCGATTTCCTCGATGAGGCGATCCCCTACATCGATGACCGTAAGATCCCGCTACACGACGATCCCTACAAGCCGATCACGTCGCGCGGGCGGATGCTCGTCAACGGCACGCCAGCGGACGAGGTGCCGATCGCATGGTGGCGCCGCGAGGACCGCTACGCCGAACGCCTTGCGCCAGGCACCAAGTTTGCCGACCTCATCGGTGAGATCGACCCCGCGATGCTGGCGGCGGGCGTCAGCATGGGCGCCGAAGAGTCGCTGCACTTCGGCCTGATTCCGCGGATGCACCGCGGCTTGTTTGCGATGAACGAGCTGCCCGAGCTCGACGAGCTGGTGCAAGTCGGTCTCTTCAACATCCTCGAAGAACGCGACGTGCAGATCCGCGGCTATCCCATCAAGTTCGACATCGACGTGATGATCCTCTTCAGCGCCAACCCCGCGACCTACAACCGCTCGGGCAAAGTGATCCCGCAGCTCAAGGACCGCATCGGCTCGCTCATCCACACGCACTATCCGCTGGAACGCACGCTGGGGGTGGAGATCTTGGAGCAAGAGGTTGTTACGAGGGACGAGGGGCTAGGGACGGGGGACGAGGGTGATGACCCTGACTCCCCTCGTCCCCCGTCCCCCGTCCCTAACCCCTCCGTCATCGTTCCCTACTTCATGAAAGAGCTGATCGAAGAGATCAGCCGGGCCGCCCGGCTTTCGAAGTACGTGGACCATGACTCGGGCGTGTCAGCGCGGCTGTCGCTGGCGAACTACCGGACGATGATCGCCTCGGCGCGGCACCGCGCGGCGGTGCTCGGCGAAGAGACGGCCGTGCCACGGATCAGCGACCTGGGGCACCTCTACGCCAGCTCGCTGGGGAAGCTCGAGCTCGATCTGATGGGGTCGCACCAGATGTCCGAGCGGCAGGTCCTCGACGCGGTCATCGCCCAGGCGATCGCCACGGTGTTCAGCGAGTACGTCGAAGAGCACGGCTTGGCCGAGATCGCCGAGGTCTTCTCGCAGGGCGTCCGCGTCGAAGTCGGCGACATGTTGCCGTCTTCGCACTACGCTACCTTGCTGAAGCGCGTCCCACCGGCGTGGGACAAGGCGTTCGAGGTCAACGCGTCGCAAGACCCCGCGGTACGGGCGAGCTGCGTCGAGTTCGTCCTCGCTGGGCTCTACGCCACCGACCGTATCAGCCGCAGCCAACAGCACGGGCGGATCGTGTATGAGACCTGAGGTGTGAGACCTGAGGCTTGAGAATCTATGGCTGTGGGAGGCGCCTCCAGACGCCGATTTCGGCATGCCGGGCGAACACGGCATGGTGTGCATAATCGACGTCTAGAGACGCCTCCCACAATTTGATCGCCCACGAGATCGAATCTCACGAATTGACTCGAACAAGAAAGGCATTTCGATATGATTCGTTCGATTAGTGGGCCTTTATCCTGAACAAGAGAAAGCATGGACACCCTCACCGCCATCCAAGAACGTCGCGCCGTCAAGCATTACGACCCCAAATTTGAGATGCCCGAAGCCGACTACGATCGGCTGATGGACCTTGCGCTATTAGCGCCGACGTCATTCAACATTCAGAACTGGCGGTTCGTCGTCGTCCGCGACGCCGAGCAGAAGAAGAAGCTCCGCGCCGCCGCATGGGACCAAGCCCAAGTGACCGACGCTTGCCTGGCGATCGTCATCTGCGGCGACCCCAAATCGTGGGCCAAGTCCCCCGAGCGCTATTGGCGGAACGCGCCGCAGTCGACGCAAGACGTTCTGGTGCCCATGATAGAGCAGTTCTACAGCAACTCCGGCGAACAGGTGCAGCATGACGAGGTCATGCGCTCCGCCGGCATCGCGGGCCAGACGATCATGCTCGCCGCCAAGGCGATGGGTTACGATTCGTGCCCGATGATCGGCTTCGACGCCGAGCAGGTCGCCGAGTTGATTGGACTCCCGGAGGGCCACGCGATCGGCTTCATGGTCGTCGTCGGCAAGGCGCTCAAGCCCGCGCATCCGCGCGGCGGGCAACTCGACAAGTCCGAGGTGGTTTACACCGACCGCTATCCCGCCAACGCAAGCTAGTGGGGCAGGGCGGGGGTAAACCGATCGACCTCTGCAATCCTCTTCAGTAGGAGGCGTCGCCGACGCCTCCTACTGTTGTTCAATCATGAGGTTTTTTGACGTAGCGCGCGGAACGGGTTAGCATCCGGGCATCAATTGCCCCGTGGAGCGAACCCAATGCCTTCGTTAATCTCGTCTTACTGCCTCCGCCCTATCGTCGCCGCCGCGACGGCGCTTTCGCCGATTGCCTCGATCCGCGCCGATGAGGCAGCGCGTGTTTCGCATCTGACGCCGCAATCGATTGCCGCGGTGACAGTGCGACTCGCCAACGCCGCCAAATCGCCCGTGATGCAACAGTATCCGGTCGAAGTCCTCGCCGCGGCGACGAAGGACTTCTTGGGCGTACCGCTCGGCGCTATTGACCGCGTCACCGCGATGGTCGAACCGCCGGTCGGTGTCAGCCCTCAGTACGCCATCGTGCTAGAGTCCTCGCGGCCGATCTCGTTCGACAACTTCCGCGCGGAACTCACCGAGCACACGACGCCCGGCGAGCTGCTCGGCCGCCCGATGCTAGAAAGCAGTGAGGGCATGAAGCCGAGCTTCTGCCTCCTCGATGACCAGACTCTCGCTGTGGGGCCGCGGTTGTTCCTCAAGCGGCTAGTGCGCGGCGTGAAGGCGGGGCAGAGCGAACTGCAAGAGTTGATGACCACGGAGGACGCCCTACAAAACGATCTACACGCGGCCGTGACGCTCGGGCCGTTGCGTCCTGTCATGGAGATGGGGATCACGGCTGCGAAGCAAGAGATCGATCCTGAGGCGTTGCCGTTCCTTGAAGGAATCTTGCTTATCGATCGGATCGTGCTCGCTGTCGATCTCGATAGCGAGCGGGGCAGCTCCTTGACTGCCAACGCCGTCAGCTCTGCGGCAGCCGATGAGATCGAACGGTTGATCGCCGACGGATACGCTCGCCTGAGGGAGAAGTTGCTTGAGGACAGCGACTTTAACGAGAAAGTACGCAATCACCCAGAAGCGACGATGCGGGCGTGGGGCGACTACTGGCTCCGGATCATGGACCAGTACGCCCTGTCGCTCGGCGAAATGCGGCAGGGTGAGACCACCTTCGTCCTAGCAAAGGTCGGGCCGGGCTCCTATCAATCGCAGGCCACGATCCTGGCCATTGCCGGCGTCATGACATCGCTGCTCTTGCCGGCCGTGCAAGCCGCGCGTGAAGCGGCGCGGCGCAACGCCTCGACAAACAACGTCAAACAGATCTTGCTGGCGATGCTCAACCACGAATCGACGTTCAGCCGACTACCCGCCCAAGCCATCTGCGATTCTGACGGCAAGCCCTTGTTGAGCTGGCGCGTCGCCATCCTGCCGTTTATCGAGCAGAGCGCGCTCTACGAGAAGTTTCACCTCGACGAGCCGTGGGACAGCCCCCACAACATCAAGCTCCTGGCGGAGATGCCGGCGGATTACTTGGACCCCTCGTCCGGCATGGCGGCGGAAGACGGTAAGACCCACTATCTCGCCGTCTCCGGCGAAGGAACCGCCTTCGCGGGCAAGCCCGAGGGCGTCCGGCTCGCCGAGTTCTCCGACGGCCTGTCGCGATCCGTCATCGTCGTGCAGGTGAACGACGCCCACGCCGTTGAATGGACCAAGCCAGTCGACTACGACACGGCGGCGAACGCTGATAACCCGACGGCTGGCATTGGCGAGCTGCATCCGGGCGTCTTCGTAACCGGCTTTGCCGATGGTCACGTCGTCCCCACGCCGGTATCGATCACCCCCGAGGAGTTCGCGGCGGGCGCCTCGATTGCCGGTGGCGAGACGACGGAGTGGCCTTAGCGGGTCGGCTTCCGCACCGGCAACGGCGCGGGCGTGAGACCTAGGGCGACCGCCAGACGCATCTGCAACTCGAACGCCTCGAGGCGGCGATGGCGTTGCTCGCGGTGGCTCCAGTTGCCGCGAACCTCGTCGCAGGCCCGGCGTAGACGACGGCGGGCAACAGCGGCGGCTTTCTTTGTCAGGGCGAGGGGCATCATTCCGGTCCTTGGTCGTGGGCGACGGCAGTCCGCCGCAGTGATGCTGCTTGGTACGCTCCGCAGACGCCAAGAGTTCCCCAAACCGGTCGTTTCGTCAGCCAGCAAAGCCCGAGTTTATGCGAGCCGGGAGACATGGATCCCCGGCGTGAAGCGGGTACCCGGCATCCTTCGGGGACTGACGTCTCCCTGAACGATCCGGCAGGGTCGGAGCTGCGCCCGTCAAGAAACGGAGCAGGGCAGGGGGCGCCACATTTAAGCCGGCGCGTGCGAGCGCTCGACGAGCTTCGCCAGCAGCGCGCTTGCCGCGCCGGAATCGATCGCGTCGCCCGCCAGCAGTGCGCCGGTGCGGGGGCCGTCGGCGACTTCTGCGGCGATCAATGCCGCGGCCGCGTTAAGGACGACAATATCGCGGGCCGTGCCCGGCTGTCCCTTGAGGATTTTGCGGATGACCATGGCGCTATGGGCGGGGCTCTCCACCTCCAAGCCTGAAGTAGCGCCGCGCTCCAAACCAAAATCCTCGGGCGTCCAGCGGTACTCGCGCACCGAATCTTCGACGACCTCGGACACATGCGTTGTCCCCGAGACCGTCACGTCACCCAGCCCGTCCTCGCCGCTGACCACGAGGGTCCGCTCGGTCCCGAGGCGCTGCATCGCGCCGGCGAGCAGCGGCCGCAGTTCCGGCAGACCGGCGCCCAGGACCTGCCGGGTCGCTCGCGCTGGGTTGGCCAGCGGCCCCAGCACGTTGAAGATCGTACGGATGCCGAGTTGTTTGCGGACCGCGCTGACGTGCTTCATCGACGGGTGCATCAGCGGCGCGAAGCAGAAGCAGATGCCCAACTCGTCGAGGCACGCCTCCACCTGGGCGACCGAGGCCTCGATGTTCACGCCCAGCTCCGCCAGCACGTCGGCCGAGCCGGTGCGGCTGGTGATGCTGCGGTTGCCGTGTTTGGCGACCGACGCGCCGGCCGCCGCCGCGACGATCGCCGCGGTGGTGCTCACATTGAACGTCTTCGACCCGCCGCCGCCCGTGCCGCAGGTGTCGACCAACCGCGGCCGACTCGTGTTTATCGGCGTCATGTGTTCACGCAACGCCATCGCCGCGCCGGCGACCTCTTCGACCGTTTCGCCCTTGCGAGCCAGAGTCGAGAGGAACTGTCCGATCTGATGATCCGCAACACTCCCGGACATCATGTCGCCGATCGCCGCCCGCATCTCGTCGATTGAGAGGTCCTCGCCGGCCGTCAGGCGGCCCAGTGCTGTGGCGAGAGGGGAGGGCATGTCGTCGGGGCTCGGCTGGGAGAACGGCGGCCGCCTCGCGGGCAGCTCCGAGGCGGACACAGACCGCCGCGGTAAGAAACCGCATTGCAGCCAGCCCGCTCGTCGGGGATAACCCGCATAGAATACCCCGCCCCTCCTTTAGCCGACAGCCGCCCGATGCCACGCAAAGTGATCCTCGACCTCGACCCTGGCGTCGATGACGCGGTAGCGATCTGCGTCGCGCTGGCCGATCCCAATCTAGAAGTGATCGCGGTGACGGCCACCGGCGGCGCCGTCTCGCCGGACCAAGCGTCGCGGAACTTGCAGGCGATCGTCGAGCGGATCGACCCGCCCCGACGGCCGCGGATCGGCGTCGCCGACGCGCTGCAGCCGCTACGGACCGACGCCCGCGACCTCCACGGCGCCAACGGCCTCTGCGGAGCCGAACTCCCCGTCGCAGAAAAAGCCAACCGGCACCTTTCGCCGAAGGTGATCGCCGAAGAGGTCCGCGCCAACCCCGGCGAGATCGTCCTGATTGGTGGCGGCCCGATGTCGAACGTCGCCGCCGTCCTGACGCGCGAGCGCGACGCCGCCGAGACGCTGCTCGACGTCGTCGTCCAAGGCGGCAGCGTCGCCGTTGGTGGAGACGTCACCGCAGCGGCCGAGTTCAACGTCTACTGCGACGCCGGCTCGGCGCGCGAAGTCTTCCGCAGCAACCTGATCCCGACCGTCGTACCGCTCGATGTGGTCGGTTCTATGAGCTTCAGCTACGACTTGCTCGACTTCGTTCGCAACCGCGATTCGCGAACCTGCCGACTTCTCGCCGAACTCTTGCCCGGGTACTACCGCGCCTACCGTCAACGCTTTGGCATCGAAGGCGTCCGCTTGCATGCGCTGGTCGCCCTGCTCGCCGCCGCGTACCCGGGCATCGCCAAGGCGACGCCGATGTACGCCGATGTCGAGACCTCTGGCGAACTGACGCACGGCGCCACCGTCTTCGACCGCCGCGACGTGCCCGGCGGCGAAGTCAATGTCGAAGTCGTGATGTCGATCGACGCCGAAGCGGCGCGAGACATTGTGTTCCGCGCGCTCGATCAGGCCGTGTGAGCAACTGCGGTGTGAGCAACTTCTGAAGTTCAACAGGGCTGTTAGCGGTCAGCTTACCAGCGGTCAGCTCTCAGCCTTCTGAAGGATCGCTGTGCGATTCTGTGGGAGGGGTCTCCAGACCCCGATTTCGCGCACCATGCCGATTTGGGATGGAGACCGTGATCGGGGTCTGGAGACCCCTCCTACAAATCGCGGCTTCAGCCCCCTGCCGCGATGATCAATCTAGCGGCGATCAGTCCAGCGGCCGGACGTAGAACAACGCCCCTCCCGCTCCGGGCGCGTAGGCGGCTTGCCGGTAGCCTGCCGCTTCGTAAACCGCCCGCGCCGGATTGCGCTCTAGCACCTCGAGCGTCAGCCGGCAGCAACCCGTCTCTCGGGCGTACTCTTCGGCCGCGGCGAGCAGCGCCTTGCCGATTCCTTTGCCACGCATCTCGGACGCGACGGCGATGTCGTGGATGTTCACCAGCGGCCGCGCCTTGAAACTCGAGAACCCGCGAAACGCCGTGATGAACCCGATCGGCCGATCGCCGTCGAACGCCAACCAAATGAGCGTCGTCGGATGTTCAATCAACGCGGGAACGATCCGCTCACGCACCTCGTCGTCGAGCGGCTTCCCATCGCCCAGCGGGTCGCGCGAATACATGTCGAGCACCGCTAGATACGCCGCGGCGTCGGCAGGGGAAGTGAGGTCCGCGCGGCGAATGAGCACGTCGTTAGGCATGTTTGGGGCAGTAAGCGGGCAAAGGTAGCGAAGCGTCAGCAGGGCCGTTTCCAGGCCGTTTCCGGCCTCCGAAACGAACATAACAGAGATTATCGGACGTTACTGGGAGGGTTGGACGGTTGTGTGCAGCATCCCCTGGCCTGCCGCCCAGGCGGCGAGCCAGCACCACCAAGCGATCGCCGCTCGCCGTGTGATTGGCTTCGCTTCGACGTCCTTCGCGAGCGCGATCCACGCCGCGCGAGACCGTCCGTAGCCGAGCGCGGCGACGGTGGCGCCAATGAGGATCAGCAGCGCGTGCGACCAACCGTTGGCGAGGAACTGGCCCGTGTCGGTGAGTCGTTCGGCGCCGCCGGCCGCCAGGTAGACGCCGCCCGCCAACAGGCAGAACGCCGCCCAGGCTCTCAGCACCGGGCCAACGAAACCGGCGCGGATTCGCCATGCCGGCGCCGTCATTTGCGGCGCGATCCAGCCCGACAGAAACCCGCTCCACAGGACGACGCTCGGCCGCGGATTCGGATCGACCAACGTGTGCGGCAGCCAGCCCGGTCGAAGTTCAACCGCCATGATCTTCCCGCCGGTGAACATCGCCGCGACGACGTGGCCGAGCTCGTGCGTCAACAGCATCGCCAGCCACATCCAGATCGCCACCGCGATCAAGGCAGCGACCGTCGCCGGGCCGCCGGCGTTCACGCCACGCCGCCTTCGAGGAACTGGCCGATATTGCGGAACTTCTCGTAGCGAGCCGCCACCAACTCGTCCTTGGGCTTCTCGCACAGCTCGCGGAGTTGCTTGATCAGGTACTGCTTGAGCCGCGCCGCCATCTGGTAGTGGTCGCGGTGGGCGCCGCCGAGCGGCTCTTCGATGACATCATCGATCGCGCCGAGCTCTTGCAGCCGCTTCGACGTGAGTTGAAGCGCCCGGGCGGCGCGGTCGGCGTAGTCGTGGCTCTTCCAGAGGATGCCGGCGCAACCCTCGGGGCTAATGACCGAGTAGTAAGCGTGCTCGAGGACCGCGACACGGTCGCCGACGCCGATGCCCAGCGCGCCGCCCGAGCCGCCTTCGCCGATCACGACGCAGACGATCGGCGTCCGCAGCTTCGACATCAGCAGCATGCTCTCGGCGATCACCTGAGCCTGGCCGCGTTCTTCGGCGCCGATGCCCGGGTACGCGCCCGGCGTGTCGATCAGGCAGACGATCGGCATGCCGTACTTGGCCGCCATCTTCATCTTGCTCATCGCCTTGCGATAACCCTCGGGGTGCGCGCAGCCGAAGTAGCACTCGGTCCGTTCTTTGAACGTCTTGCCTTTGTGGTGACCGACGAGCATCACCTTGAGGCCGTCAAGCTTGGCGAAGCCGGTGCGCAGCGCGCGGTCGTCACCGAAGAATTTGTCGCCGTGCAGTTCGACGAACTCATCGAACACCAGCTCGACGTAGTCGGTGAACTTCGGCCGATCCTGCAAGCGGGCGACGCGCACCGTGTCCCACGCGTCGAGTTTTGAATAAACGTCGCGCGTCGCGTCGGCGAGCTTGCGCTTCATCGCGCGCAGCTCCTCGTGCTGCTCCGGCGTCTTGTCGGGCGCCGCCTCGTGGCGGCGCACCTCCGCCTCCAGCGCCTGCAGCGACTGCTCAAACTCAAGTCCTGGACCTGCTGACATGCTGTTTCCCTTCCTTCTTTCTTTTTCACCGCAGAGCACAGAGGACACGGAGAAGACACAGATTGCTTGGTCTCTGCTACGAAACTTCCTCAGTGCTTTACTCCGTGATCTCTGTGTCTCAGTGGTTAATCGCTTTTCTCTTCAACGGCAGCTTCGACCTTCGGCTTCTCCGGCTGGGTGTAGAAGATCGGCTCGTTCTTGATCTTCACCATCACCTCTTTCATCGACTGCGGCCGGTCTTCGCGCTTCTTCGCCATCATCTTAGTGACGAACGCGGCGAACTCGGGCTTGATGTTCGAATCGACGACCGTCAGCGACGGCGGCTTCGCCTTGAGGTGGCGTTGCAGCAGTTCGGGCGGCGTGTTCGCGGTGAACGGCAGCTTGCCGGCGAGCACCTCGTAGACCAGGCAGCCGAAGCTGTAGATGTCATCGCGCGGATCGACCCCCTGCCCCCGGATCTGCTCAGGTCCCATGTAGCTGTAGGTCCCCTGGATCTTCGTTTTCGAGCCGAGCAGCTTGCCCAGCGCTCCGGTCGGCTTCGCCGCGATCGTGAAGTCGATCAGCCGCACCTCGTTGGCGTCATTGATCAGGTAATTGTCGGGCTTGATGTCGCGGTGGACCCAGCCGCGTTCGTGCATGTGGGCGAGGCCCGCGGCGGCGTTGGTGAGGACTTCCTTCACCCGCCACTGCAGCGCCTTCACGTTGGCGATAATCTGCTGCTTGAGGTTGGGCGTCTTGAAGAACTCCATGAGGAGCCACGCCCCGTTCTTCCCCGTGCCGTAGTCGTAGGTCTTGATCACTGCCGGATGGTCGAGCGATTTGCCGACGGTGTACTCGTGCTTCAGCTCGCGGACGCCCGCAGAGCTGTACCGGCTGCTGTCCTTGGGGAGCCACTTGATGGCGAACGACTCGTTCCCCGAAACGGGCCGCACCGCCCAGATCTCGTAGACCGCGCCGGTGCGGATCATGTGAAAGAGGCGATAATCCCCGACGATCTCGTTAGTCCGCGCCACACGCCGCCCCTTGGGGGGTTCCGAAGTCCCTATCTAGCCAGACCATGAAGTTTATCTGACCGGCAGGGTCGCAGAAAGGCCGACGTTTTCCCCCAGAAGGGGGGCGACAGTGCTTGGGCGGCGGATTTTTGGAATGAGATAGGGGGATGAAGCTACCGCTCAGCTTTATTAGCCTCCCTGCCCCGCTGGACTGGCTGGGCTTGATGGTTGGTGAGCTGTCAGCCTGACTATGGGCCCGGGCGAGGCTCGTAGGATTTTGCTTTGCCAATCAGTTGGCTGTCGTTAGCCTGTCAGCCTCGGACTGTTCCGATCTACAGTAGTTTCCTTTGCAAAGACAACGAATCGGGACGGGATGGACGAGCAGCCGCGACGCCATCGAGAACGGGCCACCGAGTCCGCCGCCCCGCCTCTTCTCGCCAACGCGACCGAAGCAACGCAGATCACCAAGTACTACACGCCCGGCGGCACGGGTTTCGCGGCAGAAGACGCCAATCACGCTTGCGATCTTCTTCGGGGCCGCCGTCCGAAGTTGGTAGGCGTCTCGAACGAGAAAAACGGCGCCGACCGAATCGTCGGCAGCATGTCACTCCAATCGAAGTATTACCGAAGCCCAGCGGAAACCGTCGCCGCCGCCTTCGATCCCGATTCGCGACTCTATCGCTATCCGGGACATGTACTCGAAGTGCCTCGCGATCAGTACGACGCCTGCGTCGATTTGATGCGGAGGCGAATCCAATCGGGTGCGGTTCCAGGTTTCGAGAATCCGGCCGAGGCCGAGACGCTGGTGCAACGCGGCGCGATCACTTATCGCCAAGCAAGAAACATCGCGCGGCCCTGCAACATCGAATCCCTCAAATACGATGTCGCAACCCAGGCGATCGTTTCCTCGTCGGGGATGGGCATTTCGTTTGTCGTCATGTACGCCAGCCGAGTCTGGTCGGGCGAGCGCCACAAAACCGCGATGCGACATGCTGCTCGTGACGCCTCGCTCGTCGGTGGGCAAACGCTCGCTACCGGCGTTATTAGTGCCCAGATACTCCGCACCAAGATTGCGGCCGCGGGTTCCACCGCTATCAGGCACGCTCTCAAAGCCAGCTACAAAACGTCGGTAGGCAAGCGTCTTGTGAAAGGGGTAGCGACGGGGTCACTTGGTAGAGCGGTGAGCGGCGCCGCGGCGACGAATCATCTCGCCAAGGTGCTGCGCACGAACGTGGTCACCGCTACCGTGGCCGCCGCCGTGATGACGACGCCCGACTTCTATAGGGCGGCATTCGCTAAATCGATCTCGTGGCGCCAGTTCGCCAAGAACACGTCGGTGAACGTCTCGCAAACTGCTGCCGGCGCCGTCGGTTGGCTAGGCGGCGCGGCCGGAGGGGCAGCCGTCGGCAGTGTCATCCCTGGGGTCGGCACGGCCGTGGGCGGAATCGTCGGAGGCATCGTGGGCGCAGCTTCGGCCGGCATTGCTGGTTCTAAGCTCGCCCGTTCCTGCGCCGACCGTCTTGTGAAAGATGACGACGAACGTTTGCGTGAGATCATTCTGATCGAGATGCAACTGATCGCCTGCGAGCACCTGCTCACCCAGCCAGAGATCGAACGTCTCGGCAAGGTCGTTGAAGAAACCGCCACGAGCGATTGGCTCAGCGTCGCCTTCCGCCAATCGAGTAAAGGCAGCGACCGTGACGCCCTGGCCGAACTGCTACGGCAATACTTCGAGCCGGTGGTTATTGCCCTCGTTGACGAGCGCCCAATGATCGCGATGCCTCGCGAGACCGCGTAACTAAGCGGCCTGTCCTTAGGCGTACTCCACCCTCACCAAAAAAAGCCCCTGCGGGGGCGCGGTCTGTCCCGCCCTGCCCCGGTCGCGGCTGGCGAGGACTTCGGCGACCCACTCCGGCGGCTTCGCGCCGCGGCCGACCTCCACCAGCGTGCCGGCGATCGTGCGGACCATGTTGTAGAGGAAGCCGTCGCCGGTGACGGTGATGTCGATCCGCTCGCCGCCATCCGCGGGGCGCGACGTGACGGTGAGGTCGGTGATCGTGCGGACGGTGCTCGAGCGTTCCGAGCCCGTCGATTCGAGCGACGCGAAGTCGTGGCGACCGACGAGGTACGCCCCCCCCTGCCCCATCCGCTCGGTGTCGAGCTGCCCCGCGCGCCAGTGCCAGACGTGCTTACGGTCGAACAGCGGCGGCACGGGGCCGCTCAGGACCTGGTAGCGGTACGTCTTCCGCAACGCGTCGTGCGTGGCGTGAAAGCCCACCGGCGCCGGCTCGACGGCCCGAATGACCACGTCGTCGGGCAGCAGCGCGTTCAGCCCCCGCAGCAAACGCCGCGGCTCGATCGTCGATGTCGTCTCAACGCCAACGACCTGCCCCTCGGCATGCACGCCCGCATCGGTGCGACCGCTGGCGGTAAAGCAAGGCTCTTCGTGCGTGATGCTGCGCCAAGCGTCTTGCAGCACGCCCTGCACCGTCGGCTCACTCGGCTGCCACTGCCAACCGGCGTACGCCGCGCCGTCGTAGGCGACGGTGAGCTTGAGCCAGTGTGTCGGCCTAGCCTGCGAACCTTCGTTAGCTACGCCGTTGTCGCCCACCGATTCACACCGCCGCCCCGTTGCGGACCAGCAGCTCGGCGATCTGCACGGCGTTGGTCGCGGCGCCCTTGCGCAAATTGTCGCTCACGCACCAGAACGCCAGGCCGTTTTCGCATGAGAGGTCTTCGCGGATGCGGCCGATGTAGGTGTCGTCGTCGCCGTCGCAATCCTTGGGCATCGGGTACTTGCCGCTGGCGACATCGTCGATGACCTTGAGGCCCGGCGTCGCGGCGAACAGCTCACGCGCCTCTTCGACGGTGATCTTGCGCTCGGTCTCCACCAGGATGCTCTCGCTGTGGCAGTTGCTCACCGGCACGCGGACGCACGTCGGGCAGACCTGGATCGACTCGTCGCCGAGGATCTTGCGGGTCTCAAAAACCATCTTCATCTCTTCCGACGTGTAACCGGCGTGCTTGTGCGAGCCGATCTGCGGGATGAGATTAAACGCGATCGAATGCGAGAAGGTCTCCGGCGTGAAGTCGGCGCCGTCGAGCGCCGCGCGCGAAGCGTCAACGAGCTCTCGCTGCCCCCCTACCCCGGCGCCGCTGGTGGCTTGGTAGGTGCTCACGATCACGCGGCGGACTCGCCCCGCGTCGTGCAGCGGCTTCAGTGATTGCACCATCTGGGTGGTGCTGCAGTTCGGGCTAGCGATGAGGCCCTGGTGGGTAAACGCCGCCTCGGGGTTCACCTCGGGGATCACCAGCGGGACGGTCGGGTCCATCCGCCAGAAGCCGCTCTCATCGACGACGATGCAGCCCGCCGCCTTGGCCCAGGGGACGAACTCCTTGGCGACCGGGTCGGGCGTGCTGCCGATCGCCAAGTCGATGCCTTGGAACGCCTCGGGCGTCATCTCCTCGACCGTGTACGACTTGCCCGCGAACTCAATCGTCGTCCCCGCCGACCGCTTGGACGCCAAGAAGCGAATGTTCTTGTAGGGAAACTCACGCTCCTGAAGCAGCTTGCGGATGATGCCGCCCACGGCGCCGGTGGCGCCAACGATCGCGATGGTCTCGAACACGGGGAAGAGTCTCTGCTGGGTGTTATTGGCCCTGGGGCCAATTGGCTAGTTGGCGCCCCCTACGATTGGGGCGGCCGTTATCGGGGTAAGACCGCATTTTAGGCGGCGGGTTCGCGCGGAACCAGCGGTGGGGGAACCGCCAAGACGCCAGGAGCGCCAGGGATCGCCAAAAACAAACGAAAAGGCACTCTGCGGGCCGGGAGACGTCAGTCCCCGGAGGGAAGTGGGTACCCGCTGCAACTCCGGGGACTAACGTCGCCCGGCTCGCCTTCCATTTCTAGTGCAGCCCGGCGGTTACTCCTTCGTCTTCTCTTTTGGCTCTTTCGGCTTCGGCTTGCTGGCCAGCATCCCGCCGGCCCGTTTGCTGATGGGGTCGAGCACACCCCGCACCAAAGCGACCGGCAGGAACGCGGCGTTCATTGTGAGCATCGCCAAAGCAAACTCGGGCATTCCCATCGCCAGGCCGATGAACGCGTGCACGCCGACCGCCGTGAGCAGCACCCACGGCCGGGCCCAGCGGCTCCAGATCAGGCAGCAGTAGAACAGCTCGAAGAAGACGGTGCCGTGGGCGAGCAGCTCCGCCATCCGCAGGTGCCCGGCGAGCCACGTCATGTCGAGCGAGCGATACTCGACGTTGGCGACCGACATCCAGATCGACTCGCCTGTCCACCACATACGGCCCTGCAGCTTGCCGAAGCCGCCGAAGAGGTAGATCACGCAGAGGTGCAGCTGGATGAGCCGCAAGGCGAGATTCGCCGTCCACGACTCATCGACGTAATCGGGGTCGGCGTCCTCGACGCCGCGCCGTATCCGCAGCAGGCGATCCACGCTGTACCGCGCGCCGCACGGGCCGAGCATCACGTACATCGCCAAGAAGCAGTTGATCTTGTCGAGGCCGAAAAACGCCCCCGGCGTGACGTGCAGCGCATAGCTCAGCGCCGCCAAGAACGACCAGACCGCGACCGTCCGGCTGAAAAGCCCGATCGTCAGCAGGAAGAAGACAATCAGGCTCATCACATGGAACGTCCAAACGGCCCACGGCGCCTGCAAGAAGTCGAAGAAATTGACGCCGATCCGCGGATCGGTCATCCGCTCGTGTAGCTCTGGCGGGACCCATCCTTCGGAGCCGAAGAACGCCATGAGGCCAAAGGACCACACAAGGTGCGTCCAGAAGAGCAGCAAGCCGGTCACGACGCGGATCGCCGACAGCACCGCCGGGTCCGCGGGCCGAAACCAGAAGTCGTCCCACGCCGCGGCGAGATCGGCGAAGTAGGTCTTCACAGCTGCCAGGGCGGCTTTCATAGCTCCTCCCCGATCGGCAGCTCTTCCGACGTTTGCGGTTCGCGTTCCGGTGGCGCCGGGACGGGCAGCGGCTCTTCGAGCGACGCCGCGGTCTCTTCAACTCGAGTGATCGTTTGAAACATCTCCGGGGCGTTCGGATCAACGCCCTCCAGCACAGCGCGTGGCGGCAAGGGATTGTGGATCACGCACTCGACCGTGGCGCGGGCGCCGCCATTGGCTCGCAACAACTGCCTCGCATACCCGCGCAGCATCAGTCGCAGCCACTCATCGGGATTGATGTCGGGCGGACCATTGCCCGCCTGGTCGGCGAGCATCATATGGCGGTGGTAATAGAGCCGCGGCCGCTGCGCCGTTTTGTTGGGGAGCGAACCCTCAGCAACAACGGCGCCCGCTTCATCGGTGACCGTGTAGCGCAGCACGTGATTGCGCGGCGGGTCGGGGCCGAAGAAGTGGTAGCCCTGATTGAGATAGAGCGAGTCGGAGTACCAGCGCACGTAGGGCGAGGTCCCGATACGCGACACGAGAATGGACGTCGGCTCGATCGCCAGCGGCGAGATAAAGACAGCGAAGAGATGCCAGACAACGGCAAAGCTAACGGCGATTCGAACCCAGCGAGCGGGTTGCCCGACGGGCGCCGTGCTAGCCCCCCCCTGCCCCGCTGCCGGGGGCTGACGGTCCTTGGGTTTGCCCGATTTCGCCATGGCTATTCGAGGGGGGGCCGAGTGGTGCGTAGGCCCTAGGAGATAGGCGAAGTCGCCGATCTAGGCAACGCCGGTCGCATGGCGGTGGAATGACTGACTCGCCGCTCGCGGCTTAGCGCGGACGGACTCTCACCGCTAAGCCGCGAGCGGCAAACAAAAAACCCCCGCAGCGACAGGGAGTCGCTGCGGGGGTTTCGTTGATTGCTAGCTTGAGCTGCCGATCACCCTTCAGCGAGCGGCGACTTGATCAACGCTGCTGGCGAAGTCGAACTCCAGGTGCTGCGACTCGCCACCCACCAGGGTGATGGTCTGCTCCTGCGTCTTGCCATCAACCATCACGGCGACGGTGTAGGCGTCCCACGTCTCGCCCTGCGGCAGCGTGCTGGTGATGTACTCACGCTCGGCGCCCGACTGCTGTGTGGTCACGCCGGCGAGGGTGACCTTCGCATTGGCGGGGACCGACAGCGTCAGCTTGGTCTTGGCGGTCTCGGGCTTCTTGGCGACGGGGTCCGTCTTACCGAAAGCCAGTTCAGCCGTGCCGCCGCCAATGAGCGTGGCGATCTTCGAATCGACGACCTTCTCGCCATCGGCCTCGTATTCGACGCGGACGCGGTACTGGTACGACTCGCCCTTGTTCAGGCCGTGCGAGACGTAGTTCCGCATGGTGCCGGTGCTGGTCGTCTTGTGATCGTTGACGAACACGACGGCGTCGGCCGGGACCTGGACGCGGAGCGAACCGCTGGTGGCTTCTGCCTTGGCGACGACAACGCCAGCGGAGCTGGTAGTCGAGGCGCTCTCGTAAATCACGTGGCCGCCGTACGAGCCGGTGCTGCCGTGCGAGCCCGTTGAGCCGTAGGAGCCCGTCGAGCCATGCGAACCCGTCGAGCCATGGCTACCGTACGACCCTGTCGAGCCGTGCGAACCCGTGCTGCCGTACGAGCCGTAGCTGCCGTGCGAAGCGTGACGAGCCGCACGACGGGCGGCGTGGCGGGCGTGCATCCGGGCGAACAGACCGCCACCGTGCGAGCCGTAGCTGCCCGTCGAACCATAGGAGCCCGTCGAACCATAGGACCCGGCTGAGCCGTGCGAACCCGTGGAGCCGTAGCTGCCGTACGAGCCCGTCGATGCGTAGCTGACCGAATAACCACCGTACGAACCACGGCTGCCGTACGAGCCCGTGCTGCCGTAGCTGCCATGGGACCCCGCACTGCCGTAGGAGCCATACGAGCCGTAGCTGCCATGGCTCGCCCAGAAGGCGTCGGCCGGGAGGCCGAAGGAAACGCTAGCCGCAACCGCGGCGGCCGTCAGAAGCGAGCGACGAAGCATGCTGGAGCTCCTCATGTCTGCGAAAATCTTCCGGTGAATGAACCAGGCAAAAGCGGGTCGCCTGCGCCGATGACGGCACGGCGTTCATGGCAAAGGATAACCCGGCAGGCGCTAAGATCAAGCGATTACGGGGTTTTTGGCGACTAGGGGCTCCTAGGAGAATAGGCAGAAACTGCCCCCTAGCCCCCTCGATAGAGGCGGTTTAATCAGTCTCTAGCCCGTCCAAAACGGACGTCATCGACCCAAAGCTTCCCGACCCCCCCAAGCAGCCCAATCCGCAACCCCGCCTCGCGGGCGCCAGCGGGGACCGGCAAGACCTCTTCCCGCTCGGTCCAATCGAAGGTCCCGCGTAGCGGGCCGATGACCTCATCCCCTAACCAGACCCGCCGTTCGTCGTAGTAGGTCACGACGACGTAAGGCAGCTGCGACGGCCGCTGGCCGAAGCGGAGCCCCTCTCCCTTAGCCGTGAAGCCAACCCGCAGCCGTTTCACCTTCCGGCCGTCGATAGCGAAACCCTGCAGCGCTTGGCACGGAAGGCCAGGCTCTTTGTTGCTGAAGACAATCGCAGGGTTGTCGCCCCGCGCCGAAGGATCGATCTCCGCTTGGCGCAGATAGTGCCAACCCGCCGGGCGAGGTTCCTCCCCCTCTTCGGCGACCTCACTGAAGTCACCGTTGATGATCGCTGGATTGGCGGGGTCGGGGAGCACCTCACGCCGCTCTTCGGCGGCGCCCGTCATGGGCACGAAGAGGGTTCCGCGTAGCGATTCGCGCACGAGCTCGCCGTTCACTTTCTTTAACAGGCAAAGCTCTTGCTGGAAGCGTTCGCCGAGCGGAATCACCATGCGGCCCCCTTCGGCGAGTTGCTCAACGAGCTTCGGCGGCGGGTTCTCCGGAGAGCAGGTGACAATGATCTTGTCGAAGGGCGCCGCCTCGGGCCATCCTTCGTAGCCATCGCCAATGCGGGCGTGGACGTTCTCGTAATCGAGCCGCCGCAGTGTCTTCGCCGCGCGCTTGCCGAGCGAGGGGACGATCTCGATCGTGTAAACGTCTCTTACGAGCGGCGACAGCACCGCGGCTTGGTAGCCCGAACCGGTGCCGATCTCGAGCACCTTGTCGGTCGGCTTGGGCTCGAGCTGCTCGGTCATGTAGGCCACGACGAACGGCGGCGAGATCGTCTGGCTAGCGCCGATGGGCAACGCCATGTCAGCGTAAGCCAAACGCCGCTGTGCGAGGGGCACGAACTCGTGGCGCCGTGTCGCGCGCATCGCCGCGATGACGCGCGGGTCGGAGACGCCGGCCTCAATGATGGCCGATTCGACCATTCGGGCGCGTTGAGCGTCCCAGTTGGGCCGGTCCTGCTGCGCCGGCGCCGTCGAGGCGACAAGTGTCAGCACAAACAGGGCGATAATTTGGCGACGACGCACCGGCACGGGTTGCGTCACAGCGGGTAGAGCGGGCATGTTCCAATATACGCCTGCTGGCCGCCGGTCTACCGTCCCGAGCGGCGTCCCCTTGCCCTGTCCCGTTCCCCAATCCGTCCCAACCGATGCCATCCGCACCAGCCGACCCCGCCGTCACCCGCCAGCGGCTCCGCTCCGCGATGCCCGTCACGAACAATTGGGCTTATTTCGACCACGCCGCGGTCGCGCCGCTGAGCGGCCCGGCCCGCGACCGCCTCGCCGCATGGGCCGGCGAGGCCGCTGCCGAAGGGGACACCAATTGGCTCGCCTGGGACCGCGGCGTCGAGACAACCCGACGGACCGCCGCCACACTCATCGGCGCCACGCCCGACGAAATCGCGCTCGTCCCCAGCACCACAGCGGGCATTAACCTTGTCGCCGAGGGGCTCGACTGGCGCGACGGCGACAACGTCGTCGTTCTCGCCGACGAGTTTCCCTCGAACCTCTACCCCTGGATGCAGCAGGCGTGGCGCGGCGTTGAGACCCGTACCGTGTCGACCGACCGCGGCCGAATCGACTTCGACCAGCTCCGCGCGGCGTGCGACTCACGGACGCGTATCGTGTCGGTGAGCTGGGTAGCATACGCCAGCGGCTACCGCCAACCGCTCGATGTGGTCGCGGATATCGCCCACAGCGCTGGCGCCCTGTTTTTCCTCGACGCGATCCAAGCCACGGGCGTCTTCCCGCTCGATGTCAGCCAGACCGCGATCGACTTCCTCGCCGCCGACGGCCACAAATGGATGCTCGGCCCCGAAGGCGCCGGTTTTGCCTACATCCGGCAAGAGCACCTCGACAAGCTGCGGCCGCTGGGCGTCGGCTGGCACAGCGTCAAGGCTTCGGGCGAGTTCGGGCGGATCGCGCTGGACCTCAAAGACTCCGCCGCGCGCTACGAAGGGGGCTCCGCCAATATGCCCGGCCACTTGGCGCTAGGGGCGAGCCTCGACCTACTAACCGCCCAACCCACCAACGATGTCGCCGCCGCGGTGCTCGATGTGACGGACTACCTGTGCGAGCGGCTGGCGTCGATTGGCGTCGCGGTCGCGTCGCACCGGGGTATCGAGCAGAACGGCCACGACCCGCGCTCCGGCATCGTCGTCGCCGACCTCACCGACCCCACCGCTGCCCGCCAGCGGCTCTTGGACGCCGGATGCGTCACGAGCGTTCGCGGGGGCCGTCTGCGGATGAGCCCGCATGGTTACACTAGTTACGAGGATGTCGATCGACTGATCGATGTGTTGCGCTGATCCCCCTCCCCTTTTTAGGGGAGGGGCTAGGGGAGGGGTCTGCGGCGTCCACCTACAAAGCCACTCGCCTTCACTCTATCGACGCAACAACGATGGCGATCTGAACTCCGATCGACACCCCCTACCCTCCCCTAGCCCCTCCCTAAAACGGACGGGGAATACGAAGCACTCCGAGGGCTGGCGCCCACGGCTCAGATCTGAACTAGTGCGGCGTCAAACTAATCCGCATTCCGCAATCCCCCGTTCTCTAACTAACGGCCGAAATCGAATGTCTCGCCGCGCCGTCTACACCGGGTCGTTCGACCCCGTCACGCTCGGGCACCTGAACGTGATGCAACGCGCCCGGCTCGTGGCGGACGAACTGATCGTCGGCGTGGGGCACAATGCACACAAGACGGCATTGTTTGATGTTGAAGAGCGGGCCGAGCTGGTCGAACGCGCCGTCAAGGCGGCGGGGCTCGATCACGTCCGCGTCGAAACCTTCGACGGCCTCGCCGTGCGGTTTGTGCGCAAGATGGACGCACGGCTCATCCTTCGCGGTGTGCGGTCCGTCACTGACATGGAAGCAGAGTTCACAATGATCCTCGCCAACCGCAAACTCGACCCGGAGATCGAGACGATCTTCTTCATGGCCGGCGACGAGTTCAGCCATGTGTCGAGCACGCTGATCAAGCAAATCACTCCGCTGGCGAGCGACGACGAGGTGGCGAAATTCGTCCCGCGCGAGATCATTCCCGCCCTACGCGCGAAGCTAGGTGGGTGAGTAAACCGCAGTGGCGCGCTCAAGCCTCGAACTTGAACCGCACGTAAACCTCCGCCAGCGGCAGTTCGACCTCGATCTCATCGAGCGGGATGACGGCTTCGTGGCCCATGTAGAGCTGGGCTTCGAAAGAGTCGAGGTCGGCGGCGTCGGCGCGGCGGCGGTAGACGCTCACCTTCGCCTCGTCGGGCTCCACGAATCGGTAGGCCTTCAGCGATGGGATCGTCAGGTAATTGTCGCGCTTTTCGAGTGAGTCCTGGCGGCGTGTGCTATCGGAAAGAACTTCGACGACAATGGCCGGCTGGTCCTGGAACACCGCGTTGCCAGAGTTCGGTTCGCAAACGACCATCGCGTCGAGGTAATAGAAATAGGTTCCCGATGCGGCACGGATACGAGCCTTGGCGTCCGGGTTCAGCGCCTGGCACGGCTTGCCACGAAGTCGGGAGCCCAATGCGATCAAGATGTTGCTGCTGACTTGATTGTGGCGATATTTCCCGCCCGCCATCGCTTAGACAAACCCACCGATGTACTCATGGCGGATGTACGACCTTTCTTCGGCAGCGAGGTAGTCCTCGACGGAGACCAGTGGTAGGGGGTTGTGGACCTGCCATTTACTCCGTCAGCCTCGGGTCGGTTTGCACTTCCTAGCCACTATAACGACCTTGGCTGTGGCCAGCCGAGGCGTTTAGCGTTTACGATTGCCATCTGTCGAAGAACCGCCCCGCCCTGCCCCGACGGCCGGTATGGATCACGCCCCGCCGCCGTCCGCCAGCTCAACGCCGCCTGCGGGCTCACCCTCGGCAGCGATCGAGCCGACGCTGCGGCTGGACGACCTGCTCGAAGAATGCCTCGAGCGACTTGCCGGGGTCGCGCCGGTTGAAGACGCGCGGGTGCTGCGCGACTTCCTGCCGCCGTCGGCGCCGAATCACGCGCCTTTTTTGCTAGCGGAGTTGGTGAAGCTCGACATGGCCGCCGCGGCCGAGATGGGGCGCGACCCGTGCCTCGATTGGTACCTGGCGGCGATGCCCGACATGCTCGTCGCCGAGCGGTTGCCCTTCGACCTTGTGATCGAGGAGTACCAGCTCCGGCGCGAAAATGGCCACGATCCGCGGCAAGTCGAGTACGCCCAGCGGTTCCCGCAGCACGCCCACCTGCTCGAGAAGTTCTCCTGCAACGCGGTGACGGTCGCGCCCGCGGGGGGGAAGCCGACCGCGCCCGGCGAGTTGATGGCGGGCGATGTGATCGACGACTTCACGGTCGTGCAAGAGTTGGGCCGCGGCGCCTTCGCGCGGGTTTACCTGGCGAGGCAGATGTCGATGCAACGGTTGGTGGCGCTCAAGGTCTCGGCCGGCAAAGGGGACGAGCCCCAGGCGCTAGCGCAGTTCGACCACCCAAACATCGTGCGGGTCTACGACCAGCGCGCGATGGACGACGGATCGACCCACCTGCTCTACATGCAGTATCTGCCCGGAGGGACGCTTTCCGACGTGGTAAAGCGAGTTCAATGGGCGGGGTCCACGGCGTGCAGTGGCGCGGTGATGCTCGACGCGATCGACGACAACCTGCTCGACGCCGCGCAGCAGCCGCCTGAATCGTCGGCTTTGCGGACTTGGATCGCCGAGGCGGCTTGGCCGGTGGCGGTGGCGTGGATCGGCGTACAGATCGCCCGGGCGCTCGACGAAGCGCACCGCCACGGCGTTTTCCACCGCGACGTGAAGCCGGCGAACGTGCTGCTCTCCGCCGAAGGCATTCCGAAACTCGCCGACTTCAACGTCAGCTTCGCGGGCGCCGCGGGCCGCGCGGGAGCGGCGGCGACGCTCGGCGGCTCGATCGGCTACATGGCGCCCGAACACCTCGCGGCGATCGGCGGTCTGCCGGACACCAGTCCCGAGGACGTGTCGGAACGAGCCGACCTCTACTCCCTCGCCGTTCTGCTGTGGGAGCTCTGGCAAGGCCAGCGGCCGTTCCGCATCGAGGGGCAAGCCGACTCGTGGACGGACGCCCTCGCTCAACAGATCGTCTCGCGCGAGGTTGGACTCACCGAGCCGATCCGCATCGGCCACAGCAGCGAGCGCGTTCTCGAGCAGACATTGCGTGAAACGCTGAGCCCGTCGCCCGAAGCGCGGCCCGCGTCGGGCGCCGAGCTAGCCGGGCGGTTGCAGCTCGCGTTGCACCCGGAGGCGGCGGCGGTGTTCGATCCACCACCCAATAACTGGCGGCGCTACGCGTTGGCGGCGTGGCCGCTAACCGTGGTCTTAGCCGCGGTGCTCTTGCCCAACATCGCAGCGGGGCTCTTCAACTACTTCTACAACGAGCGCGAGATCATCCAGAAGCATCCGGAGATGAAGGACTACTTCGTCGCCCTCTCGACGGTGGTGAACTCGATCGCCTTCCCGCTCGGCGGCGTCTTGGCGATGTACTACGGCCTGCCGATCGTACGATCGATCCAACGCGCGAAGCGTGGCGAGGACGCAACGACCGCAGAGATCGACAGCCTGTTTCATCTCTGCCACCGCGGCGCGCTGCTCGGCGGCACGTTGTGGGGGATCGCGAGCTTCGTGTTCCCGATCGCTTTGACTCTGCGGTTTGGTGACGAGTTTCCGCCACAAGAAGCAGGTCACTTCTTCCTCTCGCTACTCGTATGTGGCGGCGTGGCGGCGGTGTACCCCTACTTCTTGCTCGTAACGCTCGCTACTTCGGTTTATTACCCACGCTTGGTGCGTGGCACGATGTCGGACCCCAAGTTCGACAAACGCGGCGTTCACCTCAGCGACCACGGCGTCTACTACCTGCTCGCCGCGGCGTCGATCCCGCTGATGGCGATCGTGCTCCTCTTGTCTCGGACCGAGGAGATGGACAAGTTCCGCGATATGATCCTCTGTGGTGTGTTTGCGACGCTGTTCGGGTTACTGGCCGCGTTCTCGGCGTATCGGTACGTGCTGCGGGTCTGGACTCAGATCACGCCCGTGTTGTCACGGCGGAAGTCCAATGCGGCGCCAGGCCTCGAGTAGAGTCCGCTGTGCGGACCGCACGGTTGAGTTAGTCTCGGTTGTAACTCGTAACGACGGTCCGCACAGCGGACCCTACGAAGAAGACCGCCGGCCCCGTGGGACCGGCGGTCTTTGTACGTTTCAATTCAGTGCTGACGATTACATCCGCACGGCAGCGGCTTCGGTCTCCACTTGGTCGATGCCAAACTCTTCCAGGGCCGAGTCGATCTGTGACTTGGGCGCCGCCAGTTCTTCGGTCACCGGTTCCGGCGCGAGGGCCTCGGCAGCCTCTTGCAGCGGGGCCACCTCGATCACCTGACGGGCGATCTCGGCGCGGTCGAGCAATCGAAGGTTGTTTGACTCGTCGATCTCGGCGAACGAGTCGAAGGCGTCCACGGCGACCATCAGCTTTTGGAAGCCGATCGGCGCGCCGCCGTTGGAGCCCATCGCCAGCGCCTCAACAGGGAGCGTGACCTCGATCTCAACGGTCGCGCCGCCGGGGATCTCTTCGATGCACGCCGTCGCGGTGGGGTCGCAAGGCTTGATCGGGCCGAGCAGCGCCACCAGCGACACGTGCACTTTGCACACCGAGCGGCCACTGTTGTTGGTGACGGCGACGATGAAGGTCGGGGCGCAGGCCGGGTCGCTGATGGCGGACTCGACGACCGTCGTGATCGCTAGGTCGCCGATCTCGTTCGCGGGGAGCTCGAACGATCCGTAGGGCGAAGGGACAATCGAACAACTGGGCGAGGCTAGGCAACCGTGGAACGAGCCGTATCGCATCATCAGGTCGATCACATGGCCACAGCCGGGGGCGCCGGTGAAGGCGGTCTCGACCGGCTGACCTAGTGGCAGGTTGGCGAGGCTAGGCGCTGCGACGGCCAGCGTCGCGATCGCCGCAAGGCGGATTTTTAGTTTGGCGTTCATCGCAACGAATCCTTTTCTATTGAGAGGTCGGTTTTGCTTACGAAGAAGGCCCGGCGACCACGTCGCCGTGAGTCGCCGGGCCTGTTGAGGGACACCCGCTTATCGAAACCCCCGCGGGCTCAGTAGCAGCCCCAATAGCTGGTGACGACCGGCAGGCAGGTCGTGTAGCAGCTCACCACCGGGCGGTAGCAGTACAGCGGGCGGTAGCAGTAGTTGTAGCTGTAGTTCGAGTAGCAGCCGTAGTTGAAGTGGTTGTAGCCACCCCAGCAGTTCCAACCACGGTGGCTGTAACCGCCAAAGCGACGGAAGCATGCCTCAACCGCGTCGGACTCTTCGCCGGCCTCTTCGGCCATCTGATCCACGTCGAGCGAGTTGAGGTCCATCTCTTCGAGTTCCACGCCGGCGTCGCTGATCGAGGCCAGGTCGGTCGATTGCAACTCGCTCATCAGGTCGTCGGCGAAGGCCGAGCCCGAAACAGCCAAGACCGCAACGACAGCGAAGACAACGTTCTTGAGCAACATGATCGAATCTCCAGGCGGCAGGTTTTGGTGAAGGGCCGTGGCGAACTCTGCCGTCGTCTCGCCGCAGCCGTGTTAGTCGCGTCTCTGACGGACCAAGCGACGACCTGCGGCGGGTGTTACCGATCAAACTCGAAAATTGAAAAGTCTCGCGCAGAGACGCGGAGACGCAGAGAGTTGGTGCGTGGAATGACTCACGCAAAGGAGCTAAGACGCAAAGAAGGAAGAAAGGGAAGAGAAAGAAGATTAAACAATCGGTCCTTTGCGTCTTAGCGCCTTTGCGTGAGTCTTAAAGGCTTCCCTTCCTCTGCGTCTCCGCGTCTCTGCGCGAGATTCTCAAGCTTCTTTGGAGAATTGAGTGACAACGGGTAACATCAGCCGCGTGTCGCCGCTGGGCGGGATTAAGGTCCCAACCCAACCCCAACCCCACGACCGATCATGCGTTACTACCTACCAATGGCCCTCGTGGCCCTTTGCCTGCCGGTCGCCGCTAGCGGCGACGAGCTGTTCTCCGAGGTGGCTGTCGAGAGCGTCTTCGGCGCCTCGAGCAAGTCGGCCGATGGCGCTGCCGCCTCGACGGGCGTCTCCGCGACGGGGGTCCGGGTGACCGGCGCCGGGCAGCTCGGCGAGCTGCTGCGGGAACTGGGGTTCGAGCCCGAACGGGTCGATGGCCGCACCGTCACCATCCAGCTGGCCCACGGCCAATGGACGATCCCGACGACGCTCCACGCCGCCATCGACCGCAGCCAGGTCGATGTGACGATGGGCCTGGCGACCCCCGAGAAAGGCGTCAAATGGGACGCCAACAAGCTGCTGCGGCTGCTGGCCGACCCCGAGGACGGGGGCGCCCACTTCGCCTTCGATAGCTCGAAGGGGCAGGTTCAGGTCCGTCAGACGGTGTCGGCCCGTGAGGTCACCAGCGTCAACCTGGGCCGGCTGCTAACCGAGATGGCCGAGTTCGCCGTCTCTCGTGAGAGCGCCTGGTTCGACAAGCCGAAGGAGTCCGACAAGTCGACACCCGCCACTACGAACGCCGCGGCGCCGACCTCGATCATCGGCTCGTGGGTCGCCAGCCTAGGCCAGGGCGAGGCGTTCGCCATCAAGCTCACCGCCGACGGCAAGTTCCAACTCGCCCACGTCAAAGCGGGCAAGACGACCACGTCCAACGGCAAAGCCGAGCGGACGGGTGACCAGCTGAGGCTGGTCGGTGACGGCAGCGTCACGATCTCCGGCACGCTCTCGAACATCACCGCCGAGGGCTTCGACCTGACGCTCACCAGCGGCAAGAAGCTGTCCTTCAAGAAGCCCGCGGCGAAATAAGCGAACTATGGGACCTTTGCAATGACGGCGCAGCCGCGGGCGGAAGCCTGCGGTTGTTGCTGTGCGCGGTCACCAGCAGCGGGCGAGCCCCGAGGCTCCGAGGCTCCGAGGGCTGCCGCCACCCGGCTGAGGTCTTTCGTGAAAGGGGAATCGGGGAACGGCTGTAACACTTTTCGCGGGTTGTCGCTGGGATTTGCAGAACCAACCCTGCCGCTCGCCAAGCGGCTCCAACCCAACTCTTTAAGGAACTCTCCCATGTCCGCTTTCCGCCTCAACTTACGACCCCTGACCTTGCTCGCGGCCTTGGCCGTCATCGCCACCGCGGAGGTGGCGCGGGCCGACGCGGCGCTGTATCGGCAGGTCCTGGACGCCACGACCTGGGTCCTCTCGAAGAACTCCGAAGGGACCTCAAGCGGCACCGGCGTGTTGGTGGACGCCGAGAAGCGGCTGATGATCACCAACGCCCACGTCGTCGGCGACAGCCGTAGTGCGGTGATCTTCTTCCGAGACTTGAAAGACGACAAGCCGATCGTCGAAAAGAAGCACTACCTCGACAATGTCCGTAAACTGGGCGTCCGGGGCCGGATCGTCGCGATCGACCGCAAGCGGGACCTAGCCCTGGTGGAGCTGGAAAAGCTCCCCGAATTCGCCAAGGCCCTCGAACTAGCGGCCGACAGCACGGGCCCCGGCGAGTCGATCGACTCGATCGGCAACCCCGGCGCCAGCGACGCCCTCTGGGTCTACACCTCGGGCAAAGTCCGCAGCGTCTACGTCAAGGAGTTCCGCACCGGCGCCGGCGAGCACGAGTTCCGCGTCGTCGAAACCCAGTCGCCGCTCAACACGGGCGACTCGGGTGGACCGATCGTCAGCCAGGACGGCAAACTCGTGGGCGTCGTCCAGGCGATCAGCAAGAAGGGCTCGCTGATCAGCTACGGCGTGGACATCAACGAGGTGAAGGAGTTCCTCGCCAGCGACTGGAAGCCCGCCCCGCTGCCCATCGCCGACGTGCTCGCCAAGACCGAATTGAAGGCTGAGAAGCACGAATCGGGCCACTTCACGGTCAAGATCGCGACCGAGAAGGACGGCGATCAGGAGGTCTTCGTCACCAAGGACACCGAGTACTACGGCCGGACCGACGTCCGTAAGGTGTGGTCGCTGGCCGCCTCGATCGAGTCAAAGGAGTTGACCGAGGAGACGATGCGGAAGCTGCTGGAACAGTCGGCCCGCACGAAGCTCGGCGGCTGGTCGGTCGAGTCGGACGGCCAGGGCAAGTACCTGCTGATCTACGTCTCGAAGGTCGACGCCACGGCGACGCCCGACTCGCTGGCGAGCATCCTGGAGTACACCGGCAAGATCACCGCGGCGATGAAAAAGGAGCTGGAGCCGAAGAAGGCCGCCCAGGAAGCGAGCGACACGCTCCAAGACTGGCTCTCGGAGTAATGGCCCGGTTTTATCTTGTTAAGCCCAACGATCGATCTGAGCCGTGGGCGCGAGCCCTCGGTGGGGAGATTGGTACCCGCTACCCACCGAGGGCTCGCGCCCACGGCTCAGACGTTCACCTCTGGTGGGGGATGCGGGAGTGGCTCGACCTCAGACGACGGCGGCGGTCATGGACATGCGTTTACATCCGCATAGAGGGCCCATTCGGGGCCTCTTGGGACTCGGGTAAGGGTTTACCAAGGCCCCTCACCAAAACGCCGTAAACGGCCTGCTAGAGGCCTTCCTGAGGGTTAGTGGGAAACCTCTACGTCGTTGGTCGGCTGGAAACGCCGCGAATCGCGTCTTTCGTGGGGCTCTGAAAAAGAATCCTCGAAAAACCCGTAACACTCCGCCGCCAGGCCCGCTGAGCCTTTCAGACGGGGACGACAAGAGCCCCGCTCAGCCAACCCAAACGCTTCAAAACAAGGAACCCAGCCATGTCCCGCACCGCCCGCACCGCCAAGATCACCCTCGCCGCTCTCACCCTGGTCGCCGTAACGGCCGGCAGCTCGCTCGCCTGCGGCGGCGGTGGCGGCGGCGGCCGCACCTCGGGCCGCTTCGCGATCAACTACCACCGCAACGTCGGCCACATGAAGACCCAGGCCCCGCGGCAAAGCTACAACCAAGGCGGCAACTACCACCGCGCCGCCCCCAGCTACCACCAGGCGCCAGTCGTCTCGCAGCCGATTCACCATCAGCCGGTCGCCGTTCAGCCGCAGCACGTGCAACAGCCCGTCCAACAGCCGATCGTGCAGCAGCCCACCGCGGCGCCGCAGTTCGCCCCCCAGCAGGGCGCCCAACCGACCGGCGTCGTGACCACGCCTGCCACTGTTGACCCGACGGCCCAATCGCCTGAAGACGCCGCCCTGGCCGCTTTGGCGGCCTTTGGCGAGTGAGACTCTCCCCCAGAATTGGGTTGGCCCGAGAGGGGGCGCTTCGGCAGTGTGCCGGGGCGTCCCCTCTTGCTTTTTTGGCGGGTCAAAACCGGGAGCACTCCCCCCCCACTTGCGTGTGGGGCTCTGAGTTGTCGAGCAGGTGCGACTGTCCTTGCGGTTCCTTTCTGCTGAGGCGGGGAAGTTTTCGAGGAATGTTAGTAACAGGCGCCCTGCCCTGCCGCTGGGCTCTTTAGACGGGGGCGATGACCAACCCCTGAAGCCAACCCCCGCAAGACAAGGAACCCCAATCATGGCCTCGACCTTCACCAACGCGACCTGCTCGATCGTTCTCACTGCCCTGTCGGCCTCGCAGGCGTTCGCCTGCGGCGGTGGCGGCGGCGGCTTCGGTGGGTACAGCGGCGGATACGGCGGCGGTTATAGCTACCCGAGCTACTCGCAGCCCGCTTACCACCAACCCGTCTACCAACAGCCGCAGCGTGTCGTACACCAGCCGCAGCATTACGGCCAGCAACCGCAATACGGCCAAACCCCGTACGGTCAGCAGCCGTACAGCGGCCAACCGGCGTTTCAGCCGCAAGGCCAATCGCAAGGCCAGCCGCAGTTCGCCCAGCAGCCGCAGGGGCAGCCGCCACAGCAACCCATCGCTCAGCAGCCGCAACAGCAGCAAGCCGCGCCTCAAGCAGCGGCCCCACAGCAGCAGCCGACGCCGCAGGCGGCTTCACAGCCGAGCCTCGACGCGTCGGGCTCCGCGCTCGACGCCCTGGCGGCGTTCGGCGGCGCCCCTGCGGCTCAAGGGGTGTCCTCCCAGTCCCCGAGCTTCGTCGGCTCGTGGACGGCGAACGTCAACGGCACGAACCGCGTCCAGCTGCAACTCGACGCCAACGGCGGCTTCAACTGGGTCGCCAACTCCAACGGCAAGGTCAGCTCGTTCGGCGGCAGCTACACGCTCGCCAATGGCCAGCTGACGCTCATTCGGTCCAGCGACAACCAGCAACTCGCCGGCACGCTGATCCCCGAATCGGCGGGCGGCTTCCGCTTCAAGCTCGCCTCGTCGACCGGCGACGGCCTGCTGTTCGTCCGTTGAACGACACCGCGATAAACAGAACGCCAACCGCCGGGCCCAACTTGGGCCCGGCGGTTTTGTCGTTGCCACCGCGCCAGTCCAACGGACCGCCATCGTGCGACCCGGGAAGCGTCGAATCCCGCAGGGAAGCGGGCGCCTGATTCCCTCGGGGGGCTGACGCCACCCGGCTCACCTGGAATCAGCCTCATTACGGATCGCCCCAATGAAATCCTTGACGACGGCGACTCTGCGGATTACGTTGACCTTTCAGGTGCAGGTTCTCTGCTCCGAGGGTTCCTCGTTTCACTAAACGTGGCCCCTTGCTCAACCCGGAAGTCTTAACCCCCCAAGGCGTGACTAATGGCAATCTCGGCTGCTCTCGCAGCCATCGCCAGATCGTAAGCGTGCCCTTCGGCACGACGCCCCCTGTGGCGTACCGATTCTCACCCCTTGAAAAGACTTCCTATGCCGGCCTCCACCTTCGCAGGGTGGCGGGTTCTGCCGGCGCTGGCCGCACTCGTTTGCGCCGCGCTGCTCCCCGCCCCGACTTACGCCCAATCCTTCAGCAGCTACCTCGGTGGCTGGAGCTACGTCGATCGCAACAACGATGGCGTACTCAATTTCAGCAACGATCCGAATCCAGAAATCGTGATCGGCGGCGTCGAAATCAACTTGTACAAGCACAACGGGGTTGATTACATCCAGATCGCCAGCACCGCGACGGACCCCTACGGCCGTTATCAGTTCGGCCAGTTAGACGCGGGCCGCTACAAGATCGAACAAGTCCAGCCCGTGGGCTGGGTCGACGGAAAAGACACCGCGGGCGTGCTGCTCGCCATCAATGACCAGTCGGTCCCGCCCGGCAGCAATGTCGGCGTGTCGGGCAACAACTTCGTTACCGACATCCAGCTCACCAATAATACGATCGGTGAGTTCTACAACTTCGGCGAACGCGGTCTGGCCGCGGGGTACGTGTCGAAGCGTTTCTTGTTCGCTTCGACACCCTCGAATCCCTTTGGCGAGCCGGTCCCCGAGCCAACGACCTTGGCGATGATCGTTGGCGTCGGGGTTGGCTTGCTGACCGCTCCACGCCGTCGTTGACGTAACGCGTCGCGCTAGTAGGTAAAGTCGACGCCGAAATCGAAGCCGTGCGCCACAAGGTCCGATCCGGTGACGCCCGGGAACGCCGGTTCCGGACCGCCGCCGGTCTGCACGGGCGGCAGGTTCCGCGGGTCCACCGCCAGCCCTGGCGGCAGATGCGACGCGGCGCGGGCCACGTCGCCCCAAAGGATCACGTTGTACCCGGCATGGATGCCGAGGTTGCACGTCAGCTGCGCGCCCAGGCCGAGCCGGAACTCGGGGATCACCACCGTCGAGGTGTCCGTGTAGCGGCCGATGTTGGTCACTTCGGACGTGAGCAGGCCGCCATCGAACGTGGCCGTTCCGCCGCCGGGGACGTTGTTGATCGTCTGTCCGCCGACGGTGACGGTGCGGCGGTTGGCGCCGATCGCCAGCTTGGCCGAGCCATCGATCCACCACCACGAGCAGCCACGCCGCGCCATCAGGCCGATCTCGCCGCCGTGGAACTCGTTCTTGGCGTCGAACTGGTCGTGCACCGAGATCGTCGTGCCGGGCACCAGTGGCTGCGTCGTGCCCGGAAGCACTTCCAGCTGCTCGTTGATCGACAGGCTCGAGTCGAGCTGGTAGTAGCGGTACCCCGACATCACATCGAGCGTGAACGACGGGCCACAGCCGCACGGGTCGCAGCAACGGATCAAGTTCTGCTGCAACGAGATGCCCGCGCCTTGGAACGTGTCCGAACCACGGACCGTGACCGTGCCGTCGAGCTCGTTCGGCACCGAGACAAGCTCCGCATCGGGCTCGTCCAGTTCGCTGTTGAAAAACGGGCGGCCGACGATGGTGTTCGGGTCTTGCGAACGCGAGTAGTCGTAGCCGTCGCTGCCGGTGTTGAAGTAGTCGCCGGCGATCCCGATGGTCTGGCAGCCGTCGAGCCACACCCCGCCGCGGAGCCGGTAACCGCTCCGCCAGCCGTCGCCGATCCGCTCGTCACCGGCCAGGATGCTGGTCGTCGGCTGGCCCAAGACGGCCGAATCGACAATCGGCGTGCCCGCCGGGCTAGCAGTCACCAGCGGCGGCACGTAGTCGCCGTCGAGCTGCCAGAGAATGTAGTCGGCCGAGAACCACGCCCCGCCGAGCCCGCCTCTGCCGCCGCCGTAGGTGTAGCAAACCTCGTCGCCACATCCGCAGGCTTCGGGCAGATCGCAGACGGTGTCACAGCAGCCATAGCTCGTGACGTCGCAGCAATCCGACGCGTAGGCGTCTTGGGCGTGGCTCACCGCCGGCCAAGCCAGCAGCGCTGCCGTGAGCCCCATCGTGCGACGCAACGCGCCGCCTAGGTTAAAGCGCATCATCCCCTCCCCCCCTGTAAACTCTGACCGATCCGCCGGCTTGAACGACCAAGCCGCAAATAGCGGATCGACAGGTTGCCCCAGTCGTGGGGATCGTCCGGGTTGGGAGGGTTACTTTGCCGGAAGCGGCTGCCGAAAAAGGCTTCTAGCCGGCGGTTGGGGGACCTTGCGGGCTGGGCGATTTTTACCTTCGGGCAGGGGGCAGCAGGCCCGGGGCTGGCGCTGCTATCGCGACAGCGAAGACTCCAGGGCCTAGCGCCGCCTCTCTCGCCGCCGCCGCGTTGCTAGCGGTCGGTAGGGCGGACGTCTTCTAGCTGCTCTTCGAGGACGCGGACGCTACGCGACAAGAGCACCCGGATCGCGACGTCGGTCTTGCCGAGCCGGGCGGCGATCTCTTTGGTGGGGAGGCCCTCGGCGTAGCGCATCTGGACTGCGGTGCGGGCCTCGTCGGAGAGCCCGCCGACCGCCTCGTGCATGCGTTGTACTCGCACGTCGCGGCTGAACGCGGCGCTGGGCGAGGTGATGCTAGCGGCGAGGAACGCCTCGAACCCCCCTGCCCCATCGTCGCCCGCGGCGTGCATCGACTGCACCCGGCCCGCGTCGCGCCGCTGGGCGCCGAAGTGAAACCGATGGGCGTCCACCACCCGCCGCCGGCACAGCTCTTGGAGCCACTGGATCGGCTCGTACCGGTCGAGCGGCGCCGTCTCCAAACCGGCCAGCGCGGCGGCGGCGACCTCCTGGATCAGGTCGT
This sequence comes from Botrimarina mediterranea, assembly GCF_007753265.1. NCBI lineage: Bacteria > Pseudomonadati > Planctomycetota > Planctomycetia > Pirellulales > Lacipirellulaceae > Botrimarina > Botrimarina mediterranea. The sequence continues at coordinate 3,763,727 of NZ_CP036349.1, forward strand.
CGGGCTCGACCATCGAGAGCAGCTTCGCGCTCATGATCGACTTGGTGAAGCCAACGAGCCGGTTACGCTCGGCGTCGATCAGCTCGGCGAGCGCCTGGGCGTCGCGCGCCTTCACCCGTTCGACCAGGGCGTCATTGGGTTCCATCGCAACCACGGGGTTTGAGGAGTTCACCACGACGGACACAACGGGCACGACGAGATGAATCTACCGCCCTGCCCTTTCATCCAGGCAAGCAATTTAGCAAGAAGACAACGCCCCGCCGAGCAGGCCCTGACTACCCTTCTAGAAATCAACCACAAAGGAACGAAGGAACCAAGGACGACGACATGTCAGTCCCTTCGTTCCTTTGTTCCTTAGTGGTTCAAAAAAAAGAACCCGGGAAAGACTTAGTGAATCGTCCGCCCGCCGTTGACGCTCAGCGACACGCCGGTGACGAACTTGGCGTCGTCCGACGCGAAGTACGCCACCGCGGCGGCGACGTCCTCGGGCTTGCCGAAGCGGCCCATCGGCGCGAGGGCCAGGTACTCGTCCTTGGCCTCCTGCGGCGCGTCTTCGTGGCGTTCGACCGGGATCCAGCCCGGCGCCACCATGTTGACGGTGATCCCGTGCGGCGCGAACTCGGCGGCGTTCGACTTTGCGAGGCCGATCTGGCCCCCCTTCGCGGCGACGTAGGGGCAGAAGTTGGGCCACGCGCCGTCGAACACCTCGCTGGTGATATGAACGATCCGCCCCCACCCCTGCCGCTTCATGTGCGGCACACACGCCTTGGTGAGCAGGAAGGGGCTCTTGATAAAGAAGTCCACCATCCGCTGCGCGAACGCCCAGTCGTACTCCTCGATCGGCGTCATCGGCTGATCGCACGTCGCGTTGGGCACGAGGATATCAACCGGCCCAATCTTGCTCTCGATTTCACCCAGCAAGTCAGCAACGCCCGCCTCCTCAGTAACGTCGGCGCGCACGAGGCAGTGCTCGCCGCCAATCGCCTGCAACTCAGCAAACGCCTTCGCAGCGACTTCCTGATTGCCGTAGTAGTTCATCGCCACCCGCGCGCCACGCCGGGCAAGCTCAAGGGCGATGCGTTTACCGAGGCCACGAGTCGAGCCAGTGACGAGAGCGGTGCGATTGGATAGTTCAGTCATTTCGATGCTTGATCAACGTAAACAGCAGCCAATGGATTCCCCCCGTATCGAGAATCGCAGCAACTGCGCTAGTGATGAAAACCCAAGTTGGTAGTTGCACAAAGAGAAGGCAACCGAGGATTAGAAGACTACCTATGAAAGGGAATCCCGACGCCCACTTGAAATCCCCAAGAACTCCTCCGCGGGCTTGCCACAATGGATACCGCAAGAAACTCAAGTAGAAGTTAAGTGACGAGATCAGCACCCCGATGGCTAGCAGTAAGTAGAAGATTGCCGGGACAGTCATTCGCTACCTTATAGCCGTGCCATTTGACCATCCCCGTATCCCCACTTCATCCCCCCATCTCCCTTCCTAACGCCACCCCCAGTTAAGCGATCACCTCGCGGATAGGCTCCGCCCCCTCGACGCCAACGAGCTTCTGATCAAGCCCATTGTAGAAATAGCTGAGATGGTTCGGGTCCAGGCCCAGTTGGTGCAGCACGGTCGCATGCATCTCCTTGACCGTTAACGGGCGGTCCACGGCGCGGGCGCCGAGTTCGTCGGTCGAGCCAACCGAGACGCCGCCCTTGATGCCGCCGCCGGCCATCCACATCGTGAAGCCGTACGAGTTGTGGTCGCGGCCCGTCCCTTCGGCGTACTCGGCCGTCGGTTGGCGGCCGAACTCGCCGCCCCAGATGACGAGCGTGTCGTCCCACAGGCCGCGCTGCTTGAGGTCTTTCAGCAGCGTGGCGATCGGCAGGTCGGTCTCCGCGGCGTGCTGCGTGTGGTTCTTCACGAGGTCGCCGTGGGCGTCCCAGTTGTAGTCGATGTGGTTGCCTCCCGAGTACACCTGGATGAAGCGTACGCCCCGCTCGACAAGCCGGCGCGCAAGCAGGCACTGCGAACCGAAGTGGTGCGTCGGCTGCTTGCCAACGCCGTACGCTTCGAGTGTCGCGGGCGACTCTTGGGCGAGCTCGACCGCCTCGGGCGCCGACATCTGCATCTTGTAAGCGAGCTCGTAGCTGGCGATCCGCGCCGCCAGGTTGTCGTCATTGCCCCGCGCGTTCATGTGGCGCGTGTTGATCTTGGCGAGCGCGTCGAGCGTGTCTCGCTGCATCTCGCGCGTGACGCCTTCGGGGCGGGCCAGGTCGAGGATCGGCGCGCCCTCGTGGCGGAAGACGACCCCCTGGTGCTTGGCGGGCATGTAGCCGCTCGACCAGTTCTTGGCGCCGCTGATCGGCCCGCCCGACGGGTCGAGCATCACCACGAACGCTGGCAGGTCCTCGTTCGCGCTCCCCAGGCCGTAGTGGACCCACGAGCCCATCGCGGGACTCCCCGACAGCAGCTTGCCCGAGTTCATCATCAGCATCGCCGAGCCGTGGATCGGGCTGTCGGCCGTCATGCTGTGGAGAAATGCGATGTCGTCGACGTGCTGGCCGACGTTCGGGAACAGGTCGCTGACCCACTTGCCGCACTGGCCGTACTGCTTGAACTTCCAGCGCGGCTCGACGATGCGGCCCTCGTTCTTCTTGCCCCCGCGGCCGAAGGTGCTGACGGCCACCGTCTTGCCGTCGGTGCCGATCATGTCGGGCTTGTAGTCGAACGTGTCGATGTGGCTTGGGCCGCCGTACATGAACAGGAAGATGACGCTCTTCGCCTTCGTCTTGGCGGCGGCGCGTTTAGCGACATCGACCGGGCTCGGCGTCGAGGCGGCACGCGCGGTGTTGGCGAAGAAGCCGTCCGAACCGAGCATCCCCGCCAGCGCAGCAGCGCCGAAGCCGCCGCCGGTCTGCCAGAGGAACTCACGCCGCGTGCGGCCGCAGAAGTTGCGTTGCATAGGAATCGATCGTATGGGGTTCGCGCTTAATCCCCCTCCCCCGGCACGGGGGAGGGGTTAGGGGAGGGGGATAACTAGGTACACGGCTAACGGTACGAATTGGTGAACCGTGTATCCGCTTCGCCTCCTCCCCTAGCCCCTCCTCCTGAAGGAGGAGGGGGATTCTCGGCTTCGCCTCGTTATGGATTTCAAATCTACTAGTCGATGTAAACAAACTCGCTCAGATTCATCGCCATCACACAGAACTGGTCGAACGCCGCGTCGGGCGAGAGGCCGTGGGCGGTTTGGTAGCGGTCGATCAGTTGCAGGCTGTCGGAGATGTCCTCGGCGGTCGGCTCGCGCTGCGTGACTTGCTGGAGCGTGAACGCGACGCGGCCCTCGAGGTCGGCGGGGCCTTCGGCGATCGCGCGGTCGGCGAGCGCGGCGGCTTGCTCTTGCAGGAACTGGCCGTGCATCAGGCTCAGCGCTTGCGACGGCTGCACCGTGTTGAAGCGGGCCTCACAGCTGTTGTCCGTCTCGGGGAAGTCGAAGTTCGCCAGCTCCGGCGGGATAAGGCTGCGTTTGATGTGGATGTAGACGCTGCGCCGCTTCGCGGCCTCAGCCGCTTCGGGCGACGTGTCCCAGCCGGCGCCGGGGACGCTCTGCGTCGCGAGCACTTCCTGCGACAGCTTCGGAAACACGCTCGGGCCGTAAACGGTACGGAGCAGTTGCCCGCTCACGGCGAGCGCCGAGTCGCGCACCTCTTCGGCCGTCAGCCGCCGCAGGTCGAAACGCCAGAATAGGTCGTTCGCCGGATCGATGGCGAGGGCTTCGGCATTCGGCGCCGAGCTCATGCGGTACGCGCTCGACGTCACGATCAGCTTGTGTAGCGGCTTCAGGCGCCACTCGTGCTCCACGAGCCAACCGGCGAGCCAGTCGAGCAGTTCCGGGTGCGTCGGCGGCGTGCCGAGCTGGCCGAAGTTGCTGGCGCTGCGGACGATGCCGCGACCGAAGTGGTGCTGCCAGACGCGGTTGGCGATCACCCGGCCGGTGAGCCGGTTGTCGGGCGAAACGATCCAATCGGCTAGCACGCGACGCCGCCCCGCCGAGCGGGCGCCCTCGGGGGCGGGCTCGATCGTCGGCTGCTCGTCCTCGAACAGCTCGGGGAACCGCGGGCCGACCTCGTCGCCGGGGACGTGGGGATTGCCGCGCAGATGGACGTGCGTCGGCTCCGGGTGGGGCTCGCAGGTCGCTAGCGCCAGCGCCTGATTCGGCGGCGGCAACGCGGCAAGCTCTTCCTCGACGCCGGCGAGCTGCCGCTTCAGGTCTTCATAAAGCTCGCGTTCGGCCTCGGTCTGGTGGTCGGCGAGCTTCGCTTCGAGCACGACGTCGCGCTCGTCGGTTTCGGTCTTGCGCTGATCCTCGCCCGGCATCCGCGCGATGGCGGCCTGCTCCAGCGCGGTGCTCTCCTTGGTGAGCGCCCGTCGCTTGCGGAAGAGCCGACGACGCTGCTGCTTGATGTCCTTACCCGATAGGTCCCACTGGCTGTTGGTCGATTGGTCCCCCCGGGCCCCGTACGGCGTGACGTCGCCGAAGAACGCGACCATGCCATAGTAGTCTTTCTGCGGGATCGGATCGATCTTGTGATCGTGGCACCGCGCGCAGCCCACGGTTAAGCCAAGGAACGCCTGGCTGGTGGTGCTGACGAGGTTGTCCATTTCGTCGGCCTTCGATTGCAACTCGTCGGCGGGCTCGTCGTCCCAGATGCCGAGGCGGTAGTATCCCGTGGCGATGATCGAGTCGTCGGTCACCTCCTCCAGTTCATCACCGGCGATCTGCTCGCGCACGAACTGGTCGTACGGCTTGTCCTCGTTGAGCGAACGGATGACGTAGTCGCGATACTTCCAGACATTGGGCTTGGCGCCGTCCCGCTCGAAGCTGTTGGTCTCGCCGTAGCGAACCACGTCGAGCCAGTGCCGAGCCCACTTCTCGCCGTGGTGCGGCGAAGCGAGCAGCGTATCGACGAGCCGCTCGTAGGCCTCAGGGCTCTCGTCGCGCGCGAACGCTTCGACCTCCTCGGGCGTCGGCGGCAAGCCGATCAGGTCGTAGTACAAGCGGCGGACGAGCGTGCGACGGTCCGCTTCGGGCGCGGGCGTGAGGCCCTTCGCTTCGAGCTTCGCCAGGACGAAGCGGTCGATGTCGTTTCGCGCCCAATCGGCGTTCTCGACCTTCGGCGGTTCGAGCTTCTCTGGTTGCTCGAACGCCCAGTGCTGCTCGTACTCGGCGCCGGACGCGATCCAAGCGCGGAGCGTGGCGACCTCTTCGGGCTTCAGCGCCGGGCCCTCGGGGGGCATCCGTTCGTTGTCCTCTTCCGAGGCGACGCGCCGCAGCAGTTCGCTCTCGTCGGGATCGCCCGCGACGATCGCGAACATCCCCGAGTCGGACTCCGCCGTCGCGCCCTTGAACGAGTCGAGCGCGACGCCGCTCTCGGCCGTGTCGGGGCCGTGGCACGAGAAGCAACGCTTGGTGAGGATCGGCGCAACATCGCGCTGGAAACTAACCGTCGGGGGCGCGGCTTGGTCGGCGACATGGTCGGCCGCTGGGGCCTCCGCCGCCAGGGACACACCACCCGCGCCGACCAGCAAGCCGATCACGAGCCACGCCGCGGGCGAGAAGGGTAGTTTCATGCGAAAAGTATAACGAAGAGTGCCTCGGTTCCTGCCATTAAATGGCCGTTGGCGCCCCCGATCTCAACCAGAAACTCCGGCAAACTCGGGGGTTTTCCAGATTGGGACGACTTTCTTCATCGCGGCGACGAACTCGTCGGCCGCCCGGATCGCCTCCGCCCGATGAAGGGCGCCGATCGACAGCCGAAAGGACGCCTCGCCCGCCGCGACGCGGCCCGTGCTGTGCTCGACGACGATCGCCAGCAGTTGGTGGGTCGTCAGGGTCGTTTGGGCAAGCCGGCGAAGCTCGCGCGTCGTCATCGGCTCATAAGCCTCGTACACCAGCGCCGTGAGCGGCCTGGCCTCTTCGGACGGCCGCACGATCCCGTCGAACACCACCCACGCGCCAGCGCCCGCTGGCGGCTTAGCCGTAGGTGGACCGAGCGGCCCCTCGATCAACTGAATCGTGACACGTTCACTCATCCGCCCGACACCATGCCGATGAGCGCAACCTCGTCGCCTTGCCGTATCGTTTGTTCAGCGGCTGCAAACTCGTGATTGATCGCCAGGCGACTCGACGCCAGCGAACCCGTCAGCGCCGGCGCCGCTTCGTGGAGAGCGGCGAGCACATCGCTCACACTCGGCGCCTCCTTCTCGATCGCCAAATCTACACTGCGCGCGCCGGCGAGCGTCGCTTGGGGGCCGAAGAGGAGGACCGAGACACGCATACGTTTAGACGTTCTATAGGAGGCTCAATCGATCAACTGTGGGAGGGGTCTCCAGACCCCGATTACGGTATCCAGGCCGCAATCTCGTATGGTGCGCGTCATCGGCGTCTGGAGACGCCTCCCACAAGTTGATATTCCAAACGCGATCGCTCTCACCCCCCGATCGACGACATCGTCCGGAGCGGCTGCACGAAATGGTCCGTGTTGATCTCGTGCCCCGGACCTTTGTCGCGGATCGCTTGGCGGATTAGTTCTTCGACGCGCTCCTCGATAACCTCATCGCTCGCGCCGCTGCGGAGCGGCTCACGGAGGTCGACCTCGTCGAGGCTGAACAGGCAGCTGCGGAGCTTACCATCGGCGGTGAGCCGGAATCTGTCACACGACGCACAGAACGGCTGGCTGACCGTCGGGATGAACCCGATGCGGCCCACGCCGTCAGCGAACGTGTACTCGGTAGCGGGGCTGCCGGTCGGCTCGGTGACGGGGACAAGCGGCTGGATCGACTCTTCGAGCGCGCGACGGATGTCGGCGGCGAACAGCACCCGGCCACGCTCCCAAGCGCTCGACGCGTCGAGCGGCATGTACTCGATGAAGCGGACTTCGAGACCCGTGTCGCGCGCGAAGCAACCGAACGGCACGACCTCGCTCTCGGTGACCCCCCGCAGCGATACCACGTTCACCTTGATCGGGTCAAAGCCCACACGCCGCGCGGCGGCGATGCCGGCGACAACGCGCTGGTAGTCGTCACGCCGTGTCAGCTCTTTGAAGACGGTTGGGTCGAGCGCGTCGAGGCTAATGTTGACCCGCTTGAGCCCGGCGGCTCGCAAGGACTCGGCGTGCTCGTCGAGCAGCACGGCGTTGGTCGACAACGCCAGGTCCTCGACGCCCGGCAGCCGGGCCAGCTTGGCGACGAGAACTTCGAGGCCCTTGCGCACCAGCGGCTCGCCGCCCGTGAGCCGCACCTGCGTGACGCCGACCGACGCCGCGATCCGCACGACACGTTCGATCTCCTCGAACGTCAGCAGCTCGTCGCGCGGCGCGACGGGGATGCCCTCGGCCGGCATGCAGTACCGGCACCGCAGGTTGCAGCGGTCGGTGACGCTCACACGGAGCTTCGTGTGGCGGCGGCCGAAGCGGTCGAGGAGAGGGAGAGCGATCGCCAAGGCTTGACCCGCAGGGGCAGGAGTCTGCAGCGCCATCCGGCGGCGCCATGCGTTAAACTGGAGCCTATCACCCCCGCCACCCCGGAGCGAGACATGCCGCGGATAGGTAGGGGGTTAGTTGGCTCGGTCTCGTACTGAGAATGACCAATGACCAAGCCCCAATGACCAATGGAGAGCTACCGCACGGCGAATCCCTCGCCCCTAGCGCCAATCCCCTGACCCCGCGATTCGTTGGTCATTGGTCATTCAACTCCTAGACGAATGCGTCGGCAAATTGATTCATTACCCACAAATCCCCGTCTACGTACTGGTCGGCGGCGCCAGCCAGCGGTTCGGCGCCGACAAGGCGACGACGCTCGTGGACGGCGAGCCCTGGGCACTGCATGTCGGTCGGCGGCTGGCGACGGAGGGGGGCGAGATCGTGCTCGCTGGCAGGACACCCGACGGCGCCTTCGACGGGCTGCGGCGGATCGATGACCTAGAGGGCCTCTCTGGGCCTCTAGCAGGCATTCTGGCGGCCTTGCGCGACCGACTCGACAAATATGGCGTCGGCCTCCTAGCGTTCGCCTCGTGCGATCTGGTGCGGCCTGAGAGGGTCTGGCTGGAACCGCTGGTCGCCGAGTTCGCTGGGTCCGGCGCCCTCGACATCGCCGCCTACCGCGCGGCGGACCGCTGGCAACCGTTCCCGAGCGTCGCCCATACCCGCTGGCTCCCGGCCCTCAGCGAGCAAGCCGCGGCGGGGACGCGGTCGCTGCAAGCGGCGCTCGACGGCGCTAAGGCAGCGGCGGTTAAGTGGGATGGAGCTGCGGATGGACCGCCGCAAGCGAACAGCGTCGCGGAATTGCAATCCCACTTAGGCAAGCACTGTTAGGCTCTCAGCCGGGTGGCAGAAGCCACCGGAGATGAAGCGGAGGAATCCCCACTTGCTCGGCGGCGCGCCGGGGGCTACCGCCCGCGGCTGAGACCCATCGATGTGGTTGGATGCTTGTGTCATTCCTTCGCGATGTGCTCGGCGCGCCACTCGCTTGTCGCTTTGAGGTCGTTGAGCTGCGCTTCGGCGACCTGTGCGCGGCGCTGGGCTTCGGTGAGCTTCGCTTGCTGCGCGGCGGCTTCGGCCTCGAGGTCGGCGAGCGACTGCTTCGACTCCGCTTGCTTGGCGCGGCTGTCGCGGATCTGCTCTTTGATCGCTTCGAGCTGGGCTTGCAATTCCTTGGTCGCCTCGGCGGCGGCTTCGGCGGCCTGGGCGGCTTCCGCCTCGCGGGACGCGGCCTCGGCGGCGGCGGCTTCGAGCGTCGTCACCTCGGCGAGCGTCTGCTCGGCGCGCTTCGCCAGTTCGTCGGCCGCGGCGGCGTAGCGCTCGCGCTCGGCGACGGCGGCGTCGCGGGCGGTCGTCGCCTGCGCGACTTGCTGAGCCATCTCTTGGAGCGCCTTGGTTGCCGCTTCGGCTTCGGCTTGGAGCGGCGCCAGGTCTGGCAGGCCCGCGCGCTGCGAACCGACTTCCGCCAACAGCTGGTCGGCGTCGGACTTGCGCTGTGTCGCCTGACCGGCGAGGCCCTCGGCCTCGACGCGGAGCGTCTGCGTCTCGCCTAGCGCCGCCGTCGCGGCGTGGACGGCGCTGTCGGCGTCGGCAACGGCCGCGACGAGGTCGCCGACGCTCGGCGCGTTCGCCTTGCGGGCCTCTTCGAGCTTCTTCGCCGCTTCCGCCAGCGCCGTGTCGGCGGCGGACTTCGCCTCGCTGGCGCGGGACTCGGCGCCCGTGCGGCCCTTGAGCGTCGCCTGGGCCTCGTCGAGCGAACGCCGGGCGGCGGCGAGGCTTTGCTCGGCGTCGGCGAGTCGTTTGTTGAAGGCGTCGTGGGCTTGTTGCGCTAGTTCTAAGGCTTTGCCTTTCTCAGCGGATAGCGTCGTGGCCTCGGCATGCTTGGCTTGCAAGTCGGCGAGCGACTTGTCCGCTGCCTCGACACGCTCGGCGAGCGTCGGCGGGTTGGGCGTGAACATCGCGACGGGCTGCTTCGTTTCGATATCAACGACGCGGACTTTGCCCGACCAGTCGCTGGCGACGACGCGCTTGTCGCCGTGCGCGAAGACCGCGGCCAGCGCGACGTCGTCGGTCTGCGTGAGGTCGGCGACATGCCCGGCGTCGGCGTTCCAGAGCTTCACCAGCCGATCGCGCCCCGCGGTGACGAGGCGGCCGTCACTGGCGAACGCCACCGACAAGGTGCCGCCGCCGTGAGCAGGGAAAGACTTCACCTGCGCGCCGTCGGCGTTCCACCAGCGGACCGTCCCGTCTTCGCTGGCCGAAGCGAGCACGCCCGGCCGCCAAGCGAGCGACGTGATCGCCAGCGAGTGGCCCCGGAGGTCGCCACGCTCGTGGCCCGCCTCGGCCTGCCAGAGCCGCAACCCCGCGGAGCGGTCGCCGGTGGCGAGTAGCTGGTTGTCGGGGCTGAACGCGACGGCGGTGACCCAGTCGGTGTGCTTCTCGCACGTGTAGGCGAGCGAGCCGTCGACGACGCGGTAGACGCGGACCTTCTTCTTCGGCCCGCCGATGGCGACGAGCCGGTTGTCGGGGCTGATGTCGGCGGCGAGGACGGTGTCGAGTTCGTCGCCAACCGTTGCAAGACGCGCGCCGCTGACCACGTCGATAATCGCAGCGGTGCCGAGCGCGCCCTCGCGCCCGCCGGCAACGAGCAGCAGGCTGCCGTCACGGCTGAAGCGGACGACGTGCGGCGCGCCTTCCAGGTACGGCGTCACGCCCAACAGCGCGCTGGTCTCCGTGTGGTAGAGCGCGACCTGCCGCTGCCAGGGCACGGCGGCCGCGGGCGCCCAGGCGCTGGCGGCGATCGACTCGACGGGGCCAACGGCGTCGCTGGTGACCACCGGCTCGCGGTACCAGTCTTTAGGCATCGCCGGCTCGCCGACGGGCTTGCCGAGATCGCCGACATCGACCACCGCGATCGCCGCCTTCTTGGACGCCATCGGCTTTGACTGGTCGTCCTTCAGCAGGCCGCCCTCGATCCAGGCGCGAACAACGGCGAGCTGGGCGTCGGGCAGCTTGTCGCCGCCTGGCGGCATCGCGGGCTGCTCGGCGTGCGTGATCAGCCGCCATAACCGCGAGCCGTCCGGGTCCCCCGGCGCCACGACCTCCCCCCCTGCCCCGCCAGCGAGGACCCCGTCGAAACCGTCAGCAGCAAAGTCGCTGGCGGCGTCGTCTTGGTTGTGGCACCCAGCGCAGTGCTCACGAAAAATCGGCTTCACGTCCTTCTCGAACGTCACCGCGCCGAGAGCGCTCGACGCCGCTGCGACGAAGCCGATTACTGCAAGATGCTTAATCATGACGATGTTAAGGTGAGCCACAAAAAAGCACAAAGAAGAAGTTCGTCTGGAAGGACGATAGGAAGAGGTTTGACGGACAACCCTAACGGCCTACCGGTCTACCCACCTACCGTCCTTCTTCGTGTCTTTTGTGCCTTTCTGTGGCTCCAAACTTTTAGTGGTTGAAAGCGAATTCGCGGGAGTTGAGCACCGCCCAGAAGATGTCGCGCAAGGGTTCGATCGGTTTGGGGTCATCGCCGAGGAGCGGCGTTAGCTCGGCGCGCTCTTCTTCGGTCGCGGGGCGGCCTAGAGCGCTGCGATAAATGGCGTCGATGACTTCGACGGGCGTCTTGCCGGCCTCGAGCCATCCCTCGATAAGCTTGCCGCTGTCGATCTTGCCGGCGACCGTCGCGCCGTTCAGCAGGTGCAGGGCTTGCGACAGCGTCGGGTCGGTCTTGGCCTCGCAGGCGCAGACCGACTCCCGGCGTGAGCGCCCGAAGGTCGTCAGGAAGTAGTTGCCACTGTTGCCGTCGGCGATCTGTGTCGCGCGAGACCCGAGCGGAAGACCCGGCAGTTTCTCCGGCGCGCCGGTCGCCTGGCTGAGGCAGTCGAGCATCGTCTCGGCCGGCATTCGGCGGGCGTGCGAGCGGGCGAAGTTGCGCGTGTCGCCGGCGTTCGACTCGTTTGGCTCGCACGAACGCTGGTAAGCCCTCGAGGTGGTTATGTCACGCACCAGACGCCGTAGGTCATAGTCGTACTCGATCAGTTTCTCGCCCAGTTCGTCGAACAACTCGGGGTTGCTCGGCGGGTTGCTGACGCGGATATCGTCGAGCGGCTCGACGATTCCGACGCCGAAGAAGTGCGCCCAGACGCGGTTGGCGACGCTCGGGGCGAACCACGGGTTCTCCGGCGACGTAACCCACTCCGCGAGCGCCTCGCGGCGGTCGCGGCCCTTCACGTCGGCCTCGGCGCCGCCGAGGAACTTCGGCTTCATCACCCGGCCATCAACCGGGTGCTTCGACTCGCCGCCACCCGAATTGAAGACGAACACCTCGCGGTAGTCCTCCCCCGTCTTGCGGCCGATCTGCGTGAAGAACGCGGTGAACGCGTAGTAGTCGTCCATCGTCCAGCGGTCGAACGGATGGTTGTGGCACTGGGCACACTGGAGCCGGGTGCCGAGGAAGGTCTGGGCGACGTTCTCGGCGATCTTCTTGGGGTCGGGCTCGATCTGATAGAAGTTGACCTGCGGCGTCGTGAACGAGCTGCCGCTCGCCGCGAGCAGGTCGCCGAACATGTCGTCGAGCGGCCGGCCCGAGTCGATCTGCTCGGTGAGCCACTGTGAGTACAAGAACATCGGCTTGTACTCGACGCGGTTGGGGAGCGTCCGCACGAGCAGCAGCTCGGCCCACTTGAGGCCCCACACCTGGGCGAAGCCCGGGTCCTTGAGCAACTCGTCGATTTTCGCAGTGCGCTTGGCCGGGTCCTCATTAGCGGTGAACGCCTCGACCTCGGCGACGGTCGGCAGGCGCCCGGCGATGTCGATCGTGACGCGGCGGAGAAACTCGTTGTCGCTAGCGAGGTCGCTGGGGTGGACGCGGAGCGTGCGGAGCTTCGCGCTGACCAGCTCGTCGATGTAATTGGCGGGCGTCTCCGGCCTGGGCTCGAACGGCTCGTCGGTCGGCAGCACGAGCACCTGGCTGCCCACGGTGTGCGTGTCGAAGCGGGCGGTGACGAACGTCTCGCCGCGGCGGTCGGAGGTGACGAGGCCCGCGGCGTCGATGGCGGCCGACGACTCGTTGCTCGACTGGAAGACGACAAGGCTCGTCACGTCGCGCGAGGTCCCGTCCGAATAATCGGCGACAACAACGAAGCGCTGCATCTGACCACCGGCGCCGATGGCCGCCTTCGGCGGGTAGATGGCGACGCCCGTCACCGTTGGTGCTCCTTCAAGGTCGTTGCGGGCGCCGGCGGCGATCCAGTCGTGGAGCTTGGCGTAATAGTCGCTGTCCTCGTCGAACCGCTTGCCGCCGGTGTGGGTGACGCTGGCGACGGCCTTGGTGAGCAACAGGCTTTCTTCGGGCATCGCAAGGTTGAGTCTGCGATTGACCTGCTCGCGCGTCAGTCGGTGGTAATCGCCCGCCGGGTCAAATCCGAACAGCGACATCCGGAAGCCGTCCTTGCCGCGCGACGAGCCGTGGCAGCCGCCCGAATTGCACCCGGTGCGCATGAGGATCGGCATCACGTCGTGACGGAAGCTGACGGGCTTCTCTTTCGCGGTCCCTTGGGCGTGCACGTCAGCTTCGGCACGGAGGCCGGCGAACTCGACGCCGACACGAGCGACGCCGTCGCTCGCCGCGCGGACGACGCCCTCTTCGACGCTTAAGGCGTCTTTCTCACCGTGCTCGACGCCGACGCGCCACTTGGCAAGGTCGGTGACGTCGATCGTCACGCCGTCGGCCTGCGTCGCGACCGCGACCATGCCTTGGTAGTCACCGGCGTGGCCGAGCGTCACCTGCGGCGGGTAGAGGCTGAGCTCGACGAAGCGCGTGGTGGATTGCTCGGGCGTGACGCCCTCTTCGGTCCCCTCGGCGATCGTGCAACTGATTGCCAGTAACGCGATCAGCGTAAATTTCTGGGTCTTCATGACTTCTGCCCTCCAGCGCTCGCGGTTTGCTTAGCGGTCTTGGTCGGCGCGGGGTCGATGCGGAACTCGGCGTAACCGTGGCGATACTCGACTTGCTCGCCCTTCACCATCAGTCGCACACGGACGCCGACGCCCGGGTTGGGGCCGATGCGGGCGTCGAGCGGCACGTTGATGGCGAATTTCGCCGACTCGGCGCCGGCGGCGACTTCGACGGGGTCCGCGGTGACGCCCGGCGGGAGGCCGACGAGTTCGAGCGTCGCGTTGCCTTCGAACGGCGTACGGTGCGACAGGGCGACGGTCATCTCGACCGGCTCGCCTTGCTTGGTCGTGACCGTCGGAACCGAAAGATCAAAGTAGGCCTCGGCGACATTGAGCGTGACGAACGGCGACGACGCGAAGACGCGGCCGCGGACGCCTGTGTCGGCGACGACGACGGTGGGCCACGCTCCAGTGCGGGCCTGACCATTGGCGGTCACTGGGATATCAACGTCGTTCTGGCCCTGGGGGATCGAGAGCGAGCGGTTGGTCGAGACGCCCGGCGTGTGGTGCAGCGTGTAGACGCGGATCGCTTGGTCGAAACCCTCATCGCGCCGGGCGTGGACCCTGAGGACCATGTTGCCGTCGCGGACGAGCGGCGCCTGCGGTTGATCGACGGTGATCGTGAAAGGCAGCCTCTTCGTTACCGCGACCGCGGCGTGATTGGCGTAGTGGCTCCACACCGAGACGTTGTTGCGGCCGCGGACCATCCAAGTCTGCTGGCGAAAGCGGGTCTCGAGCGGCGGCTGATTCTCCGGCTGGGTGAAGCTCGCTGTCACGGACGTGAGCGTGCCGGCGAGTGGCGCGTCGGACGCGGCGCTGAACACGACCGGCAACTGGTTGTAATCGGCCGGCAGTGGCGAGCACTCCGCGGTTATCCCCGGCGGGAGCGAGTCGAACGCGACCTGCATCTCGCCGCCCACGTCCTTGCGATTGACGGTGAGCAGCACCGCGCAGCGGCCGCCCTGTGGGACTTCGATCGTGGTCGCTTCGAACCTTTGTCGTTCATCGAGAGTGATTTCAACCGCGGCGACGCGCGGCGTCGCGTCGACGAGATAAACGAACGACGGATCACCGCGCCGCGTGCGATCCTCGATCTGCAGCGTGTAGTCGCCATCGTCGGGAGCGGTGAAACGAATGTAGCTGTCGGGAAACCGGCCTTCATCATCGGCGCCGGCGAGGCGTTTGCCCTTGGCGTCGAACACACGCAGCACGGGGTCGAGGCCCGAGCGCAGCTCTCTGGCCCGGACTCGGAGGTCGAGCACCTCGCCCTTCTTCATCGTGATGACAAAGTGGTCACGGTCCCCCTCCGCGCCGATCACCCCCGCGGCGGCGCCGGGCGTGGTCATGCGGGTCGGCTTTTTACGGTCGTTGTTGGGCTCGGCTTCAAGCACCGGCGGCGCGGCGACGACTTTCATTGGCAATGACGACGGGGCGACGCCCGCGTCATCGGCGGCGTGGAGTTCGGAGTCGCCCTTCAACTCTCCCGGCGCCGTGACGGTCTGCTTGAAGTCACCCTTGGGGTCGCCAATGAGCGTGACCTCGCTCGCTTGACCGGCGACGACCGCGGGCGGGTAGGCCGCCGCTGGACGGGGGAAATCGCCGATATGCAGCAGATAGGTCGAAGCGTCGTTGCCCTGGTACGCCGACTCACGCAGCCGCACGAGGTACCGCCCGGCAGCCGGCGCGATGTAGGAAAGGAAGGCGTCCTGATAAGCGGCGGCTTCGTCGTCGCTGGCGGCGACCGTCTTGCCCGCCGCGTCGAGCAATTCGAGGCACGGATCGAAGAACGTGCGGCCAAGGCGGATGCCTTCGACCTCGACCGAGAGTCGCTGCCCCTCTTTTAGTTCGACCGCAAAGTAATCGTCGTCCTCGACTTTGATGACGCCGTGGACCGTACGGCCGAGCGGGATCGCTTGGGCTTCGGCGATGGTGCTGTTGGGCTCCACCTCATCGACGCTCTCGAGGGCGCCGACATGGAGCGTCACGAGGTTGCTGACGCCCGTCGCTGTGCGCAAACGGATCGCGTGGCGGCCGAGCGGCGAGTCCTCGGCGACCTTAAGGGTGGCTTGCAGCGTGTTGCCGTCGGCGGGCTCGAGCTTCACGACGCTCAGGCCGGGCGCGTCGAAGAGTATCTCTTGCGGCTCGGCGCCGACGCGCGGGCCGAGCAGCTTGACCGTCACCTCCGCGCCACGGCGGACGCCTTGGGGCGCGAGCTGATTGATGCGAGGCTGTGCCGCGTCGGCGATGGCGCCGGCGAAGCACAGCATGCCGAGGATTGCCGGCGATAATCTCTGGAGGAGCACGTCACGACCCTATCGGGAGGAAGGGCGAGCGGAAGAACCACAGGGCTGTGGTTCGGCGGGGCAGGCTGCTACGCGATCAATTCCTTGCGGACGCGACCACCATCGACGATCTCGATGGGCCGGTCGCCCGGCGCCATTAGCTCCTTCGTGGCGTCGATGCCGAGCTGGTGGAAGACCGTCGTCGCCAGGTCTTCGGGCGTGATCGGCGTGGCCTCGGGCTCCGAGGCGGTCGGCCCGGATGAACCGATCACTGCGCCGCGCTTCATACCGCCGCCGGCGAGCACGACACTAAAGACCTTCGACCAGTGGTCGCGACCGGCGTCGGCGTTGATCTTCGGCGTGCGGCCGAACTCGCTGGAGACGACCACCAGGGTATCGTCTAGGAGGCCACGCTCGTCGAGGTCGGCGACGAGCGTCGAGAACCCCTGATCGAACGCCGGCAGCAGGTTGCGCATGTTGCCGGTGATGTTCTGGTGGTGGTCCCAGCCGCCGTAGGAGAGTGTCACGAACCGCGCGCCTGCTTCCACGAGCCGGCGGGCGAGCAGCATCCGCTGCCCGGCCTGGTGGCGGCCGTAGCGATCACGGATCGCGTTGTCTTCTTTCTGGAGGTTGAAGGCTTCGCGGGCGCTCTGCGAACCGATCAGCTCGAAGGCACGTTGGTAGAAGGCGTCCATCGCCGCGACGGCGTCGGACGCGGCCTCCTCGGTAAACGGACGATTGACGATCTCCAGCGCCTTGCGGCGGCGGTGGTAGCGCTCGTCGCTGACGTTGCCGGGGAGGTTGAGGTCGCGGACGGCGAAGTTGGGATTCGCCGGGTCGTCACCCACGCTGAACGGGGCGAACGCCGTGCTCAGGTAACCCGAGCCGCCGTAATCGGTGACCTGACCGGGAATGCTGATATAAGCCGGCAGGTCCTTCCGCGGGCCAAACTCGTGGCTCACGACGCTGCCGTAGCTCGGGTAGACCAGCGCCGGGCTGGGCCGGTAGCCGGTCAGCATGTTGTGCTGGCCGCGTTCGTGGGCGGCTTCGCCGTGGGTCATCGAGCGGATGACCGTCAGCTTGTCGGCAAGGCCCGCGGTGCGCCCGAGCAATTCACTGAAGCGGACACCGGGTAGGTTGGTCGCCACCGAACCAAGCTCTCCCCGATACTCGATGGGGGCGTCGGGCTTCGGGTCCCAGGTCTCTTGGGCGGAGACGCCGCCCTCTAAGAAGATGTGAATGACGCTCTTGGCCCGAACCGGCGGGGGCGTGTAGCTGTTGGTCGCGGCCTGAGCCGATTGCAGGGCGAAGAAGTCGCCGAGCGAGAGTCCAAGTCCAGTCACGGCACCGGCGGCAAGGAAACCGCGGCGGGTGGGTTTCGGGACGGGCATCGGTCAACGCTCCGGGGCTATCAAGCACTTGGCTCGGTTGCGGATCGTAGGACCCGCAATGCCTTGGCGCAGGACATGGATAACCGGGCGGGAGGGGATAAGCCAGCAACTAATGGACGCCGCTGCGAGATTTAGCGCGAAACGGTGGGGTCGCTAACGCATATGGCACAACGGTTGCTGCCCCAGTTTGTCCATACGACGCACCCTGTGCGGACCCGTTCTTTTCGGAGTACGGCGCGCGGTCGGGGTGTGCGCGTGCCGCGCAAAGCCGCTGGGCCTGCCTACTCGTCGAGCAGTTTTCAGCCGATAACGTTGGACCCGGACGGGCCTTGTGCGGTAATTTGCCGGCCTTGTTCAGCACCTCCGAGGGCCCACCCGCCCCATGTACAGCACCGACTCGTTCGACGAGATGTTCGCTTCGGCAGACGTTCCCCGCGACCCCTGCCGGGCGTTCGTCGAACGGCTCGGCGGCGTCACGCTCGACGAGCTCCGCAATCGCCAGATCGCCGCGGAGCTGCACCTCAGCAACATGGGCATCACCTTCAACGTGTACGGCCACGAGGCCGGGGTCGAGAAGGTCTGGCCGTTCGACGTGTTGCCGCGGATCATCGGCTATGACGAGTGGGCCCGTGTCGAGGCGGGGCTTCGTCAACGCGTCAAAGCGCTAAACCTGTTCATCGACGACATCTACAACGACCAGAAGATCATCGCCGACGGGGTCGTCCCCGAGCACCTGATCCAGACCGCGTCTTCCTACCGCCCCGAGCTACGCGGCTTTAGCCCGACGAACAAGGCGTGGTGCCACATCAGCGGCGTGGACCTCGTCCGCGACCGCGACGGCGTGTTCTACGTGCTGGAGGACAACCTGCGCTGTCCTTCGGGCGTGTCGTATGTGCTCGAGAACCGTGAGATCATGAAGCGGACGTTCTCGACCATCTTCCAGGGGATGGCCGTGACGCCGGTGGAGCAGTACCCCGAGCAACTGCTGCGGACGCTGCTGGACAGCGCCCCGCCCGGGGTGGAGTCGCCCCTGGCGGTAGTCCTGACACCCGGAGTCTACAACTCGGCCTACTTCGAGCACACGTTCCTCGCCCAGCAGATGGGCGTCGAGCTGGTGCAGGGCGTGGACCTCACGGTCATCGATGACGTGGTCTACATGCGCACCACGCGCGGCCTGCGACGCATCGATGTGATCTACCGGCGGATCGATGACGACTTCCTCGACCCCGAGTGCTTCCGCGAAGACTCGGTGCTCGGCGTCCGCGGCCTAATGCGGGCTTGTCGGGCCGGCAACGTGACGCTCGCCAACGCCCCGGGCACGGGCGTCGCCGACGACAAGGCGGTCTACGCTTATGTCCCCGACATCATCCGCTACTACCTGAGCGAAGAGCCGATCCTCGCCAACGTGCCCACCTATGTTTGTTGGGATGAACAACAGCGCGAACACGTGCTGGCCAACCTCGACAAGCTGGTGGTGAAACCGACCAACGAGTCGGGAGGTTACGGCATCGTCCTGGGACCGCGGGCTTCGAAAGAAGACCTTGAGAAGTGCGCCGAGCGGATCCGCGCGAACCCGCGCGAGCACATCGCCCAGCCGATGCTCGACCTCTCGACCGCGCCGACGCTCACGTCCGACGGCCTGGAGCCCCGACACGTGGACCTACGGCCGTTCGTCCTGGCCGGTAAAGAAATCTACGTGATGCCGGGCGGCCTGACACGGGTGGCTCTGGTCCAAGGGTCGATGATCGTCAACTCCTCGCAGGGCGGCGGCAGCAAGGACACCTGGGTGCTCCGCGACCCCGCTGGGACCGACTCCTGGAAGGCGCTGACTAGCCACATCAATGGGTCGGCGGCGTCGGCTTGACGCCCCCACTTAACCAAAAGTCCCCCTCGCGGCGAATCAGCCCGGGCCCCAAGCTCTCCCCCGCACCGAATGTTAAGCCGCGTCGCTGAATCGATCTTCTGGATGAGCCGCTACGTCGAGCGCGCCGAGAATGTCGCGCGCTTTATCGACGTGAACGACAACCTCACGCTCGGCGAAGGGGTCGACCTCAGCGAGCAGTGGGCGCCGCTGGTCTACACAACGGGCGACCAGGACCTCTACAAGGAGCTCTACGGCGAGCCCCAACGCGAGGCGGTGCTGCGGTTCTTGGCGTTCGACCCACGGAATCCCAACTCGGTCTTCTCATGCGTCGCCGCCGCGCGGGAGAACGCCCGCAGCGTGCGTGAGTCGATCACCGTCGCGATGTGGGAGCAGGTCAACAAGTTCTACCTCATGGTGCAGTCGGCGCTGCAGAACAGCCGCTTCATCTCCGAGCCCAACCAATTCTGCGACATGGTCCGCCACGCCAGCCACACGCTGGTGGGCACCACCGACGCGACCATGTCTCACAACGAGGCGTGGCACTTTTCGCGTATCGGGCGGCTCCTTGAGCGTGCCGACAAGACTTCGCGGATCGTGGACGTGCAGTACTTCCACCTGCTGCCGGGCCTGGACGACGTCGGCTCGACGCTCGACGTGGTCCGCTGGTCGGCCCTGCTGAAGTCCGCGAGCGCTCTGACCATGTACCGCCGCGTCCACGGCCGGATCACTCCCGCGGAGGTGGCCGAGTTCCTGATCCTGGACCGCGACTTCCCCCGTTCGATGCGGTTCTGCCTGATGCGGGCCCAGGAATCGATCAGCGAGATCACCGGCAGTCGGCCGGGGACGTTCAGCTGCCGCTCGGAGAAACTCGCCGGTCGCCTGCGGTCGGAAATGGACTACACCGCGATCGACGACGTCGTCCGCGAAGGGATGCACGAGTACATCGACGCCTTCCAACGCCGGCTGAACGACATCGGCGACGCCCTCTTAAAGGACTTCTTCACGCTGGACACGGACGCAAAACCGCCGAAGCAGACGCAGTTTCAACGTATGCTGCACTGATTCGCTAGCCGCCCAAGCCCCCCGCCCCTACACCCGGCACAACCGGGTCCCGCCGACCGCGCCGTCGTCAAATAATGAGTATTCGTGTTGCGCTGCACCACCGGACCAGCTACCGGTACGACCGACCCATCAGCATCGGCCCGCAGGTGATCCGCCTGCGGCCGGCGCCCCACTCACGGACGCCGATCGAGAGCTACTCGATGCAGGTCGGGCCGGCCGACCACTTCGTCAACTGGCAGCAGGACCCGTTCGGCAACTACCTGGCGCGGTGCGTCTTCAACGAGCAGGCGACCGAGCTCGACATCACGGTCGACCTAACGGCGTCGCTGTCGGCAATTAATCCCTTCGACTTCTTCTTGGAACCCAACGCCGAGAAGACCCCCTTCTACTACGACGAAGAATCGCAGCACAACCTGAAGCCCTACTTCGCCACGAACGAAGAGAGCCCGGCGCTCATGGAGTTGCTGGCGACGATCGACCGCACGCCGCGGAAGACGATCGACTTCCTGGTCGATATCAACCAACTGCTGCAGCGCGAGATCGGCTACACAATCCGGCTCGAACCGGGCGTGCAGACCTGCGAAGAGACGCTCACCAAGCGCACCGGCTCGTGCCGCGATTCGGCGTGGCTGATGTGCCAAGCGCTACGGCATTTGGGTTTCGCGTCGCGCTTCGTGTCGGGCTACTTGATCCAGCTGACGGCCGACCAGAAGTCGCTCGACGGCCCGTCGGGCCCCGAAGAGGACTTCACCGACCTGCACGCCTGGACCGAGGTGTTCCTCCCCGGCGCGGGCTGGGTGGGCCTCGACCCCACGTCGGGCCTCTTCGCCGGCGAGGGTCACATCCCGCTGGCCTGCACGCCACAACCGACGTCCGCCGCGCCGATTAGCGGCGGCCACGAGCCGTGCGAGGTCGAGTTCGACTTCGCAATGTCGGTCGAGCGCGTCCACGAAGACCCGCGCGTCACCAAGCCGTACACCGAAGACGAGTGGATTCGGATCGAGTCGCTGGGTCACGAGATCGACCGTCATCTCGAAGCGGGCGACGTGCGCCTCACGATGGGCGGCGAGCCCACGTTCGTCTCGATCGACGACATGGACGGCGAAGAGTGGCAGACCGCCGCGGTCGGCCCGAACAAGCGCCGCCTCGCCGACAACCTGCTGCTGCGCCTGAAGCGGCGCTTCGGCAAGGGCGGACTGCTCCACTACGGGCAGGGCAAGTGGTACCCCGGCGAGCAACTGCCACGCTGGGCCCTGTCGTGCTACTGGCGCGCGGACGGGCAGCCGATCTGGGAGAACGACGAGCTGTTCGCCAAGGACGGCGTCTCGTACGGCCACACGGCCGACGACGCCCGCCGCTTCGGTAAGGCGCTCGCCGAGCGGCTGGTCGTGAACCCGGAGCACGTCATCGACGGCTTCGAGGACGCCATGTACTACGCATGGCGCGAGCGGCGGCTGCCGGCGAACGTCGATGTCCGCGACTCGAAGCTCGACGACAAAGAAGAACGCACCCGCCTGGCGCGGGTGTTCGAGCAAGGGCTGACGAGCTCGGTCGGCGTCGCCCTGCCGTTGCAGTTCGCTTGGTGGGAGTTCCAGCCGCGTTGGCGAAGCGGCAAGTGGATCGTGCGGTCGGAGGAGATGTTCCTGCTGCCGGGGGACTCACCGATGGGCTATCGATTGCCGATCCAATCGCTCGTCTACGACGACCGGCCGGCGCACGCCAAGGCGTTCCTCGAGGCCGACCCCTTCGACGCCGAGCGCCCGCTGCCGATGCGGGAGCGTCTGCGGCGCGCGGTGCCCGTGCCCGTCGGCGTCGCCGGCGGTGGCTACGGGTACGGCGGCGGTGGCGGAGACTACGGCCACCACGACTTCCAGTTCCAAGGACGCCACCATGACGGCAACGGCGCCAATGGCGCCGGCCACGGCTATGGCGACAACGGTCACGGCCACGATCCTTCGCAACCGCAACATCCCTTGCCGGAAGGAAGCGCTTCGCGGTTCGATCCCTACAAAGCCGACGTCAACTACAACGACCCGTCGAACCTGATCCGCACCGCGATGTGCATCGAGCCGCGCGGCGGCACGCTCCATATCTTCATGCCGCCGATCGAACGGCTGGACGTGTACCTCGACCTGATCGCCGCGGTGGAGGAGACCGCCGAGGACCTGCAACTGCCGGTCGTCCTTGAGGGCTACCTGCCCCCGCACGACAGCCGCCTCAAGCATATCAAGGCGACGCCAGACCCAGGAGTCATCGAGGTCAACGTCCACCCCGCCCACAGTTGGGACGAACTGGTGGAGATCACGACCGGCGTCTACGACGACGCCCGTGAGAGCCGCCTCGGGACGGAGAAGTTCGACCTCGATGGCTCCCACACCGGCACCGGTGGCGGCAACCACGTGGTGCTTGGCGGCTCGACGCCAGCGGACAGCCCCTGGCTGCGTCGCCCGGACCTCTTGAAGAGCTTCCTTGGCTACTGGAACAACCACCCGTCGCTGTCGTACCTGTTCAGCGGCAAGTTCGTTGGACCGACGAGCCAGGCGCCGCGCGTTGAAGAGGCGCGGGCCGACAACCTCTACGAACTCAAGATCGCCTTCGAGCAGGTCCGCAAGGGCGAGCACACGCCGCCGTGGTTGGTGGACCGGATTTTCCGTCACCTGCTTGTCGACGGCACCGGCAACACCCACCGCGCGGAGTTCTGCATCGACAAGCTGTTCTCCCCCGACACCTCGTCGGGCCGGCTCGGCCTGCTCGAGTTCCGCGCCTTCGAGATGCCGCCGCACGCGCGGATGAGCCTCACACAGCAACTGTTGCTGCGGGCGTTGGTCGCTCGGTTCTGGGAGACACCCTACGAAAAGCCGCTGGTTTCCTGGGGCACCTCGCTGCACGACAAGTGGATGCTGCCTCACTTCATTTGGCAGGACTTCGAGGACGTCATCGAAGCGACCCGCGCCGCGGGCTTCCCGCTGGAGCGTGATTGGTTTGCTCCGCACCTTGAGTTCCGCTACCCGTTCATCGGCCAGTTCACGCAGCGCGGCGTGAACGTCGAGCTGCGGCGGGCGATCGAGCCCTGGTACGTCCTCGGCGAGGAAGGCGCCCCGGGCGGCACCGCGCGGTACGTCGATTCATCGGTCGAACGCATGCAGGTGAAGGTCAATGGCATGACCGACCCGCGTTACGTGCTGACCTGCAACGGCCGCCGCGTGCCGCTCCACCCAACCGGCGTGCAGGGCGAGTTCGTCGCGGGCGTCCGCTACCGGGCGTGGCAGCCGCCGAGCTGCCTGCACCCGACGATCCCGGTAGACGGTCCGTTGGTGTTCGACCTCGTGGACGAGTGGATGGACCGCTCCGCCGGCGGTTGCCAGTACCACGTCGGCCATCCAGGCGGGCTTAACCCGCAAACTTTCCCTGTCAACGCCCTGGAGGCCGAGACCCGTCGGGCGACGCGATTCCTCGCTTTCGGTCATACGGCAGGTAAAGCTATGATGAGGGACGACGGTCCTAATCCCGAGTTCCCGCTCACGCTCGATCTCCGCCGCGGCAAGCATTGATGCAGAGTCAGGCGCAGTCTCTCGGTGGTCCGGCAAGCACCGCTCCGAATAGCGCCGAGCCTGGATCGCTGTTCGCTGAGTACGCGCCGATCGCCGGCGTCTACGACGAGATGCTCGACGAGACGGGCCGTTCACGGCCCGCCTGGAAGGGCTTCCGCTCGCAGGTCGCGCAGATCGGCGAAGTCGAGCTGCTGCGCCGCTGGACGCAGTCGCAACGGCTGATCAACGAGAACGGCATCGTCTACAGCGCCTACGGCGACGCCGAGGGACGCTACCGCCCCTGGGCGCTCGACCCCTCGCCGCTGCTGCTGCACGAGAGCGAATGGGGCGCCATCTCGCAGGGCTTGTCGCAGCGGGCTTCGCTGCTCGAGCTGCTGATCGCCGACCTCTACGGCGACCAGCAGCTAATCACCTCGGGCCTGTTGCCCCCGGAGGTGGTCTACTCGCACCCGGGCTACCGTGTGGCGTTGCATCGCCCACCGATGGCCAAAGGGGGTCGGCCGCCGAACTTGCTGTTTTACGCCGCGGACCTCGGCCGCTCTCCGGACGGCCAGTGGTGGGTCTTGGCGGATCGGACCGAAGCGCCCTCGGGCGTCGGCTTTGCGCTCGAGAATCGGCTGGTCACTTCACGGATGCTCGCCGAGTCGTTCCGCGAACGCCGCGTCCGGCGTCTTGCGCCGTTCTTCCTGCAACTGCAAGCGACATTGCGTCGCTGGGCGCCCGCCGGGCGCACAAACCCGACCATCGCGATTCTCAGCCAAGGCGCCGCGCACCCCAATTACTTCGAAGACGCTTACCTCGCTCGCTACCTCGGCTATCTGCTCGTCGAAGGCGAGGACCTCACCGTTCGCAGCCGCCAGTTGTGGATGAAAACACTCGACGGCCTCGCGCCGATCGACGTGCTGGTGCGGCGGCCCAGCACCGACCAATGCGACCCGCTCGAACTGGGGGGCGAGTCCCCAGTCGGCGTAGCAGGCTTGGTCCAGGCAGAACGCGACGGCGCCTTGCTGGTCGCCAACGCTTGCGGCAGCGGCCTGGTCGAGTCTCCGATCTTTATGTCCTTCTTGCCACGGCTTTGCCAAGAGCTGTTGGGCGAAGACCTCCAGCTGCCGGGCGTCGCCACTTGGTGGTGCGGCGACCCCGAGGCGCTCGAGTACGTCATCGAGAACCTCGACACCCTGATCCTCAAGACCGCCTTCCGGCGCCGTGGCCAAGAGTCGTTGCTCACCAACAAGCTGCGCAAGTCGCCGCGTGACGCGCTGGTGAAGATGATCCGCAGCGACCCGGTCAACTTCGTCGCCCAGGAGCAAGTGAACCGCTCCGCGTCGCCGACCTATCGTCAAGGGAAGGTGCAGCCCGCGCGGGTGGCGCTGCGGGCGTTCGTCGTCGCGGGTGACGGCGATTACCACGTGATGCCCGGCGCGCTGGCGCGGACGTCGATCGACTCCGGGCCGCTGGAGGCGACGCTGCTTACGGGTGAAGGGAGCAAGGACGTCTGGATCGTAGGAGACAAGCCGGTCGAGGTAGTGACCCTGCTCCCCGGCGAGCACGAGTCGATCGAACTCGTACGGATCGGCTCTGAGCTCCCCAGCCGTGTGGCGGACAACAGCTACTGGTTCGGGCGGCAGCTCGAACGAGCGGACGCCGCGGCGCGGCTGGTGCGCATCGTCGCGACGCGGCTGAGCAGCGAAGGCAACGCGGCGGACTTTCCCGAGCTGCCCGCCCTGATCCGCGCGTTGGCGGAGAAGGGACAGATCGAACCCGGCTACGCCCTGGCCGAGATGCGCGAGCGGTTGCCGATGGTTGAGCTAGCATTGCCGCGCGAGGTGCTGAACCACACACAATCGAGCTCACTTGCGGCGACGGTCGATCGGATGTTCGCGTCGGCCGCCAAGGTGCGAGACCGGTTGTCGCGCGACACCTGGCGGATTGTGCTGCGGGTCTACGAGGACTTCCGCAACCAAGACGCCGGCGGGGCCAACCTCACCGACGTGCTGAATCTGACGAACGAGCTGATCATCGACCTTGCGGCGCTGGGCGGCATGGTGGTCGAGAGCATGACGCGAACGCAGTTCTACCGCTTCCTCGACATCGGCCGGCGCCTCGAACGCGCGATGCAAGCGATCGACCTCTTGCGGACTTGCCTCGTCGAGTCGCGCGACGTCTCCCCTGCCCTGCTCGAAGCGCTCTTGGAGTCGGCCGACAGCCTGATGACCTACCGCGCCCGCTACCGCGCAAGCGTCAAGCTGGCGCCGGTGCTGGATTTGCTCGTCACCGACGAAACCAATCCCCGCAGCATCGCCTACCAACTCAACACGCTCGAACGGCACATCGGCAAGCTGCCCCGCGCGGACGACGGCGGCCCCGGCGCCCCGCCCGAGCAGCGGCTGGCGCTCGCCCTCTCGCACACCGTGCGGATGGCCGACATCCGCGAAATCTGCGAGGCGTACGAACTCGACAACCCACGCCCCCTCACTAGGCTGTTGTCTGACCTCGAACGCGACCTGCCCGCCTTGTCGCACGCGATCTCCTTGAAGTACCTGGCTCACTCCGGCCCACCGCGTCAGCTCGCGCCGACGTGAGGCTTGAGGCTTCGTCCTGTAGGAGGCGTCGCCGACGCCGATGACGCGCAACTGCTAAGAGACCGAAATCGGCGTCGGCGACGCCTCCTACAAATTTCATTCGCGCTGCCTAACCGCCCTGCCAAATCCAATGCCCCTCGTCCCCCGCCCCTAGCCCCCCGCCCCTCCCCTTGCGCTACCGCATCCGCCACTCGACGAAGTACGCCTACAGCGACACGGTCGCTGTGTGCCACAACTTGGTGCGGCTCGCGCCGCGGGCGTTTGGTGGGCAGACGCTCGACTCCTACCGGCTAATCGTGTCCCCCGACCCATCGGACTGCGCCAAGCGGACGGACCTGTTCGGCAACCGAGTCGAGTTCTTCTCGATTCAACGGGCCCATCAAACCCTGACGCTGACGGCGATCAGCGACGTCGAGGTCCATGAGCAGCCGCTGCTGCCGGCGACGTCTCTCCCGTGGGAGACCGTGCGGGACTCGTTCCGCTTGCCGGGGGACGCCGACGCCACCAAGGCGTATCGCTTCGCGTTTCCCTCCACGCACGTCCCACGGAACGCAACCCTGCGCGACTACGCGTCGACATCCTTCACTCCCGGCAGGCCGATCCTCGACGCCGCTCGCGACCTCACCAGCCGGATCCACGCCGACTTCAAGTACGATCCCCGGGCGACGACCGTCAGCACGCCAGTGCTGGATGCGTTTAACGCTCGCGCGGGCGTGTGCCAGGACTTCGCCCACGTCGAGATCGCCTGCCTGCGGTCGCTGGGGCTCGCGGCGCGGTACGTGAGCGGCTACCTGCGGACGATCCCGCCGCCGGGCAAGGCTCGGTTGGTGGGCGCCGACGCGTCACATGCGTGGCTGAGCGTCTATTGCGGCGCCATCGGCTGGGTGGATTTCGATCCGACGAACGATTGCATCCCGGGAACCGATCACATCACCGTCGCGATCGGCCGCGACTACGCCGACATCAGCCCCATCCAAGGCGTCTTCGTCGGCGGTGGCTCGCACACGATGGTCGTGTCGGTCGACGTGGAGCCTCGCGACACTGTCTAACTTGGTTCCGAAGAATGGGACACGGATGGACGCGGATTTAAAGAATAGCCGCGGATACAATTCAAGAAGCAATCCGCGTTTATCCTTTTCATCCGCGTCATCCGCGTTCCATTCTTTTTTCTTTTGAATCGATGAAACCAGACTCAACGGTTCGCGTCGCCCTGGTGCAGATGGCCTGTAGTGGGTCGCGAGAGTCCGTGCGTGACCGCGCCGAGGCCTACGTCCGTCAGGCGGCCGATGACGGCGCGCAGGTGGTGTGCTTGCAGGAGCTCTTTGACGCGGCCTACTTCCCGCAGGAGGTCGCCGTCGAGCGCTACGCGCTCGCGGAGCCGCTGCCCTCGCCGACGACCGAGCGTTTCGGCGCGCTGGCGGCAGAGCTCGGCGTCGTGTTGATCGTGCCGATCTTCGAAGAGGCGCAACCGGGCGTCTACTTCAACTCGGTCGTGGTCTTCGACGCCGACGGCGTCGACCTCGGCAAGTACCGCAAGACGCACATCCCCGACGGGCCACAGTACCTCGAGAAGTACTACTTCACGCCCGGCGACCTCGGTTACAAGACGTTCGCCACGCGGTTCGGCAAGATCGGCGTCGCGATCTGCTGGGACGAGTGGTTCCCCGAGGTCGCGCGGATCATGGCCCTCCAGGGGGCGCAGGTGCTGTTCTACCCGTCGGCGATCGGCACCGAACCCGACCGGCCCGGCTACAGCTCGGCCGAGGCGTGGCGGACCGTGATCCGCTCGCACGGCATCTGTAGCGGCGTCTTCGTCGCGGCGGTGAACCGCGTCGGCACGGAAGAAGCCATGACGTTCTACGGCGAGAGTTTCGTCAGCGACCCGTTCGGCGAGATCATCGCCCAAGCCGACGGCACAGAGCAGGTCTTGATAGCGGACCTGCCGCTGGGCCGCGTCCGCGAGTCACGCGAGCTGCTGCACTTCCTGCGCGACCGCCGCATCGACACGTACAAACCGCTCCTAAAACGCACCATCGAAGAAGCGTAAGCGCGTTGAGTTCCCCTCCTTTTCAGGGAGGGGTTAGGGGAGGGTCCGCGTATTGCTACGCTAGGGAGGTCGTCCGCAATGAGCGTTCAGACCCTCCCCTAGCCCCTCCCTGAAAAGGAGGGGGACAAAAAGCGATGCACGCACCAGTTAACACCGACCCGCTCGCTTGCCTCTCTCCCGCGTGGGCCCGGGTCGTCTGCGAAGTCATCGAACGTGGCGAGGGAGCGTACCTCTACGCCA
Organism: Botrimarina mediterranea; assembly: GCF_007753265.1. Classification (NCBI taxonomy): domain Bacteria; kingdom Pseudomonadati; phylum Planctomycetota; class Planctomycetia; order Pirellulales; family Lacipirellulaceae; genus Botrimarina; species Botrimarina mediterranea. Next base: position 3,792,231 of record NZ_CP036349.1, read on the forward strand.
AGAGCGGCAAACGCTACCTCGACTTCACCAGCGGCATCGGCGTGACCAACACGGGGCACTGCCACCCGGTGGTCGTCGAAGCGGTGCGGTCGCAGGCGGAGCGGCTGTTGTTTGGGCAGATGAACTGCGTCGTCCCCGAGACGGCGATCGAGCTGGCCGACCTCTTGCGGCCGAAGCTACCGGAAGGTCTCGATACGTTCTTCTTCGCTAACTCCGGCGCCGAGGCCGTGGAAGGCGCGGTGAAGCTTGCGAAGGCCGCGACGGGTAAGCCGAACGTCATCGCGCTCGAAGGGGGCTTTCATGGCCGCACGGCGATGACGATGGCGCTCACCAGCAGCAAGACCGTCTACCGCGCCGGCTATCAACCGCTCCCCGGCGGCGTTTTCTACGCGCCGTTCCCGTACGTCCTCAATCACGCCGACTCGGGCCTCCAGTTCGTTGATGACGAGCACCTGTCGGATTACTGTCTCTCACGGCTGGAACACGTCCTGGCGTCGCAGTCGGCGCCGAGCGAGACGGCGGCCGTGCTCTTGGAGCCGGTGCTCGGTGAGGGGGGCTACGTCCCCGCGCCCGCGACTTACCTCAAGGGACTGCGCGAGCTGTGCGACCGGCACGGCCTGTTGTTGATCGCCGACGAGATCCAGAGCGGCTTCGGCCGCACGGGTGACTGGTGGTACCACACCCGCGCCGGGATCGCGCCCGATATCCTGACGATGGCGAAGGGGATCGCGTCGGGCCTGCCGATGTCGGCGATCGCCGCGCCACGCGAGCTGATGGCGAAAATGGGCCCCGGCATGCACGGCGGCACCTATGGGGGCGGCTCGGCGATCGCCCAAGCCGCGGCGATCGCGACCATCAACGTTCTGGAAAGCGAGAAGCTCGCCGAGAACGCCGAGAGGCTCGGCGCGTACCTCACCGAAAGGTTGCGCGTCTTCGCCGCTCGCTTCCCCGATCTTCGCGAAGTGCGCGGCCCCGGGCTGATGGTCGGTTGCGAGTTCGCCGCCGGGGCGACGGGCAAGGCCCAAGCCGGCGGCGTCGCGAAACACTGCGCCGAGAACTCCTTGCTGCTTCTCACCTGCGGCACGCACGGCAACGTCGTCCGCTGGATCCCACCGTTGAACGTCACGCAAAAGCAGCTCGACGACGGGTTGGAGGTCTTCGAGCAATCTCTCTTGGCGATTCTCTAAGATCAACCTCAAAGTATCGAAGGAACGAAGAGACTAATCATGCCTTGCCTTCGTTCCTTTGTCACATCGTGCATAATCTCTGAATGACTAGATCGATCCATCTCGTTACCGAAATCCCCGGGCCGCAGAGCAAGATCCTTGTCGCCCGGCGGCATGCGGCGACTCCCGCGGGGCTGGCGCATTCGACCGGCGTTGCAGTTTCGCATGCTCATGGCGCGCTTGTTACTGACGTCGACGGCAACACGCTGATCGACATGGCGGGCGGGATTGGCATGCTCAACGTGGGGCACACGCCGGAGGCCGTCGTCGAGGCGATCCGTGACCAGGCCGGCAAGCTCATCCATAGCTGCGCGCTGGTGACAACCTATGAGCCGTATGTCGAACTGTGCGAGAAGCTCAATGCAGCCGCACCAGGGCACTTCACGAAAAAGACCTTGCTGTCCAACTCGGGCAGTGAGGCCGTCGAGAACGCCGTGAACCTGGCTCGCTACTACACGGGCCGGCAGGGGGTGATGTGCTTCGATGGCGCGTACCACGGCCGATCGCAGCTGGCGCTGTCGCTCACGAGCAAGTACGCGCTGTTTAAGAAAGGGTTCGGGCCGTTCAGCGGCGAGGTCTACCGCGTTGCGACGCCCAACGTCTATCGCGGGCCCGCGGGGCTCGACGAAGAGGCGTTCATCGACTGGACGATCGCCGAGTTCGATAACGCTCTCATCGCGCGGGTCGATCCGGCGGGGGTCGCGGCAGTGATCATCGAGCCCGTGCAGGGCGAGGCGGGCTTTGTCCCAATCCCACAGCGGTTCATGGAGCACCTCCGCAAGCGTTGCGATGAACACGGCATGGTCCTCATCGCCGACGAGGTGCAAGCCGGCATGGGACGGACCGGCAAGCTCTTCTCAATCGAACACACAGGTGTCGTCCCCGACGTGATCGTAACGGCCAAGTCGCTCGGCGCCGGGATGCCCATCGCCGCGGTGATCGGCCGGGCGGATGTCATGGACTCGGCCCACAAAGGCGGCGTCGGCGGCACCTTTGGTGGCAATCCCGTCGCGTGCCGCGCGGCGATCGAGGCGCTCAATCAGATCCAAAGTCCTGAGTTCCAACAACGGGCCCATGAAGTGGGCGAGCGCATGCGGCTGCGGCTCGAATCGTGGCGAGAGAAGTTTCCGCTGGTCGGCGACGTCCGTGGGGTCGGCCCAATGCGGCTCGTGGAGTTTGTTCGCGATCGCGACACGAAGACGCCGGCGCCAGACGAGACGCTGGAGATCATCCAACGCGCGGTCGCAGCCGGACTGATCCTGATCCGCGCAGGCCTCTACAGCAATTGCATCCGTCTGCTGCCGCCGATCGTGATCACCGACGAGCAACTGGAAGAGGCGCTCGATGTGCTCGAAGCGGCGATAGCAGCGCAGTAGCGGACTTCTTGCTCAGCGAAGACCAGATGGAATTCGAGTGATCTCACTTCGAGCCTATCTGCACGATTCTCGGGCTACTGACGCGGCGGAGGATGTCAGCAAGCGCTTTCAGCTCATTATTGCCCTTTCACTCAAACACTGATTCGTTTTCGCGAAGTTGCGTGCGCATTCTTGACTCGCCTCGTTAATTGGATATGACAGGGGCGCAGAACGGGTAAGGCTTTCATTCCCGTCGCCATCTTTTCTTCAAGCGTCGCTGTCGGGCAGGAAGACGCGCTCTTGATTGGCTGTTATCGATCGGCCGCTGACGGCTAGCCCAGCGGCGTGGACAGCGTCTTTGCGTAGCGGAACCTAAGCGGTTTTGTGACGGCTCGTGCCGGGAGAAGCCCGGCCGTCGTACGCCGCCCTTCTGGTTCTGCGCAGCGACCAGCCTGCGGCGTCTTTCGGGTCGGCGCGTCGCGGTTGGGCCTCTACTCCTCCCGGCCCATCTTCACTTCAGAGTGAGCTAATCCCATGTATCGCAACTCAGTTCGTCTTGTCGCGATCTTACTGGCGGCCATCGGCTCGCTGGCCACCGCGGCGCCGTATGTCCCGGTGGTGCTCCCGCCGGGGGCGATCCCCGCCTTGGGACCCGGCGTGATCCCTGCCCCGGGGGTCTTCGGCAAGGAGTACTCGCACAACATCGACCACGACTTTATGGGCGGAGTCGATCCCGAACAGGTCGTCGCCTGGGACGGGCTCGGCGGAACTCTCGACGGCATCGACTACAGCGGCAGCCGCGGGCCCAACTTTCCGCGGGAAGAAGAGGTCGACGCCCTCGCCAACCACGGCGATGCGCTTTACACGAGCCTCTACAATCCGAGTAGCGGGGCGATGCCAGATACCGCCCACCTGGTCTTCACAATCGACGACGCCGTCGCCGGATACGGCGGCCCCATCGGCCCAGGGACTCTTATTCCCGCCGTGCCAGGCGCCTTCGTCCCACCTAGCGGCCCTGTGGCCCTGTCCAACGGCAACACCATCGGTGGATCAGCAGACATCTCGGTTGAAGAGGCTGGCGTCTACGCCGGCTTCGCCGTGCAGCATCTCTGGACACCCGCGCCACTAGTCAACGGAATGGCGGCGATGCGTGACGTCGATGGCCTTGAGCTCTGGGGCCCGGAACCGGGGACCGCCGCCGACTCGAACAAGTACTCGCTCGACGTCGATGTGACAACCGGAGGCGCCTCCGTGTGGAACTATGACCTCGGTCTTGGAACGAGCTCGCCGTATATCAGTCACGCCCTGATCGTCGACGCGGTCGAATCACTCCTAGGGACTGTCCCTACGACGGCTTTCTCCAGCAGCGGCGATTTTCCGGGCCGGGAGGCGGTAAACCTCGACGCTATGATGGTGCGGGACATTATCGGAGACGACATGATCTTCGAGACCGACCCGGCCGGCGTCGGCAGTGACTCGATCATCTTCAGCATCCGTCAAATCGTTGACCCGGCCGACCCGGATGGGTTCTATGCGACCGGAAGCGAGTTGTTTGTGTTGAATGCTCCGGTGGCCGGCGGTCCGGTCACGGCGGGCTATCTCTTCCACGGCGGCCACTTCTGGGACCACGCCTATGCGATATCGGACTTGCGGATCGCGGGAGCCAACGCCCTGGCATACATCGATGTCAACGGCATCGAAGCGATTGGCGAACTCGTTGTTCCCGAGCCTTCCACGCTCGGAGTGGCTCTCATCGGCTTTGCTATGGCCGCCGCTAGGCGACGCGTCGGATAGCTAACGCAGAAGGCGGCCGGCGCGTTGCGCCGGCCGCCTTCTCTCTATGGTTAATCGAATCGTGATAGCGATGCCGACTCAAACTTCACTGCGACAAGAACAGCGGCAAATCGGAGTGGTGGATCGTTTCGAGAACTGTGTCACCAAGCACCTTCCGAGAGATAAGCGTGCGGTGGCTGTTCCCCATCACGATCAGATCGGCGTTCCACTCATGGGCCGCTTCGAGCAGGCCTTTCCTGGCGTCGCCGGGCTGGTAGTCCAACTCGACATCGATGTCGTGGGCCTCGAAGTAGCCCGCGGCGTGTGACAGGTGCCGTTGCCGCCGTTCGTAGTCATCGCCGAAAGCCACGACCCGCACGGTCGCGTCGGGCCAGAGCCGCATCTGGACAAACCGCCGCATCGTCTTCGCCGACTGGGGCGAGCCGCTGTAGGCGATCATCACCCGGTTGATGGGTCGGTACTTGGGCCCGGTGGCGATCAGCGGCCGAACGCCCCCCGCGATCAGTTTCACCATCGTGTCGGCGGCGTTGTAGTGGGCCTCCCCCGCAACGCCGTACTCGAAGAGTCCTCGCAGACCGATCAGCGTGAGGTCGTGGTAGCGCGCCTGCGAGATCAGGTAATCGAACGGCTCGCTGCGTTCTTCTCGCAGCACCTTGTAACGGAGACCCGCGGCGGTGCACGCATTCTCGAACGCAACCACGGCAGCGGCGACCCGGTCGCGAGTCTCGGCAAAGCGGTGTTCGCGCATCTCAGCCGCCATGGCTCCGGCCCCGATCGGCGCCGGGCCGAGGCTACCGAGCTGGGCCGTGTTGACGATTGTAACGCCGGTGAGCAGCGCCTCGTTCCGGCGAGCCAACTCGATGGCGGTCTGCGTGGCGGCTTCGGTGTAGCAAGCGCCTTCAGTCCCCATCCCGCCGAGGCCTACTAAGATCGATCGGTTCATCGCCGCGCTCCTTTGCTGAGCGACTGCTAGCGAGCACCTCAATCGTCGATCTCACACGCTCGCAGTCGCAACGTCGCGTCAAGGTGACTAAAGTGAATGGCAGTCAGGCCATACCGGAGACTTTACCCGTCCCTACTTATAAGTATAGCGACGTATTCAACGGCTGGAGGGCCACAAAGCGACCCGCGGCCAATTGTCACGCACCCCTACAGCTCCCTGCTAGAAGCGTTGCGCCAATACTCATCGACGCTCTAGTCGAGTCAGCATCGTCAGTCCAACGATCACTGCAAACGCGACAGTTGTCGGCTCGGGGACCGATAGGGTTGCGCCCCCGGTCGTTGTCCCGTAATAGGCCGACCACACCGCATAGTCGGTCTCTGAGACGACGCCGTCGCCGTTGGCGTCCGCTGGATTGCCGGCGTCGATCACGCCGACATTGTCGCGATAGACCGTGTAGTCGGCGGCATCCACATCGCCATCTCCGTTCAAGTCGCCGATGGTGCGGGGGTCGAACACGTCGGTCGGGTCCCAGAAGACCGTGTCGAGGTAGACCGTTGCATCCGACGAGCCGAACAGTTGAACCGAGTCGAGCGACACGTTGACGCCATCGATCTGGCCGTTGCCGCCGGCCCACGCATCCCATTGGGACGCATCGTCGAGAAACCACTTGTACTCGTGCCACTCACCGTCGGCGATCACCGGCTTACGAACGCCGCGATCGCCCGTGTTGGGATCGTCAATGCCGAGCGAGACTTGCAATCCGGGGTCCGTGGTCTTTAACCAGAAGCCAACGGAACCGATCGATTCGAACTGCAAGTTGGCAATCTGCTCTGCCGCGTTTTGCGATCCATCGAAGTCGCTGTACTTGGCGCCGGCGACGTGCCGCATGAAGAACTCGCCGCCGATCGTTTCGTCGTAAACGACGTCGATCCGCTGCGAGTGCGAGCCTTGCTGGGCCGTCGAACTATCGCGCACCGCATCGGAGCCGGCGAGGTTTGCCGTGGTGCTGCCCGAGAACGTTGGCGAGCGATGGAAGACACCTTCGTTGCCGTCAATGATCCCATCCGACACTCGGCCGCTGCCGTAGTCGTCGAACGTCGTCAGCACCTTGCGACCGTACGTAACGCCCGTGCCGGCGGTCGTCGCGGTGCGGACCTGGATGTCGGCGCCGTAGTAGTACTTGAGGATGTCGAGGTAGTTGATGGAGTTGTCGGATAGATAGTCGCCGCCGTTCTGCGACATGGCGCCGCGATTCGGCCAGTTCGGATTGTTGACCGGGTCTTGACCGATGAAGCCCAGCGGGGTGCCGAAGTTGTATCTTCCGACCAGACCCTCGGCGTAAGGGTAGGTAACATGCCGCTCGGTGTCAGTTGGGTCCGAATCCCCCGGCTCGTAGATGATTCCTGGGTTGTCCGGATTGAACGGTCCTGTGGGAATGGCCCCAGCTACGTAGAAGGAGGCGAGCAGTACGTCGGCCTGGGCTCCTAGGTTATCCCGCACCCAGAGAATCTCGCCCTCGGTGGCCGCGGCCGCTTCGTAGTGAATCTGCCGCGGAGATTGGCCGTTGCCGGTGTACACCTGATCGGAAGTGCCATCGTTGATGAACCCTTGCTGGGTCATCTTGTAGTAAGCAAAGGTCCGCGCGGCGACGGCCTGAGCCTTGAGCGCTTCGAAAGACGCTAGGCCATTCTCACTCTTCACAACGTTGGGGACGTAATCGCTCTCCGTCGGCTTGTTACCTAAGCCCGTGACGTTGATCGTGGGCAGCGCCGTGAACTGAGCCGCGACGTGACTCACCGACGCAACCCAGACAGACACCGCAGCGGCGGCGCCAACAAACGTCCTGACAACCAACTGCATAATTTTTCCTCATACAACTCGATTCGGTGCCGACACCGACGCTAAACGTCCTTTCAGCCTATCGACGGTCTCCGAGAGAGGCTATCGCGTTTGCGCAAACTCACCGGCCTGTCGCAAAGTATCCGAGGCACAACTGCCGCGTTCGTAACCCCGGACCCGCCGTGCGGGCACGCGGCCCAGGGGTGTCGAGACATTCGCATCGTCGCGAGAGAACTTGACTCCGTCTGCGTCCAAGAACGGCGCCGAAGACGGGCCAACCCTCTGCCGCGTAACTCGTTATCCTGCAACCCGTTGGCCGAGTGTCGGAATGGCAGACGCTCCGGACTTAAAATCTAAGGGCCGCCTACAACGCTCTATACAGCCCTACGGTTCCGCACTGGAATCGTAGGGCTTTTCTATTTTGAGGGGTCGGCTGGAATCGGCCGAAATCGCTGCCCTACTGAGTGCTTATTGAGTGTTAAGGCCGCTCTGGATTTCTTCTGGACTGTCGGCGGGCTACGCACTCCTCACGTAGCACTCAGCATCACACCACCGGATGGCTCTGCAACCGGCAGGAGTATTGGCACGGAGAACCGCACCCGGTTGGCGGTCCTTGTCGAAGTTTCCGCCATTTTATTGCCCCGGGCGTTCATCTTCACCACCGCGACGGCGACGCCTATCTCGCCGCCCCCTTCGTTGCTATTGGCTTCCGACGTGGTGATGGCGCGGTCGAAGTCGATCTCTACGAGCTTTCGCTTGCCGCGGTCGGTGTCGTTTGTGACTGGGCTTGTCTGCGGCAGCCCGGCGACCGCCATTACTCGCGGATCGATCTCCGCGCTCTTGTTGGCCTTATCATCCGCCAGCGCCAGCGATGCCCCTGCGACGGCCCGGACCACTTGGCAGATAGCCTTCTCGATAAGCTCATGGAGGTTCATCTCCGCTTGATCGTTCGCCATCCCGCGTCCCCACGAAGTCATCCCCACAGATCCCGTAAGCCTTCCCCTCGTCAGCATCGCAGAACCGTCCGGCCTTGGTGGTTTCGAAGTTCCGGCATCGCCCGTTGTGGCGGACGCCGGTTTCCGTGTTGAGTCAGTAGCGGCCGGGAGCGGAGTCGGTGTCGCTTTCGACGGTCGGGGACATCGGACGGGCGGCGCCTACCTCTCGGACCGCTACGGGCTCGGCAACCGAGACGTGTTGCGTGGGGCCGGCTTCCACGGGCGCAGCGAGTCCCTCCCGCCAAATTCCTGCCAGCCGCCATCCGGCCTGAGCCGCCCGAATCGTTGCCAGCCTCGCCGCCGTCTCGAAGCATTCGTGCGAGACACTGATGACCGGCATCGACTCGGCGCGACCTGCGAGCGTTCAAGAGTAAGGCGAAGGGGCTGTTGCAATTTGGGGACGGATTGAAGGAGGTGATGCTGCCCGTCATCTTCGGGCGGGTGTAGGAGCACTACCAGCGGCTTAACCCCCAAGGCAAGCCGGCCATCCTGTTTACCCCTGGCGTCGCCGAGTCCATCTGGTTCACCGAAATGCTCTGGAAGCGGGGCATCTCGGCGGCCCATATCGACGGCGAAAAGATCATCTATCAGCACATGACCGTCGTGGCGGACAGGGAGAGCCGCGCGGAGTTAAAGCGACGCAGCGAAGCGGGAGACATCGAGATCGTCAGCAACCGCTTCGTAATGAGGGAGGGCGTGGACTGGACGCACTTGGTCCACAGCGTCTTTGCCTGCACGTTCGGCGGTATCTGCGGCTACCTTCAATCGGGAGGCCGTGTGCTGCGGAATCACCCGTCGCTTGATCACGTCGTTATCCAGGACCACGGCGGAAACTACTGGCGCCATGACTCGCTGAACGCGGATCGAGTGTGGTCGCTTGACGACACCGAAGCGAAGATCGCCGATCGCCATGCTGAAGCGTACCGGGAGAAGAAAGAAGCGGAGCCCATTGTCTGCCCGAAATGCGCCAAGGTGCGGGCGAGGGGCGTGGCATGTCCGGCCTGCGGCTTTGCCTACAGCGGTCCAGGATTATGCAACTGCTAGCAAATGGACGTTTAACAAAGGACTTACGTCGATGATGCACTGCTGCGATAGCAGTCCGACGACGCTTAAGTCCTTATCTGAACGTGGTAACTGCTAGCCCTTGCATAATCCTGGTGAGCAAGCGGCTGGTGATCCAGACGGACGGATCACTGCGGGAAGTCATGGGCGACGTGTTCAGGCCGCCCCGCGTCTCGACCGACCCGGCCGACCACAACGCGTGGAAGGCGTGCGTCTTCCGCTGCCGCAACTCGGGTCGAACGTTCAATCAGGCGCGGGCGTTGTTTCAGCGGGAGAATAGCGGCCGTGTCCCAGGTCCAGACTTCCCGATGATGCCTACCAGCCAAGCCGAATGGTATCGCAAGGTCAGCGACGTCGTAGGGACGCGATCAGCGGGAGCCAATCGATAGTGCTCACGCCTAAGCAAGTGAAGTGGTTGCGGAGAATCGCCGCTTGGCGGCATCGGCTAGGCGAAAGCTTCCTCTCTGCGAACGATGCGTCGGGCGGCGGCATGGAATGCGTCTGCATTAGGACGGAGACACCGGGCGGTTTCCAGCGTTGTTTCGAGCTGTTTTTCTTCGACGAGACGGTTTACGTCATCATCCATCCGCCCGAGCCATCGCAACGAGTTCGACCAGATGGCGTTAACGATTCGCAGACTGTCAAAGTTCAGGAAGCGACTTCTCTTTGGGCGGTAGAGGGGACATCGTAATTTCTGGCGGCGTCAAGATTCTTGTCTTTCGAAACAAGCAGGTCGAAAGCGACAACCGATTTTCCAGCTCTTGCATCGACCCAGCATCCAACGCAATAGCCCTGCTCTGTGAACAAATCGAGCCGCTAATGAGAGAACCAGTTAGCGATGAGCGGTAGCCCCTGATGGTAGAACGGCGTGTCGCACGCCGAGTGGCCCCTGCGAGGGGACGACAAGTTGCGACACCGGACCCGACCCGCGGGCCGCATGGGAACCAACCGGTGCCACTTCCATGAGTGGGGCCAACCGAGCCAGCGGTGGGCAGGGTATAGCAAGTATTGCCGCGGCCAATCGACGGCCGTCCGAGCGGACGACGGAGTTTGGGCTCCCAATTTCTGGGCCTTCTTACCTGGGGGTTGGGGGCCCTTCGCTCTGACCGAACCGGCGAACCACGGAGGAGCCTCATTGAGGACTGGCCAGAAACTTTCGCAACGATGCTAAACGGAATCGCAAAGGGCGAGAGCGAAGGCAAGACCGTCTTGAGTGCGTCCTGCGAGCTAGTACGCGGGTTTCGAATTACGAGATAGTCAGCAAAACGCAGGTCTCCCAGTCAGAAGCCCTCTGACTCTAGTCTTTGCCTTCAGGCTCCGTCCTCACCTCATCACCCCGCCGTCTGGACAGCGCGCCGATTCCTCCGGTCCAGATGACCCCGGAGCTGGTTTGAGAGCTACCGACTCTCACCCGATCGAGATCCAGAGCATCACGGTCTACGACGCCGAGGGAGTGGCCTCTGAAGGCCTGACGGTGGCCCAGCCGACGGACCTCGAGAACGTAGGCGTCCGGGACTACCTGCTCATGTCGAAGGTCACAGGGGCCACCACAGCAGGGACGTACCGCGTCGTCCTCAGCTGGATCGGCGTCGACGAGGAGGAGAAGAGCGGCGGCATCCGCATCGTCGTCCCGTGACGAGGCGTGGTTAGCGACGAGAGAACAGGTTGAGTTTCCGAAGCGGATTCGCTCAGCAGCCTCGAGCGAAGCGAAGCAACAGGTGAAGGTAGATCCGAGGGGAGCCTCTCCAGAGGGGTGGCAACGGTTGCCACCCCAAGCAGTCGGCAGCAGTCATGAAGGAGGCCTTTCGCAGAGGAGCGGCGAGGAGGGGGTAGCTCAACAACAGGCCCCCCAAACCGAGCCCAAAACGAGAGCAAAACAGCCGAGTAATCAGGGGGCAGCCCCAAACAGCCGTGTTTTCCAGAGGATTTCGAGCCTTGTAGAGCTCCGAAGAAGCCGCCAGCAGCGGGTAGCAGTTTTTTGAGAAGTCAGTAGCAGGTTTTAGCTGGGAAATAGCGGGAGTAAGCAGTTTAGCAGTCAGCAGAAGTCAGGAAGCAGTAGTCAGAAGCAAGCAGCCAATCAGGCCCTCAGTAGCCACCAGAAGGCCTCAGCAACGATCAGCAGTAGTCAGTAGCCACTAGTAGCCATAAGCGAGCAGAAGGAGCCTATAGCAGTGAGCAGCGAAGCGACATGACCAAGTCAGCAGTGAGCAGTAGGCAGCAGTGAAGTTCAGCAGTCAGCCAAGCGACCAATCCCATCATCAACACCCCATTCCCACCTATTTTCCCCAGCGAAAACCCCTTCATTCCCAGTAGCGATCAGCGAGCAGTCTGTAGACGGCTGTAGAAGGCAGCGAGAAGCGAGCAGGAGCTAGAAGGCAGCGTCAAAGAAGCAGTCAGAAGTAGGAAGCAGGGTCCTCCTGTAGGTCCCTCTCGAAAGGTCATCCCGGCCGCGATTGAAGCAGACATACCGTCCGTCCGGTGAGTTTTGGTGGTTAGGGGCAGCTTGGTTCTGTCGCGACACGCGCGTCTGCCGCCCAAACCAAAGTCTTTCGGCACCAGGAACTGCCGCGGGTCACACTGCGTAGTTCCGTACTCCGGGCATCCCGAGGCCGTTTCACTGTTCCGCCGATCTCGTCGGCTCGAAGACAGCCTTCGGCGTATCGGTCCTACGGAGATTAGAGACGGCTCGGAACCGCAGAGGCCTGACTCACCTCAGCGACTTCGACGTGTAGGGACGACAATCAACTGAACAGGGGAATACAATTTCATCACCAAAACGCCTCTTCCGAAGCCGGTCTAGACGATTATTCGTGTCTGGCCAACCATTCGCTTTATCGATCAGCACTTTCGCCACTGGCGCTGACTTGATACACGCGAACGTAATCAATCTCGTAGCGAGCGGGTGAGCTCGCATCGGTTGGATCTCCACCGTTGATTCCACCCACCGCGAGATTCACCAGCAGGTAGTGCGGCTTGCGGAACGGGTTCGCGCGATTGTGACCGCTGCCGTCGGCTGCGGCGACATCGATCGAATTGATCAACCGTTCGTCAACGTAGAGATCGATCCGCTCGCTGGTCCAGTCCATACGCCAGACGTGGAACTGATCGACCCAGTCGGCGTCGCCCAGCTGATCGATCGGCGCCTGGACGGCATCCCATTTGGGCTTCCAGCCGTCGCCCTTCCACGCCGCGTTGGCGAGGATCATGCCGCGGTAATACTCCATGACGTCGATCTCGCCACAGCGGGGCCAGCTACCGTTGCCGAGCGTCCAGAACGCCGGCCACATGCCCGGCGCGGTCGGGATCTTGGCGCGCATCACAAACCGGCCGTAAAGCCACTGGCGCATGCCTTGAGTTTTGAGCGATGACGAGGTGTACTCGGCAAACTCGCGTTGGGTGTCCCACGCTCGGCTCCCCTCGCGGTAGTTAGGATTCTCGACGCGCTCTCGGACGGCCTGGATGACAAGTTTCCCCTCATCAACCGACGCGTTCTGGGGCTGGTACCACTGCAACTCTCGATTGCGGACGAAGCCGTGTTCGCAGCTCCAACTGGCCGGATTGGGCGCGCCGTCGACGTCGAACTCGTCGGCCCAGACAAGCTCGTAGCCCCCTTGCTCGAGGGCGGGCGGCGGAGCGGACTCGGCGGGCCAATCGGCGACCGCGACATGTGCCGACATCGCGCAGCACGCGACGCAGATAACGGGGCCGAGTTGAGGGAACTTGATCATCATGGAACCGCTGCAAAGATGCCGGCGGGCGTCGGCGCCGTACGAAGGCCTTGTAGGTCACGCTAAGTGTAGCCGTACATCAGCCTAGTGGGTGACGCTCACCAATGCGGCAAATGTTCAGCCCCCGGGGCGCCAAGGCTTATTGCCACCCTTCGGCTCCAAGAAGCGAGCGTCTACCTCAAGTCGCCACGCTTCGAGCTGCTCGAGCATTTGGGCGACGCGCTCGGGTTGTTCCTCCACTAGGTCCTGTTGCTCGGCGATGTCCGACTCCAGATCGTAAAGGTGAACGCGACCATCTTCGTGCCGCTGGATCAACTTCCAGCGCCCGTCCCGCATAGCGCTGCCTGGGAAGCCGCCCTGATTGCTGTAGTGGGGGTAGTGCCAGTACATCGGTCCCCGCTCGATCCGCTCGTCTTTCAAGAGTGGCGCCATGCTGACGCCGTCGAGGTGCTGATCCGGGCGTGGGGCCAGCCCCAGCAAGGCGAGCGATGTTGGATAGAGGTCCGTCGCCGTGGTCGGAGCATCGCAGACACTCCCGGGCTTGCTCGTCGCGGCGGGCGAGCGAACGATCAACGGGACGCGGACGCCCCCTTCGTAGAGCCAACCCTTGCCGCCGGCGAGCGGCAGATTGCTGGTGTTGAGTCCTTCGGCCGTGGAGAGACCGCCGTTGTCGGACGTAAAGACAACGTTCGTGTCGTCATCGAGACCCAACGCGGCGAGCTTATCGAGCACCGTGCCCACCGCGATGTCCATCGACTCGACCATCGCGGCGTACTCGGGCTGGCTCTGCTCGACGCGGACATGTCGCGCCGCCTTGACGGGCCACACCTGCTCGCAGGTCTTGAAACTTCCCTTTGGATCGAGACCAAGCTTGGCGGCCTTACTACGGTACTTCTCGATCAGCTCCTCGGGCGCCTGACGCGGATTGTGAACCTCATAGAACCAGAGGCACGCGAAGAACGGCCCCTCCTGATGGGCTTCGATGAAGTCACAGGTCGCGCGGGCGAGACGCCTGGGAAGATGCTCGCCTGCCGGACCTTCGGCGAGACACGGGTTCTTGTACGGAGCAAAGTAACCGCCCGGCGGCGATCCAGCGCCGTGCCCGCCGCGATTGACTTCGAAGCCATGGTGCTCGGGCCAGTCCTCTTCCGCATGCCCCAAGTGCCACTTGCCTGCGAAGAACGTCCGATAGCCCGCTTCCTTCAGAGCTTCGGCGATAGTGAACTCGTTGGCTGGCAAGCGGCTCTCGTAAGGGGCATGGCTAAAGCGGCCCGTTCGATCCCCTGTAAACCAGTCCGTTACGTAGGCGCGCGCGGGGTAACGTCCCGTCAACAGGCTGTAGCGACTGGGCGAGCAGACCGGGCACGTGGCGTAGGCATTGGTGAACCGTACGCCGGAGGCCGCCAAGCGATCGATGCTGGGCGTTTCGTAGAACGTCTCCGGGTTGTTGGCGCCGACGTCGGCCCACCCCAGGTCATCGACGACAATCATCACCAGATTCGGCGCCGCGTGCGTCGAATGCAGGGTGAACGCAAAGAGCGTCCCTACAATTGCCATCGAAAGTGCGTATCGCACGGTGCTAAGCCGAATCGCCGAAGAGAGACGCCATCGATTGAGATGAAACCTATTCACCGGTAGCGTCTCCTCCAGACGAGGTAAGCTGTGGATCGGACGCGCGCACCGAGGCGAGCAGGCTCTTGAGTTCCGCCACCTTGGCCGGGTGCGATCTCGCGACGTTACGCCTCTCGCCGGCGTCGTCGGCGAGGTTGTACAACTGGTCCTGGCGATGGTTGGCGGTCTCGGCGGATTTGCCCCCCAGAACAGCGGGGCCGGGCGACGGCTCGATGTACTTCCAGTCGCCTTGCCGAATCGCCAGGGCGCTGGCCATCCCCGAGTGCTCGACAACGAACTCACGGCCTTGAGTCGATTCGCCCGTCAGCGTCGCGCTGAGGTCGAGGCTGTCGGACGCCGCCCCTTTCGGGATGTTTGTTCCGGCGATCGTGGCGAGCGAGGCGAGCACATCGACCTGGCTAATCAGGGCGTCCGAGGCGCCGGGCTTGATGCGTGCGGGCCAGTGGACAATCCAGGGGACGCGTGTGCCCCCTTCGAAGCGGCTGTACTTGCCGCCGCGATAGGGACCGGCGGGGCGGTGCTCGCCGAGGAGTTCAACCGCTTGATCCTGATACCCATCGTCTAGCACCGGGCCGTTATCGCTGCTGATGAGGATCAGCGTGTTGTCGAGTTGGCCGTTGGCTCTGAGCTCTTCGACAATCTGCCCGACGCACCAATCGAACTCGGCGATGGCGTCGCCACGCGGCCCGTGCGGGGTCGATCCGACGAATCGTGGGTGTGGCGCCCGCGGCACATGTGCTTGGTGCGCGGAGTAGAAGAGGAAGAACGGCCGCTCGTGGTTCTGCTTCAAGAACTTCCGCGCCTCGCCAACAAACGTGTCGGCCATCTCTTCATCGGTCCAGCGGCAAGCGTTGCCGCCCACCATGAAGCCAATCCTGCCGATGCCGTTGACGACGGAGTCGTTGTGTTCGTGCGACCAATCGACGCGTAGCCTGTCACGGTCCGTGACGCCGGTGGCCTGTCCGTCGGGGTTCGTATCGAAGACATCAACGGGGTCCGTCGGGTCGAGGCCGACGATCCGATGATCGCGGACATACACGCACGGCACGCGGTCGTTGGTGGTTGGCATGATGAAGCACTCATCGAAGCCGACTTCGAGGGGTCCCGGTTTGATCTCGCCCGACCAATCGGGCTTCGGCGGAACGCCCAGGCCGAGGTGCCACTTGCCGATCATCGCCGTGCGATAACCGGCGTCGCGGAGCACCGAGGCGATCGTCGGGACGCCTGGCTGGATCAGCGCGGCGCCGTTGGGCGGCGCGATGCCCCGCCCCGGCTTTCGCCACGAGTAGTCACCCGTGAGGATGCTGAACCGGCTGGGCGTGCACGTCGCCGAGGTAGCGTATCCCGAGGTGAACCGCAAGCCGTTCGCAGCGAGTTCATCGATGCGTGGCGTGGAGATCGTTTTAGCGCCGTAGCAGCCGAAGTCGCCGTAGCCAATGTCGTCGGCGTAGATGACGACGACATTGGGCCGCTGCGCCGCCATCTGATTGACGCCGCCCCCAAACCATATGAGAAGCGCCAGAGCAATACCGGCGGCTTTGCAGTGCAGATTCACAGAGACCTCGACTTTACAAGCGGATTGAGCACGCAGCGGCCCTAGCGACGAGCGACTGAGAGAGATGCCTTAGGCGTTGCGGTAAATCTCCCCCAGCGGCGTCAGTTGATTCGACGCGTCAAATAGGGCCGAAGTGCCCAGCGGCCCACTGTCCTGCGCGGCGCTAAACCAGGCGTACCGCTCGACGTACGGCTGCGCGTCGAGGGCCGGCAGCGCTTCCCGCATGAATCCAGCGACGCGGTCGGGCTTGTGCCGATTGACAGCGACCGTCTTCGCCTGCCAATCGCCGACCGCGAACTCCGTGATCCAGAGCGGCCGGCCGAACTCCTTGTACAAGTTGTCCAGCCGACGAACGAGCCCCTCGGCGTTCGGCCCGCCGTAGGAATGCACCGCAACGGCGTCGACACGGAGGTTCTTCGCTTCGACTTGGTCCATGAACGCGTGCATCCAATCGCGGTCGGGATGGACACAGCCCGGGCTGACGAGCGGGACCTCGAGTTCCATGAGCCGCGGCCAGAGTTCCACGACCCGCTCGACCGTCATGTTCGCTTGCTTTTCTTGATCGGGCTCGTTGAACCCGAGCAGATGGCTCACCTCGCCCGCGGCGATGCGCTCCTTCTGTGACGCCAGGAAAGCTTCGAGCTTCTCGTCGGACATGTTGCCCCAGATCATTGGGACGTAGGCCACCTGTTCGGAGAGCTCCGCGGGCCGCCGGTGACCCCAGTTGTACATCCACCCCGGACTCAAGGCGTCGATGCGCTCACGCCAGTCGTCGTTCTTTCTCGTGGTGAAGCAGCAGCCGCGCTTCTTCGACGGACCGACTTCCGGCTTAGCGGCTGCAGCGCGAGTTGCGACTGCCAATGCCGCGCCGCCCACAAGGGCGCCAAAATGACGACGAGTAATCATCTCTTAAAAGCTCCGTGAAAAAGTCTGTCGGCTGCGACGCCGGACAGACAGTTGGTAGTTGACGAGCAGAAGTGAAAGAGCCACGAGGTTGGTTGGTTCGGGAACCGCCGTAGCGCTCATTGAGATCGACTCGCCATAACGGCTGCTCCAGACAGCAAGGTCGGCGGCCGTGACGATTCCATCGCCATCTCCGTCCGCGCCGGTGAACGCTGTAACGGCGCTACCCAGCGCGTCGCGCCAGACCGTGTAGTCGGCCGCGTCGATGGCGCCATCGCCGTTGTAGTCGCCCGCGAGGGTGACGCTGACCACGCCTTCGCTCAGAAGGCGTCCCGTGTTCCACATCAGACCGCTGTCGAGTTGCGGCAGGGTCATTGCTGCGAATTCGCCCTGAACCGCAGCGAAGTCGAGGACATCAAACGAGCTGCCGGCTTGAATGCCGGGCTCGCCGTCATACGCCACGGTGAGCGTCGCGTCGTCAAGCGAGAGTGATCCGGCTATCGATACTTTATCGGCAACGCCGTGGTCGCCGAGATCGACGCGTAATTCGCTGCCATTCTCCAAACGAAGGTCGCCCTCTACCTGGAGCAAGCTAGCGACCTTGGCCAACGGCGACGTGATCGCCGCGAAGTTCTGCTCGACCTCTAGAGCGCTGAGTGATTTGTTCTGGTAGTACCGAGCAATCGCAAGGTCGCCGTGGAAGGGCGAGCCGACGGTTGAAGTGACTCCCGTCACCGAACTAGCGCCGGCGCCGAGCCCGGAGAGATTTCCACCCGACCAGTCAACCACACTCTGATTGGCTAGCGAGCCGACGGGTTGCCCATTGAGGTACAGCGTGACGGTGTCGCCGCCGGCGTCGAGATCAATGACGCCCACCGCTTGATGCCAACCCGGTGCCAGCGTGGCGCGGAGGTCGATGTCACCGCCGGTCCCATCGACGTTGAAGAGGAGTTCGTCGCCATTGAGCACTATCCCGACGCCCGACGCCGCCCCGCCCACTTCGAGCAGCACCTGATCGGCGCCCGCAGCTGTGTCGTTGACACGGAATACCACCTCGAACGTGGCGTCTTGGCGACTGCGTGGCCCGTCCGTCTCGAAGTACTGATTGAGACCCTGAGCGCCGCCGGTGGACCCGATCGAATACGCCGCCGTGATCGCGGGGAACGCCGAGTTCGAGACGGCGATCGGACTCACGGCTTTAGCAAAAGTGAAGGAGTTGCTTGACCCGATCGCGTCGGACCAAGCGTTATCGCCGGGCGTGTCGAGGCTCGCGACGTAGTTCAGCTTCAGCCCTGTAGCGACTGGTAGGACCTGCGGAGCCCCGTTCTCGAGCCCAGCGCCGCCGACATCGAGGACCGAGGCGTTGAGCGTCAGGTTCGAGGTGAATCCGGCCGTGACCCCGGAGGTTGTCAGCGTTGATCCCGCAGCGAGCCGCAGAGACCCCGCGACCGTGCCGGCTACGCTTAGGTCGTGATCCGAAAACGTGTGGGTTCCCCGCCCGTCTTGCAAGGACAGACCGAGCGTGGCGCCGGCGTTGACAATCGTGGCGCCCTGCGCCGCCGAGACGGGGCTCTCCAGCAGCCGCAGCGTCCCCGCTTCGACCCGCAGCATTCCCTCCAGCAGCACCGGCCCGTAGAGGTCGATTGCCGCATCGCCCGTCTTGCGTAGCGTCGCCCCGGCGCGAACGTTGACAAAGCTCGAACGGAGGTTCAGCGTCGACCAATCGCTGTCAGCGGCAATCGTGCTCACTCCTTGAAGGGCGTCGATCGCCCGGACCGCGTCGGTTAAGGCTGGTCCCGAGTTCTGCAGCATTCCGCCGCGTAAATAAACGACATCCGTGCTGGGATCGGCCCCGGCAAGATCGCGCGACTCGCCCGCCATCAGCGTGCCGGCGTAGGCGTCTCCCACAACGGTCGGGGTGATCGGCGTGCCGCTGAACGCCGCTGCGTCACTGAAGAAACTGTAATAGGCGTAACGCTCGACGTAGCTCCGGCTCTCAAGAGCAGGGATAACGATGTCGAGGAACTCCGCGTTGGCGTTGAGGATCTGTTCGTCGGTGTAGTTGCCCGCCCAATCATGGATCGTGAACTCGGTGATCCAGACCGGGAGGCCATAACGGTTGTGGTAGTGATCCACGCGGCTGAGGAAATTGTTCGCGGCGCTGACGGCGTTGGGCGTGCTGGCGCCGTACCAATGGAAGGCCACCGCATCGACGCGGAGATCATCCAGTGGGTCGGCGTTGCTCTTGGAGGCGTCGACCTCTTGGAAGAACGCGTCGAGCCATGCCTGGCCTGCTGCGTCGTCCGAGACGCCGGGGCTGATCAACCGCTTGTCGGGGAGATTCGACTGCACCTGAGGCCACAACGCGAGCGCCTCCGTCACCGTAACGTCCGACTGATCAACCCGTTCGGGTTCGTTGAGCACGAGCACCGAATCAACATTGGGAATACTGTTGATAGCGTCGAGCTTGTTCTGCAGGTTGGCGGGGTACTTGATCAGCGGGACAAACTCGGCCAGCGCGCCGTTGGCCGAGGCGGGAATATCGTGCCACCAGCGGTAATACCAACTGGCGTTCGAGGCGTTAATGTCGTCGGCGCTACCGCCCGCCCAGCCGAGCTTCGGCGACCCGGCGACGACTGAGTACGGCGTGAGCGCCATACTCAGCAGCACGAGTAGCGTTAGATGAATCCCGTCTCTCATCGCGATCTGATCACACACGTTTAGTTGGTCTGGATGGCAAGAGGCGCCCGTTGGTTGCGTCTCAGCGCCCGTCGCCCTTTAGCCAGTTGAGCAACAGCCCGCCGACGATCGTCAGCGAGGCTCCGGTGGGTTCGGGCGTGGCGTTCGAATCGGCTCCGCTTGCGAATGCTTGCCCGTAGTTCGCGCTCCAGACGGCGTAGTCGAGTTGATTGACCATGCCGTCGCCGTTGCCATCGGCCCTCGTACCGGCCGGCACGGCTTGTCCGTCCATGTCGCGCCATGTGGTGTAATCCGCGGCGTCCACGGCGCCGTCGCCGTTGTAGTCCCCCGACAGGGTGACCAGCAGCGTTGCCGATGAGCCGTCGTACTTGACCTGCCACATCAGGCCGCTCGTCAGCGCCGGGAGCTGTTCGCTCTGGAAGACTCCCGACAGCGTCGCTCCGTTGATGATCGCATACACGTCGCCCGCGGACGGGGCGAAGCCGCTCGCCGCCGACACCACCAGCACACCGTCTAACTCGACCTTGCCGGCCGCGCTGACTCGGTCGTGGGTCTCGGGATTGAGGAGGTCGAGTTCGATCGTGGCGGCCGACTCGAGCGAGAGGTCACCGACGATCGCCAACGTGACGGCGTCGGCGCCGCTGGGCTGCTGATGGCCTTGGAGCAGCCACTGGTAGTTCTGATCGACTTCGTCGAGACGAAACGCAACGTCTGTGTAGTAGCGAGCGATTGCGATGTCGCCATGGAACGGATTGCCAACGGCGGAGGCGACCCCGGTCGACGAACTAGCGCCGGCCCCGACCCCCAGGGGATTGCCGCCGGCCCAATCGTCGATCGTCTGATTGGCAAGGCTACCGACGAGCGCGCCGTTGAGATAGAGCGAGATCGTGTCGCCACCGTTCTCCAGGTCGACCACGCCGATGGCTTGATTCCAGCCTGGAGTTAGCGTTGCGGTGAGGTCGGCGTCTGCCGCGTCGCCATCGACGTTGAACGTTAAGGCGTTGTTGTTCAGCACCAGCGCGACGCCCCGCGTGGCGCCGCCCGCCTCGAAGAGAACCTGATCGGGGCCGGCTGCGGCGTCGGTGACGTGGAAGACCAACTCAAAGGTCGCGTCGAGACGGCTGCGCGGTCCGGTGTTCTCGAAGTAGTTCGTGAGGCCGGCAGCTCCACCGCTCAGCGGGATGCTGTAGGCGGCTGACAGTGCGGGGAACGTCGGCGTGCTGACCGGGCTCGTCGATGTCGGTTGATTGAAGGTGATGTTATCGGCAGTTCCAGCGCTGTCGAACCAGATGGCGTCCCCGCTAGTGTCATTGGCGGCGTTGTAGTCGAGTTCCAGCCCCGCCTGCACGAATCGCAGCGGTGGGTCGCCGCCCCCTGTCGAAGGCGATATCCCCTCCTCACCGACGCGGATCGACGCGCCTGCCCGAACCAGCACGTCGCCGCGAACGGCGCCGTCGGTAAAGGCGACCTTGCCCTGCTGCAAATCGAGGACGCCGGTGATAGCGACTTCGCCGCCAAACGTCGCCTCCGCGCTGCCCTGCTTGATTAGGTTGCGTCCGGGGCGGAACTCCCGGATGTCGCCGCCA
The DNA here is from genome assembly GCF_007753265.1 of Botrimarina mediterranea. Taxonomy (NCBI): domain Bacteria; kingdom Pseudomonadati; phylum Planctomycetota; class Planctomycetia; order Pirellulales; family Lacipirellulaceae; genus Botrimarina; species Botrimarina mediterranea. Next base: position 3,813,549 of record NZ_CP036349.1, read on the forward strand.
AACACAAACCGTTGATTGCCGTCGCCGGTAATGGCGAGGTCGTCGTAGAGTTCGATCTCGTGGTCGATCTGGAAGGTGAAGCGATTGGGGTTGGCGTCCGTCGCCTCGAGCCGAATCTCTGGCGTAACGCTATCGAGGCTAGTGACCATGAGCAGGCCCTTGCCGTTGATCGTAGCGGTGTGCTCGGCGCCGAGCGGAGCCTCACTACTGGCGAGGGTCAAACGATTGGCCATGTAGGCAAAACCGCCGACCGAGTTGAGGTCGTTGGTGACCGTGTAATCGCCGCTAGATTTCGCGCGGAAGGTCAAGCGGTTGTTGGCGTAACCGTCCGTAAACGTCGCGGTGTTCCCGCCCGCGGGGTTGTCCGCGTTCTGCCACACGCCGGCGGATGAAAAGTTTGCCGATGCAAAATCGGCCTCGCGAAAGAGAAAGCTATCGAACTGATTGGTCGATGGCGCTTGGTTGTCGTAGCGGGGCTTGTCCATCTGGACGTGGTAGCTCGCCAACAGCTGGTGCAGCTCGGCGACGAGCGTGGCGTTCGTCGCCGACGAGACGACGTTGTTTGACTCGCCCGGGTTGACGGCCAAGTTGTAGAGCTGGTAGCCCGTGTTGGGCTGGTACATGTACTTCCAGTCCCCCTTACGAACGGCAGACTGCTGGTTGCTGAAGCGGGGCAGGAAGAGGTTGTCGTGGGCGACGCCCGGCGACTGTCCATTGAGGTAGGGCAGCAAGTTCTTGCCGTCGATGACCTCAGCATCGTCGAATGCCCCGCCGCCAGCGCCCACGAAGGCGGTCGGGAGCAGATCGATCGCATGCACGAGGTCTTGCGAAGATGTCCCGCGAACCGACGCTTGAACGCCGGCACCGGCGACGATCATCGGCACACGGATACCGCCGTCGAATTGGCTCCCCTTGCCATTGCGGAGGGCGCCGTTGCTGCTGAAGTTGGGATCGACATCGCAACAGTCGCCGCCGTTGTCGTTGATGAACATCAGCAGGGTGTTTTCGGCGACGCTGTCGGAGGTGTCGCCGTCGCCGTTGGGGTCCTCGATCGCATCGAGCAGCTTGCCGATGTTCCGGTCCATGGCGTGCTGCATGGCGGCGTAGGTACGGCGCGACCCGGTGAAGCCCGCGATGCCCAAAGAGTCGATGTACTGCAGGTCGGCGGGAGTCGCCTGCATTGGCGTGTGGGGAGCTGTAAACGACGTATACAAGAAGAACGGGTCCGTCGTACTGGCAGCGTTCGCCCGCACATAGTCCACGGAGAGGTCGCCGAGAACATCGGTGATGTACTGGCCGGAGTAGTCGCCCTCAATGAGGGCGCTCTGCGCCACTCCGCCGGCGCCGTCCGACACCGTACGACGCAGCGCCCGCGCGTCCGCTTCTGCCCCGACGGAATATGACCGCGAGCCTTCCCAGAGGCCTTCGAAGAGCTCGACGCCTTGGTTCTCCGGTCGGTTGCCGAGAATACTGCCGGCGTTGGCGTGCTGGCCGATGTGCCATTTGCCGATCGCCGCCGTCGAGTAACCGACGCTCTGCATGCGTTCCCAGATGGTCACCTCCGAAGTGGGCAACCCCTGGTCCGTCGGAGAAGATCCGATGGCGCTCGTATCGCTGATGATATTGTTGCCATAACCGAAGCGATTGCCGTAACGACCCGTGGTGATCATCGCGCGGGAGACCGAGCACACGCTGCCCGCGTAGGCATTCGTGAAGCTAACGCCACGCGACGCGAGTCGATCGAGGTTCGGCGTCGGGATGACGCCCCTGGCCCCGGGGTTCGCGGCGGGGTCGGCGTCACGAATGAAACCGAAATCGGCCCAGCCTGCGTCATCTGTGATGATCAGAACGACGTTCGGACGTTCCACCGACAGAGCAGTCTCTGCCGCGAGGATCGTGAGGACGGCGATAGCGACGGTGCGAATCAAGTGGATAGTCTCAAAGGTTGTAGAAGCCTCGCCGCGCCCGCCATCAAGACGAATCTTGACGGTTGCAGTCCTGTAAAGCCCCACAGGTGGACGCGGCGAAGCGTAGGCAGTAGTCCGGGTCCTAACGGCGAGCGCGGTGAACCATCAGCGCTAGCGAGAGGCCCGCAAGCATCACGGTCGAGGGCTCGGGCACGGCCAGCGATGACGACGAAGTGATGGCCGCGTAGCGCGCCGCCACGTCGCCAGCGGTTAGCGCGGTTGGCGTGAACTCGAAGATCGCGATGTGACCCTTCAGATCGAAGTCAGCGCTGGCGTCGCCCGGATCGGTCAAGGGACCGCCCGAGGCGAACACGCCGCCGATTAACCCGAGGCCGGCCTGGTTACCGCCAGCCCAGTCGTTCACGTCCGTAGGGCTCAGCTCGGTCGTGGCGGCGAGCACGCCGTTGACGTAGAGATCAACGTAGTCGTCCGCCGAGGGGAGTGTCGCTTCGTAGGTGTTGTGGATGACGGCCACGACCTGCGTCCAGCCGTCGTCGGTCAGCGTCGTCGATACCAGCTGATCGTTGCCTGCGAAAGCCGACTTCACGTACAGCGAGAGGGTGTCATCTTGCAGCGAAAGGTAAGACCCTGCGCCAGTCCCGCCGACCTCGTAGAGGACCTGATCGCCGTTGGACAACCCGTCCGGCTTGAACCAGAGCTCGAAGGAGCCGCTCTGACGACTCACTTGCTGACCGTTCAAAACCGACTCGAAGACGTTCGCCGTGCCGATGGCGCCGCCACGGAACGCCGCTGTGATGCCGGGGACCGAAGGATCGTTGACGGAAGTCATCGCGGGCGAGCTGTAGTTGGCGGCCCAGTGCGTGTAATCGCCAGCGTTCACCGGCCCGGACACGCCGGGCGCCCGACTACCCGAGGCGAGCAGGGTTTCGTCGCCGTCCAGATTGTCACGCCAGACCGTGTAGTCCGCGGCGTTGGTGAAGCCGTCGCCGTTGTAGTCGCCCGGTTGCGGGTTACGGAACGCGAAACGCTCTTGCGACGGGGCGAGCGTCTCCCAGGTCCGATTGCCGGGAATCTGAACCGCGGAGTCGATCCGGTGAGCAACCGCGGGCGGCGGTAGGGCGACTGGCGATCCCGAGAACGAGGCGGCGAAGTTCGGGTTCGCTCCGCCGACCGCGACGCCATCGGCAAGTCCAACACGCACACCGCGCCGCGTCGGCGCTGCGGTGTTGATCTTCACCCGCATCGTGTTGGTGCTCTGCATGTGGAGCGCGAAGCCGCTGCTCTGCGCCGTGAAGTCGATCGGCGTATCAAACTTCACGAAGTACTCGTCATTCTGGTTGCCGGTGTAAGGCTGGAGCGTAGCGGTCACCGTGCCGAGAATCGGCTCTCCGGTCATCGTACTGAAGCTGTAGCCGTCAAAGAGGTTCGGGTTGGCGCCGCCCGAGAGCTCGAAGAACGTGAACGTCCAATCGCCTGGCTGCGAGTTGTTCGTACCCGCCGCATCGTTGGCCACGATCGGAATCGCGAGGCCCGAGATGGAAACCGCATCGCCCGCGGTCCAGATGTTGTTGTACTGGGCGACCCACGTCGCGAAACCCGGGGCCGTTTGGTCGGCAAAATCGCCTCCTCCCGTAGCGGCTTCGTCAAGGATGAAGTCGCCGCCAAGCTGCTCGGGCAGATTCATGCCCCGTTCAAAACCTTTGACAAGGTCCAGAGCACTGGCGGTCGCGGCGGTGAGCAGTGCAGCCGAAAACATGCCGGCCGCCCGGCCCAGGTTCCTAAATCTCATGATTGGAATTTCCAGGGAGAGGAGGTGTAGTCGCTTAGCGAGAGAAGAGGGTTCGCCGCGCCACCCCGCGCGGCGAACCAACTAGTCGAATAGCCGTTAGCGTCGGCGCGTGAACGCCGTGATCGAGCCGAGGACGCCTATAATGAGCATCCCTGAGGGCTCGGGCACTGCGGCGAAGGTTCCAGAGACACTGAACTTGGCGTTCAATAGAGGCTGAGCGCCGCTCCCAGTCGTCTTGAAGCGAATGCTGCCGTTGGCAGGAAGGATTGAGACCAGAAAGTTTTCATTGAGACCGTCGATCATTGCGGTCGGAACGGTCTCGAAATTGACGTAATACCGACCAGCGCCCTCGAAGCCCTGCGCGTTGCCTAGTCCGTCGTTAAAGACAACCGGCTCCGTCGTGCCAATCACCACGTCATCCATTCCGCCGACGGCGCCATCGAGACCGAGATAGGTAAACGTAAAGGTCAGCTCGGCAGCGGCAGGCGCTGTGAGGTTGTTGCCTGTCGCGAACGCAAATCCCTGGACCGAGACCGAACCCGCGACGCCTGGAGCGCCGGCCGTCCCATTGAGGTCAAGCGTTCGGATTGTGCTCTGCACGCCGGTAGCATTGTTGGTGTCTCCGCCTCCCGTCGTAGCCGCGTCGAGGAAGAGATCGCCGACGAGGACGTCGGAAATGGGAGTCGTATCGCCGACAGGCAAATGGGTGATCAACGCAGCGTGCGACCAACTGCAGGGGATCAGCGTCGCGCAGGCGATGAATGTCAGCAGGTTTCTCATGTTGTCATCTCGTGGGGGGCGGAAGGAAAAGATTGCTGGATTAGCGTTCCTCGTGGAGTCGTGCTTACGATCGTCGGTTTCACTTACTCTGCAGGTCAAAGTTCGCTTCTGCGGAGCCACTACGGGGCACGTCGAAGACGAGCTCCGTCGGCGCGCGGTAGCGGGCCGGCACGCGTTCTTCCTCTAGCGTCTCAACGCGATCGGAGTTCTGTGGGTCCACCAGTCGTTGGTCAAACGTCGAGACGCTCACGCGGTGCGTGCCGACAACCGCTCCTTTGCCGTGCTTGCGGGTCGAGAGGGAGTACCTCCCCGTGCTGTCGGTCGTACCGAACGAGGTCGGTCCGACAACGATGCTTTCTCCGCTGCGCTGCGGTTGGAACTGGACCCGTGCGTTGCTCAGCGGCTCACCGTCCAACGTGACCACACCAGAAACATCCGCCATCCGGAAGTCGCCCGATCCGCAGCCCGGCAACAGCACACTGCTAAGCAGTAAGGCAACAAACGCGAGACCTAGCCCTGGCTTAGAAGTCATAGAACTCAACCTCCTCACCCGCGATGGTGCCAAGTGCCAGGAAGACTTCGTCGGAGACGGTCTCGGGGATGCTTTGCACCGATCCGTCGCAGAAGACAAATTGCAGCACTCCGCCAGAGTGGACGCTGCCAAAGCCGCGGAAGCAGAGGTTCGGGTCGGCGCCAAGTCCCGGTGGAACTTCGCGCGCGCTGGCGGCGCAGAAGGTCTGATCAGGGGTGCGGAAGATCGAGCTGCGGCCGGTCTCATCACGGATGAAATGCCCCTTGCTGTGGTAGCGCCAACCCGACGCCCAGACATTGCGGCGGATCGCGGTGGGGTCAGAGACGGCCTCGCCGACCATCGCCGACTTCGACAGGCCGTCGGTCACCTTGGCGACCCGCACCGGATCGGAGTTGATCCGATCGCTGGCCGCGATGATCGGGCCTTGGAATTGCTTCGCTTCGGCCCGGGCCGCGTTCTGACTCGTGTTGAGGCGGTCCCAGAAGAGGAGGTTGGGCTGAACGGTTAGGTCGATCTTCCCGGCGACCGCGCGGTACGTGCTGCCTGCCCAATCGTTACCGTGAGCCGCGAATGGCTGCAACGCGTCTTGATCGGAGGGGCAGACCAATTCTTCGAGGACGATCCGCCCGAGCTGCTGGTTCGAGACGCCCGACGCATTCACTTGGGTGGAGTTGTAGTGCTTGGCGCCAGAGAAGTCGTACTGGTCGTGGAGCGATTGCCGCTCCATGAAGGGAAGCAACGAGATGCACCAGTTCTCCCCCACCTCTGCCTTTACGCCGCCCGGTGTGTCGTCGTCGTTGTACATCGCCTTTCCGGTGCAACCGGCCGGGAAGGCGTTCTTGCTCGACTCGTAGTTGAGGCACGCCAGCCCGATTTGCTTGAGCTGGTTCTGGCACTGCGCGCGCCGCGCCGCCTCCCGCGCCGCCTGCACCGCCGGCAGCAACAGCGCCACCAGGATGCCGATGATGGCGATCACCACCAACAGCTCGACGAGGGTGAAACCTCGCACGGCGTCGTCGCGGTGGCGCCTCGACGGCGCCGCGTACAGATCGCGTCGGATGTTTGGAAGCATGTCTTCGTGGATGAGTGATGATGAGAGGAGAAGCCGCGCCGCTAAATCGGCGGCGCGCCGGGATCACCCGGTACGGCCGTTGCCTTCTCTGCGCCGGTTTCTCGAACGATGTAGAAGCCCCAGCGGAAGCGGTCACCGTGATCGACGCCGTTCGGCCCCACGCCGACGTAGACCGTGTCGCCAGCCTTCAGATTCCCTAGCGGGCCGCGGAAGGCGACGTAACCCGAGCGGTTACAGAATCGCTGGAACAGGATTGGCCCGTCATTGACGTGGGCCGCGATATCGACCACCCGGTCGATGTCCCATCGCTTTGCGTCGTGCCGCTCGAGCCAGCCCGACTCAATCCGATAGGCGCCGTCCTCGGGAACGGTGAAGGCGGCGATGCTGTAGTGGTCGAGGCCGTCTTCCGCTTGCTCACGGCCCTTGCCGGGATGACCGCCATCGCGGTGGACGCGGACGTACTGATTCGCTTCCCCTACGCGACGGAAATCCGCCGGGCGGTAGCTCTTCGTCGGCGCGTTCCACAGCAGCTCGGAGTACAGCGTCGGCTCGCCGAACGGGCCGTCGGCGTTGGTGTAGTAGCGCCACAGACCTTCGCGCCGCGGCTGGCGTTCGACTCCTGCACGCCAGTCGTACCAGCGATCGCCCACGACAATGGTGTTCTTGAGTTCCGGCCGATTGGGGAGCTTCTCGGTGAGCAGACGGGCCGCTTCGCCCTCGAGGTGGTCGGTGTCGTCGCCCGTGGAGCGGACGCCTTCCCCGGCGAACAGACGGCGGCCGTCGTTCTTCTGATTGGGCGAGACGACCTCAACCTCGCCCTCGGTCACGACGACATTCACCAACGGATCGGACTCGTCGCCGCCAACGGTGATGGCGAATTCGGTCCCGTGGTCGATGACCTCGAACTTGGGCGTCGCTACGCGGAATCCCGTCGCCCACGAGGGAGCAACCGCCGCCAACTTGCCGGCGTACAGGGCCCCTTGGTTCGGGTCGATCGGCACGAAATGGGCCGGCCCTTCCAGCACGACGATCGCGCCTTGACGGAACTCGACCTCGAGCAGCCCGCCCTCGAACTTCACAACATTGCCAGACTGCAGCGTCTCATCGACGAGGAGCGCTTTGGCGCCGTCGGACCAAACGACCGATTCGACTCGCTTGACCGTGGCGACGACTCCCGGCCAGCGGTCAACCGCCGCCACCGCGTTACCGGCACCCCGATCTTGGCCGCCGCGATAGACGAAGCCCAGGAGTAAACACGCCGCGATCGCCAAGCCGACGACCGACCATACGGCCCTAGAACGTCCGCCGCGAACAGCGACGGTCGCCGCGGGGCGTTCGATCTCTCGAAGGATGTTGTCGCGCACTCTCGCCAACCTCACCGCGCCGAAGAGGTCGGCGTGCATGCCGGCGTAATTAAGGTACTCCGCTCTCCGCTCGGGAGATTTCCGCAGGAGGTCTTGGAGCTCGGTCCGATCGGCTTCCGAAAGGTTGTTGTCGCACGCGGAGCTGAAGAGTCGTTGGCAGCGGGGGTCGAGGCTGTTCATGACACGTGCCCCCCCTGCGCCAGAGTGCTGTGGATGCACTGATAGAGGGACGCACGGATGCGCGCCAAAGAGTTAGCGACCCCACCCGCCGATCGACCTAGCCGGTCGGCGATGTCCTTGACGCTGATCCCGTCGGAGTAGGCCGCCGTGACAATGGCTGCATCCGCCTCACGCAGCTTGGCCAGGCAGGCCGCTAGCGCCCGGCGCCGCTCAATCCGGCTCTCGGGGTCCTCGTCTTGCTGCGTGGTTGCGAGCATCTCGATCGTTTCCGTGTCAAGCGAGGGAACCCGCTTGGCCCGCAGATGGTTCATCGCCTTGTACCGAGCGATTTGGCAGCCCCAACCGACGAAACTGCTGCCGGGCTCGAAGTCGCCGAACTTCTGCCACATCGTGAGCACGGTCTGCTGAAATAAGTCTTCGGCGTCCTGAAAGCCCGGCACGATCGCACAGAGGAAGCCCAGCAGCTGAGCCTCGTGGAGGACCAACAGCTCAAGAAACGCTTCCCGGTCACGTCCGTCGCCCGCCTGGGACATGGTTTCTCCGCCTGAAGAGAGCAGCAATCGATGCCGTGAGACCTCGTCGAGGAGCCTCACCGTTGGAATGTGGCGACCTATTCTTCCGTCACGATGAAATTGGCCGTTTTTTACAAGATCGATGGGGGAGAGACGGCGTCGCCCAACCGCGACGCCGCCAATAACGGACGACTTTGTCTTGATTTAGCAACGGTGCCGGACAAAATTACCCGCGCATGCCCATGAAGCCGCAAAACTATAGGCAGAGCCGCTGCACCGACAACGACGGGCACAAGGCGCCTGCGATTTGTCGCGTCCCATTCGGGAGAAGAGACAAACGGCATCGAACGGGCCGACACCGGTTAACCTTGCGTTCGAGCAATTCTGGACAGGATGTAAACTCCTCCACGGATTTAGACTTCGCCAAACCCGCGGAGGCTTCATCGTTCTCAGCATTTTCGACGAGTGCGGATGAAAGCACACACGGTCGGGGCAAGACCCTCCGAACGCACGACACGCGCGGTTACCTCCTGCAGCTACCTGACAGGCTGGCGGGTCAACGAGATTCTGGCCCTACGGCGCGAGGACGTCGATCTATCGACCGGCACGGCATTCCTGGCGGCCGAGAGCACCAAGGGGCGACGGGACGCCCGGGCAGACCTTCACCCCGTCGTCATTGACCATCTGCGGACAGTCCTGTCGTTTGACCCGCTGGTGTTCCCTTGGCAGGAGTCGCCGCGCCGGCTCTGGGCAGACTTCGCCAAGCTGAAGGAAGCGGCTGGAGTCGAGTTCAAAGGAGCCTTCCATCGGCTGCGGTTCGGGTTCGCCAATGCAAACGTGGATCACGTCCCCGCCGACGTCCTCCAACGGATGATGCGACACCGGGGGGCATCGACAACCCAGGGCTACATCAACAAGGCTAGGCGGATGCAAAGCCAAGGGACGGTCGATAGACTTCACGTCCCCGCGACCTTCACGGCGAAAGTGGCGAATTGAGTGTTTGTTGAGTGTTGGGCCCTGCCATACCCTTCAACGATCGACCTAAGTCGATATGCTGTAACAACTTGGCCGAGTGGCGGAATGGCAGACGCTCTGGACTTAAAATCCAGTGGGGGGTAACCCCCGTGCGGGTTCGAGTCCCGCCTCGGCTACTGTGCTTCAACGGCGTTCCCCATCGGGAGGGTCGCCCGGCCTTAACGCTGCGAGCGTCACATTGTGGCGGGCGTTAGTTTCGGTTGCGGTGGGGGCGTGTCGGAGCCGGTCAAGACGCGCACCGCTTCGACTAGCATCAGCGCGGCAAGCCCCAACAGCACCAAGCCGATCCAGGGGACGGGGTCGCTGGGTGCCTGCCAGGCGCCCTCGCTCGTACGGAACGCGGGCGCCGTCATCGAAACGAGCGCCCAGGTGCTCATGACGTACATCACGACCGTCGGGATGCCCGTGACGAACCAGACCCACCTTGCTCGCCGTGTGCGCCACAGCCAGACCGTCACACCGAGTAGTGTGAGCGCTGCGAGGAGTTGGTTGCTGGCGCCGAAGAGGTTCCAGAAGAGTTGCCAGACCGGCGTCGGGGCGTCGGACGGGTGACGCAGCATAAAGAAGAGCGGCACGCCAGCCGTCAGACCCGACCCCAAGAGTCGGCCGCCACGGCCGTGCCAGCCGGTCAGTTCTTGGACGATGAAGCGGCCTAACCGAGTGCAGACGTCGAGGGTGTCGTAGACGAAGGTAGTAAACGCCATTAGCGCGAACGTGACGCCGATCGCTTTGGACACGTGGATCACGTCGAGGAACTTGCCGATGCCGTGCGCGTAGATCTGGTTGGGCTTGCCCGAGAGCTCTGCGGCGCCTTCGGCGAACATCATCACGCAACAGAGCGACACCACCGCGACCATCGCCTCTAGCAGCATCGAGCCGTAGGCGACGGGCTTGGCGTCGCGTTCGTTGCGTAGTTGCTTAGAGGTGGTGCCGCTCGCGATCAGCGAATGGAACCCCGAGCAGGCGCCGCAGGCGATCGTGATGAAGAGCAGCGGGAAGATTGTCGCGACGCCGCCGGCAGCGGTGGCGACTTCCCACCCGCGGAATGCCGGGTACTCGACCTTCACGCCGCCGAACGCCAGTCCAATCGCTCCGGCGCCGAGCGCGGCGTACAGGAAGTAGCCGCCCAGTTGACCGCGCGGTTGCAGCAGCAGCCATACCGGCAAGACGCCGGCGACGAGGCAGTAGGCGAGGAGCAGGATGCTCCAGAGCTTGACCGCGACGCCTTCGCTCGAACCGGTAATCGTCGCCAAGTCGAATGGGACGCTGGGCCCGAATACAATGGCCCCGACCACCATCGGCAAGAAGATGCACAGCCCGAGCCACGACGGCATGCCCGTGTAGCGCATCGCAATGCCCATCGCCAGCGTGATCGCCAGGTAGATCAACGAAGCCGACGCGATCGCGCCGCCGCCGACACCGCCATTCTCCGCCAGCGGCTCGCCGACGAACGCCGCGGCTGTCACCCCGGTGAACGCGACGATGATGTAGACCAGCGCGATCCAAATGAAGATCAGGAACATCAAGTAAGAACGCCGCGACATGTAGAGCCGCACGACCTCGGCGATGGAGTTCGCACGGTGGCGGATCGAAGCGACCAGCGAAGTGATGTCTTGCACGCCGCCGATGAAGATCGATCCGATCAAGATCCACAGTAGCGCCGGCAACCAGCCGAACAGCAGACCAGCGAGGATCGGGCCGACGATCGGCCCTGCGGCGGCGATCGCCGAGAAATGTTGTGGCAGCAGTTCGGCGGTCGAGATGGGCTCGAAGTCGAGGCCGTCCCGTTGCTCAATCGCCGGCACCGGCGCTTTGGCGTCGAGACGCAGCAGGCGGGCCAGGAGCCGGCCGTAGGTGACGTAGGCGATCCCCAATACTGCCGCGCTGGGCAGGACGATCCAGAGGAGATTCATGGGCCCGCGCGGCGGTACGATTGCGGAGGAGTGGCTTTTAAACGTCGCGTTGGCGTCGCCGTTGCGATCTGCCGCGCGCCGCCATCGTAACCACAACTTCCCTGTGGCGGAAACGGCGCACGAGACGGCCCATTCCCGAGCAGATCGGTGTTATTTTCCGTCGATGCTGGCGGCACAATCGCCACTGACACAGCCGGAAGCCTCACCGCATTGATAGCCGATCCGGTACGGGATGCAGACGTCGTGCTCCGTCGAGCGACAGCGCAGGCACGGCAATGGCTTCGGGCAGTAATCGTCGCAGAATCGGCGGCAGTCCACGCACGGCGGGCACGGCAACGGCTTGTGGCAGTAATTGTCGCAGAGCCGACAGCAATCCGCCCGAGGCGGGCACGGGAGGGGCTTCGGGCAGTAGTCGTCGCAACAATACTTCTGCGGACAGCAGCACTCGCCGCCAAACCAATCGTCCAAGCAAACGCCGAAGATCGCCTGTGACGGCGTTGCCGTCAGCCACATCGCCAAGACAAGGCCTAGCGAGCCACCGGACAAACGTTGATTGCGCATGATTGGAGAACTCGTACAACAACGGTATGGCGAGACTTGGGGTGTCTACTTCGCGGCGAAGACCGGCAGGTTGATCGTCGGTTCCTTGGCTTCCTCTGGCGTCACTTCCGACGGCGCCTCTTCAGCCGGCGTCTCTTCCGCGGGCAACGGAGTGGGGACGCTTTCGGCGTCTTCCGCGGGGATGACGACCGGTAGTCGGGTCGGGCCGCCAAGCCGGACCTGCCAGCCGCCGCCGAGCGAGCGGTAGATGTCAACGAGACCCTGGGCGATCTGACCCTCGGCGACCGCCTTCGCGTCTTGCTGGTTCACGAGCGCCAGCTCGGCGACGAACACTCGGCCGAAGTCGGTCTGGCCGCCCTTGTAGAGTTGCTGCACAAGGTCGCTCGATTCGAGCGCCGCGTCCGCACTCTTGGTGAGCGCCTCGGCTTGCTCTTGGTATCGCAGGAATGCGGCGATCGCGTCCTCTGCTTCGCGGTGCGCTTCGAGCACCGTCTGTTGGTACTGCGCGACACGCTGCTGAAAGAGAGCATCCTGAGCAGCGACGTTCGCACGCAGACGGCCGTAGTTGAGGATGTTCCAGGTAAAGCCCGGGCTGATGCTCCCCGTGAAGGCGCTGGTCTGGAACATCCGATTGAACGTCGGCGCCTGCCAGCCGAGGTTGCCGGTGATCGAGAACGCCGGGTAGAGGTCCGCTTCGGCGATGCCGATGCGCGCGCTCTGCTGGGCGACGAGACGCTCGGCCTGACGGACGTCGGGGCGACGCCGCACCAGTTCAGCAGGGATGCCGGCGACGACCTGCTTTGGGGAAGTCGGGATCTTGGCCGGCGACATCGCCAGGAGCGGCGACAGGTCCTCGGGCGGGCGGCCCATCAGGACGCAGAGTCGGTTGGTCGCCTGCCGGAGTTGCAGCCGCAGTTGCGGGATCAGCGCCTCGGTTTGTGAGAGGTTTGTCTGCGCCTGGGTCACGTCGAGCTTGCCGGCGGCGCCGCCCTCGAACAGGTCGGTGGCGATACGGAGCGAGCCCGATTGCGACTCGACGTTCTGCTCGGCGTAGGCGATCCGCTGCTGGAGCGTGCGGATCTCGACATAGGTCGAGGCCACATCCGAGACAAGGATCACGAGCACGTCGTCGTAGGCCTCGACCGAGGCGTCGAGCTCCGCGTTGGCGGACTCGATCGCGCGGCGGAAGCGGCCCCAGAAGTCGAGTTCCCAGGCAAGCTGCCCGCCCAACTGCCAGATGTCGATCTGCCCACCGCCAAATCCGGCGCCGCCGAAGCCCGACTCGTCGCTGATCTGCGTGCGGGTGTACGAGCCGGTCGCCTGCTGCTGCTGCGGGAAGAGTCCGCCGACGGCGACCTGACGCAGCGCGCGGGCCTCAAGGACACGATAGCCGGCGTCACGGACCGTGAGATTCTCGGCGTACGAGATGCGGATCAGCTCGTCGAGGCACGGGTCGTTGAAGACTCCCCACCAATCACGGAGGTCCACCGGTTCGCTCGAGAGCCGCGTATCGCGGGCCTCGACCCATTCGTCGCTTACCGGGACGGCGGGCTTACAGTAGTTGGGCCCGACCTTGAAGCCGTTGTGGACGTACTCCTTGAAGCTGGTCATGCAGCCCGAGGAGCCGCCGACGGCAACCGCCGCTACGGCGAGGCACGCGCAGCGGCGCAGGCGCCGGGGCGTTGAGTAACGGCTTGACGGGTACTTGTTGTGGTGCATTGCGCCTCCCTGCGCGTCGCCTCACGAGGATTCTGCGGTCTCTATCGGTCGCCACGGACGCAGCGATCCCACCATTCATCCGCCCTATGCCGCCTTCGCGGCTCCTCCCAGCCTGCCGTTGCCGGCATAAGACGCAGGGTTTACCACCAGTTCCGCGCGGCCACAGTCGCTGCTAGCGGCTTAGGTCGTCAAGGTTTCCGCAATCGGCCTTGCTTCCGCTGCGTCGATGTCGAATAATTCGATATCTAACCATTCGGCGTCTAGCAACATCGGAGTCGAGTTGCTCAAGCACAATTTCCAATCCGACGCGGGCTACTGGGTGCACGTATGCGCCCACCGCTTCGAATTGCATATGAACGCTCTACTCGCCGACGAGGGGATTTCGTACCGCCAGATGCAGGTCCTTGCTTGGCTCGCCATGGAGGGGGACCAGTCCCAGGCGGACCTTTCTCGTTGCATGGGCGTCGAACCCCCCACCGTCGTGTCGGTCATCGACCGCATGGAGCGCGACGGCCTCATCGAGCGCAAGGCGTGTCCCGACGACCGCCGCAAGCGGATCATCAGCCCCACCGAGAGGGCGCTACCCGTGTGGGAACGGATCATCGGCTGCGCGAAACGCATCAATCAACGGGCCACGAAGGGCCTCACGAAGAGTGAGATTGCGACGCTCCGTTCGCTGCTTGAGCGGGTTCACACGAACCTTGAGGGCGACTAACGGCTCCCAGTGGTCCCTCGCATCAACGATCAAACCCAAATCCCCCCCAACCATTACTGTGCCTAGCCGGCTCGTGCACTGGCCCCGTGGTGTGAACGTTATGAAGTCGATTCCCAATGTCGTGCTTTCGGGCGTGCTGATTCTGCTAGCTGCGGGCTGTGAGAAGCCCAACACCTACGCGCCGCCCCCGCCGCCGAAGGTGACCGTCGCCACGCCGCTGTCGCAGCGGGTGCAGGAGTACTACTCCACGGTCGCTCAGACCCGTGCAATGAACCGCGTCGAGTTGCGGGCCCGCGTGAACGGCTACCTCAACAGCGTCCAGTTCCGCGACGGCGACACGGTCCAGCAGGGGCAGCTGCTGTTCGAGATCGATCGCGCGCCGTTCGAGGCGACGTTGCGCTCGGCGATGGCGACGCTGTCGAAAGCGAAGGCGCAGCTCGAGCTCTCCGATCGCCAACTCGCCCGCACCGAACCGCTGGTGACGCGGCAAGCGGTCAGCCAGAACGAACTCGACGAGATCATCGCCCAGCAAGCCGCCGCTGCTGCCGATGTACAGGCCGCCGAGGCGGCAGTCCGGGAAGCCGAGCTGAATCTCAACTACACGGAGATCCGTGCGCCGTTTACGGGCAGGATTGGCCGTCGGATGGTGGACCCGGGCAACCTCGTGCAGCCGGGCGAGACCTTGCTGGCGACACTTGAGTCGATCGATCCGATCCACGCCTATTTCACCCTGAGCGAGTCCGACCTACTGCGTTTCCTCGAGATGCGGCGTACGGGCGAGATCCCTAGCGACCCTGAGGGGCGGACTCCAATCGAACTCGCCATCGGCGATAGCGATCATTACGCCTACCAGGGCTACATCGACTTCAGCGAGTTCGGCGTTGATCCACAGACCGGCACGACCGAGCGGCGTGGCATCTTCCCCAACGCCGATGGCTCACTCCGTCCGGGGCTGTTTGTTCACATCCGCTACCCGATTGGCGGGCCACAAGAACGTCTGCTGATCGACGACAGCGCGATCGGCTCGGACCAGCGTGGCGACTACGTGCTGGTGGTCGGGCCCGAGAAGAAAGTCGAGTACCGCCCCGTGACGCTCGGCACGCTTTACGGCAAGGAGCGTGTGATCCTCAAGGGAATCGACGCAAGTGACCAAGTCGTGGTCGAGGGCTTGCAGCGTGCGCGACCCGGCGCCGAGGTTGTCCCCGAACTCCGCCCAGCCCCCGACGCCGACGCTCAGGCCATCAAGCAGGCCGCTTGGTCGGCGCCCGTCACCCGCTAGCGGCTACGCGCCCCCACAACTAATCAAGCAAAGACCTTTTGAACCACGAAGGAACGAAGGAACAAAGAGAGCTGCGACTAACGCGAATCGAAACGAATGACCGTTTCGTTCTGCTTGCGATCTCATCGTTTTCGTTTCTTACCTTCGTTCCTTTGTTCCTTTGTGGTTAACAAATAACCGCCCCTTCGCGGCGCCCCGAGATCAACGGCATGCTGTCCAAGTTCTTTATCGAACGCCCCGTCTTCGCCAACGTGATCGCCGTGATCACGATGCTGATCGGCGCCGTCGCCCTCTGGAACCTGCCGATCGAGCAGTACCCGGAGATCACGCCCCCAACGGTGCGCGTCTCGACGAGCTTCCCCGGAGCGAACGCCACCACGGTGGCCGACACCGTCGCCTCACCGATCGAGCAGCAGGTGAACGGCGTCGAGAACATGCTCTACATGCAGTCGACGAGCTCGGGCGACG
The DNA here is from genome assembly GCF_007753265.1 of Botrimarina mediterranea. NCBI lineage: Bacteria > Pseudomonadati > Planctomycetota > Planctomycetia > Pirellulales > Lacipirellulaceae > Botrimarina > Botrimarina mediterranea. Next base: position 3,829,396 of record NZ_CP036349.1, read on the forward strand.
GCTCTTACTCGTTGACGGTGACCTTCGAGATCGGCACGAATCTCGACGACGCCCAGGTCCAGGTGCAGAACCGCGTGGCGATCGCCGAGCCGCAACTCCCGGAAGACGTCCGCCGCCAGGGCGTCACGGTCAAGAAGCAGTCGACGAACATCATCCTCGTGGTCTCGCTCACCAGCGACGACCCGAGCATGGACACGCTCTATCTGTCGAACTACGCATCGCTGAGACTGCGAGACGAACTGAGCCGCATCCAGGGCGTCGGCGAGGTGACCGTCTTCGGCACCGCCAATTACAGCATGCGGGTGTGGCTCAACCCAGAGAAGCTCAAGGCGCGCGGGATGACGGCGCAGGACGTAGTGCTCGCCATGGCCGAGCAGAATGTCCAGGTCGCGGCCGGGCAGATCGGCCAGCCCCCCACGCCCGAAGGCCAGCAGTTCCAGTACTCGGTCACCACCCAGGGCCGGTTCAGCACGGTCGAGCAGTTCGAGAACATCATCGTCAAGAGCGGCGCAGGCACCCGGCTGGTCTACCTCAAGGACGTGGCGGACGTCGAACTCGGCAGCCAGTCGTACGACCAGTTTACCGAGCGTGAAGGGAGCCCCAACGCCAACATCGGCATCTATCAGCTGCCGGGCGCCAACGCGCTGCAGGTGGCCGAAGACGTCAAGAAGACAATGGAGAGGATCCGTCGAGACTTCCCCGACGGGATGGAGTACACGGTCCCGCTCGACACGACACTGTTCGTCGAAGCCTCGGTGCACGAGGTCTACAAGACGCTGTTCGAGGCGGGCATCCTCGTCCTCGCGGTGATCCTCGTCTTCTTGCAAGACTGGCGCGCCGTGCTAATCCCTGCGACCACGGTGCCGGTGACCATCATCGGCGCCTTCGCGGCGATGGCGATGCTTGGCTTCTCGATCAACATGCTCACGTTGTTCGGCTTGATCTTGGCGATCGGCATTGTCGTGGACGACGCGATCGTCGTCGTCGAGAACGCGGTGCACCACATCGAACGCGGCGAGCCTCCCAAGGAAGCGACCATCCGCGCGATGTCCGAAGTGCTCGGGCCGATCATGGGCATCACCCTGGTGCTGCTGGCCGTGTTCATCCCGGCGTCGATGCTCGGCGGCATCACGGGGCAACTCTACCGACAGTTCGCCCTCACGATCGCGGCGACGGCGATCGTCAGCGCCATCAACGCCGTCTCACTCAAGCCCGCCCAGTGCGCCCTGTGGCTGCGGCCGGTGCGGAAGGAGAAGATGTTCCTCTTCCGCTGGTTCGAAGCCGTCTACAGCTTCTTCGAGCGCATCTATCTGGCGATTATCAAGCAACTGGTGAAGGTGACGATCCTCGGGCTGCTCGTCTTCGCGATGCTCGTAGCCGGCACAGCGTGGTGGTACACGCGCCTGCCCACTGGCTTCATCCCCACTGAGGACCAGGGCTACATCCTCATGGCGGTGCAGTTGCCCGACGCCGCGTCGCAAGAGCGTACGCGCGACGTGATGGCGCAGATCGACGAGATTCTCGCCGAGACCGAAGGGATCGATAGCTGGATCACGATCGGCGGCCTGTCCATCATGGACAACTCCAGCGCGCCGAATGCCGGCACCGTGTTCGCGTCGTTCACCGACTTCGAGGAACGCGGGGAGCAAGGGCTTTCGCAGGACAAGATCGTCGGCTCGATCCAGATGCGTCTAGCCGGCATCCGTGAGGCGGTCGCCTTCGCCGTTGTGCCGCCGGCGATCCGCGGCCTCGGCGTGCGTGGCGGCTTTGACATGCAGGTCGAGGACCAGGGCTCCGTCGGCCTCGCGGCTCTGCAATCGGCCGCTCAGGCGGTGGTCGAGAACGCCAACGGTCAGTCGGCGCTGGCCGGCGTGCGATCGTCGTTCCGACCGGGCGTGCCGCAGCTGCGGGTCGATATCGACCGTGTCAAAGCCCAGACCCTCAACGTGCCGCTCAGCAACATCTTCAGCACGCTGCAGGCCTATCTCGGCTCGGCGTACGTCAACGACTTCAACAAATTCGGCCGCACGTACCAGGTGCGCGTCCAAGCGGCGAAGGAGTTCCGCCTCGCCGCCGACGACATCCGCAAGCTCGAGGTCCGCAACAAGAACGGCCAAATGTTGCCTCTAGGATCGCTGGTCTCGGTGCATCGCACGCTCGGGCCGCAGGTGATCAACCGCTACAACCTCTATCCGGCCGCAACCGTCACGGGCGAAGCGGCGCCGGGGCACAGCTCGGGCGACGCCCTGCGGATCATGGAGCAGCTCGCCAGCCAGACGATGCCCGTCGGCGTCAACTACGAGTGGACCGGCATGGCCTACCAAGAGAAAAAGGTGGGCGGCGAGGCGATCTTCATCTTCGCGATCGCCATCCTGCTGGTGTACTTGGTGCTCGCCGCCCAGTACGAGAGCTGGGTCCTGCCGATCGCGGTGATCCTCGTGGTGCCGCTGGGCCTCTTGGGGGCGGTGGCGGCGGTGGCGATCCGTGGGTTCGATAACAACGTCTACACGCAGATCGGCATCGTGCTGATCATCGCGCTGGCGAGTAAGAACGCGATCCTCATCGTCGAGTTCGCCCGCGACCTCCGCCGCGACGGAGCGTCGATCATCGACGCCGCCATCCGCGCGGCGGGGATGCGGTTCCGGCCGATCATTATGACCTCGTTTGCGTTCATCCTTGGCGTGACGCCGCTAGTGTTCGCCAACGGCCCCGGCGCCGCTGGCCAGCAGGCGCTCGGCACAGCGGTGTTCGGCGGCATGATCGCCGCGACGATCCTGGCCGTCTTCTTCATCCCGATCTTCTACGTCGTGTTCCAACGCATCGACGAGTACTTCCGCGGCGCGCCGGTCAAGCCGAGCGAGAGCGTCACCGTCGGACAGACAGCGCCTTCGCACTGAATCACCAGGACGCGTTCTCTGGCAGCGAATTTTATTAACACGACGGGCACGACGAACACGACGGCCTTTCACTGGGGCGTACGTTGCCTCGCCAAACAGGCCGTCGTGTCCTTCGTGCCCGTCGTGGTTCCACTTCTCGGCAGCGCAGAATCGGTCTCATCGGTTTGGCGCGCGGAATGCATTTCTTCCGCTCGATCACCCTAAGACGCCCTCTTCGCCCCACGAACTGAACGCCGCGCCGCCAGCTGGACTTTGTTGCTGGCGGGCGTTCGGTCAGGGTGGCTTTGCGGGAAACAACTCGTCGGAACACGAATTCGACTCTTCCGCGGAACGGAACCAAGAGAGCCCACTACTGTGAAAATTGTTGACTGCGTGACCTGTGGCGGACCCTGCGAACCCTCCCATGTGCAAGGCCGCTCGCGCGAAGCCGATCGCCGCCCCACTCGGGTCTACTACAGCTGTCCGCTATGTGGGGTGGGCTATCGAGAGACCTCGGGGGACTCCAGCCGCCGCGTCGCTGCACAGTTAGCGGCGGTGAATGGTCTGCGATGAGGGCATAAAGGTTCGAGTCGGCGCGCATGACGCCTAAGGGGGAGTTACCATCAGGGATGGCCCCCTGCCCTGCGAGCGTCCCCGCCGATGTCGATCAAAGTCGCCTGCCTCGAATGCAACCGTGTCTACGAGATCCCCGATACCGCTGCCGGGCGGAAGGGGAAGTGCGAGTGCGGCGCGGTGCTCAACGTGCCGGCGAAGCCGACGCCGGTCTCCGATAAGCCTCGGCCGCCTCGGACGCTCGAAGAAGCGGCAGCGATCGCGGAGAAGCAGCGCGAGCCCGTCTACGATCCCGCAGGAATCGCCGAGCTGGCGGACCAGTCTCGCAAGGCCCGCAACGCCGAGGCCGCGGAACTCCCCGAGCCCGACATTTACGCAGACGGGGCCACGCCCCCGCCTTTGCCACCGGCCGAACAAAACAGCGCCGATGGCGAACCGCCCGCGTTGACGCCGCCGCCACTGCCGGCATTCGATTCGAGTCCGCCGGCGCCGCGGCAAGGTCCGGCAGTGGTTAGGAACTACGGCAATCTCCGTCGGCTATGTGGGGTACTGCGGCTTCAAGCCACGATCGTCCTGTGGGTGTCGATTCTCTCGGCAGTGCTGATCGTTATCGCTGCGATTGCTTCTACGGGCGATCAGATCACCGCCGCAATAAGCAGCGGCCTATGGGCTAGATTTTTCGCGATCGTCGTATTTCCCATCATCAGCGTCGCGATCGATCTAGCGATCGGCTTCACAATCTATGTGCTGCTCAACGCCATCGCCGAGTTCCTCTACGTCCAGATGGACATCGAAGAGAACACCCGCCACTAAGCACGTAATCTAGGAACCGGACGCTAAGGCGTGCCGGCTGATTGTGGCGCCAGACGCCCATTAGCCGCGGGGCCTTAGCCCCCGGTTCTCTACTCAATGCCACGCTCTCAAAACTAGGCTGCCATCGTCCGGCAGTGGCGACGCACAAAGGCCGCGTAGTCGGCGGCCGTGTCGATGCCGGTCGCGGCATGGGCCACGACGCCGACGCGGATGGTCTCGCCCGCTTGCAGCACGCGCAACTGTTCGAGCTTCTCGGCCTGCTCCAGCGGCGACGGCGGCAGATGGGGCAGCTTGGCCAAGAACTCGCGGCGATACGCGTAGATGCCCAGGTGCTGATGGAAGAGTGGTGGCTGATCCGCGGCGGTCGCCGACTGGGCGTCGCGCACGAACGGAATCGGGCTGCGGCTGAAGTAGAGCGCGCGGCCGCTGTTGTCGAAGACCACCTTCACGACGCTCGGGTCCCGCAGCCGTTCGGGGTCCGTGATCGGCGTGGCGAGGGTCGCCATCGGGGTGGTCGTGTCGGCGTCGAACTGTTCGATCAACAGGTCGATCGCCGCCGGGTCGAGCTCGGGCTCGTCTCCCTGCACGTTGACGAACAGGTCGAACTGTGGCGTGCGGCTGGCGACCTCGGCGACGCGGTCGGCGCCGCTCTGGCAGTCGGTGCTGGTCATCACCGCGGTCCCGCCAAAGCGGCGGACCTCGTCGGCGATCGCCACGTGGTCGGTCGCCACGATCACCGCGGCGGGGAGCTTGGCCCGTAACACGGCGGCGTGGGTGTGCTCCACCAAGCTGCGGCCGGTCTCACGCAACAGCATCTTGCCCGGCAGGCGGGTCGAAGCCATCCGGGCGGGGATCACAACGCAGGTGCGGGGAGCGGCCATGCTGTCCGTGGCGAGAGCCATACAATCGGTTGCGGGGGCGAGCCATCCTTGGAACTTGGGGCCCATTTCGTACGTCAAAACGCCGATTCCGGACAGGTCGATTCCGTAAATACGCCCCGTATCTGTCTTTATCGCTGACGCCCCGGGACTTAGACTCCGCATTCATCCCCCACCACCAGCCCGCGACGTCGCCTTGGCAAGGCCGCCAGCGCCGTCGATTTAGAGGAAACCCGCGTCTATGTGCGGCATCGTTGGCTACATCGGCCCGAACCGGGCGACCGATTTCCTGCTCGAGGGACTCCGCCGCCTGGAGTACCGCGGCTACGACAGCGCGGGGGTCGTCACTTTCGAGGACGGCGGCAGCCTCGCCGTCACCAAGACCACCGGCCGCATCGAACGGCTCGCCAGCGCCCTGCAAGTGACGCCCCACGAGGGGAACATCGGCATCGGCCACACCCGCTGGGCGACGCACGGCCCCGCTACCGACTCCAACGCACACCCGCACTTGGGCGGCGACCGCGTGCTAGCCCTGGTGCATAACGGCGTCATCGAGAACTACCAGGTTCTTCGTCAAAAACTCTCCGAACGCGGCTACACATTCCGCAGCGACACCGACACTGAGGCCGTCGCCCACCTTGTGGCGTTCGAACTCGAACAGTTACTCGCAGCCCAGGCCGAGGGGGAACTGCCTGACATCGACGACCCGCACCGCATCCTCGTGGAGGCGGTCCGCGCCGCCACGAGTCAGCTCCGCGGCACGTACGGCTTGGCGATCGTGTTCCGCGACTGGCCCGACGTGATGATCGCCTCTCGGCTCGGCAGCCCGCTGGTGATCGGCGTCGGCGACGGCGAGCACTTCTTGGCGAGCGACGGCTCGCCGCTCGCCGGGCACACCGACCGGATCGTTTATCTGGCGGACTACGAGATCGCCGTCCTCACGGCCGGCGCCATTCGCGTTTTGGGGCGTGACTCGGCGCTCGTTGTGCACAGCGTCGAGGCGTTAGAGATCGACGCCAGCCAAGTCGAGCTGGGCGGTTTCCCCCACTTCATGCTCAAGGAGATCTTCGAGCAGCCCGAGACAATCCGCAACGCGATGCGGGGGCGGCTCGACAAGGACTCCGCAACCGCCGTCTTCGGAGGCCTCAACCTCGAGCCGCGGCAGCTCCGCTCGATCGACCGCATGATCCTCACCGCCTGCGGCACGAGCTGGCACGCCGCCTTGGTGGGTGAGTACATCATCGAAGAGTTCGCCCGCTTGCCGGTCGAGGTCGAGTACGCCAGTGAACTGCGTTACCGCAACCCGCCCATGTCGCCATTGACGCTGCTGCTGGCGATCACCCAAAGCGGCGAGACGATCGACACGCTAGCCGCCCTGCGCGAGATGAAGCGCAAAGGGCATCGGTCGTTGGCCATCTGCAACGTCGTCGGCAGCACCATCGCCCGCGAAGCGGACGGCGGCGTCTACCTGCACGCCGGCCCCGAGATCGGCGTCGCGTCGACCAAGGCGTTTACGTCGCAATGTGTCGTGCTGGCGATGCTCGCCTTGCACTTGGGCCGGCTGCGTCATCTCAGCTACGAGGCGGGGCTGCGGATCATTGACGAGCTCGAGGCTCTTCCCGAGGCCGTCGAGAAGGCTCTCGAAACGAATGACATCGCCCGCCGTGTCGCGGGGCAGTTCTCCGGCTGCGACAACTTCCTGTATCTCGGTCGCCAGTTCAATTTCCCGACGGCGCTCGAAGGCGCCCTCAAGCTCAAAGAGATCAGCTACATCCACGCTGAGGGCTACCCGGCGGCGGAGATGAAGCACGGCCCGATCGCTCTGGTGGACGAGCACACCCCCAGCGTCTTCATCGTCCCGCAGGGGGCGGTTTACGACAAAGTCCTCGCCAACATGGAAGAGATCCGCGCCCGTGGCGGCCCGGTGATCGCCATCGTCGACGAACAAGATGAGCGGGCCAGCGAGATCGCCGACGAGGTGATCCGCGTCCCCGCCGTGGCCGACTACCTCCAACCGATCGTCACGGCGATCCCGCTACAGCTACTCGCTTATCACATCGCGGTCCTGCGGGGTTGTGATGTGGATAAACCACGCAATCTAGCGAAGAGCGTCACCGTCGAGTGAGGCGGCTTACGCCCCCCGAAGCCGGTTAATTTGCCGCGACCGGTGGGGTTCGCTACGATCATCGATAGCAAGCGACCCCTTCGCCGCCCCCCTGCCCCATTTCATGGCCCGCTCGTCGCGAGTCCGACCTCCCGACCAAGCCCCGTTCCTCTCCTCATCGGTCGCCGACCGCTGGTCGGCCCCCCTGGGCGTTTGGGCGGGAGCCCCGGTCAGGCTCCATGTGTCGCTCGCGGTGGTGATTGTGCTCGCGGCCGGCGCCTGTGTGCGGTCGGGTTCGGCGACCGGTTGGCTCGTCCTCGCCGCGTACCTGGTCAGCCTGAGCCTCCACGAGACGGCCCACGTCCTGGCCGCCAGCCGGCTCCGCGGAGCGGCGCAGCGGCGGATGCTTTCGGCTCCCTTGCTGTTGGGACCCTTCGGCGGCATGACCTTCCGCTGCCCCTCGATCGACCCCCGCGAACGCGTCTTTGTTGCGATGGCGGGGCCGCTGGCGAGCCTGGCGATCGTCGTATCGGCCGTCTGTTGCTTGGCTGCGGTAGAAGGCCCCAACGTCAAGCCACTCGCTCCATCCGTCATTACCGAACCCCTGACGCTCCTTCACGGCGATGTAGTGACCACGCCGCTGGGCTTGGTGGCGGTAGCGCTGGTGCTCGTGAATTGGCCGCTGTTCTTGGTGAACCTGGCGCCGGCTAGCCCGTTCGACGGCGCCGACGCGCTCCGATCCTGGGGCGAGCTCTGGATGCCCGGCCGCGCCGCGCGGGACGCCACCTGCGCCGCCGGACTGCTCGTTGCGGCAGCGCTGCTCGCGGTCGGCGGGGCGCTAGCGCTGACCGACCTGAATCTGCCGTGGCTTGGGGCGTCGCTAGCCGCTTTGGCGGTGCTGGTCGGCTTCGGCGCAGTCGCCGACGCCAACGCACCGGCGACGCCGCTTGCCTGGCTGCCTCCGAACGACGACGACTACGTCGGCGCGTCGCTCCGCGACGTCCGAGTCGAGCCCGCTACCGCCTCGCGGTATGACCACGACGCGTACCCTCTCGACGAGGACATCGACGATTACTCGGTCGATCGCTTCGACGAGACCCAGGTCGACGACATCCTGGCGAAGGTCCATGTAGCCGGCGTTCACAGCTTGACCGCCAACGAGCGAGCGATCCTCGAACGCGCCAGCCAGCGTTTCCAGCAGCGCCGCCGCCCGCTGGACTGAGCCGCCTTTCGGCACGGCCGTTCTGGCCGCCCGGGCGAGGTCATAACCTCCCCAACCGCTACGGCCGGACCGCGGTTCCTGTGATCTCCGTAGGCGCCCCATCGGGCGTTGGCGGCGCCATCCGGTGCGTCGTAGCGTTTGGGCGACCTCTCTCTGCCACTGCTGAATTACCCGGTGGTCGGGACGCTTCGCTACAGGCGTGCAACATGGTGACGACTGCTGAACCGCTGAGTGCAACGAAGCCGACGCTGCCGCGCGAGCTTTCGAGCGACTCCCTCGTGGACCGCCTCGAAGCGGCCTTTCGGCAGTCGTTCGCAGTGCTTGACGTGACACGTGGCGCCCTGGAGCGTGTGACGCCCGACTGGCCGCGTGTCGATATCTTCCGCTGGGCGTCACTCTGCGAACACGTCGCGCGAAGGGGTCGGCCGGAGGTCATCGAGGACCACTCGCCTCTGCTGCTGCTCGCAACGCCGTTGCCGCCCGAAGAGTTGTCACCGTCGAGGATCGCCGTTGCCGTGCTGCTGACGGAGGCCAACCCCTCACCGGCTGCGCTGGAGTCGGCCGCCCGGGCGTTCGGCGTCGATGGAAAGCAACTGACGCAGTGGGCCGCCGGGCGTCGGGCGTGGCCCGCCCACGCCGCGCTGCCGCTGGCGACAGCGATCGTCGAGTCGCTCGTCGCGCAGCAATCGGTGTCTTCGATGAAGAACCAACTCTCCGAAGTCTCCGGGCAACTGCTCGCGACCTTTGAAGAGCTGAACCTGCTCCACCAGATGACCGAAGGGCTCTCGCTCGGCCGTCACGAGCGTGAGCTGCTCGACCAAGCCGTCGATTGGCTCGCGGAGATCATCGCGAGCGACTGCGTTGTCGCCCGTCTCGACGGGACGCCCGCCCACACGACCATCGCGGGGCGTTACACCCCGATCGCCGCGGACCAGCTCAGCGAATTCTTCGGCCGCCTCGGTCCGCAGGCGCAGCGGCGGTCGCTGGTGTTGAATCACGACCGCACCAGTTCGCCGACTTGGGCTTACCCCGAGGTGCGCGAGGTCGTCACCGCTCCGATCCTCTCGAACGGCGAGCCGATCGGCTGGCTTGGCGCTCTTAACTACCGGCCGAAGCGTGGCGCTTATGGCGGCGGATTCGGCGCCGTCGAGGGAAGCCTCCTGTCGAGCGTCGCGACGCTAATCGGCGTCCACGCCGGCAACCGCGACCTGTTCGAACAGCGTAAACAACTCTTCGATAGCGCGGTCTACGCCCTCACCTCGGCGATCGACGCCAAGGACCCCTATACCTGTGGCCACAGCGACCGCGTCGCCCGCGTCGCGGTGCGGCTCGCCAAACAGATGGGCTGTGGGGCGGACGAGCTGAACGCCCTCTACCTCGGCGGCCTGCTGCACGACATCGGCAAGATTGGCATCGACGACGCCGTCCTCCGCAAGCCGGATAAGCTGACGGACGACGAGTACGATCAGATCAAGCTGCACCCAACCCTCGGCGAGCAGATCCTGCAAGGAGTGCCGCAACTCGCGCACGTGCTGCCGATCGTCCGCCACCACCACGAAACGTGGGACGGTAACGGCTACCCCGATCGGCTCGTGACCGACGCCTGCCCGAAGCTCGCCCGCATCACGGCGGTCGCCGACGCGATCGACGCGATGGGCAGCGACCGACCGTACCGCAAGGGGATGCCGATCGAAGAGGTCGAGTCGATCCTCCGCCGCGGCGCCGGCAAGCAGTGGGACCCGAACGTGGTCGCCGCTTACTTCGCCGCCCGCGAAGACGTGCAGGCGATCTGCCGCATCGAACGCGAGCCACACGACCTCGACGTCGGCCGCTGGAGCGAAGGGGACGCTTGTCCCTTGGAAGAAACCCACACCTGATCGCCCACCTCTAGCTCGCCTCCACTGTGCGCCTCCGCGTCTCTGCGCGAGACTTCATCGCGTAGCTTGCTTGGTCGGCGCTGTTCATGCGGGAGCGATCGCCGCTCGCAAGCCATCCACGCGTAGCTCGCCGCCGGGGCCGCTGTGCTCGCGGCGGACATACGCCAGGGCAATTGCGCCGCCCTCGGTCGCCACACTCGAAGTGACCCGGCCCACCGGTTTCGCATCAAGCATCAACTCAACGCCCGGCAACGGCGTGCCGTCTTCGATCCGCACACAACGCAACAGCCAGTTCACCCGGCCCAACGCGTCGATACGGGCGACCGGCTCTTGGCCCAAGTAACAACCCTTCGTGAACGAGATCGACCGGTCGTTGCGATCGACCTCTTGTGGCAAGTTGCGGTCATCGACGTCAACGCCGTCCAGCGGCACGCGCAACGCGATCCGCGTTTGCTTGAACGCTTCGGCCGTCATCAACCGTCCCTCGACCGCTTCGGCGTCGAGCGCCGCGACAACGCCGGCGCCGAACGCATCGACTCGCACCGTCAACGCCGACGCGACGCCGCGCCCGATTGTCCAAACGCCCGGCGGGACGAGCTTCAGGTCAACCTTCTCACGAATCAGGTAGCGATCGAGGTGCGCGTGCAAACGATCGCAGTGATCGGACGACAACAGCACGACATAGCGCTCGGCGTCGGTGCGCGAGACCCAGCCGTAGGCCTGGACATGCGCCTTGACGTCGAGGAACATCGCCTCGCAAGACTCCCCATCGGCGAGCTTGAGCACGTCGTTGGTGCAGAGGTTCTGCAGGAACTTTCCCGCGTCGCGGCCGACCGCTTCGATCGCTGACCAGCCCTCGACACGGGCGTAGGCGTCTGGCGAAGTCATTGCCGGTTGGCTCCGTCGGTGAAACGGACATGCTGGGCCTCTTCAAGAACGGTGCAGTCCTCGAAACGGTTCACGAGCCGCTGCAATTCCTCCATGCCCGCGACGGGAGCAATGCCCAGCGGTTCGACCTCGTCGGGATCGAGCAGGCTGCGGAGAAACACCGGGCCGTTCTGCAACGCTTGCAGCACCCGCCACGCGGCGAGCGCCTCGTCGCCCGACTCGGCCGCGAGCGCCGCGGCGAGCTCGTCGGGGTCGTCGGCCTCGGTGAGCAGGGCGAGCCTTTCGCCGATCGGCTCGGCCAGCTCGCTCCAAACGGCGATGACGCCGCCCGATCGCACGAGCCGTTCCGCCGCCGATAGCGCCTTGCCAACCGAGGACCAGGTCTGCTGGTCGGCGCCGCCGCTGATGACGGCGAGCACCACGTCGGCCGGTTCGGCGAGCGGCGTCCGCCACGCCTCGCGGCTAACATCGGCGGCCGCGGCGGTCACTTGCTCGGGGTCGCCCGCCAGGACGCTGGCGACGCCGCCGCCGGGGCCGGGCACCGCGCGGAGCACCAGCGGCGCGCCGACGATCCAGCCCGCCTGGTCCGCCGCCGCACGCCGCGCCGACTGCCGTGCGCCCAGGGCGCTGGCGTCGTTCACGGTTCGCACTTTGCGGAAGCGGTCGATCGTTTCGCGGTCGAAGAAGTCCGGGAACAACCCGTCATACGCGCCGCCCGCCTCGTCGGTCGCGGCGATGTCGCCGGTGGTCGCCTCGGCCGAGATCGGCAGCACCACATCCGCCTCGAAGACGGTGCGGTTCACCAGCAGCGGCTTGTCCCCCTTCGCCAGCCCCGCGAAGCAGAGCGTGTCGTCGCCCGACGGGTCGTGCGACTCGACCAGCACGCCCGACGCCACCTCGTGGCTCAACGCCTCTTCAAGCGGCACGGCGTCGCGCACCGAAGCGGTGACGACTTTGATGTGGCGGCGATCAATCCCGGCGGCGGCAAACGCGGCGATCGCACCCGCCACCAACGGCCCCGCGGCCGGCAAGCCGTGGCCGACCGCGATCGCGATGCGGTCGTCGGGCGTCACGCACTGCGCAAGCGGCGGCAGTCCCAGCGGACTCTGCAGCGCGTCGATCGCCAGCTTGGCAATCGTCTCCACGCTCGGCGCCACGGCCTCACAACGCAGCCGTTCGAGCGGCAGCGTGTCGGTCATCTCAGGCGGGGCGCCGCAGCGTAACGCGGTGACGTTCACTTAAACTTTGGTCCTGTGGAATTGCGTCGTAAGCGTAAGAACCGGACGCTAAGGCGTGCCGGCTGATCCCGCCAGCAAGCTTATCAGCCGCGGGGCCTTAGCCCCCGGTTCGATCACTTTAGGATGAATTGGTTTTAGGAAGGAGATAGGGGGATGTTGGTGATAGGGGGGATCGCAAGCGGGGGGGGTGAATTGCGCCGCGCAGCGAAACGCCTCTTGTAAGGCATGCGGTTCGTAGCGCCTCTGGAGATCGTAGAAAGCATTCGCAAAGCGACTGCCCCCAAATCTCCACCAGCACCTACGAACCACATCGCTACCAGAACACATCAAAATCTCGTTGCTCTCAACCACCCGCTTGCGATCCCCCCTATCACCAACATCCCCACCATCTCCTTTCAATCGCGAAACGCAAACACTTGGTTACAGCGCCTCGATCACCATCCGCCCAATCTCATCCGTCCCATAACCGCTGCGGTCAAGATTCTTACCAGCGAACTTGGGCGTCACCTTGCGGACCGCGGCGCCGATGCACTCGCCCGCCTTGATCGCCGCGGCGTTGCTCTTGATGCGGCCCGTCTCACGCAGCAAGAGGCCGAGCGAGTCGATCGTGGCGATTGGGTTGGCGACGTTCTGGTTCGCAATGTCGGGCGCCGAGCCGTGCACCGGCTCGAACATGCCGGGGGCGACGCCGTCGGGGTTGAGGTTGCCGCTGCTGGCGATCCCCATGCCGCCCGCGATCGCGGCGCCGAGGTCGGTGATGATGTCGCCGAACATGTTCGGCACCACGATCACGTCGTAGACCTCGGGCTTGGCGACCATGTACATGCAGCACGCGTCGACGTGGTGGTACGCCGTCTCGACACCCGGGTACTCGGCCGCCACTTCTTGGAACGCGCGGTGCCAGGTGTCGCCGGCGAACGTCAGGACGTTCGTCTTGTGGACCAGCGTCAGGTGCTTGCGCTGGCGGGTCTTCGCCAACTCGAACGCGTAGCGGATGCAGCGCTCGACGCCGAAACGCGTCGAGATCATCGTCTGCGTCGACATCTCTTGCGGCGTGCCTTTGCGGACGAAGCCGCCGACGCCGCAGTAGAGGTCCTCGGTGTTCTCGCGCACGCAGACGAAGTCGATGTGCTCGCTGGTCTTGTTCTTCAGCGGCGTCTCGATGCCCGGGTAGAGCGTCACCGGCCGCAGGTTGATGTACTGATCCATCTCGAAGCGCAGCTTGAGCAGGATTCCCTTCTCGATCACGCCGCCGGCCAGACGCGGGTCGTTCGGCAGGCCGCCGACCGCGCCGAGGAGGATCGCGTCGTACGCGCGCAACGTCGCAATGTTGTCGTCCGAGAGGACGTGGCCCGTCTCGAGGAAGTGGGCGGCCGAGAACGGGAAGTCGGTCGTCGTGTACGACAGCTCGCACGACGGGGCGACGGCCTTGAGGACTTCGAGCGAGGCGCCGACGACTTCGGGGCCGATGCCGTCGCCGGCGATGACAGCGAGTTTCATGGGGAGTGGGCAGTGGGCAGCAGGCAGTGGGCAGGACGCAAGGCAACCAGTTTACCGCGCGCGGACCCGCTTATCGACTGGCCCAAGGTAGTACGGACATTCCTACGCGACGCAGTCGCGCTTATCCCCCGCCCCCTTCAGGTGGAGGGGTTAGGGGAGGGGGCGACTCTGGTACCCGCTTCAACACCCTCCCCTAGCCCCTCCCTCTGAAGAAGGAGGGGGATGAAGGCGACTGCGTCGCCGAGGGGTGTCTAAAACGCCTCGTCCTACAACTCGACTACTCATCCCTTTACTGCCCACTGCCGACTGCCCACCGCCCACTATCTACTTCCCACCGCCCACTCTCACCTGCACCTCCTCCCCCACCACGCGCGTCTCGAACACATCGATCCCCAGCCGTGGGTTGTCGGCCCATTTGCCGTCGCTCAGGCGGAAACGCCAGCCGTGCCAGGGGCAGTAAACCTCGCCATCCTCAACGCAGCCGGCGCCGAGCGACGCCCCCTGGTGCGGGCACAAGTCGTCAATCGCCCGGTACTCGCCGCTAACCAAGAAGATCGCCACGAGGCGATCATCGACCACGACCGTGCGGCCTTGGCCCTCGGTGAGGTCGCCGACACGACAGACGGTGACGAACGAGTCGGACAAGCGAAGTGGGAAGGCGAAACCGGGAAGTGGTAAGTGGGAGAAGCGCCAGGGACGTTACTCGGTGGCGGCGGGCTCTTCGGTCGGGGTCGCTTCGGAATCCGTCTCCGTATCCACTTCCGCTTCTTCTTCGGCGTGGGCGCCGAGGGTGGGGGTTTCGTCTTTGCCGAGCTCGCGCATTTCGACGGCTTGCTTCATGCTGTTGACGATCTCGTTCTCGCCCATCTTGACGCGGATATCGACCGTCTGCAGCACACGCGATCGGAAGACGCGGCCCTTCTCGCGGTCGAAGAGGATCTCGCCCGTCGACTCCTTGGTGTCAAAGTCGATCGCCATCGGGCCCTTGTTCTCACCGAGTTCCATCTCGATCGCCGGCGTGAACGCTTCGTAGGTCTTGCCATCCACTTCGCGGACGCCGTCGTAGGTGTAGGTCGTGTGGACCTTCATCTTGCCGATGGCGGGCGAGGTCACCTCGGCGGTGGTTGTCCACTTGTCCCCGACGGCGAGCGGCTCGGTGGGGAACTTGAGCGACGCCTGCTGGCTCATCTGCTTGATCATGTCGCTCGAAACGGCGCCCCCCGGCAGGTTGTCGAGCGCCTTCGACAGCTCGTCGGAGAGGGTGACCTCGGTGATCTCGCCGGTGGGGAGCATCGTCATCTGGAAAGGGTGCGCGACCATCGCGTCGAACGCCGGCGCCACCAGGGCCGCCATCCCCGCGGGTGGGTCTTCGCTGTCGGAGTCGTACTTGAACTCCTGCCCGGCTCCCGCCTTGTTCTGCATGACGATCCGCTCGACCCGTTGCTCCACCACGGCGGCGCCATCCTCCGAAACGTCCTCGACCGCCCAGTCCATGAGCATGTCCTGCTGCATCGACGTCTCGGCCTGCCCGCCCGCCCCCGCCTGGATGGTCATCCCCATCGACTGGGTCATCAGGTACCGGGCCGCGTCCCCCTTCTGCCACTTCCAAACCAGCGGCTCGGCGCCGCGCGCCGAACTCGCCACGAGAACGGGGCTCGCCACAAGGACGATCGCGCACAGTCGCCAACACGCGGAAATACGGCTCAACATCGAGACACCCCAGCAGGCCCAATTAACGGCAAAAGACCCGCGTATTATAGCCGATCCGCTCACCGCCCGCACGCAAAGATAGCCACTTTGTCGCGCCATTTTGCCGCGACAGTCGAGCGCCACGAATTACGCAAAGGCGCGAAGGCGCAAGGAAGAAAAATGCCCTAGCCCCAATGACTAAATTGAAGGTCCCTGCGGGAGCACGTCATTGGTCATTGGGGCTAGGTCATTGATCATTCTCTGGAATCCAACTCCTTTGCGTCTTCGCGCCTTTGCGTGAGTCCTTTCTCAAAGCGTAAGAGACCCGCCCGGCTCGAGCACGATCGGCTCCGAGACCGTATGGTTACGGATGTCCTTCGCCCACTCCTCGGCGTCCTGCTGGATCGGCGGGAAGGTGTTGTAGTGGCACGGCAGCACCTTGGCGGGCATCAGCAGCTTCGTCGCCTGCACCGACTCGGCAGGGCCCATCGTAAACAGGTCGCCGATCGGCACTACCGCCACGTCGAGGGGCGACCCGGCGAGCGACGGATCGCCGATCATCTTCATGTCGAAGAACATCGCCGTATCACAAGCAAAGTAGATCCGCTTGTCGCCGGTCGTCACCTCAACCCCCATCGCCACGCCGCCGTAAGTCCCGTCCGGCAAGCTGCTGGAGTGATGCGCGATCGTCATCCGCACTCGTCCGAACGGGAGCGTCACCGTGCCGCCCGGGTTCATCCCAATCGCCTTCGATTCCTCAACCCCCTGCTTCGCCAGCCACTGCGAAATCTCAAAGCCCGTGACGACCGTCGCCCCGGTCCGCTTCGCGATCGCGACCGTATCGCCGACGTGATCGAAGTGCCCGTGGGAAAGCAGAATGTAATCGCACGCCACATCCTCCGCCTTCACCGGCGAAGTAGGCGAGTCGTTTAGGAACGGGTCGACGAGGACCTTCGTGCCGTCGCAATCGAGAAGCCAAGCGTTGTGGCCGTACCAAGTGAGCGTCGTGGGCATGTTTTTCGTATTCGGATTAACCGCGGAGGGCGCGGAGGGCGCGGAGTCAGTTGCTGCGACCTTCTCGATCATCGAACCAGTTCGCTAAGTATTCCTGGTCCTCGTCATCGACAGGGTGGATCGTCAGGGAAAAGTCGTGCTCAAAGGACGCTGATTTCACCCATCCCGGAGCCACAATCTCAACTTGCTTGATTTGTATGCCGGCGAGCCACGCAAATCGCCTCGCGATGGTTGTTTCGTGGTCGGTTGATACCACGAACGGCACACCATGACGTTGGATCTTCCAGCGAGTCGCAAGCACATGAATGCTATAGTCGCCTTTGGCAACTACCGTTCGATAACCGAGCATCGGCCGTGGAGAACCGTACTCCTCCACTTCCAGCCAGGGCTCCCCAACGCGGAATGACCACCCGGACTGGTTACAAAAATGCCAATCCCAGGTGATCAGGCCGACTTCGTAAATGCCAGGCGATTTGACTACCAATTACTTTCTCCGCGTCCTCCGCGCCTCCGCGGTAAATCAATTCACTTGCGCAGGATCGCGTTCATATTCTTCTTGTAAGCCTCCACCCCCGGCTGCCCATAAGGATTGATGCCGATCAGGCGGCCTTCGACCACCGTCGCCAGCATCATCATTTGCAGGAACTGCCCGATCGTGTGCTCGTCGAGCTCGGGCATCACGATGTCGGTCGTCGGGCGGTTGTCCTCGGCATAGGCCTGGTTGGTGCCGGCTATCGCCGCGGTGAGGACTTCGGGCAGCGTCTTGGCGGCGAGTTCGTCGAGCTTGTCCTGGTTGTACGCCTTGCCGTCGAGATCGAGTTTGCCGATCGCTAGGGGCTTCGAGTCCTGCTTTTCGACGATGACGTTGGTGATCAACTTGTCGCGGACGCCCTCTTGGTGCTGCTGGCCGCGGCTGTGGAGGTCGCGCGTGTTGACGACCGTCAGCGGCAGGGCGCCGCGCTCGTCCTTGCCGAGGCTCTCGGCGAGCAACTGGTCGTACCACAGGCCGGCCGCTTCGAGCCGCTTGCCCCAGGTGCTGAGGATGCGGGTGACGCAGTCCTCAGTCTCTTCGAGCAGATGACTGACGCCGACGTACTTCAGCACGACGTTGTCCTTCACCGGCGCCGTGGCGAAGTGATCGTTCATCGCCTTCGCGCCAGCCAGCAGCTTCTCGATGTCGAGCCCCAGAATCGCCGCCGGCAACAAACCAACCGCCGACAGCACGCTGAAACGCCCGCCGACGCCGTCGGGAACGTCGTACATCTCCGGCGCGCCGAGCGCGGTCGCCAGATCGAACAGCTTGCCGCTCGTGCCGGTAACAGGAACAAAGCGCTGCGAGAGCTTGTCCCCCGCCGAAGCGGCGAGCTCGCGCAGGAAGATCCGCGTCGCGGCGGCCGTCTCGAGAGTGCCGCCGCTCTTCGAAATCACCACGACGCCCCACGGCTCGTCACGGCTCTTGAGCAACTCGATGAGCCCGGTCGCCGCATCGTTATCGACGTTGTTCCCCTCGAAGTAGATGCGGGGCCGATTGCCACGCGCGTCGGCGGGGACTTCGTTGTAATACGGGTGGCAACACGACTCGAGCAACGCCCGAGCGCCCATGTACGAACCACCGATGCCCAGCACAACGACGCTCTTGCAATCACCCGCCAGCCGGTCCGCCGTCGCCTTAAGCCGCGCCAGTTCGCTCGCGGCGCCCTTCTCCTTCAACTCGGCAAGCAACCGGTCCGGCAACAAATGAAACCCCGCATCGAGCGGCTCCTTCTGCTCCGGAACCGCGGCCCCAGCGGCCCACAGCTCGGCGTCGGCCAAAACCTCAGCCCGCGCGGCCTCCAACTGCGGAGCGAGCGCGTCGAGGTCGGCCTGCGACGTGCCGCCATGGTCAAAGAAGGCGCCGGAAGGGTCGTACTTGAGCAGGGACATGGGAATGTGGAGTGGGGAATGCGGGATGCGGGATGCGGATTGGTTGGGAATGACGAAATCCGAATGACGAATGACGAACCTGTCGGAGGGGTTCAGCCGCTACCGGCAGGTTCGTCATTCGTGCTTCGTCATTCCCCAAGGCGGTTTGTCTGCCCCAGAGTCTACCGCCCGGCGTTCGGCTGGTCAGCGGGCCGCCAATGCCGCTTCGACCTCTTTGCAGACGGCGTCGTGCGTGAGGCCGGTGGTTTGGACCGTGACGTCGGCGTAGCGGTCGTAGAGGGCGGCGCGCTCGGCGAAGAGGTCGGCGAGCGTCTGGTCGGGCCGCTTCGCCAGTCCACGCATCGTGTAGTCGCCGACGCGGGTTTCGAGCGTCGCCAGGTCGGTCGCCAGGTAGACAAGCGTGCCCAGCGCCTTGAGGTGGGCCATCCCCACCGCGCTGTAGACGACGCTCCCGCCGGTGGCGATGACGCAACGCTCGGCTTCGACGCTCAGCACCGCCGCCTCCTCCGCCCGTAAGAGGGCCCCCTGCCCTTCGCCATCAACAATCGCCTGGAGCGACTTCCCGTTCGCCTGCTGGATCAACAGGTCCGTATCCAAGAAACCCAACGACAGGTGCTTGGCGAGCAGCACGCCAACGGTGCTCTTCCCCGAGCCGGGCATGCCAATGAGAACGACGTTGGTGGGGGTGGGCATGTGACGATTAGCCGCCAACGGAGGTTGAGCGCCAAGATGGGCAGGAATGACGAAGCACGAATGACGAATGACGAACCTGTCGGTAGCGGCCAAACCCCCTCCGGCAGGTTCGTCATTCGTCATTCGGATTTCGTCATTCCCCCCCGAATCCCGGGCCTTGCCCCCACGGCACAATTCTCGACGATTAAGGGGCTATCCCATCCCTTCACCGCCTCAAGCTTCCTGCCATGGACATCCACGCCCTCATCAAGCCGCTGCTGCAGAAGAACGACTCGAAGATCGTCATGTACGTCGGCGACGGCTTGGGCGGCCTGCCGCAGCAGCCGGGCGGGAAGACCGAGCTTGAGACCGCCAACACCCCCAACCTCGACAAGCTCGCCAAAGAAGGCGTCTGCGGCGGTTCGATCCCCGTGGCGCCCGGCATCTCGCCGGGCTCGGGCCCGGGGCACCTTGGGCTGTTCGGTTATGACCCCGTCAAGTTCCTCATCGGCCGCGGCGCGCTAGAGGCCACCGGCATCGGCTTCGCGCTCAAGGACGGTGACGTCGCCATCCGCGCCAACTTCTGCACGATCGACGGCGAGGGCAACATCAGCGACCGCCGCGCCGGCCGCATCCCGACCGAAGAATCGACCCCGATCGTCGAGCGGCTCGCCAAGGAAATCTCGATCCCCGGCGTCGAGGTGATCGTTAAGCCCGTCAAGGAGCACCGCTTTGTCGTCGTGCTGCGTGGTGACGGCCTCGGCGGCAATGTCGCCGACACCGACCCGCAAGCCACCGGCGTCCCGCCGCTCAAGGCCGAGGCGAAAGACGCCGCCAGTGGGAAGACGGCCCAAATCTGCGACGAGTTCGTCAAGCAAGTCCGCCAGCTCCTCTCGCACGAGAAGAAGGCCAACTGCTGCACGCTCCGCGGCATCACCGGCAAGCCCTCGATCGCCAGCTTCGAAGAAGTCTACGGCCTCAAGGCCGCCGCGATCGCTGTCTACCCGATGTACAAAGGCCTCGCCTCGCTCGTGGGCATGGACATCCTCGGCGACGCCCAGACGATCGATGAGCAGATGGAAGTCCTCAAGGCCAACTGGGACAAGTACGACTTCTTCTTCATCCACTTCAAGTACACCGACTCCAGCGGCGAAGACGGCAACTTCGATTTGAAGGTGAAGCGCACCGAAGAGTACGACGCCGCCGTTCCAAAGATCATGGCCCTCAAGCCCGATGTGTTCATCGCCACCGGCGACCACAGCACGCCCGCCATGCTCGCCAGCCACAGTTGGCACCCGGTGCCGACGCTCCTCTGGGCGAAGAACTGCCGCAGCGACGGCGCCGAGTCGTTCGGTGAAGCCCAGTGCCGCACCGGCGGCCTCGGCCAATTCGAAGCCAAGCACCTGATGACCCTCGCCCTAGCCAACGCTAACCGCCTCGCCAAATTCGGCGCGTAAGAGGCGAGCCGGCCACGTAAGTGGTCGGTAGTTAATGGAGGAAAGGAGATAAAGGGGATGTTGGTGATAGGGGGGATCGCAAGCGGCCGGCGCAGCCGATTGCTGCACTGCGAACCTCCGGCGCATTGAGCGACTACTTTTTCTCTATCTCTAAGATGACGAACGAAGCGCGTCCCGCCACTCGTCTCACCGCGCTTGGCTTTGGTGAGACGTGGCGGAACCGTGGGACGCTCGCAGGTCTTGGGATCGTTTACGCCGTTACGGCAACGCTGATCTACTTGTCGGCAGAGCTTGGTAAATGGTCGCCGAGCTTCAGCCCCGTCGGACAGTCACTGGCGCTGGCAGTGGGATTCTTCTTCCTCCCGTCGCTCGCCGAAGAACTCTTTTGGCGCTGGCTGCTTATCCCGCCGAGTTGCTTTGACGGGAAAGCCGGACGAACAATCGGCTGGGTTCTCGCAACGGCGGCTGTCTTCACCGCAGCTCACCCGGTGGCGGGAACATTCTTCGTGCCGCATGCCCGCGAAATCTTTACGAACCCCGCGTTCCTGTTGATCGTCTACTTGCTCGGAGTTACCTGCGGAGCATCGTATGTCATCGCCCGTTCCATCTGGCCGCCAGTCGTTGTCCACTGGCTAACGGTCCTCGCCTGGAAGTTCCTCCTCGGCGGTCCCTTCGTCCTGCTAGGCCGCTGACCGCATCGCTTGCGATCCCCCCTATCACCAACATCCCCCTATCTCCTTCCCTAAACGCCACCACCAATAGAAGCAGCCACGACCGATGGGTCGTGGCTGCTCGGTGATTCAAATTCACCTTCAGTTCATCACCTCCGCCGCACCGCGGCCGCCAGGCCGAGGGCGCCGAGCACCAGCACGCTGCTGGTCGGCTCGGGCACAGGGACGTTGATCCCTTGCAGCGTCGTTGAGAACACCGGGCCCGTCGATCCGATGCGGGCGTGGATCGTCGCCGTGCCGATCGGGGCGAAGGCGGTCGCGTTGGTGAGGATCGAGTTGAAGTACGATTCGGCCGGGGCCACGATCGGCGACGTTGTGTACTGGAACCTCAAGCCCTCGCCGTCGGCGCTGCGGCTCGCTAGATTCGGCCCGACATCGCCCAACCCATCGGTGCGGAACTCGACATCGGTCGTATACCCGCCGTAGCCCGTAATCGTCATCGCGATGATCTCGATCGGTGCGGCGCCGATCGTTGAAACGGTGTCGCGTAGCCGCGGAGAGAAGACAAGCGTCTCTAGATCGTCTGAGCGAGAGACACGGTCTTGGAAGTTGCCAGACAGGAGCAGGTTGTCGCCGGCGTCGCGAATTTCAAACGGACGGAGCGGGTCGTCCTGCACCGTACCCGCCAGTTCCGGCGCGACGGCGACCGTTGTGCCAGCCAGGCCAACAACGCCGCCCGGCGCAAGTAACGCAGCCCCGGCGAAATCGGCCACGGAGGTCAAAGCGGCGACAATCGCCATCGACTGGGAGAGCTTAGTGATTGCAGACATTCTCGATTACCGGGTTAGTGTTGGGAGGAAGAGCGAAGCCCTCATACACCGCCAATCCGATTTCCGAGTCACCACCCGACACCCAGCAACCAATTTCTCAAAAGCCGCTGCACTTGCCGTCTGGCTTACAATTCCCAACCGTTAATCAATCCTCCCGAATCTGCTAACCTGACGAGAATCGCACCTTCCGCTTGCGATCCCCACACCTCCCTTCCCACCCTCACCACCCCATGCGCTTCACCAAGATGCACGGCTGTGGCAACGACTACGTCGTTGTCGAAGCGCTCCGGGGCGGACTCGCCGAGCGCTACGCCGCCGCGCCGATCGACGCCGCTAGCGGCTTAGCGGCGTCGATGTGCAACCGCCATTATGGCGTCGGCGCGGATGGCTTCGTGCTGATCTTGCCCGAGACCCGCGACGACTCGGACGCGGCGTTCGAGATGCGGATGTACAACCCCGACGGGTCGTACTCCGCCATGTGCGGCAACGCCCTGCGTTGCGTCGCCAAGCGGCTCGCCGACACCGGGGAGTTCGACGGTGACGCGGTCGTTGTCCGCACCGCCGATACCCTCGTGCCGATGCGGATCATTAGCCGCGACCCGGCAGGGAGGGCCGAGCGTATCGAAGCCGATCTCGGTGAACCGATCTTCGCCCCCGACTCGATCCCCTGCCGGCTCTCCGCAGGCCCCGAAGGCGATTTGCGATCCGCGGTCATCGAACACGCCGGCGGCGCGCGAACAGCGACGGTCCTCTCGATGGGTAACCCACATTGCGTGCTGTTCGTCGATGAGTCGCCTTCGGACGAACTCGTCACCACCGTCGGTCCGCAGATCGAGACCCACCCCGCGTTCCCACAGCGGACGAATGTCGAGTTCGTGCAAGTGCTGGCGCCGAACCGCTTACGGCAACGCACCTGGGAACGCGGTGCCGGCGAGACGCTCGCCTGTGGCAGCGGCGCCTGCGCCGTCGCTGTCGCCGCCGTTCTAACGGGCCGCACCGAGCGAGCCGCCACGATCCAGCTATCGGGGGGCGAACTCGACCTCCTCTGGCGCGAATCCGACAATCACGTCGTCATGACGGGACCTGCGGTCGAAGTCTTCACCGGCGAATGGTCGATGTAAAGCTCGGTGGGAGGCATCTCCAGACGCCGATTAAGGTGTCCAGACCGATGGGGTGTGGTGCGCGAAATCGGGGTCTGGAGACCCGTCCCACAGCTTGCGATTCAATCGGTCTTTCGCCAATCGGCGCGTTTTCGGTACGAATCGCGTCGGGATGCTGGCGCCGCGGAGCGGGCTGAGAAGCTAGGCACGGAAGCTGGGCGATGAAGCGTAAGATCAAGCTCAAAGGCATGAACGGCGCCGCGGGGCACGCGTTCACCTACTTTATGCGGGCGTGGATGAGCACGCTCCGCTACGAGTGCGTCTACGCCGACCCGTCACTCGACCCGGTCCGCGGCATCCACCGGCCGCGGCTGTATCTGGTCTGGCACGAGTACCTGCTGGCGCCGCTGTACCTGCGCCCCTACACGGACCTCTCGATCCTCGTCAGCCAGCACATCGACGCGGACGTGCTGGAAGCGATCGCCGCCGCGTCGGGCTTCGGCTGCGTCCGCGGCTCGACGGGCCGGGGCGGCGTCGCCGCTCTCCGCCAGCTATCCGAGCGTGGCAAGCAACAGCACCTCGTGATCACGCCCGACGGCCCGCGCGGCCCGCGCCGCGAAGTCGCAGCGGGTCCCGTTTACTTGGCGTCACGCCTTGGCCTGCCAATTGTCTTCATCGCCGTCGCGTACGACCGCTGCTGGCGCACCAAAAGCTGGGACTGCTTCGCGGTGCCGCGGCCGTTCACGACGGCCCGTGCCCTGCTCAGCGCCGAGCACCACGTCGCGCCCGACCTCGACCGCAATGCGATCGAGTCCCGCCGGCTTGAGATCCAAACGGAGTTCAACCGTCTCACCGACGAAGCCGAAGCCTGGGCCGCAACGCAGCGCACACGCCCCGACGCCGTCCCCGTACGCCGCGAACGCTCGCTGCCCAAGATGAAAGAGGTTCCGCAGCCTCGACGGCTTGCCGCTTAGGGGCGTGAGGTCTTCCAGCGCCGCGGGCGACCCATACCGCTAAGCGGCGAGCCGCGTCACAATTGGGTCTTCACGCAAGGAGGCCCACGTGTCGCGAGCTGCCATCGTTTCCGAACCGCTCACCGTCGCCGCGCTTACGGCGCAGCTCAAGGACACGCTCGAATCGGCTTTCCCCAGCGTGTGGGTCGCCGGCGAGGTGTCGAACTTCTCGCGTCCCTCGTCGGGCCACTGCTACTTCACGCTGAAGGATAACACGGCCCAAATCCGCGCCGTGATGTGGAAGGGCGCCGCGTCGCGGCTGCGGTTCGACCTCGGCGACGGGCTCGATCTGGTCTGTCACGGATCGATCGACCTCTACGCCCCGCGCGGCAGCTACCAACTCGTCATCAAAGAGGCCCAACCCCGTGGCGTCGGCGCGCTGGAGCTGCAACTCCAGAGGCTGCGCGAAAAGCTCGCCGCCGAAGGGCTCTTCGATCGCGCCAACAAGCGACCGCTGCCGGCGTTCCCACGGCGGATCGCCTTCGTCACCAGCCCCACCGGCGCCGCGATCCGCGACTTCTTGCAGGTGCTCAGCCGCCGCTGGCGCGGGGTGGACGTGCTCGTGATCCCCGCGCGGGTGCAGGGCGAGGGCGCGGCCGCCGAGATCGTCGCCGGCATCCGCGCCGCCAATCGCCTCCGCCCGATGCTCGACGTGCTTGTCGTCGGTCGCGGCGGCGGCAGCCTCGAAGACCTCTGGTGCTTCAACGAAGAGCCCGTCGTCCGCGCGATCGCCGCCTCGAAGGTCCCGGTGATCTCGGCCGTAGGCCACGAGATTGACGTCACGCTCGCCGACCTCGCCGCCGACGTCCGCGCGCTGACGCCCAGCGAAGCCGCCGAACGCGTCGCCCCCTCCGCTGATGAGATTAGCGACCGACTCCGCTCACTCAGCGGCAGGCTTCACGGCGGCATGCGGCGCCGGGTGCTCATGTCGCGCGACCGCGTCGAACGCGCGGGCCGCAGCCGGCCCTTCGCAAGACCGCACGCCATGCTGCAAGACGCGATGCGCCAGCTGGACGAACTCGACGCCGCCGCGGTCCGTTCGATCCGGCGGCGGATCGAACGCGGCGGCGCACGGATGGCGACGATCGCCGGCAAGCTCGAATCGCTCAGCCCGCTCGGCGTCCTCGAACGTGGCTACTCGCTGACGACCGATGCGCGCGGTAAACTCGTGCGCGCGATGGATGACGTGTCGATCGGCGATCGCTTGACGACACGCCTCTTACGCGGCGAGGTCATCAGCATGGTCGAGAGCGTCAATGACACCGCGAATTAGCCCCCCATCGCAATTAACCCCCCGGTCAATGACCGGGGGCTAAATGTAGGGAATTTAAACCCTCATATAGCGCCGCAACAACCAATCCCCCAGCGCCGGCGAGAGTTGCGACAGCGCGAACAACAACCGAGCCTTCGCGGGCACGATCAGCTCGCTCTTACCAGCAATTGCCGCTTGCACGATGCGGTCCGCGAGCCAATCCGGGTCAATCGCCTTGACCTTGGCGCCCCCACCCGGCCGCCGCGCCGCCTCCGGCAATCCCTCGGCCTGCGTGTCGTAGCGTGTGCCGCCGTCCTTCCGCGCCAGCGGGCCCGGCATCACCAACAGGGGCTTCAAGCCAACGGGCCCGAGTTCCATCCGCAACTGCTGAGCCAAGGCCGACAGCGGATGCTTGCTAGCCGGATACGCCCCGAGATAGGCCGGCGCCACGCGCGTTGCTAACGAACCAATCAGCACCAGCCTGCCACCCCGCTCAGCGAAGGGCTCGCCGAGCGCCGTCGCCAACTCGGCCGCCGCGAAAAAGTTGATCGCCATCAGGCGTTCGAACTCGCTCCGCGGCGTCTCGACGATCCGCCCGCGGGTCGAAAGGCCCGCCGCATGGCAGACGAAGTCGAGCGGCGCTTCCCGCTGAGCCTCACGGACAACGTGGGTGGGGGCGCCCGCCTCGGAGAGGTCCGCCGAGTGCCTGCCGGCTACCTGGCCCGGATACAGCGTGGTCAGGCGGTCGTAGGCGGCCTCCAGACGGCCCACATCGCGGGCGACAAGCGTTACCGCCATCCCCGCCCGGGCGGCGGCGTGGGCGATCGCCAACCCCAGCCCCGCCGAGGCGCCGGTGACGAGGGCGTGGCGGCAAGTTTCTGGTTGGTCGCTGGGGGTCGGCATAAGGGGAGGTTAAGCAGGCTTGCTACTGCCGGGCAGGCCCCCAGCAGCCCTGCGACGCCGATTTACGCCGGATGCCCGGCATTTCCGGCTCAATCCTTAACAAGGTTTTCCGTTTCGCGCTTCACGGGCGGGGCGTTTCGTGTAACGCTTTGGCTTACGCAACCCCGCGGGCGGCCGTCCGGTCTGCCCCACTGCCCCGGCCCCCCGGGCAGCCCCCCTCCCCTTCCCCGCCGACCCCCGGCGCCAAACGATGACCACCGAGAACGTCGAGTCGCCGTCATTGGTCGCGGCCGAAGCCACCGCCTCGCTCGCCGAGGCGGTCCGTACCCCGCTCAACACCCCCGTGCCGATGCCCAACCCCGCCGACCTCCGCAGCAATGCCCGCACCAAGATTGTCGCCACAGTCGGCCCCGCGTGCTCCGATCCGGAGATGCTCAAGAAGCTAGCGATCGCGGGCGTCGATGTGTTCCGCCTCAACATGGCGCACGGCGACATCGAACGCCAGCAGCAGAATGTCGATACGATCCGCCAGATCAGCGAAGAGCTGAACCACCCCCTGGCCATCCTGGTGGACCTCGCCGGTCCAAAGTTCCGTCTTGGCGAAGTCGCCGGCGATCCACTCTTCTGCGAGCATGGCCGCGAGTTCTTCTTTGTCGCCGGCGACCAGCCCGGCGCCGAGAACGAGTTCACTTGCAGTTACAAGCCGCTCGTGAAGGAACTGGCGGTCGGCAACCACGTGATGCTTGCCGACGGCACCGTGTGCATGGAGGTCGTCGAGAAAACGCCCGGCCGGGCTCGCGTCCGCGTTATTCAGCAAGGGACCATCCGCAGCCGCCAGGGCATCAACCTCCCCGACGTCAAGCTGAGCGCCCCGGCGATCAGCATGACCGACCACCAGCACGCCGAGTGGGCCGCCAAGGCGGGCGTCGATTTCGTCAGCCTCTCATTCGTCCGCAAGCCGGACGAGGTCCACGCGCTGCGCGACATCCTCCAGTCGAACGGCTCGGAGGCGCTGGTGATCGCCAAGATCGAGAAGCGTGAGGCGCTCGATCGACTCGATCAGATCGTCGCCGCGGCGGACGGCATCATGGTCGCGCGTGGCGACTTGGGCGTCGAGATCGACGTTGCCGAGATGCCCGTTGAGCAGAAGCGGATCATCAACACGTGCCACCGGCACGAGAAGCCGGTGATCATCGCCACGCAGATGCTCGATAGCATGCACGAGAACCTGCGGCCGAAACGTTCCGAAGTGACCGACGTGGCCAACGCGATCCTCGACGGCGGCGACGCCTGCATGCTGTCCGGCGAAACGGCGATCGGCAACTACCCGCTCGAAGCCGTGCAGATGATGAACCGCATCGCGCTGGCGACCGAGCGGAGCCTCTCTGAGCGGCCGCCGCGCGACGCCGACGCCGTACCGGTCGGCAAGCGATTGCACGACGTGACGCGGGCCGTCGTCCGCGGCGCCGGCTCGATGGCTCACACGCTGCGGGCGAAATTGGTCGTCGCGGCAAGCTTCTCCGGCCGTACGGCGATGGCCCTCTCGCAACAGCGTAGCTTCACGCCGACGATCGGCGTCAGCGACAACGAACAGACGCTGCGGAAGATGTGCCTCTACTGGGGCGTGACGCCACTCCGCGGAGCGCCGGCGTTCGACACCCAGGCGCTGATCCGTTACATGGACGCCTGGGCGATCGAGAACGGTTTCGCCGTGAAGGGCGACCGGATCGTGATCGTCGGCGGCTCGCACCTCACCGCCGGCCCCGACGGCTCACAAGAGATGACCAGCGGCGTGCACGACATCGTCATCGTGCACGAAGTGGAGGGGACCTAGTCCTCCCGACCGCCGAGCTAACCACTATGTCTGTAGGAGGCGTCTCCAGACGCCGATTTCGCGCGCCACGCCGTCAACGGTTAGAAGCCGTAATCGGCGTCGGAGACGCCTCCTACAGTTTCATTGCACGACAGGCTAGTTAACCACAGAGCCACAGAGAGCTCAGAAAGAAAACACCGAGGCAATCGTCTCTGTGCTTAAATCCGTGCCCTCTGTGGCTCTGTGGTTGAATCCCTACCCAATCACCAGCAGTGGCCGTGGTGATGGTGCGGATGCCCACCGAAACTGAAGTACAGCCGTGGCGGTGGCGGCTCGTAGTAGAACACCGGGCGGCGGTCGATCACCACCGCCGGTGGCGGGGCTAAAGCAGGGGCTGCGGGCGCCATGTAGCTTGACGTTGGGCCCGCTGACGCACGTTGAGCGGCGATCAGCACCGCGTCGCTAACGCCGGCTTGCTTGAGCTGGATGAGGCCCTGGGGGCTCAGGTCGAGCCGGGCGCCACGCTGCTGGATGGCGCCGGCGATGACCGCCTCGCTAAGCCCCGACTGCGTCATCTGCGCGAGGTCGTAGTTGGTGACCGCTTGGGCAGCCGCCTGGATATTGGCGCTGTGGGCGGTGGCGTAACCATTCTGCGCGACCCGTTCGTCGGTGGCGTCTTTCGAGCGGCCCAGCAGGTTGCCGGTGATCGCGCCGATGCCGGCGCCGATCAGGGCGCCCTCGCCACCTTTGCCCTTGCCGCCGCCGATTAAGGCGCCGGTGATTGCCCCCAGGCCGCCGCCGACGACCGTCCCTTGGGCCGTGTCGTTGCGGTAATAGTCCTGCGACGGGGCGTAGGTGTACTGAGCGGCGGCGTCCCCGGCGGCCAGCGACGCGGCGGCCGCCAGCAGGAAGACGCGGGTACCAAAGACTCGCATGGTGGGCTCGGAGCGCGGGACGCTCAGGCGGGGTCGCGGGGTGTTAGCGCTCGCTCGTTGCGGGCGCTATCGTCATATATCGGCTAGAGGCCAGACGGCGGTAGACCGATTCCAAACGGGGGGTAGAAGTCTCGCGCAGAGACGCTGAGACGCTGAGGGGTAAGTTCAAAGACTCACGCAAAGGCGCGAAGTCGCCAAGGATTCGTAGTTGTGCGATCACCTACGATGGCGGTCTTCTATAAATCTTTATCTTTCGCGCCTTGGTGACTTTGCGTGAGTCTTCGCGACGTGCCTCTGCGTCTCCGCGCGAGACATCACGGCTTGCTAGCAACCGAAGTAGGCCCGTCCAGCAGCTTCTCCTCCAGGCGGGTCAACAGGTGCATGCTGCTGGTGGCGCCGGCAAAGCCAAGCACGCGGCGATCGACGTCGAGCCGCTGCGATAGAATTCGGCCGTTGTCGATGTCGAAGCGGATCTCGCCCTTCACCATCCGGTGGGCCATCTGGCCGTCGATCTCCGGCGTCGTCGGCGAGATCACCTGGAACTCGCTCTGGATCGTCGCCACGCCGGCGCTGACGCTCTTGAGTGTGTGCTTGCGGCGGGCGGCGATGGTCTTCTGTCCGCCATCGCCCACCTTCACCAACACGTCGATCGGCTGGTTCCACGAATCGCCGATCGCGATCGGGCCTTCTGGCAGCAGCAGAGTCACTTGCTCGTGCGGGTCCGCGGCGGGCTGGTGGTGCTTGATGTCGCGGCCCTTCACCTCGCCACGCGGCGACATCCGGATCGAGCTGAGCGGCACGCCCACCGCGCGGGCGGCGTCCTCAAACCCCGGAGGCGGCTCTTCGCCGCTGGTGCTATCAAAGACCATTGCCGCGCGGTCGGGGAGCTTGTTCTCCATCCGCACGCGTTCGACGAGGTTGAGAAACTCGATCTCGCCATCAGGCGTGACGTCGATCACCTTCCACACCTTGAGCGAGACCGTCTTGGTCTGCGCTTCTTGGGTGGTCCCTTCCATCGAGTTGGTGACGCTCGAGCGCTGATCCACTTCCCAGCGGAGCGTGTCGCCCGTCTTGAACTTGTACTGGAGAAGATGCTTGCCCCCCTCCTCCGCTAGCACGCAGAGAGGCAGGGCAAGGGCGAGAACGAGCGATGCTAGCTGGCGGGTCATGTCGTGCCATCCTTGGCTTGCACATGGAGTCGATGGGAGAACGCTAACGATGACCGATGGGCGGCGATCGATGGAAGCCCAAAATTGTGGGAGGTGTCTCCAGACCCCGATTACGGTATCCCGGCCGAAGACGGCGTGGTGCGCGTAATCGGGGTCTGGAGACTCCTCCCACTTTAATGAAACCACAGAGGCACAGAGGCACAGAGGCACAGAGGCACAGAGGCACAGAGGCACAGAGGCACAGAGGCACAGAGAGCACTGAGGAAGACACAGAGAAGCAGCAAGAGCACTTAGCGTCCCTCAGTGCCTTCTGTGCCTCTGTGGTTAACGAGAGCGACGCCGCCTATTTGCCTTCGCGCGGCCGGCGGCCCCAGCCGAGTTTCTCACGCAGCGTGTGGTAATACGCCTGCCCTTCGATCTCGATGAGCTGAAAGACCGCCGGCGAGCGCTCGACGCGTACCGTGTCGCCCGCTTCGATCTTGGCGATTAGCTGCCCGTCCACCAACAAGGACGTGCCAGGATTGGGATTGGGAACCGTCAACTCGTAGGTCCGGTCGGCCGAGTCCACGACGGGCCGCACCGTCAGCGTGTGCGGGTTGATCGCCGAGATGACGATCGCCTGGATGTCCTTGCGGAGGATCGGACCGCCGATCGCCAGGTTGTGCGCGGTCGAGCCGACGGGAGTCGAGATCAGCATGCCGTCGCTGCCGTAAGTGGCGGCCAGCGCGCCATCGATCCGCAGATCGACCTCGATCATACCGAAAGGTTCGCCGGCGAGGATCACCGCCTCGTTGAGCCCCAACCGCGTTTCGACAACTTCGCCGCCACGGACAAGCGAGCAATCGATCATCAAGTGATCGACGAGCCGGTACCGCCGGGCCGCGACTTCGACGAGCGTCTTCTCGAGCTCATCCGGATTGGTGCCGGCCAAGAAGCCGAGCTTGCCGAGGTTCACGCCCAGCACCGGGATCTGCTCGCTCCCCATCCTTCGAGCCGTGCGGAGCATCGTGCCATCGCCCCCCATCGCAATGGCGATCTCGGCGCCCTGGGCGTCGAAGGGCGCTTCCAGGTCGTTCTCCACGGCAACGACCGGCAGGGCCTCTTCGATCACGGTGCGTAGCGACGCCGCCCGCTTGGCCAATTCAGGCCGCGAGCCATCGTACATCAGAATCGCATTAGGGGCTTCGGGCATGTCGCTAGTGTAGGGTCCGCTGTGCGGACCGTGGAACGGGGCCTCAGATTCTTAGAGCGACCGTACTTTCCAGTCGTCCCACCGCGCCTTCCGGAGCAAAAAGTACGGCTGCAAGTCCAAATGCTATCGCGTACATGGTGTAAATGATCGCAAGTATCAACACGACGATTGCGAGGGGGATGCTTCTTCTGAGCTCAGTAATCGCGAACCACCAAGTTTGATAGACGCTCGCAAGAAGAAATGCATCGAAGATGATGGCGCCAGTGATTGCTCGACGGACTACCCACTCGATGCTATAGCGATATTCTCGTCCAAACGCTGCTCCGACAATCCAGTCCGAGACATAGTTGAACGCTACCGCTGCAACCAACCCTACTGCAAGCATCCCCAGCATGACCGCAAGAGTTTTGCCGATTCGAATCGCGACTTCACGAACAGCGTTCCCCGCGCCTCCGCATTGAG
Organism: Botrimarina mediterranea; assembly: GCF_007753265.1. Taxonomy (NCBI): domain Bacteria; kingdom Pseudomonadati; phylum Planctomycetota; class Planctomycetia; order Pirellulales; family Lacipirellulaceae; genus Botrimarina; species Botrimarina mediterranea. The sequence goes on from NZ_CP036349.1 coordinate 3,861,460, forward strand.
ACATTTTGATTTCGGGTAGTTGCGTGCCTGACGCCTCGATTCCCATCTCAGCTACCCCGCTAGGTTCGCCGCGCGGGCGCCGGCAAGTTCTTGGCACGTCTTCAAGATTCCCGCCGAGTCGAGACCCAGGTCGGCCAGCAGCTCTTCGCGGTCGCCGTGCTCGACGTACACGTCGGGGATCCCAAGGCGCCTGAGGTGGGCCGTCGAGACGCCGGCGTCGGAGCAGGCTTCGAGCACCGCGCTGCCGAAGCCGCCAGCGAGCTGCGCTTCTTCGACCGTTACAACGAAGGGGCTGCGATCGATGATTGGCAGAATGGTCTTCGTATCGAGCGGCTTGATGAAACGGGCGTTGACGACCGTAAGGTCGATCCCCTGCTCGCTCTGCAGCTTGTCCGCCGCGGCGAGGCAATCGACGAGCAGAGCGCCGCCGCAGACGATCGCGCCGTCGGGGCCTTCGCGCAACACTTCGGCCTTGCCGAGTTCGACCGGCGCGCGGTCACCGGCAATCTCAATCGCCGCCGCCTTTGGGTAACGGATCGCGCAGGGACTATCGTGCTTGATGGCAAAGTCGAGCATCGGCGACAGATCGCCGGCGTCGCCGGGCGCCATGACGACCATGTTCGGGAACACGCGCAGGTAAGCCATGTCGAACACGCCGTGGTGCGTCGCCCCGTCGGGGCCAGAGAGGCCGCCGCGGTCGAGCGTGAACGTCACCGGTAGGTTCTGGAGCGCCACCTCTTGGAAGATGTGATCGAACGACCGCTGCAAGAACGTGCTATAGATGTCCACGACTGGGCGCACGCCAACCTTCGCCTGCCCGGCCGCAAACGCGACCGTGTGCGCCTCGCAGATGCCCGTGTCGAAAAAGCGATCGGGGTAATCATCGCGCAGCCGTTCGAGCTTGTTCCCCTGGCACATGGCAGCCGTAAGGACCGTGACGCGGTCGTTCTTCGCCATCGCGGCGTGGATCGCATCGCTGGCGACGTGCGTGTAGCTGCGGCCGTCCGATTTCTTGATCGAGACGACGCGGTCGCGGTCGGAAGTGTCACGCTGGAACACGGGCGGCGCGTGGAACGTCACCGGGTCCTCGGCAGCGGGGCGGAAGCCGTGGCCCTTCTCGGTGACGACGTGCAACAGCACCGGGCCGTCGCCCGCCTTCACCATCCGCAGGTACTTACGAAGCAGTTTAATGTTGTGGCCGTCGATCGGGCCGATGTAGCGGACACCGAGCTCTTCAAAAAACATGCCGCCGTGCAGGCCGGCCTTCGCCGCTTCTTTGATCTGCGCGAGCATCCGCTCGGTCGGATCGCCTAAGAGCGGCACCTTCGACAACACACGCGCGACCTCTTCCTTGAGGCCCGTGTACATCGGATTCATCCGCAACCGATCGAAGTAATCCGCCACGCCACCGACGCGCGGGCAGATCGACATCTTGTTGTCGTTCAGCACGATCAGCAGTCGTTTGCCGTCGCGATTGAGATTGTTGAGCGCTTCGTAGACGACTCCCGAAGGGAACGCCCCGTCGCCGATCACCGCGACGCTCCAACGATTCTCGTGCGGCCGCAGCGCGAGGTCGCCGCTTGCCAAACCGTGAGCCGTCGAGACACTCGCCCCCGCATGGCCGGTGACGAAGAGGTCGTAGTCGCTCTCTTCGGGGTTGGGGTAGCCCATCAGGCCCCCCTTGGTGCGGATCGACGGGAACTCGTCGTAACGGCCCGTGATCAGCTTGTGCGGATAGATCTGATGCCCCGTGTCCCAGATCAGCCGGTCGTGCAAGAAGTCGAATGTCGTGTGCAGCGCGAGGCACAGCTCGACAACGCCCAAGTTCGAGGCGAAGTGCGCGCTGCGCGCCTCAACAAGGTTGCAGAGCGTATCCCGGATCTCCGACGCCACCTGCTCTAACTGCGTAGCCGACATCCCATCAAGGTCGCGCGGCGAGGCAATCTTCGGCAGGAGCGGGGGCATCGGCTGGTGGGCTTAAGAAAGGAGCAAAAAAGCTTCCGCAAGTGAGTCGCGTCGTGTCAACGCGGTACACATCGGTTGGGGCTTTAGAAGAAGGAGAGCGGGGGATGTTGGTGATAGGGGGGATCGGAAGCGGTCGGTACAGGGTGACGGTGAGGCGGTATCGATCAACGTAGGGCAGGCCTCGCCTGCCATGGAAGTAGAGTTGACTCGTGCCGGCGGCAGGCGAGGCCTGCCCTACGAAATTATTCTGGTCACAGGATTGGCTAGAACCACTTATCGGCGTGATCTAGGAATTGCCTAACCCACTAGCTTGCGATCCCCCTATCACCAACATCCCCCTATCTCCTTTCCTAAATTCACCTCACCTGTCCCGCTCGAGTATCTGTCGCGTTAGGGCGTGGAGTGGTTCCGCAGCGGGGCCGAGGGGCTTAAGGGCGGCGGTCGCTCGCTTCGCCAACTCGGCGGCGTAGGTGCGGCTTTCTTTGACGCCTAGCAGGCCCGGGTAGGTCAGCTTGCCGGCGTCTTGGTCTTTGCCGACACGCTTACCGACCGCCGTCGCGTCGCCGGCGGCGTCGAGCAGGTCGTCGGTGACTTGGAACAAGAGGCCGATCGCGTCGCCGTACTCCGACAGGGCGGTGAGTTGCGGCGGCTTCGCGCCCGCACACAGGGCGCCGAGGCGGAGCGACACAACGATCATTGCCCCTGTCTTGCGGCGGTGAATCGTTTCGAGCCGCTGAAGCGTCGCCTCACGCCCCTCTGGGGCCGCCAGAACGCCCGCTAGGTCGTCCACCTGGCCGCCTACGAGCATCCCTGGGCCCGCGGCGTGAGCGAGCTCACGGCACGCAGGAGCGGCCGCCTGGACGGGCGTGGGGGGCCAGATCAGCGTCTCGAAGGCCAACGCCAGCAAGGCGTCGCCGGCCAGGATCGCTGTCATCTCGTCGAACTGGCGGTGGACCGTAGGCCGGCCGCGACGTAGGTCGTCGTCATCCATCGCCGGCAAGTCGTCGTGGACCAGCGAGTAGGCGTGGATCATCTCCACGGCGCATGCGCAGTTGATCGCATCCGCCGGGTCGCCACCACAAGCCCTCGTCGCCATCAGCACCAGCCGCGGGCGGAGCCGCTTGCCAGGACCGAGCACGGCGTACCGCATCGCCTCCATCAGCCGAGCCGGCCGGCCGGGGGCCTCCCGCAGGGCAGCGGTCAGCGCCGCGTCGATCGCTTCGATATCGGACACTGAGTCGGCCGCGGCTTCAGACATCTCGGCGGCGGCTTCGGTAAGCATCAGTCGGGGGCAGAGCCAAAAGGGCGATCGGGCGCCCCTCTCGGGAGGCCCTCGCGGCGGGCGACTGCACTTTTAACCGCAACGCGGCTGCAATCGTAACGCTTTGAGCCACAACAAGATGGGGCTAGCTGGCAACGGCTACCAGTCTAAAAGAGCCGCGACCCCTCGTCCACGCCCGCTCGCTCTTGCCGCGAGCTGGCCTGTCCTGTGGCCCCAGCGGACCCCTTGGCCCCAGCGGACGTCGCCGAACGCTTCTTCGACCGGGCCGTCGCGTCCCGGTCATCGGCCGTGGCGCTGTCGTCGAACGGAGTCGTCACCGGATTGCCGTCGGCATCGACGCCGCTGAGCAGCTCGATCCGCCGCTCGGCCGCCTGGAGCTGGGTATGGCACTGCTTGAGCCGCCGCACGCCCTCCTCGTAGCGAGCCAGGGCGTCGGAGAGCCCAAGTTCGCCCCCTTCTAGGTCCGCAACGATCGTCTCGAGCTCGGCAAGCGATTCCTCAAACGGCTCCGCGGCGTCGGGCGTGGCCTTCTTGGCGGCGGCAGGCTTCTTCGCCATAGCGATCCTTTCTGAGTGCGTTCCGTGCGGAATCCAGTGAAACCAGTTTCGCCGAGAGGCCTACTCCCCGCCAAGAGGCCCGGTCCCCGCCAAAAGGCTCTGCGTGATCGCATCGAAGACGGCGCCCGCAACCTTCATCTCACGGTCCTCCGCCTGACTGAGGATCAAGTACGTCGACGCCCCGCGGTGGAGGGCCCGCAGCCGCGTGGTGCTGGTCAGGTCGAGACAAAAGAACGAGGCGTCCTTGCCGCGGATCGACTGGCCGGCGATCTCTTGATCGGCGTCGGCAATCTCGATCTCCGGATACTCCTCCCGCAGCGCTGCTAGCGTCTGGTCGAGCACGTGGTCGAGGTCGAGCGCCTCGGTGTAGACGATCAGCGTCCAGAACGCCGTGTTGGGGCTCGTGATCGTCAGGTTGAGTCGGGCGTCCTCGTCGGAGTCCTCCTCCAGCCGCCAGTTCTCGGGGTAGGCGAGCGAGACGCCCGATTTGTCGTAGGTCAAAAACACGCCGCGAACCCTCTGCTAGCAGCCGCTGCTTGCGGCCAAGGTGGTCGAAACACCCCATATTAACGCAGAATCGGACGGCTGTAGACCGGCGCTGCTGGCGTTGTGACGAGGGCGTTAGGCCGATACTCTCCCGCAGCGCCCCGCCCTCCGGCGCCGATAGGCAAGGAGTGGCCCTCAATTCACGCCGTCCGCCGTTGTTCCGCAGCACCAACTGCCGCCGCCTGTGTCTGTTGCTCGTCGGCCTGGCGATGTTGCCGGGTTGCCGGGCGCTGGCGCGTCGGCAGGCGCCCGACGTCGTCGGCCAAGCCAAGCAGATGTGGCGCCGGGGCGTCGCGGCCCTCGACGCGGGCAAGGCGGGCGAGGCCGAGTCTTGGCTCCGCAAGGCGGCCGCGGCGACGCCAAAGGACGCCGCCACGCAGCACCAGCTCGCCGAGGCCCTCTGGCAGACCGGCAAGCACGACGAGGCTCTCACGTGCGTCGAAGAGGCCTGCCGCTACGCCCCGACCAACATCGAGGCGGCGATCCGCGCGGGCGAGATGCGGCTCGCCAACGGCGACGCCGGTCAGGCGGTCGCCTGGGGTGAGCGCGCGATTGAAATCGACTCTCGTCACGCCGCCGCTTGGGCGCTACGCGGCCGCTCGAATGAAAAGCTCGGCAAGACCGACCTGGCGCTCGCCGACTACCAGCAAGCCCTCCGCTACGCCCCCACCGATGCAGAACTGCTCACCGATGTCGCCGAACTCTACCGCGACCGCGGCGACCACCGGCGTTGCCTGACGACGCTGCATCAACTGCTCGACGCCTACCCGCCCGGCCAAGAGCCCGCCGAGGCGCTGGCGATGACGGGCGAAACCTATCAGGCCCTAGGCCGGTCGCGCGACGCCACCGAGACGCTGCTGCTCGCGGCGGAACGGGCGCCGGCGGACGCCAACCTCTATTGTCGCCTCGCCGAGGCCCAAGCCGCTTGTGGGCAAAACGGTCGTGCGGTTGTCGAGGCCCAGCGCGCCCTCAGCGTTGATTCGTCGCACCAAGGAAGCCGCCAACTCCTCGCGCGGCTCCAACCCGGCGACGCGACGCTGCGATAATCGGCGCCACTGCTACAAGCGGACTCGGGCCTGCCTCACCGCGAAGTGTGAGCTAGGTTTCAGGCGGTGACCCCACAACCCCTTGTGGGCCTCCCGAACCAGAGCCCTCCGTGGGATTGCGAAGATGCCGAACAGCCTACTAGCCCCCGAACCCACCACAACGCCCGCCCCGGTTCCTGTAGAAGGCGGGTTCGTCGATCGCCGTCGCGAGAAGCAGGACGGCGTGGTTCGTGAGCGACGCCAGTTCACCAACAGCCACGACGGACTCAGTGACGAGGCCGGCGAGCTGGCCCGCGCCATCGACAGCTACAAAGCACGCCACCGCCGTCGCTTTATCAATTACGAAGAGATGCTCTCGGTCGTGAAGTCGTTGGGATACAGCCGCTAAGCGAGTCTCGGCTCCCCGAACCGATTCGACATCCATTCGTCTTCGGTCACACCGCATCCCATAGCGCTTGCTGGAGACGTTCGACGTAGACGTAACCCGTCACACGTCGCGCCGCTCCCACGACCGCCGCCATCGGCTGGCCGCTTGATTCGAGCTGCGTCAGCGCCTGCAGAAACGGCGTTGATTCGTTGAAGACCGTCAACGGCTCCGTTGGCAAGGAATCCGAGGTTGGCGGGTCCATCGCGAGCCGGGACGCGCGAACGTAGGCATAGCTGCCAACTTCTTTGTCCAACTTCGACGGTTCGACGGGCCAAGCGTCGATCTGATGGCGGCGGGCGAGCCGCAACACGTCCTCGACTGCGGCCCGTGTCGTCAGCCGCGGCTGACGGGCCACGGGCGTCATGAACTCGCGGAGTGGTTTGCCGCCGACAGCGAAAGTCGCTTGGGCGAGCACCCGCTGCGCCGGCGACAGCAAGCCGACGGCCTGCCCTTCGGCAAAGGCGTCGCTCAACTCACGCCGACGCACCGCCATCCGCAGCGGCTGAATGGACGACCCCGTCAAACGGCTGAGGCCCTTGCTGATCAGCCACAGCACCAACGTCGGAATCGCCAAGATCACGCCCGCCACGGCCAGCGCTTCGCCGCACCGCCGCATCAGCTTGTACGGCGACTTGAGGAACAACCGCTTCGGGAGCAACTCTCCGAAGATAAAAACGACCGGCGTAAACAACAGCGTGAACGCGACCTCGCCACCGGCGCCGGCGTTCGGCACCAGCACCGCGGCTGACGCCACGACGGCGGCCGACACCAGGTAGTTGGCGATGTTGTTCCCAACCAGCGCCGTCGAGACGAAGGCCTCGGGGTGGTTCGACGCCCACAGCAACCACCGCGCCTTGCGGTCGCCGCCGACGGCGTCGACCACTAGCCGGATGCGTGGCGCGCGGTAGTAGCCGGTCTCGGAGCCGCTAAAGAAGGCGCTCAGCGCAAGCCCGATGCAGAACACAATCACGGCCGTTGTCATGGCGCCCCCTCCTGCCCTTCTCTCCGCGGCGCACCAGGCTCATGGGAATCGTCTCGTGGACTGGGTTCGATCCGCACGGCGATGGGGTCGTCCTGGATGTCATCGACGGCTCCCCCGACGACCGCCCATCGCAATCCCTCGAAGTGAATCTCGTCACCGAAATGGAGGGGCCGCTGAAGCTGCTCCTGGAGAAGGCCCGCAACAGTCAAGCTGCGCGCCTCCACCAAGGCGCGCGTCAGTGACTCGGACGTCGTGGCCACATCGTCCCGCGCATCCACCCACGGCCCGAGCCCTTTCGCGACCCGCTTGAGCGGCGTCTCGCCCGACGCCGCCCAAGCGTTGTCGTCGATCGGCGCCAGCGCCGGGCCGTGGGCGTCGTTCGGGTCGATCCGCGACGTGTCACGCAACACGGCGTCGAGCAATTGCTCCAGCGCCACCACGCCGATCGATTCGCCGAGTTCGTTGATAACCACCGCGACGCGACGCCCCTCCTGACGGAGTTGATTCAGCGTCATCGACGCCGGCGCGCACCAGGGAACGACCGAGAGCGGCTCCGCGCGGAGGTCGAGTCGCTCCGGCGGCAACATCCCCAGCCGATTCAGCGGCAACGCAGCGGCGATCTCGTCGCTGCCCCACCCGGTGACGAGCACATACTCGCCGACGCCATCGACGCGCCCGCGAAGGCTTTCGAGCGACACCGGCGGGCTCACCACCAAACAGCGCCGGCGCGGCCGCATCATCTCCGCCGCGGTCGTATCGGCGAGCTCGACCAATCGAGCCAGCACCTGACGCTCTTGGATCAACAACGTCTCGTTCTCGACCGTCTCGTGCGACTGGATCGCGACGGCGCGCTCGAGGTCGGCGAGCTCCATCAACGGCTCGGCCTCAAGATTCGGCAGCAGCAACCTGGCCAGCGCGTCGCTGATTGCTTGCAACGCCGGCAGAATGGGGGCCACCAACTTCATCGCAACCGTCAGCGGCAAACTGACCGCCCGGCTCACCCACCGTGGCCGGATGACGGCGAGACTCTTCGGCAGGACCTCGCTGAACAAGATGATCGTCGCCAGCGAGCCAACCGTGAACAACGCTTGGCGCCAGGAAGACGCCTGCTCGCCGCCGCCGAACCGGGCCGCCACCACCGCCGTGAGGGCGAAGTTGGCCATGTTCACCAGCAGGTTCCAGAACAGGATCGCGGTGAGCAAACTCTCGGGCCGAGAGAGCAACGCCGCGGCCTGCCGTTCGCCGCGCGTGCCCTTCGCTAGGTCGGCGCAGTCCGACCGCGATAGCGAAAACAACGCCGCTTCACTCCCCGAGAAGAACCCCGAAACGGCGACGAGCATCCCCATCGCGGTGAGCTCGAACCAGTAGTCCAGCAGTTGCATGACGGGCGGCGGTTGGGCGGCGGAAGGCGACCCCATCCTAGCACAACCACGATGCTGCCGACGACCGCCACGGGAATAACCGCTGGGGCGAGCCGGCCACGTCAGTGGTCGGAGTGAATCGCCCCACTAACGTCGCCGGCTCGCCTCAGTCTTCGCGCGTCGGTTGCGACCCCGTCGCGATGTCGAACTCGGACAGCGCCGGAACCAGCATCGCCGCTGTCGCGAACCCAAAGGTGCCTACCGTCGCAAACCCCACTAGGCTGTAGCTCCCGAGCAGAAAGCTCACGATCGCGTAAAACGTCGCGAAGGGCGCCGCGAAGCTCGCCAGCGCCATGGCCGTCGAGGGGTTCCGCCACGCCAACGCCACGAACAACGCCAGCCCGCCGCCAACGATAAAGCCCAGGAACGAAGCCAACTGGCCGTCGAACGTGTTCGACAGCGCGAGCATCATCCGCATGCACGTCGAGACGCCCAGGAATAAGAACAGCAGCGTGCCGACGCTGACGCCGATCGCCTTGCGGCTGCTGGAGTAGATCATCGCCGCGTGCAAACCAAGCACCGCCGCAAAGACATCCATCACCACGACGCACGCCATCAGCACGCCCAGTTCCCACCCGCTCACGGCGCCGACCCAGCCGAGATAGCCGCACAGCAGGAGCGGCAGCACGATCATCTCGCGCGAGTTCCAGAAGGCGCCGCCGAGCTTGCCGAGGATCAGCTCCTGCGGCGAGAGGTCGGTCGTCAGCAGAAGGTCGAGCGACTTGCCGTCGCGCTCGCCGGTCAGCGAAGTCACCGACAGGGCGTTCACCAGCACGAGGCTCACCACCAAGAGCGGCGCCATCGGCAACGCCGCGGGCGGGATCGCTGACCGCAAGGCCGCAGCATCGCCAAGCGTCTGGACCGTCGCCAACGCACAGACGACGAAGATCACCAGGTAAGCCGCTTTCACCACCAGCACTTTCTTGCCGTAGGCCCAGGTGCGGACCTCGCGCCACAGCACGGGGTTGTCCCACACGGGCCGCGACTGACCGCCGGCGTGGTGGACCGCGGCGTCTTGCCCGCGCGCCTTGCCAACGACGACCGTGCTCTCGTCGGGCGCCGTCGGCGAGATCGTCTCGGCGATCACGCGTTCCCGCGGCGCCGACGACGCGGCGCCCGCCGGCGTCGCGCGAAGCTCGCGTGACGGGTTCCAAACCCGCACCATCCCCACCGAGATGGCGTTGAGCAGCATCGTCAGGCCGACTCCCACCCCAACGAACCATGCCGCCGACTCGGCGCCGGTGGCGACCGGTTGATCGATCCCAAACAACGCCGGCGCCCGGCCCCAACGCGGCTCCATCGCCGCGGTCAAAGCCCGCCAGGGGCTAACCCGCGCCGCAAGGTCGTCGGCGTTCATCCCGAGCAGCGGCGTCCCCAACACCCCCGACGCGATCACCTCGCCCAGCGCCAGCCACAGCACCAAGCCGATCGCCGTCAACGCCAGCGCTTGAAACGTCTTCTCACGCCAGAGGGCGAGCATCGAACCAAGGCTCCCCGACGCCAACGCCGCCGCTACGGTCACCGCGAGCGCCCAGGCGATCTGCCAGTGATCGACGCCGCCGAGCAGCGCAATTAGCAACAGGAACGGCGCGACAGCCAGCGTCGACACCAGCACCGTCAGCAAACTCGCCAACAGCCGTCCGATCACCAGCTCGCTGTTGCTCAGGTCCGTTAGCAGCAAGAGCAGCAGGGTCCCCTTGCTCTTCTCCTGCGACACGGCCGCCGCCGAGAAGAGCGCCGAAAAGAGCACCGCCACGGTGAGCACCAGCGGCGTCAACAGCTCGAACACGACGCGACCGAACCGCGCCAGGTCGCCCGGCCCGTCTAGCTCGCCGCCGCCGCTCGAGCCGACAAACACCTGCCAAGCCGTCAGCGCAAGGCCCAGCAGCGCCGCGACGAGGAGCACTCGCGCGACAAAGAACTGCGGTCGCCGCGGGGCGGTGATCGCCTCGCGCGTGAAAACGGGGCCAATGAACAAAGGAAACGAATCGCTGGTTGAGGGGAAGACTCTCCAGCTTAATCGGCCGAGCGGGCCTTCGCATGCCCCCGCCGTCTCGGTTCTAGTCCGTTGCCTCGTGCCGGGGGTGAGACCGCTTGCGCTTGTGAGACCTGAGGCTTGAGGCAAGAGAACCGGGGGCTAAGGCCCCGCGGCTGATGGTCCTTACCAGCAAGATCAGCCGGCACGCCTTAGCGTCCGGTTCTTCGGCGCCGGATTCGACTTAGGACGATTGATGCAGGATGCACATCAGGACAAGCCCTGAGCCCGCTTTCGCTCTCCCCCGTCCCTCGTCCCAACCTTCCGTCACTCGACAGAAACTAGTCGCGCGTCGAGCCACAAGGCGTCATCCCCCGCGTCGCCGTCGTCGGCAAAGTCCACCACCAGCGCCAGCGCAGCGGCGCCCGCCAAGTCGATGTCGATCGGCCGCGCCGCCTCGCCGACACGCATCACGTAACCCTCGTTGGCGGGCTCGAACTTGCCTTCCTTCACCAAGTAGACCCGGAACGAAACGCTCCCTGTCGCAGCCGCGCCCGGCTCGGGATCGGCGACGGCAATCTCGGCCTGGAAGCGCTGCGGCGAGCCATCGAGCCGATACACCAGCCGCGCCGCGGTGTGCATTGCAATCCCCTTGGCCGCCCGCCGCCCGCCGCCGACTAGCGGCCCGCCGCGGAGACCCCCGTCGCGCGTGTAGGGCCACGGCAAGTCGAGGTACGGCGTGTGCCGATAGTCCGCCGGCTCGAGGTCCGACAGATACCGCACGCCCGAGGCGAGGGGCTGGATCAAGACGAGCGTCGCCGCTTCGCCCGTCACCTCGGCGCCAGAGGCCTTCGCGGTGAACGAGTCGTTGGCGACCGTCAGGTCGTCAGCCTTTAGAAGCGAGCCGTCCGCGAGGCCGACAAGACACTTCGCCTCAGTGCGTTCTATGCTTCCGCCGCTAAGCCGCAGAGCGGCGACCGATTCGAGGGGAGTATCGATCGCTTCGTCGGCCACGACCAATCGCAGCGTGTCATTCGTCAGCGATTCGACGCGGCCGATCAACCGGTCGCCGCCAACAAGCAAGACAACGTCCTCACCATCAACGACATCAACCGACGGCAGTCGCTCGACATCGAGCCCCACCGCCTCGGGTGTCAGCAGCAGCCAAGCCACCGATTCGCGGGGAAAATCGACCCAACCCTTGCCACGTCGCAGCCGCACCGTCGCTTCATCCACCCGCGCCAGCCCCGCCGGCGACCAAGGCCGATCGCACACGAGCCGCGACCCATCCTCCAGCACCACCGCCGTACGCGTCACGGCTGCCCGCGGCTCACCCCAACGGACAAGGCCCGATAGCTCCCGCTCTTCGCCATCAACGACAAGCACGCCCTCAACACCATCGCGATCAACCGAGAACGCCTTGATCGCCGCCTCCTCGATCCGCTCACCGCCCGCAAAGACAGCCGTCCCATCCGCCAATACAAAACTGCCCGTAAACAAACACCCAACGACGAGCGCTGCCACGACACCTCTGCGCCTCTGTGTCTCTGCGCGATTCATACCGCTAACGGATGCGTGTCGCATGGATCGGTTAACTAACGCTGAAAGATCGGCAGTTGATTGTTTGGCGTTTGCAAGATGACACACGCCATCGCCGTGCCGTACGCCGACCCATTGCCGTCCTGCCAAGACCCGTCGCCCAGCTGCGCGCCGATCAACAGGTCGCGGATCGTCGGGTACCAGCGGTCCCAGCGGTCGCCGCCAGCCTGCCACATCGCCTGCACGGCGTAGTAGTGGCCGTAGTAAAAGTGACCCGCACGCGACGCCCGATCGCCAACCGGCAGCTGCCGATCAAGATACAACAGCCCACGCTCAACCGCGTCGTCGTCGTAGACGCCCGCGCTGTAGAGCGCCACGACGCCCGCCGCCGAACGTGGGAACTGGCTCGAACGGTCACGGGGCGTGTAGCCGAACCCGCCGTCCTCGACCTGGCAACGCTTCACGTACGCGATGCAGCGATCGACCACTTCCGCCGGCACATGGATTCCTGCGTTCCGCGCCGCCCGTAACGCCATGATCTGGCAGATCGTCACGCTGATGTCGGCGTCGGTCGGCACGGGCTGGTAACGCCAACCCCCTTCGGGATTCTGCGCCGAGACGATCAGCCGCACCGAGGCGGCGACCTTCTCGCGCAAGTCGTCGCGCGGCGACATGCCATACGCCTCAGCGAGGAACAGCGCCGCAAAGCCGTGCCCGTACATTGGCCCGTGGCTCGTAGCGCCGCCGACAGCGATGAACCCGCTGGGCTGGGTGTTCTCGCAGAGGTAATCGACGCAGCGCTGCGCGTTCTCGCCGTAAGGCCCGCGGTCGGGCGTACTCCCGCTAGCCAGAAACGCCATCCCCGCCAGCGCGACGATCGCCGGGTTGTTCCCCATCTGCTGACCACGACCGCCGAACGACCCGTCGGCGAGCTGCGCCTCGGCCAAGTAACGCAACCCGCGGTCGATCGAGCGGTCCGCCGGCGCGACCATCTCCAGCGCGGTCTCGTCGGGCGTCGCCCCCTCAGCGGCTTCGACAGACGCCAATGGCAGCGTGAGTAGGGCGCCCACCAGCAAAAGCAATCGCGGGAGGGGTCTCCAGACCCCGATCACGGCATCCATACCGAAACGGCATGGTGCGCGTAATCGGGGTCGGGAGACCCCTCCCACAAAATCGGTTCGAACTGCCGCCGCAAGCTGCCGTGTCACGGCGCCTCCCGGCTCGAGCGCTCCGCGAGGCGGCGGTAGTACTGCTGCAACTCGTCACGGTACTCGGGCAGGAACTCGCTGTCGGACCCTTGCAGCATCCGCTCACGCATCCGCTCGGGGAGGTGACCCCACGCGGCCTTGAGCAGCTCTTGTTGCTCGGCCGGGTCGGTGTCGGAAATGCCGGCGTTGCTGCCGCTCGTGCCCGACTGGTTCGCCTTCTGGGCGAGCTTCTTCGACGCCTGCGCCGGCTTCTTGCCTTCGCCCTGCTTTTTACCTTCGCCCGGCTTCGGCTGGCTGCGCTTCGAGGCCTGCTTCTCTTGGTCCGATGGCGGCTTGTTGCAGTTGCCGCCCTGGCACTGCTTCTCCATCTCGGCGATCAACTGGTCGAGCCGCGTGACGACCTGCTTCTGAACCGGCACGGCGGGCTTAACCTTCGCGTCGTCCCGGATCAGCGACTCGGCTTGGCGCATGCCGTTGACGACGCCCGCCAGCGGCGACTCGCCAACGTCCTCCCCCGCCGTCTCTGCGCCGCCTTGCTTGAGCAGGCGGTCGAGCATCTCGTCGCGTGGAACAAAGGCCCCGGGCCCCGCGGGTTCAGGCCGTGCTTCCGGCGCGGGCGACAGCGACTTCGCCAAGTCATCGTCGAGCAGGCTGTCGCCTAGGTTGCCAACCACCGGCGCCGGCGCGGCAGCAGCGATCAGCGGCAAGCACCAGAGGGTGAGCAGCGCGATCAGGCCTTTTCGCTTCGACATCGGATGCTCCGTGCGGGCGTGGGGCAGGCCGCGCCTGCCAGAACTCGAATCCATCGCAACGCGGCAGGCGGGGGCCGCCCAACAACGCTGCAATTATAGCAAATTGGCGCCAACGCCTCGAATCGAAATAGCCACTATTAGGCTTATTCTGGCGGCGGCTCCGCCTCGGGATCATTATCCCGCTCCGACAACTCCAAGGCTAGCTCGGCCAAGCGCCGCTGGCGGTCGGCGAGCTCTTGGCCCTGGTCGCCCCAGTCCGGGGGGAGCGGTTCTCCCGATCGTCGGGCCGTCGCCGTGTCCGCCTCGTAAGCGTCGGTCTCTGACAGCACCTCGAGCTGCATCAGCCGCAGCATCTTCAGCTCGGCCACGTCGATCGGCGAGGGCGGTGGCGGCTGGCCCCCCTGCCCTCCCCCGCCGCCCTCCTGCTGCGGCTGGTCCTCCTGCGGCTCGGGCGGCGTCTGCTCCAGCACTTCCTTGATGTGCTGCAATCGACGCAGCGCCATCGACTCGAGCCGCTGCGTCGACGAATCGACGCGCGACTCTTCGAGCCGGCTCGCCGCCTCCGTCGTCTGATCCGCGGCGCCGCCGAGCGCCAGCTCGAAGACGGCACGCTTGCCGAGTTCTTCGGCGAAGCGCGACAGCTCGTCCGCCAAGTCCCGTTCGCTCGCCGCTAGCTCCGGCGCCTCGGCGTCGAGCCGCTGCCGATCGGCCGCATGCTCGAGACCGATCGTCGTGTCGAGCACGCCTTCCTGCCGCTCGATGTAGCCGTCGATCCGCGCCTTGAGCTGGTCGAGTAGTCGCTGCGTCTGCCGGTTCTGCATCTCGCGGATCGCCTGATCGATTTCACGCTGCGCCTGCTCGAACGACTCTTCCGCTTGAGCCAGCTGCTCTTGCTGGCTCCCCTGTTGCTCTTCTCCGCTGGTCTGCTGCGCGCCCTGCGAGGTGCTGGCAGCCGCTTGCGACGCGGTGAGCCGCTCAAGCCGCCGACTCGCCCGCGCCGCGCGCGACGCCGCACGCTGGCGGGCTTGGGCGGTCTGGCGGGTGTCGGGCCGCTGCTTGAGTTCTTCCACCTCGCGCTGCACCTCGGCGAGCCGTTCCTTCTCTTGCTCCAGACGCTTGGCGAGTTCCTCCGGATCGGTCGTCGTCCGTTGCCGCAAGGCCTCGACCATCGCCTGCAGTCCGTCGGCCGCGCCGCGCTGCGCCTGCGAAGCCGCACCAGTCCGACTGCGCGCCAAGTCGCTCGACGCTTCGCGCAGCTTGCCCGCCACGTCGGCGTCGTCCGACTCGGCCAGTGCGTCGCTCACCGACTCCGAAGCGGTTGTCGGCTCGGCGCCCTCGGGCTGGCTCGCCAACAGCTTCTGCATCGCGGCGCGGAGCTTGTCGAACCGCCGCGCGACTTCGGCCTGGCTGGTGAGCAGCTTGTCGCGCTCGGCCTGTGTCGGGTCGGGCATCAGCTTCGACGCCATCGCCGCGGCTTGCTTCTGCGCTTCATCGGCGAGACCGCGCTGCATCTTCTCCAGCGCCGCCGCTTCGCCAGCGAACCGCTGGTAGTCGGCCCAACTAGTGAGCAAATCCGCAACCTGTTCTAGGCGTTCCATCGCTTCCGCTTGCTGCGTCTGGGCGTCGCCTAGCCTCTCCTGGAACTCGCCGGCCGCTTGCTGCTTGTCGGCATTCGGCTCGTTCGCGCGCTGCCCGACACGCCGTGCCGAGGCGAGCTCGCCACGCGCCGCGGGCATCGCCCCCTCGCCGACTTGCTCTAACGTCTCCGCCGCCGAAGCGAGTTGCTGGGCAAGCTCGGGCGCTTCCAGCCGGCTGCGCTGCAGGTCTTCGAGCAGTCGCTTCGCCGCCGCCGCCGCGCCCGACGAGGGATCATCAACCGCGGCGGCCGCCTCACGCTGTTGGAATTCGATCGACGTCAGCCGGTCGAGCTGCGCGCGATCGACGGCGCCGGCCTGCTGTGTGTCAGCGGCGAGGTCGCCTGTCGCGGTCGTCGCGTCGCGTTGCGTGGCGATCGCTTGCTGCACCTGCCCCAACAGCCGCGACTGCCGCTCGGCGAGCCGCGACTGGTACTCGTCGTCGGTCACCACCAACAGCCGCCGCGGCGATTTGGTGCGACCCTCTTGCCCCGCGTAGTCCGTCGCGACGAGCGACACCACCAGCTCATTCCCCGGCTCCACGCCGAGCGCTTCCAGGTCCCAATCGTAATCGATAGGCGCCTCGTCGCCGTCGTCAAGCGACGCACGGGCGGGCGGCGTCGCTTCGCCCTCGCCGATCAACTCGCGCTGCGGCGCTGGCTCTTCGCCTTCTTCAGCCGGAGGCGCGGTCCACTCGAGATCGACCCGCGCCAGCGCCAAGTTGTCCGTCGCCACGCCGGCGATCGCCACAATCGCGCGGGCCGTGACGACATCGTCCTCTTCCGTCGCGCGCCACTTAGCCTCGGGCGGCGCGTCGGCGACGACCTCGTAGCGGTGTGGGCCGACAATTCCCTTCACGCCCGAATCGCCTTCGAGACGCACCTCGTAAGTCGGCTTGGCAGCGGCGTCCTCAACGACTTCGGCTCTCCAACCGAGCGGAAAGGACACAAACTGCTTCTTCTCATCGTCAAGCCGTAGCTTGACTTCAGTGCCGCCCGGTAAGACGACCGTTGAAGCAGCTAACGGCTTATCCGACGCGCCTCGGAGGTTGATCTCAGAACCTGCCAGCACACGCAATGGCCCCGAGGATTCCATCAGCGTCGGTAAGCCGCTGTAGGCCGGTGGCTTTGCATAAACCGTATAACGCTCCGCGACAGGCGGGTCGATCACCTCAAGATCAATCCACGCCATCGTGTCGTCGTCGCCGCCGACGAAGCGATACGCGAACGCCCGCTGCACCCGCTCGCGCGTCGCGACGGCCTGATCGCCGACGAGCTGCGCGGGCGCCGTCTCACGCCGGTTCGATCCTTCTTGGTCGGAGGCGAAGCGGTACTCGATCCGCACGTCGCCCGGCAGCGGACCCGATTCGTTGACGGCGGTCGCCTCGAACGTCGCACCGCGGGCGAGCGTGGTCGGCGGATCGACCGCGCGGAGCGTCACCATTCGCGGCCACGGCGCGTGGGCCCACGGCGCCGCCAAGCGGTACAGCCCCGTCCCGAGCGCCGTCCCCGACACCAACGCGACAATTGCCATCGCCGCGGCGGCGCCGGCGAGCCAGCGTGTCGCTCGCCACAGCGGCGTCCGATCGACGACCGCGTCAAAAGGCAGCGAGTCCGCCGCGTTCGAGGCTTCGACCACTACCGCCCGACGCAACTGCTCCGAGCCAGCGGTCGGGTCACCGGCGTCGCTCGCCGCGAACTCAACGGCGCTCGCCAAACGGCTGCCAAGTTCGGGACGCACTTGCTGAAGGCGCTGCGCGACGCCCAGTCGCGTGGCGTCAGGCGGCGTCAGGCGCCGCTTGGCCCACCCGGCGACGCCGATCGTCGCGCCGATGAGCGTCAAGGAGAACAACCAGCGGAGCCCCGGATCATTGAAGCGCCCCAGCCAATCGACCAGTACCAGCAGCGCCGTCAGGCCGATCGCCGCGGCGGTGACCCAGCCGACGGTCGCCCAGCGTGCGACCGATCGCAAGCGGTTGGCGGTGGCGTCGAGTCGTTCTAGGAGCGGTTGTGACACGTTAGGTGGTTGCTTGTAACCTCCGACGACTAACGTCGCCGGCTCGCCATTGAGGATTAGAGCATTGCACGGCGTTTGCGGAGGATCCATTCGGCGCAGAGGCAGGCCGTGATGCCCGCCAGCAGCGGCCAGCGGTTCCAGATTTCGATTGGTGGTAGTGATTCCAACGCCGTCGGTCTGCCTGGGGGGATCACTTCGTCAAGCCGTTGGGCTTCGTCGTGAGTGAGGAACACGCCGCGCGACCGCTCCGCCGCGGCGTTGAGGCCGGCGCGGTTCATCTCGGGCCGAGCGTCCTCACCCAGTGGCGCGATGACCTCGAACTCGGTCACCGTGGGCGTGGCGCCCGCTTCGGCGAGTAGCGCGCGATAGCGCCCCGGCGGCAGATCGCGGACGGTCGTCTCGAAGCGTCCCCCCTCGCCCCCGGCCGCTAACTCGATGCGTCGCTCCGCCTTGCCGGGCGATTGCAACACGACGGTCGCCGTCTCGGCCTTAGCGGCGCCGGGCCGCTGGTCGCGCAAACGCAACCGTACGGCTTCGCCCGGCTCGTAACGCCTCTTGTCGGCGGCGAGTTCGAGTCCCGCCGACGCTTCGTCCTGTTTGTTGCGCGCAAGCGATCGCAGCGTCTGCACCCAGTAGCGCGCGAAGTAGACGTCGCCCACCCGGTAACGCCAGCGGTACGTCGCGTCGAAGGCGTGCAGCAAAACGCGCCCAGCGCCGTAGTACTGCGACACGATCAGCGGCGCAGGTTCGCCGCGGTCCAGGCGGGCCGTCGGGTGAACCGCCAACACCTGCGCGGCGGGCTTAGGTGGACCCACATCGGCGCGCCAGTAAAGCGGCGCCAGCGAACGCCAGATGCGTCCGCTATCGGCGGGCGAGTCGCCGAGCTCCATCGCCGGGTTCTGCTGGCCCAGCTCCGTCGGCAACGCCTCGAAGCCGCTCTTGTCGCCCCAGCCGCCGAACGAAGACTCACCCACTTCCGTCGGCGCCAGGGCGACGAACGACTCACGGCCGCGATAGGCGCCGGGCAGGTAACGCGGCCCCGCAACGAGCACGACGCCACCACCCCGTTCGCTGACAAACTTCGCCACCTCGTCCCACAGCGACCGCGGCAACAGCGTCGGGTCGAGGTCCACCAGCACCAGCACGTCGTACTCGGCGAGCGCCTCCAGCCGTAGCGGCATCCGCGGCAGCGCCGCCAGGTCGGCTTCGGAGTACTCTGGGTCGGCCTCTTGCAAGTGCGTCGCGACGCGGATCGTCTCGTCGCGCTCCAGCAGCTGCTTGAGATAGCGATACTCGTAGTTCGGGTACCCCGCCGCGAGCAGCACGCGGATCTGGTCGTCGCGCACGCGCAGCGAGTGCGTCAACTCGCTTGGAGCCGCAGACGCCTCGCCTTCATCGGGAGCGGTTGCGCGGAGCGTGTAGCGAAACTCGCCCGGCGTCGTAGGGCGATCGATGAGGCGCACTTCTGCGGTCCCGCTCTTTGGCGTGACGGTCTCCGTAGCGACGGGCTTGCTCGACCCCTCTCGCAGCAATTCAACACGGATCGGCTTGCCTTCGAGCCCGCGCGTCGAGAGCGTCGCCTTGAACGCCACCAAGTCATCGACAAAGGCGGTGTCATCGGCGATCAGGTCCGACAGCCGGGCCTCGGGAGGCGCTTCCTCGCTGCCGAGCCCGACGACATAGAGCGGCACGCCCGAACGCCGCGCCGCCTCGGCCGCGTCGGCGAGCGACCGGCCAGCGGTCACTTGCCCGTCAGAAAGCACGAGCATCCCTTGCAGCGGCGCGGCAGGACCGCCGTCGAGCTGAGCCGCGATCGCGTCGCCGAGCCGCGTGGCGGTGTCGTCGGCCTCCGGCAAGGTCTCCGCGTCACCAAGCGACGCGGTGATCTGCTCGGCGCCCTTTGCTGCGTTCGCGATGGCGCCGTCCACAACCGCCAGCTCGAGCTCGTAGCCACGCTGCAAGTCGCGGAGTAAATCGCCTTCATCGGCCGTGAGCAACTCCTTCGCCGCTTCGAGCCGTGTCTTTGATAAATCGCCCACGTCGGATCGCTCCATGCTCGCCGAGCGGTCGAGCACAATCGCCAGCCGCGGCTTGCCGCTGCGGCTGCCGGAGAAGACAGCCTCGCTGAGCATCGCCAGGATCAACGCGATCGTTGTCAGCCGCAGCAGCGTCAGCGCCGTCCGGTAGGCGAAGCCCGCGGGCGTCGTCTCGTAGCGATAGCAGGCGATTACCGCCGCGACGGCGGCGACGACGAAGACGAGCGTCATCCACGGCGCCCAGGTCCAGTGCGTTTGCAAGCGCCAGACCTCGGTCTCAGCTTGCGCCAGTAGTGTTGGCAGGTAGCCGTTCAACCGCTTCCCCTCCCGAACAGGCACGCGACGGCCGGTTCCATGAGCGCGAGCGCCAGCGCGCCGTAGAGCAGCCAACGGTGGATCGGCGTCGGCGCCGCTGCGGCGGCCGACTCGCTTGCGGCGTCGCCAACTGCGCGGCGGACGGTGAGTGAATCGGGGAGCAACTCGACCGCGACGGTCATCGGATCACTCTCCGCCGAGTCGACGTTCACGGCGACCGCCGAGTCGGGCACGTCACCCGCGGGTCCGTAGCGATAGACGCCGGCGAGCTTCGTGGAAGCGAACGACCAAGAGCCTGCTTCATCGGGAGCAACGCGTCCCACTTCGCCGCCCGTTGGCCCTTCGACAGCGATCTGTGCCGCCGAACCACTGGCGACGCGACCGTCGATCGGCTGCCCTACCAGCAGCGACTGCGCGCCGGCGTCGTTCGCCAGATACGTCACGAGGCCGCGCACGATCGGCAAGAAGCTCGGCCAAGCCGGCAACACCGTCCACGCCTGCCCCGTCGCCGGGTCGAGCGAACTAAGCGTCGCCGCCGTCGTCAACACCGCCACGCGCCCACGGCCAATCTCGCCCGTCACCAGCAGCGGGTCGCCGTTCTCCAGCGCCATCGCGACGGTTGCCGACGATGACTTCGGGAGTTCGATGGGCAAGTGCCGCATCACCGGAATGTTGAGCAGCCCGGCGCGTTCTTGGCCTTGGAACGGCCGGACGATCGGGTGCTTGTACTCGAGCGGATCGACACGGTACGACGGCGCGGCAACCGACGGTGACAACCACCCCGGCATTAGCGTCCCATCAGAGGCCACCTCCTCCTCGCCCTCAGCCGCTTGCGGCTTAACGTCCACCGACACGAGGCGCACGTCGGGCCGCGGCGTAGCGCCGAGCGTCTCCCGCCGTGGCCCCAAGGTTTCGTTGTAGCGCTGCGGACTAACACGGTCCCCAAGCAACCAAGCGACACCGCCGCCGCGTTCGACATAGTCGTGCAGGCGCTCGGCTTCGGGTCCGGAGAGTTCGCGCACGTTCGACAAGAAAACGCAAACGTACTCCGAAAGATCCACCGTCGGCAGGTCGGCGTCGCTGACGATGACCGGCTCGAACGCGCCCTCGCCCGTCGGGTCGAGCGCGTCGGCCAGATAGTCCGCCGCCCCCGGCGCGCCGGCGACGCACAGCACCCGCACGCGCGGACGCAGCGTCACGGCGACGTAGCGCGTGTTGTCATCGGCGAGGCGGTCCTCGGCGCCGGCTTCGTTGGCGATCCGTATCGCAATGGACCGGGCGCCGGGTTGATCGATCTTGTGCACAAAGTCGATCGGCGTCGGCTTGTCGCCGGAGAGGGTCACGCGGCGCTCCGCGACAACGGCGTCGTCAACAAGTAGTTCAACGACCCGCTCGACTTCTTGACCGTCGTAAACGTGCGCCTCGGCCAGCACTTCAATCGGCGCCGCGAGCGTGGGGAAGCCGTTCACGAGCCCCGCGGACGTGATCGCGACGCTCGGCAACGGCGAACCGCCCACGTCGAGGGCAGAGATCGTCGCCGCTTCATCGAGTTTCTTGTAAGCCTCCGCAGCGGTAGTGCCCTCGTCAGCGGCGAGCGGCCCCCAGCTGTTGGCGCCGAGGTCGCTGAGCAGCACGACTTCCTGGCGCTGCGTGGCGCCGATCTCGCCGGCGCTATCGACGAGACGCTGCGTCGTGGTGAGCGCTTGTGCGAGGTCGGCGACGCCTTGCGACGGCGTGATCGCTTCGATCGCGCGCTTTGCGGCGGCGGCGTCGGAGGTCGGCCGGCCCAGCGGCGAGCCGGCGTCGGCGCCCATCACCACGAGCGAATAGGTGTCGCCGGCTCGGGCGTTCTCCACGAGCTTGATCGCCAGTCGCTTCGCACGGTCGAGCGCCGAAGTTCCTTCCGCATCGACGGCGTTCATCGACAGCGACGCGTCCACCACCAGCACGCGGTGCGTCGGCGCGCCGCTTCCGAGCAGTCCGCTCTCCAGCAGCGGCTTCGCCGCCGCCAGAGCCACCAGCACTAAGAGCAGCGTCCGCATCGCCAGCAAGATCCAGTGCTGCAATCGCAGCTTGCGGGCTTGGCGTTCAAGAGCCGCCTTCAAGAACCGCACCGCCGCCCACGCCGTCTCACGGTGCGTCTGCCGCATCCACAAGTGAATCACTATCGGCGCAGCCGCCGCCGCCAACCAACCCAGCATGGCGAGGTTGACGAACGTAAAAGCGAGCAGCGGATTCTGTTCTGGTAGCAAAAAGTATTCTTAGTTCGAAAAATGGAACGCGGATGGACGCGGATTTAAGAGATGAACGCAGATACAACGAGTGTTTGATCCCCTTCAATCCTCATATATCCCGTCAATCCGAGTCCCATTCTTAGGTAGTTGTGAAAGTGAGCTAGCGGAGGCGGGCTTGGCGTTGGTGGAGGTAGGCGGTGAGGGCGGCGTCGAGGGGGCGGTCGGTTCTTAGCAGCACGTAGTCGGCGCCTTGCGAGCGGCAACCGGCGGCGACCTCGTTGCGGAAGCGGTCGAACTCTTCTTTGTACGCTTTACGGAGCCGTGCCGGGTCCACCAGCAACTCGCCGAGGCTTTCGAGTCCCTTGAACAGCGTCGGCTGTTGGAACGGGAACTCAAGCTCCGCCGGGTCGAGCACATGCATCACGATCACGTCGTGCCGACGGTGGCGGAAGTGCTTGAGGCCCGCCAGCAGCGGCTCGGGGTCGTCGAACAGGTCGCTGAGGATCATCACCACGCCGCGGCGGCTGAAGCGCTCGGCCAGCTCGTGGAAGATGGGCCCAGCGGAAGTCTTTTCGCGACCATCGCTCTTCGCGATGGCGTCGATCACCGGCGTCAGTTGCGAGGGGCTGCCGCTGGGTTTGAGCAGCGTGCGGACACGGTCGTCGAACGTCGCCAGGCCGACGGCGTCTTGCTGCTTGAGGATCAGGTATGCGAGCGCGGCGGCGGCGGTTTGGGCGTATTCGAGTTTGGACATCGGGGCGGTTGCTGGTGATTCCACCGACGACTTACGTCGCCGGCTCGCCTCTTTCTGCCCACTGCCCACTGCCGACTGCCCACTCTGGTACGTCATGCTCTCCGACACGTCGAGCACGAGGTAACCAATCAGGTTGGTCTCTTCCTCGAACCGCTTCAGATAAATGCGGTCGCTCTTGCCGTACGCGCGCCAATCGACGTAACGCAGGTCGTCGCCGGGGACGTACTCGCGGTGCTCGGCGAACTCGTTGCTGAAACCCTGGTAAGGCGAGCGGTGCAAGCCGCTGACAAAGCCCTCGACGATCCGCTCAGCGCGCAGCCGTAGCCCCTTGAGCCGCGCGAGGACGGCGGGGTCGAGCAGGCGTTCGGGGGAAGGGGTCATTCTTTAAGGATTTACCGCGGAGTGCGCGGAGGACGCGGAGGACGAAGTCATTACCTCACCGCAGGCAAATCGATCGAATCTATATCCGTCACGAAAGTACTAAGAAGGTCTTTAGCTGCGAAACGACTGCTTGTGTGGCCAAGATCGGTACGAATTGCCGACATCAATTCCCCTACCAATGCGAGAACGTATTTGGTGTCAGCCGATTCTCCCATGTTCTTAAACTTCACCCACAGATCGAGCACGTCGTCGGACGCGTAAATGGTCATATCACGTGCAACTTCGAAAAATCTCGTTTCAAGGTCGTCGCTTAAGCCACTGTTCTCAATAACCTTCTTACTCTGCTGGAGTATCGAGAACATTAACGTCATGAATCGCTTGTAAGTCTCTCTCTTCTCTTGCTCTAGCGCGCGATCCTTCTCATTCTTTCGCTGGTTCGCAGCGACCAATCCATGCCCAACCCATGTGAGAAGCGCTGTGATCGCGACAACTGCAACTGTCTGCCAGAAGTTCACATTTCCTCCGCGTCCTCCGCGCACTCCGCGGTAAATAAACTTAAGCCGCGGCTTCGGCCGGCGTGCTTTCCAAGAGCCGGTCGATTACGTGGTCCGGCGTTACGCCATCCGCTTCGGCGTTGAAGTTCGTCACGATGCGGTGGCGTAGCACGGGGTGGGCGACCGCGCGAAGGTCGGCCATCTCGACGCAGTGCCGGCCTTGCAGGGCTGCGCGCGCCTTCGCGGCGAGCACCAGGAACTGGCTCGCGCGAGGGCCGGCGCCCCAGCTTAGGTAGCGGTCCACCATGTCGTTCTTAGACGGGCCGCTCTCGCCGCGGCCGACGCGGGTCTGCCGCACGATGCGGATCGCGTACTGCGCCAAATGGTCGGCCACCGGCACACGTCGCACCAGGTCGGCCATCGATTGCAAGTCTTCGGCGCTGAGCTGTGGCGTGACGCTTGTTTTCACGTCGGTCGTCGTCTGC
Organism: Botrimarina mediterranea; assembly: GCF_007753265.1. NCBI lineage: Bacteria > Pseudomonadati > Planctomycetota > Planctomycetia > Pirellulales > Lacipirellulaceae > Botrimarina > Botrimarina mediterranea. Next base: position 3,885,509 of record NZ_CP036349.1, read on the forward strand.
TTGACGATCGCCAGCTCTTCGACTTCGCTGGGGTAATCGACCTTCACCATGAACATGAAGCGGTCGAGCTGCGCCTCGGGGAGCGGGTAGGTGCCCTCTTGCTCGATCGGGTTCTGCGTCGCAAGCACGAAGAACGGGTTGGGCAATTTGTGGCGTTCCCCGCCGACGGTGACTTGGCGTTCCTGCATCGCTTCCAGCAAAGCAGCCTGCGTCTTCGGCGGCGTGCGGTTGATCTCGTCGGCGAGCACGATGTTGGCGAACACCGGCCCCGGCAAGAAGCGGAACTCGCGGTGGCCGGTCGCCTTGTCCTCTTGGATGACCTCGGTGCCGGTGATGTCGGCGGGCATCAGGTCGGGCGTGAACTGCACGCGGCTGAACTGCAATGACAACGCGTCGGCGAGCGTGTGGATGAGCAGCGTCTTCGCCAGCCCCGGCACACCCTCCAGCACGCAGTGCCCGCGCGCGAACAGCGCGACGAGCAACTGCTCGACGACGTCTTGCTGCCCCACGATCACCTTGCCCAGCTCCGCCGTCAGCCGCTTGTGCGCAGCGCCGAGCTGCTGGATCGCTTCAAGGTCCGAATCAGGTAACGCCATGCGACTTGCCTTCTATTTCAGTTATTAGCCACAGATGGACACAGATAAACACGGATGAGACAGCCACGGCCAAATCATCTATCGGTGTTTATCTGTGTTCATCTGTGGTTGCTAAATTCAGTACTACTGTTGAGCTAACTCAGCGGGCTCAGCTCCCCTTAAACGCGACACCGGCTCGGGTGGTTCCGGAGGGGCTACTACTTCGGCTCGGGCCAGTAGGCGCAGCCGCTGGGGGCCGCAGACTAAGAGGCCGTAGTCGGTGGCGGTGATGTTCGCGCCGGCGCCGCCGACAGGCGAGAGGTCGATCGGCGAGCGGGTGAGGCCGCCGGTGATCGGGTCGATTGCGAAGATCGCCTCGCGCGTCGGCCAGAACACCTCATCGCCGACGATCGCCGCTTCGCCGACGCCTCGCAGTCCCGAGCGCGGGCTTTCGGGCCACAGCATCCGCCGCTGGCCGGTGAGCGTGTCGTAGCTCGCCAACTGCCGACCCGCCAACACGACGGCCGAACCCGCCTTGCTCCGCACGACGCCCACCAGCGCGGCGTCACGCGGCCGGTCGGCGTCCCACAGCGGGGCGCCCGTCGCCGTGTCCCACGCCAAGAGGCGGCTCGAATCCGACGGCGCCGCGATGACTTGGTCCCCTGCGACGACACACCTCGTCGATTGCTGCGGCGGTTCTGCAGTGAATCGCGTCATCGGCTGCCCTTCACGCGGGTAGCGGGCGATCCAGCGCACGCGTCCCGTGGCGGCGTCGAGCGCCGCGACGGCGCCGAGATTGGTGGCGAGGTAGAGCGTATCGCCCGCTACGACAGGAGGCGATGCGTTGGCTCCGATGAGACGCTGGGAACTGTCCCCCGATCCCAGCGGAGTCGTCCACAGCCGTCGACCACTCGTAGCCGAATAGCAGACGCCGGCGATCTCGGTGCGGGCGCCAGGACGCGCCACCGCGACATACAGGCGGTCGCCAACGACTGTCGGCGTGCTGACAAACTGAAAACCAAGGGCTTGTGCCGCGGGGCCTTGCGCATCAGCCGGCGCGTCGTCGCTGGGCGGCTCGAACCGCACCGGCGTCTCTACCTCGCCTTCCAGCGGGATGGCGACGATTTCTTCCCTCGAGGGGAACGCGGCTTGTCGCGTCCGGGCGGGCCATTGCGTGTCCGCGATCCGCACATAGAGCGTGTCCCCGGCGATCGTGATCTCGGGGTCAACCTGTGACAAGCCCGCCGCGGCAGGACGGGCGCCTCCCCGCGCCCCCAACACCAACGGCCGCGCGCCGTTCGCTGCTGCGAGCCGACGCATAATCGCCTCGGCGTTGGCGATGTCGCCGGGCGCTGGCTGCGGACCTCGACGGAGTGGGTTGGAGACGCCGGGAACGGATTGACGATGTTTCTCCCCCGTAGCGAGGTCCAATCGCCGTAGCTGACCCGCTTCGACGAAATAGGCGGCCGTTCCGTGGACCATCGCGTTGAGGGTCGGCGTCGGCACGTCCCCTTCACCGCCGGATTCGGGCGCCGCGATCAGTTGGCCGAACGCGTTGAGCTGGATGACATTCCGCCGCCGAACCGCCTCGGGCGCCGGCTCCTCTTGTTCGATTTCAACCGGGTCAGCCCAAGCCCAAACCAACTCGCCCCAACGCGCACTCGTCATCGCTGAGGAACGCCGCGCTTCGATGAGCGCCTCCAGCGCCGGCGCCAACGGTTGAATGCGCCCGGCGATGCGGCCTTCGGCGTCGGTAGCGAGCGCCCGCAGCAAGCGTGTCTCGGCGGCCGCGCGCCGCAAGTCGCCTTCTCGGATCGACGTCAGCGCGAGGCGCGATAACGCTAAGGCAAGGAGCCCGTCGTCCGCCGGCGCGAGCGGCATCCGCTCGGGGCGCTCACCATCGCGCCACGCCTCGGCGAGTTGAGCGGGATCGGCGCTGGGATCAAGCAACACCAGCGAGGTCGCGGCCGGGCGGCCGTAAGGGTCGCTCAGCAACGGATGGAGCCGCGTATGCCAGCGGCGTGAGGCGGCGTAGTCGCCCCGCTCTAGGGCGAGTTCCCCCAGCGCCAACAGGGCGTCCGCGGCGGGTTCACTAGCCTGGAATTCGCGCACCAGCTTCTCAAGCTCCGCCGCGTCGAGCCGCGCGGTCGCCCCGTCCAATCGCTCTCGGGCCGAACGATCGACCCGCGCCCGGTAGGCGGCGAGCCCTTCCGGTGGGAGCGACGAGAGGAGTCGCTGGCAACGCTCGGCGATCGACACAAAGCGTTCGTGCCCATCGGCGTCCTCGAGGGGCGCCTCGCCGCTGGGGACGCTGGTCAGTTCGGCGCCCGCCTCGGTTTGGAGGCGCTCGACGAGCGCAATCGCTTCGTCCCATGCGCCGTCGGCGGCGAGCGCCTCGTATTGCAACAGCGTGCGACGGACCCGGCTGGAGACGCCGTGCGGCTCGAACGGAGTTAGCGCCGCCGACATCAGCAGGGCGTTGGCGGGCTGTTCGGGCGCCTCACGGAGCAGCCGCGGCGGGCCGAAATCGGGCTCTTCCGCGCCCGCCAGTGCGCCGGCCGATACCCAGACCGCCAGCGCAAGCAGTGCCGTGCGGCGGTCAGCGCGGGGGCGGGGCGGCATCCGTGTCGTGGGCAAGAGGGTCGCTCGGTCGCTCGTAGCGGTCCTTCCAGTCTACCGCGGCGCCCCGCCGGGGGGAAACAACCGGCAGGGGGAGGCGTTAGGGGCGAGGGGCTGAGGAAAGGATCGCAAGCCGCTTGCGCGTCCCCTCAGCCCCTAGTCCCTATTCCTCTTCCTACGAACGAATCGGCGGGAACCAGATGTAGAGCATCAGATAGACCAGCACCCCCGTGACGGAGACATAGAGCCAGATCGGGTACGCCCAGCGGACCACCTGCTTGTGCCGCTTGCGGAACTCGAGCGAGGCGCCTTCGCCCGCGGACATCGCCTTCGTCCCCAGCCACGCCGACCAAAGCGCCAAGAACGGCACCGTGATCGCAAGCAGCACGTGGCTGATCAGGATCGCGAAGTAGACATACCGCACCGCGCCCTGCTCCGTAAAGCGAACGCTGCCGACGTGGTAGTGGTACCAGAGGTAGCAGCACAGGAATACTGCCGAGACGCCGAGGGCGGCGAACATCGTGTTGCGGTGCGCGCGTTCCCAGCGCAGCTTGATGAACACGAACGCCAGCACCAACAGCACTGTTGCGACAGAGTTGAGCAAGGCGTTGATGTGGACGATCGGATGGGCCATGCAAAGGCGCTAGTTATTAGGCGCGAGGCGCTAGTTGATTTCGAGCCGCGCCCGTTAGGAAGCGGAGTTACTAACCGATGACTAACTCTTCTTCCAACTCACGACCCACCAACTCGCCGCCAGCATCAGCGCGGCGAAGCCAATAGTCACCATCCAGCAAAGCGGCTCCGGCGGCAGGCCGCTCGTGTCGCCCGCCTCGAGCCGGTACCGCAGCGCCGCGACACCGTAGGTGAGCGGATTCGCCGCGACCACGCCGCCTAGCCAGCCCTCCGCCCCACGGCGGAAGAACGCGCCGGAAAGCAGCCACATCGGCAAGAGGAACACGCTCATGATGGCGTGGAAACCCTGCGTGCTGTCCATCCGCCATGCGATCGCGAAGCCAAGACCGGTCAGCGCCATAGCGATCAACGTCATCGCGACTAGCACCAACAGCACATCGAGCGGACCCGACACGGTCGCCGCGCCCGTCGCCAGTCCGAGGACGAGAAACAGCACCGCTTGAGCCATCGCAATCGCCGCCCCGCCAACGACCTTGCCCAGTGCGATCGAAAGCCGCTGCGTCGGCGCCACGAGGACGCCTTGCAGGAAGCCGGCGTTGCGATCTTCGATCACGGAGATCGTCGCAAAGATCGCCGTGAACAGCAGGATCATCACCAGCGTGCCGGGAAAGAAATGGGCGTAACCCAGTTGGTTTGACTTGAGCCCCTCGCTAAACAGCAGCCAAAACAGCACCGGCTGTACCAGGCCGCCGATGACGCGGTTCCGCTGGCGGAAGAACCGCACGAGCTCCCGCCAAGCGAGCGCGCCGATGACGCCAGTCGGTGATGAGTAGGTTGAGCCTGTCATGCTTGTCTTTTGAAATTGAACCACGGAGGGCACGGAGAACGGCACTAAGATTTATTAGACAGGATTTAAAGGATCAACAGGATGAATGAACTAGGCATTTCGTTTTCATCCAGTCGATCCTGCAAATCCTGTCTAGTTTTCTCTGTGTTGTCCTCCGTGCCCTCCGTGCCTCCGTGGTTAATCCTGTTCCTCAAACCGTGACCCAGTCCGAGCGATGAAGACGTCTTCGAGCGTCGGTTTGCCGATCGAGAGTTCGTCGATCTGGTCGCGGAAGCGGCTATAGAGTTGTGAGGCGAGGTCGGGGCCGGCGCCGCCGGTGGCTTCGACACGGACGGCGCCGTCGAGCGCGGTGGTCTTGAGCTGCAACGCTGATTCGATCGCGGCGGCGAGTTGCCCCGGCTCGGTGGTGCGGAGCGTAATCGTGTCCCCGCCGACCGAGGCTTGGAGCGCCTGCGGCGTGTCGAGCGCGGCGAGTTGGCCTTGGTGAACGATCGCGATACGATCGGCGCGTTCGGCTTCTTCGAGCAGGTGCGTCGTGGCGACGACGGTGACTCCCTGACGACGCGCCTCACCAATCGCCCGCCACAAGTCGGCCCTCGCGCCGGGGTCGAGGCCCGTCGAGGGCTCGTCGAGCAGCAGCACCCGCGGGCGGTGCATCAGGCACATTGCCAGTTCGACGCGCCGTTGCAATCCGCCCGAGAGCGTCTCGACATAGTCGCGGCGTCGGTCGGCAACGTTGAAGCGGCCGAGACCTTCGTTAATCCGCTCGCGCAGCTCGGCGCCCTTGAGCCCGTACAACCGGCCGTGGCACCAGAGGTTCTCCTCAACGCGCAGCTTCTTATCGAGCGCCGGCGACTGGAACACGACGCCGAGCATCGACCGCACGACGGCGGGCTCGCGCGTCACGTCGTGGCCGAAGAGCGAGATCATCCCCGACTGCACCGGCGCGAGCGTCGAGAGCAACTTGAAGAGCGTCGTCTTACCGCTGCCGTTAGGCCCCAATAGCGCGAATACTTCGCCCGCCCCTACGTCGAACGACACGCCCCGCAACGCCTCACGCTCGCCATACGCATGGCGGACATCACGGATCGAGATGGCAGGATTGTCCGTCATTCAGGCGAAGCCAAACTCATTCAAGAAAGAAGACATGAATTAAGGCGGATAGAAAGATTGGTAGAAAGCGATCGGCTTGAATCTCTTCGATCCGCGTACATCCGCGTCCCATTCGCTACTAGCCCACACAGCACCACAGCGCCACGAGCCACACCGGCACATAGAGCAAGCTGACTCGCATCAACCGGCGGGCCAGCGCGTCGTTGCGGTCGGCGAGGAACGCCGCGGAGGACTGGAGCATCGCCACGCCAGCGAGGCCGACGACGATCGTGTACGCGACTGGCGCCGCGGCGGCCCACAGAACCGGCGCCAAGCTGACCGGCAGCAGAATCGCCGAACCGATCACCGCTTGCAGACCCGCCCATCGGCCGCTCGGGTCGAGCTTCGTCGACATCTCATAGCCGGCGATAGTGTAGTCGTCGCGACACAACCAAGCGATCGCCATGAAGTGAGGGAACTGCCAGACGTACATCGTCGCCAGCATCGCGATCGCGATCGGGTGCGTCAGCTCGCCGCCACCGGCGGTCCAACCGATGAGGAGCGGCGTCGCGCCGCTCACCGCGCCGACCGCCGTGTTCAGCCAAGTCCGCGTCTTCAGCGGCGTGTAGAAGGCGACATAAACCAGCCACGTGAACACCGCCACGAACGTCGCCATTGGCGTGGTGAACGACAGCAGCAGCGACGCGCCGAGCGCCAGCGACAACGTGCCAAACCATAGCGCTTCGTCGGGCGTCAGCCGACCCGAAGGCAACGGCCGGCCCATCGTGCGCGGCATCTTGGCGTCGCGTTCGCGCTCGACCCACATGTTCAGCGCGTTGGCGCTTGCCGCCACAAGGCCCGTGCCGACCGCGGTGGCGAGCACCAGCGCAGCCGACCATGGCGAGCCCGGCGCCCCATAGCCGGTGGCCATGTGCAGCGCGATCAACACGGCAACGAGTTCAAGCAGCACGATCTTCGGCTTGGTCAGCCCGAGGTACGCGCTGAGCTTCGCCGTGGGGCTGGAGCAATCAGCAGTGGCCGGCAACGTCGTGACGCCTGGGTTCATGCGGGATGACTAGCGGTAGCGCTGGTCCCTTCGCGGAGGGAGTCGGTGGGGGAATCGGTAAGCGAGAGCGTGCGGGATCGTCGGCGACCTACGACAGCCTGAGCAGTCGCCAGAGCCAACAGCAGCGAGCCCGTGGCGCTGTGGCCGGTGACGACATAGGTCTCGGTCCAGCCGCCGGAAGTTGAAGGAGACATCGTACCCGGCCCGGCGACGGTCTCCCAGGCGTCGGCTGCGACTCCGTTCTGGGCCCAGTCGGGGAGGCGGTACTTGGCGACCCAGGTGGCGACGCCCATCACGACCTGCAGGATCAGGATCACCAGCATCTGCGTCGAGAGCATCCGCCGAGCCACGCCGACCGGCTTGCGCCAGGCGTAGATGACATTCGCGAGCACCGCCAGCGAGACCACCAGCGCGAGCCACAAGTGCATCTGCACGTGCATCGCGAAGGTGTTGAACGAGCTGTCCTCGGGGACGTGCCGCACCGCCGCGCCGGCGATGACTTGGATGTAAATCAGCAGCGGTAGCCACATCCAGCGCCAGCCGCTTGTCGGCTTAGCGGCGTGAGTCCCCACTTCACCGCTACCTTCCGGTCGCGGCTGAGGTCCTCTTGAGGTCAAAGCGACTAGCGCTGCGGTTAGTGCGAAGAACGCCGGTCCCGTCGCGCCGTGCGCGAAGGCTAACAAGCGTTCGTTGAGCACCACGCGCATGCCGCCGAGCACGCCTTGCCAAATCACTAAAGCCAGCGCCAATAGCGCAAGCCCCCGTAGCCACCGCCGCTTGTCACAGCGGAACACGACGACCACCAGAACGATCGTCAGCAATCCGACGCCCGACGCGAACAGCCGGTGGCCGTGCTCGACGAACAGGTCCCACGGGCCGAAGAACCAGGTGCTCCATGGATAGAGCCAGAGATTGTAGCCGAAGGTGCCGGGCCAGTCGGGGACAGCCATGCCGGCGTCGGTCGTCGTGATCAAGCCACCGAGCCAGAGGAGCGGGTACGTCGCGCAGCACAGCACCCAAGCCCAGCGGTGCGGCCAGGGGGAGTAGCAGTCGGCGGTGGCGGCGGCTTGCGTCATTGCGATCGGTCAATCACCGGGAACCGGGTCCTTCTCCATCCACGCTTTGGTGATGTGCACGAGGTTCCATATTTGTTGCTCCGACAACACACCACGCTCGCCGGGCCTCAAACTACCGTAGGCCGGCATGGGCGTGCCGGCGATGCCCTGGTGGAGGCGGCGGTAGAGGTCTCCGGTCGAAGCGCCGCCGTGCGGGATCACGAGCCCGCCGCTTCCTGGCTCAACGAGTTCTCGTGGCGTCGTTGGCCGAACCGGAAGGTCGCGCGCCAGAACTCGCTGCAACTCTTCGTTGGGCTTGAGGACGAGGCGGTCACGGTTCCAGATGTCGTAATCGACTTGGTAGTTCGCCATCCCTTGCGCGCCGCCTTGTCCATTGACTCCGTGACAAGCGGCGCACCCTGCGATGTTGCCGTGAAATGCTTCAACGCCGACGAGCAAGCCCTCGTCGGTCCTAGGCGGTTCGGGTGAAGGCTCGACGACAAGCGTGCCGGCATCCGCCCACCTATTAACGATTGGCGTGAGGTAGTCTGCGACGATCTCGTCACGCAAATCGCCCTCGAACTCGAGCGGCTCACCTGCCGGCAGTTCGTTGGCGACGAAGTCCACCAGCACACGCTCCGTCTGGCCGCGGATCGCCAAGTACACGACGTACTGGCGGAGGATGTCGCGTTCCTCTTGGCTCACGAGGCGGAACGACGGCATCGCCGTCCCTGGGACGCCGTGCTCGAGCACCCGGTCGAGGTCGGCCGCGGTGGGCGCGGCGTCCCGGTAGGTGCTCTTCCACTTGAAGACACCGCGGCGGTAGTCGCGCGGATAAGGGGCCTGATAACGCGCCGTCGGCCCGCGACCGTCGCCCGTGACGCCGTGGCACCGCGCGCAGTGCCGCCGGTAAAGCCCGTGGACGACGCCCACCTCATGGCTCGCAACGGGACCGGCCGCTTGCTCCAGCGCCGCTAAGCCGCAAAGCTCCGCCATCCTCGGCAGGTCGGCGGGGAGTCTTGGTTCGTTCGGCGAACCGAACAGCTCGACGAGGGCCGCGTCGATCGACGCCGACTGCTCCGCCGTCAAACCATTGACGGCCCGCAGCACGGCGTCGGGCTCGAACTCGACGACGCGATCTCGACATCCCCCAGCGCCGAGCACGATGCAGAGCATCGCGGCGAGGCGGCGGTGGCGGGCGAGACGCATACTGTGAAGCCGGCGACAACGGGGGAAACCATTCAGCGTACCCAACTGCGGCCCCGAGCGGCGCCGCCACAGCCGGCGGTTTGCCGCGGCGATTCGTCGCGTCAGCGGAGCGTGTCGGCGGCGACTTTGAGATCTCTGAGGTCGAGGCCGTCATTGGGGATTGTGAGGACGGCTTCGCCGCGGTCGTCGGTGGATTGGTCGCCCACCGCTAAGCCGACCAGCGGCTGGCCCTCGCGCCAGAACCGCAGGCGCCACTCGCCGGGGGGGAGGTCGGGGAGCTCGAAACGGCCCGTCTTGTCCGTCACGGCGGCGTGGGGGTCGTCGCGGACCATGATCCACGCCCGCATGTAGGTGTGGACGTTGCACCGCACGGCGACGGGCCGGCTTTCGGGCTTCTGGAGGTCAATACGCCGCTCGCCGTCGGGTTCGACGACGACGTTTACTGACCGATTGCGGACAAAGTTGATATCGACGTTGTGCATCGTCGGATCGCTGTTGGCGAGCACCAGCGGCTGCCCAACCCGCACCATCAAGGCCCGGGGCGAGAAGGCACAACCGTGGTTGGTGAGCGTCACGGGCTCGTTGGGCCCCGAATTAGCGACATCGCTGGCCGCCGGGGGTTGCGGCTCCCCACGACGCGGCTCAACCGAGACGAACACGTTCGCCAGCCCCCCTTCGGGCCCAACCACCACACGCTCGTCCACCGGTCCCGCTTCCTGACAGCAAACGTCCTTCCCCGGCGGCAGCGGCTCCGCCGCCGGAACGTCCCCCACCACCACGACCCGCCCCGACACGCCCCCCGCGTAGGCGACGGCTGAGACCGAGAGAATCGTCAGGGCGAGGATGAACTTCATTGCGGGGCGCAACTTAAGAAAGGAGAGAGGGGGATAGATGGAGATACGCGGGATCGCAAGCGGACGAGATACTCCAAATAACTGCGAGCCGCTTCCGACGCGTCGAATCAATCGTGGGTAAATTTCTCCTTCATTCTAGACGCTTAGCCATCCGCATGGCGCCGCCCCTCCAGAAGTCCATCCCCCCATCCCCAGCAATCTCCTTATCCACCTCCTAAACCCTGCCACCGCGTACCGCTCACCCCGCCCCTACGCTAGAATGCCCCCGTTCTTTGGCAGTCCGGTTGGAGCGTCGCGATGAAAGTCTTGGTCGTTGGGAATGGCGGGCGTGAACACGCCCTGTGTTGGAAGCTCGCGCAGAGCCCGCGGGCCGATATCGTCTTCTGCGCCCCGGGCAACGCCGGCACGGCTCGGGAAACGGGTCTACCGATCCAGAACGTCGATATCGCCGCTACCGACACGGCCCGGCTCGTGGAGTTCGCCAAGGCGAACGAGATCGGCCTGACGGTCGTCGGCCCCGAGGCGCCGCTGGTGGCGGGTCTCGTGGACGCCCTACAAGACGCCGGGCTCAAAGTGTTCGGCCCCTCGAAGGTCGCCGCCGAGCTCGAGGGCTCCAAGGTCTTCTGCAAAGAGCTGCTCCGGCACGGCGACATCCCCACCGGCGATTTCCACACGTTCCGCACCGCCGAAGAAGCGGTGCTGTTCCTCAACGAGCGTGAGAGCCAAACCCTCGTCGTGAAGGCCGACGGCCTCGCCGCGGGCAAGGGCGTCGTGGTCTGCGACAACCGCGACGAGGCGCTCGACGCCGTCCAGCGCATCGCCGGCGACAAGGAGTTCGGCGCCGCGGGCAATCGGATCCTCATCGAGGAGCGGCTGCACGGCCAAGAGGTGAGCATCCTGGCGATTACGGACGGCAAGTCGATTGTCGCTCTTCCGGCCGCCCAGGACCACAAGGCGGCCTACGACGGCGACAAAGGCCCCAACACGGGCGGCATGGGCGCGTACTCCCCTGCCCCGATCGTTGACGACGCCCTCTTGCGCCGCGTCGAGGAAGAGATCCTCATCCCGACGGTCCACCACATGAAGCGCAAGCGCCGCCCCTTCCGCGGTGTCCTTTACGCGGGCCTGATGCTCACCAAGCAAGGCCCGAAGGTGCTGGAGTACAACGTCCGCTTCGGCGACCCCGAATGCCAACCGGTACTGATGCGGCTCAAGAGCGACCTGCTCGACGTTCTCGAGGCGACCGCCGACGGCCGGCTCGACGAGGCGCCGCCGATGGAGTGGGACCCGCGACCGTCGGTCTGCGTTGTGATGGCAAGCGAGGGTTATCCGGGCAATTACGAGAAGGGCCATGTCATCAGCGGCCTCGAAGAAGCGGCGAAGGTCCCCAACGTGAAAGTGTTCCACGCCGGCACTGCGTCGATCGACGGCGACGTGGTGAACGTCGGCGGCCGCGTGCTAGGCGTCACGGCCCTGGGCGAAACGATCCCTGCCGCAAAGCTCGCCGCCTACACCGCCGTGAAGGCGATCCGCTGGCGCGGCGCCTGGTGCCGCAAGGACATCGCCGACAAGGCGGTGTGGGAGGAGAAGGTGAAGGTGAAGGATGAGCGGACGCGGTTTGGGTTGAAGGAGTGATGTCCCTTACTCTCGGAGGAGGCGCGATGAGCGCTCGACGCGCCGTATCACTGGGGGTTGGAATCTCCGCCATCGGTTTGACCCTTCTTGCGTTCGCTCTTCGCCCAAAGAGTGTCGAATCTCCCAACACGAAACGCGACGCACCTGCTCGAATGAAACTCGGCCAAGTGATCGAAGATATTGACTCGCTAACGCTCATTAAGTTCGACTTTGTCTTCGACGGCGGTAGTTTGATCTTCGGCTTTTCATCTCGCTCGGCGAATGAGCTTGAGGGTGCACCAAAATCCGACGTCTTCGTGTTCCTCCCTAGCCCAAGAAGTCTCTATTTGAATCAAGAGACATCGAATCCAAACCTAACGCAGCCTGTCTACACTTACCCGCCCAAGATGCTTGAGCAGGCAGCCATCGTTAGCGACGACGACCCCGACTACGAGTCGTTTGTCCGACTGATCCGCAACGCGGGAACACGGAATCCCACTGAAGAAACGCCTAGTGAGGAATGGCAGGAGGCTCTTGAGATTGTCAAAGCAGCGGTCGTTGACGGCAAAGAGCCTAGGTGGGGCGGCAACGCTTTCGCTGGATACCGTGATCTCTCCGTTGAATCTCTCGATGTAAAGTGAGTCAGAATTCTCATTCAGTGGATTGGGCGATTTCAAGAACCCTTAATAACAAGATGGAGGTGAGCAACCACGCGACAACTCACGTAAATTGACATCACGTCAACTCACCAGTGCCGCCGACTAGCAAAAGGTACGCCGCTGCGGGTGCGACTTCCTGTCGCCACGCCCGGCCTTGCTAGCACCCCTCCACCGTGAGGCAGACGATGGCCGGGTTTCGCCGCTTCAAGCGCCGCTATCTCCCCTTCCTCATGGAAGGCTACGAGGTGCGACGGCTCCGTGACCGACTTTTGCGGAAGATCGGCCTCACCCGGGCCTACGAGCCCGAGGCGCTGACGATCGATCCGACGCTGCGTTTCGACGGCCTGCTCTCGTTGGTTGCGGCGGCCCACGTGCTGGAGCACGGTGAGATCACCTTCTTGCAGGTCGGCGCCTTCGATGGTGAGGAGGGGGACGCCATCGTCCACCTCATTGAGAACTACCCGGCCCGCGGCGTTTTAGTCGAGCCGCAGCCACGCGTCTTCGCGCGACTCTGCAAGCGGCACGAACGCCGCAACGACTTGACGCTCGTCAACGCGGCGATCGACAGCGAGGGCGGATCGCGGCCGTTCTACCTGGCGAAGAACGCCGATGTGCAGTTCGCTTCGTTCGACCGTGGTCACTTGCTGCGGCACGGCTTGAATCACAACGAGATCGAGGCGGTCGAGGTCGAGTGCCTGACGATCAACGACGTGCTCGATCGGGCCGGCATGGAATCGGTGGACCTCGTCCAGGTCGACGCCGAAGGGCACGACTACGCGATCCTCCGCTCGATCGACCTGGAGCGCGTCGCGCCGCGGGTCATCCGCTTCGAGCACCGCCACTTCGACCGCGGCGACCTCACGGAATGGGTCGATACGCTCGCCGAACACAACTATCGTTTCCTGACAGAGAAGCTTGACGTGCTTGCGATCCGGTCGGAAGTTGAGGAACCCGCCATCTTAAAGATGGAGAGACCGGCTGCGCTCGGTGAACCGGCGCAAAGCCGCCGAGCGGCGTGAGGTTGACGATTCGCTGAACCAGTGAGGCCCGCTTGCTATCATTCGATTACCCTTGGGCCGGCCTCGAAGATCATCTCGCCGCGCATCACAACGGCCGGCTGCCGCTGTTCGCGTATGGCTCGTTGCTCAACGCCGCGTCGGCGGTGCGGACGATGCCGGGTTGGCGTGGTGAAGAGTGCCGCCCCGCGAATGCGGTGGGCTTAGTTCGGGTCTTCAACTATCCGCTGACGCCCGACGCAATCGAGCGTTACGGCCCCGGCCCGACGCCACAGCACGTCGCCGCGCTCGGTGTGAGAGCAACGGGCCTGCCGACCGACCGCGTCAACGGACTCGTCTACTCGCTCGCAGCGGAAGACCTCAAAGGCTTTCGCCAACGTGAGACGGGTTATCGGTTGGCCGAGGTCTCGATAACGCCGTGGGGCGAAGGAGCCTCCGACAACTCTTCTTCGAAAGCGTTCGCGCTGGAGTATCTCGGGCCCGATGATCCGCAGTTGCTGCCGCACCCAGAGTATCTCGTCGTCTGCCGTAAAGGCGCCGCGAGCTTTGGTGAAAGCTTTCGCGACGATTTCGATAGAACGACGTTTCTCGCCGATGGCCGTCGTTTGATCGATTACCTCTCGTAATCTTTGTCAGCACGAGTTGTGGGAGGGGTCTCCAGACCCCGATTACGGTGTGTTGGCCGAACACGGCTTGGTGCGCGTAATCCGGGTCCGCAGACCCCTTCCACAGCAAAGCTTCCGCTCAGCAGCAATCGCGCATTTGCGCTGCCGTCTCGCCCGCTGCTCGACTTCATGGGCGCCGCATGCTTATCCTCGGCGAGGTTTCCTAACCCCAGCCGAGAAGTTCCATGCCGCGACTTCGTTCTGTCTTCATAGCACTTGCCGCACTCGGTGTGCTCACTCCGGGTTCACTCGCCATCGAAGCCGACTACGTCCTAACCGGTGGCATGATCGTCGACGGCTCGGGCGAGAAGGGTTACGTCGGTGACTTAGCGATCCTCGGCGACAAGATCGTCGCGGTCGGTGAGTTCACGGTCGAAGGCGACACCGAGCAAATCGACTGCACGGGCCTCGTCGTCACGCCGGGGTTCATTGACCTGCACAACCACAGCGACTCCTCCACCACGGTCGAAGATAAGGAGACTGGCAAGGACATCTCGACGCGCGCGATTCTAGCCGACGACACGCGGCCCTCGGCTTGTTATCTGACGCAGGGCTGCACGACAATTGTCACCGGAAACTGCGGCGGTGGGGCGCTCGATGTCGCCGAGTACTACGACGCCCTCGAGAAGACACCGTCGGGCGTCAACGTCGCGCACCTCGTGCCCCAAGGCGCGGTGCGGGAGAAGATCATCGGTTCGACGCGTCGCGCGCCGTCGGAGGACGAACTCATGCGGATGCAGCAGCTCGTCGATGACGGCATGGCGGCGGGCGCGTGGGGCATGACCACCGGCCTACAGTACGTCCCGTCGGCCTACGCCGACACCGACGAGATCGCCGCGCTCGCCAAGGTCGTCGCTAACTACAACGGCATCTACGCCAGCCACATCCGTGACGAGGGAGACACGCTCCTCGAATCGATCGACGAGGCGATCGAGATCGGCCGTCTGAGCGGCGCAGCGGTACACATCTCGCATCTTAAGGCGAGCAAACGCCGCAACTGGGGCAAGGTCCGCGCCGCCGCCGAGTTGATCGAGGCGACCCGCGCCAAGGGCCTTCGCGTCACTGCCGACCAGTACCCCTACGAAGCGAGCAGCACGTCGATCTCGGCGATGCTGCTCCCCGACGAAGAGCGTGAAGGCGGGAACAGGGCCGTCATCAAACGGCTCGAGGACCCCGCCGAAGTCGAGCGTTTGCGGCCGATCGTCGCCGAGTCGCTCGCCCAGCGCGACCGCATCCTCGTCGCCAGTTGCCGCAAGCGCCCCGAATGGAACGGCCGACTCGTGCAGGAGATCGCGCGGTCCGAGGGCCGGGAACCGATCGAAATCGCGTTCGAGCTCCTTACGATGGGCGACGTGCCGGGCGTCAACTTCGGCATGGACCCGCGCGACGTGGAGTGGCTAATGCCCCGGCCGTGGCTAGCGACCGCCTCGGACGGCGGCGTCAAAGTCGAGGACGGCACGAAGCCCCACCCACGCAGCTTCGGCACGTTCTCACGCAAGATCGGCCACTACGCGATCGGCGAAGGGACGATGCCACTCGAACAAGCCGTCCGCAGCTCCAGCGGCCTCCCCGCCGATATCCTCAGCATGACGGATCGCGGCTACCTGCGACCGGGCCTGTACGCCGACATCGTCGTGCTCGACCCCGCGACCTACCGCGACACGGCGACGTACGAGGCGCCGTTCGGCATGTCCACCGGCGTGAAGTGGTTGCTGGTGAATGGCTCGCTGGCGATCCGCGACGGCGAGCTTGCCGACCTCACCGCGGGGCGGCCGTTGCGGAAGCCAGCGCCATGACGTCGTCATGCGTCGGCTCTAATTGATCCAGAAGGCGAAACCGATGAAGTTGCCACGGAAGACACGCTGGAGCATCATCCAGGTTTCTTCTTCGGTCTTTGGGCCTTCTTCAAGATAGGGCGCGGCCGCCGAACCTTGGACCCAGAGCACCAGGTCGAGTTGAGTCGGCTCATAGAACACGCGGCGTAGATTGACGCCCTGGTCGCTTTCACGCCAAAACGGAGCGAGCTTCTCGCCCTCAAGCAACGACTCGGCCTCGTCCAGAAACGTTTGCCAGGCGTCGATCTGTTCTTGCGAGAGAGCGCCACGCGGCAATACGCTTTGTTGCTCTGGGCCAGGAATCCACTCGTGGTCGTTGTCGGTCTCGGCGAGGATCGACCGCCAGCTGTCGCGGCTGGTCTCTACCATCAGCAGCAGGTGACCGTGAGCTCTCTTGAGCCGTTCCGGTTCTGCCAGGGGCCAGTCCACCAAGTGGATCATCGCAATCGCATCGGCAAACTGGTACTGCCAGCGTTTGCTTCGCTGCTGCCTTTCATCGGCTCCTGGGGTGTCGTGCGTAAGGAAGTCGTGCTTCAACTCTGACTTCGGGAAGACCAGTTGCGCCGTATGGTCGAACATCCGCTGCTGATCGTAGGCAAGCAGCGACTCGCCGAGGGCGCATAGCACGTGACAATATCCCCGCAGCCAATACACGTCCGCCGTATCGAGACCGACGACGAAGGCGTCCTCCTCCGCCTTCTCGTCACGCATTCTTGTCATCGACCGGTAGGCCGCGCCGAGCGACTCGCTAGCTTCTGCCTTGCCGTCGGCGTTGAAGTCCATCCGCAGCGCGGCGATATCCACTAGCCACTTAACGTCACGGTCGCCAACCTTCACGAGGATTGCTTCGACCTCGGCGAGGTCCGCGACGAATTGCTCAAGGACTTCGCGGACATCCTCGTAACCGACTTTTTGAGGTTCGTCGTTGGGTGGGACCGGCAAGCGGAAGAAAGGCATCGCCCGCATCAATGAGTCGCCCGTCCCGAATCGGTAGCTCGCTTGCCCAAGACGTTCAACGGCGCCGAGAAACTTCACGGCCCCGAGTTGGGTTAGCGCCAGGGCGTCGTTCGGAGTGGCGTCAAGCGATTCTTGTAGTGACTTCTCGGCCGCCGCCAACTCTCCGTTGGCGAGCATCTCGTCGACCGAAGCGGCATGGGCGTGTGTAGAGACAAGCAGTCCAGCGACGACAAGAATCGCCTTGCTGAAATGAGGACGGTTGAAGTTCATTCGCTCGACGCCTGTCGTATGGTGATGAAACGGAGGGGTCCGCGGGTGGCTTCTCAGCAACGACCCTCCATCAGGATAGCCTCAGAAGTCGGCGTCGTGTTGATCCGGCGGAGCTATCGAAACGTGGCGCCGGCGAGCTTTCCCTGTCGGCATCGCTGGAATAGGCTAGGGTTCGGGTCATACCACGCCCTTTTCGCCTTTTGGAGCGACGCCATGAGCGACCCCACCATTGAACTGGACCGCCGCCGATTCTTGGGTACCGCTGCTGGCATCGGCGCGGGACTCGGTGTCGGCGCCCTCGCCCACGGCAAGACGGCCGAGAACGCTGCGCAGCCAGAGTTCGGCGCCGTCCCGCCGCCGCCGATGGTCACGCTCGGCAACACCGGCATCCGCACCACGCGGCTCGCCCAGGGGACCGGCGTCGCCGGCGGCAATCGGCAATCAAACCAGACGCGGCTGGGCTTCGAGAAATTTGTCGGGCTCATTCAACACGCCTACAACCGCGGCGTCCGCTTCTTCGACCTCGCCGACCTCTACGGCACGCACCTCTACTTCCGCGAGGCCCTGCGAACGATCCCGCGCGACGAGGTGACGATCCTCAGCAAGCTGTGGTGGCGCTACGACGGCCCCGAGGCCAACACGTCCGCCGCGTTCCGTGAGCAGGTCACCAAGAGTGCGCTGGAACGTTTCTGCCACGAGCTCTCGACCGACCGCGTCGACATCGTACTCCTGCACTGTTTGATGGATGCGAAGTGGCCCGAGCAGATGAAGCCGTACCGCGCGGCGCTCGAAGACGCCAAGTCTCGTGGACAAGTGAAGGCTATGGGCGTCTCGTGCCATGACTTTGGCGCGCTAAAGACGGCGGCCCAGACCGACTGGGTCGAGGTGATCCTCGCCCGTACGAACCCCGAAGGGGTAAAGATGGACGCGTCGCCCGCCGAGGTCGAAGCGGTCCTCGCCGACGCCCACGCCGCCGGCAAGACGATCATTGGCATGAAGATCATCGGCGAAGGCCAGCTCGCCGACGACCGCGACCGCTGCATCGCCTACGCCCAGCAGCACGAGTGGCTCGACGCGATGACGATCGGCTTCGAGAAGCCCGAGCAGATCGACGACATCCTCCGGCTCTTGGCGAAGCACCCCGCGGTGAACGCGTAGGATACGGGTCGCTACCTCATTTGATCTGAGCCGTGGGCGTTAGCCCTCGGTGGGAAGCTGGTACCAGCAATCCACCGAGGGCTACCGCCCACGGCTCAGGTCGCTTCTGCTGGCGGAGTTCTCCGCCGCCGCCCCGCCCCCTCAACCGCCGGGGCGCTCTGTGCTACGTTGCTGCGCAGACCCCAAATCAACCTGCCCACCCCCTGTCGAAGGAACGCCCCCATGAGCGTCACCCCCGATCAAATGAAGGCCTTCTGCGAGACCGTCGTCCGAGGTCGCGAGGCGAATCCGGACCTCTCGCTAAACGATTACCTGACGGACGTGCCGCGGCTCGACTCGCTCGCCGACCTGCCCTTGGGCACGGTCGTCCTGGTGCGTGGCGACACCGACGCTAAGCCCGGCGCCAAGGTCGGCGAGGGGGACATCCGCCTCCGCTCGATGGCCGACACCCTCAAGTACGGCCAAGAGAAGGGCTGGGTCCAGGTCGTCTTCGGGCACATCGGCCGTGAGCCCGAGAAGTCGCTCGACAAGGTCGCCAAGCGTCTCGGCGAGTTGCTCGGTACGAACATTCCGATGATCGAGGACTGGCTCGACCCAGCGACGACGACCGTCACGCCCGCCGTCACCGAGGCGATCGCCGCCGCTAAGCCCGGCGACGTGATCGTGTTGCAGAACACCCGCAAGTACGACATCGAGCGCGTCCTTTGGAAGGCGAAGCCCGAGCAGCTCGCCGACCTCGCGCCGCAATTGGCGAAGCTCGCCAACGAGCTGGCCGAGAAGGTCGGTACGGTCTACGTCCACGAGGCCTTCAGCGCCGGCTCGCTCGACGCGTCGAGCGTCGCCGTGCCCGCCGCCATGAAGCGCGTCGCGCTGGGCAAGTACGCGGCCGGCGAGTTCGACGGCCCGATGCAGCAGTGCCTCAAGGCGGCGCTTGCCGTGTTCAGCGGCATCAAGATCGACAAGCTCGACGACATGGAAGCCATGATCTCGCGCGGCACGATCAAGCAGATCTTCGCATCGGGCTCACTCGCCATGGCGATCCGCAAGGCGATCGGCGAGCTCGACGACAAGCCCGTCTGCCTCGGCGCCGCCGAAGACCCGGCCAACTCGAAGGCCCCCTGGTACATCCCGCCGGCGCGCGTCGAGCAGGCCAAGGCGATTGTCGCCGACGGCCGTGAGAAGGGCATCACGTTCACGGTGCCGTGCGACTCGGTCATCGAGGACGGCTCAGCGAAGGACGAACTCTCGCCCAGCGACCAGCAGTTCGACATCGGCCCCAAGTCGATCCAGCACTTCCACGACGCGGTGACCAAGTTCATCGAGACCGCCCCGAAGGGCTCGGTGGCGTTCCACAACGGCGTCTTCGGCATGTTCGAGGACCCACGGTTCGAGAACGGCACCAAGTCGTGGGTCCCCGAGCTCAAGCGGATGCAAGACGCCGGGATCAACGTCTACGTCGGCGGCGGCGAGGGCGGCAAAGCCCTTGAGCTCTACGGCGAAGAGAGCTGGGTCACGCACAACTTCACGGCCGGCGGCACGGTGCTCAACGCCCTGGGCAGCGAGCCGGTGCCGTACCTCGTGGCGCTCCGCGAAGCGGCGAAGGACTGAAGCTGTTCGTTCGCTAATGACTAACGACCAAGGCCGTCGTCGCAAGTGCGACGACGGCCTTTCTTTCATGCGAGCGCAGCGAGCAGTAATTCCCCTCCTTTTCAGGGAGGGGCTAGGGGAGGGTCTAACCGTTCCCAAAGAGAACGGTGTGCATTGGCTATACAGCACAATTGTGGGAGGGGTCTCCAGACCCCGATTTCGCGCAGCATGTCGTGTTCAGCCAGCAAACCGTAAGCGGCGTCTGGAGACACCTCCCACAGAACGAACTGCTCGGCAATTCACTTATCGGCAACCCTTGCGATACTGGACACGGCTGACCCTCCCCTAACCCCTCCCTAAAAAGGGAGGGGGAAAGCGCGCAAGCGGCGACGACATGCAACCTGAGAACGGCGAACTAAAGAACAGCGCCGCCGACCCCCTCGTCGTCTCCTACCTCTCCATCCGCCGCGCGGTCGGCGTCACGGGCCTCGCGCTCCCCCTGCTCCTCTGGCCCGGCGCATGGCTCGTCTTTGGCGTCCCGGTGCAGGACAACATGAGCGCCTACTACCACACGCCCGCGCGGGACGTGTTCGTCGGCGCCCTGTTTACGATGGGCGTCTTCCTCTACTGCTACCGCGGCCACGACTGGATCGAGAACGCCTCGGCGAACCTCGGCAGTATCTCCGCATTGGGCCTTGCCCTCTTCCCGCTCGACGCCGGCAAGAACCCGCTCGAGCAGCAATCGTGGGTGGGGTACATGCACATGGCGTTCGGCGCCGCGCTGTTCCTGACGTTGGCGTTCTACTCGCTGGTGCACTTCCCAAACTATCATTGGCCCAATTGGCGCTGGCTCACTTGGCTCGTGCCCAATTGGCTGAGGGAGCGATCGCAACAAGAGCCCGCCGAAGAACTCGACTCACACGAACTCGAACGCAACCTCATCTACTGGGCGAGCGGCCTGGTGATCCTCACCAGCATGGCGGCGATGGGCGCCTACCTCGTCATGCCCGCTTGGCTAAAGGCGTACTTCAACGACTACCGCTTCCTGTTCTGGATGGAATGGGTCGCATTATGGGCGTTCGCCGCGGCGTGGCTCACGAAGGGCCGGGCGATCGTCGCCGACCTGGCGGTCGCGGCGCTAGCGCTGCCGACAGAGTTCTTGAAACGCCACGCAGGCCATAAATGGTGAGGCGACGCTGGTTTACTTCTTGGATGACTTAGCCACCGAGGGCACAATAGGCACGAAGAAGGACTCAGGGAGCCGAGCCGTCGGGGCAGCACGCCAACAACTACTTGGGTACAATTCGAACCCATGAGCGAACTGTCTTCTACTAACGCCGAAATGTCGCCGCCGATCGTCAACATCGCGGCGTACAAGTTCGCGCCGCTCGATGAGCTCACGCAGCGTCGTGAAGCGTTGCGTGCACTCACCCGTCGGCTGGAGCTCAAGGGGACCATCTTGCTTAGCCCCGAGGGGATCAACTTCTTTCTTGCCGGCGCACGGGCCGCGGTTGATGAGTTCGTCGCCGTGCTGCAAGCCGATCCGCAAGTCGGCGCGCTCGATATCAAAGAGAGCTACACCGAACGGCAGCCCTTCGGGCGGATGCTGGTGAAGCTCAAGCGTGAGATCATCGCCTTCGGCGTCGAGGGGATCGACCCGTCGCAGCGGACCTCGCCCAAGCTGCCGGCAAAGCAGCTCAAGCAGTGGCTCGACGAGGGACGCCCCGTCACGCTGCTCGACGTGCGCAACGACTACGAGGTCGCGTTAGGAACCTTTGCCGGCGCCGAGCCGATTGGCGTCGCTCACTTCCGCGACTTCCCCAAGGCGGTGGACGCCCTGCCCGACGACCGCAAGGAAGAGACGGTCGTCATGTTCTGCACCGGCGGCATCCGCTGCGAGAAGGCGGGCCCCTACATGGAACGGGCCGGCTTCAAGAACGTCTTCCAGCTCGAAGGAGGCATCCTCAAGTACTTCGAGGAGTGCGGCGCCGCCCACTACACGGGCGAGTGCTTTGTGTTCGACGACCGCGTCGCCGTCGATGGGGACCTCCAAGCCACCGACGCCGCCGACCGCTTAGCCGGCGAGCAACTCGGATCGCGCCCCGTGTACGAACGGGCCGAGGCCGAAGCCTGGCGCGCGCGGCAGGCGTGAGCCGTCGGCGCTAGCCGCGGGTAGCGTCCCGATTCTCTCGCCATCATGAGACGCCAGCCCCCTTTCACCAACGGAAAGATCGTCTGAACGGCGGCGCTGGTAGGCACCTCGGTTTTGAACCACAAAGGGCACAAAGGACACGAAGAAGTCCGGCATTGGACACGGCGCCGTAGGGTGTCGATGCAATCGCACCTTCCAAGCTGTCAGTTAGACAGGTGCGCGCGAATATGCCCAATCACGATGGCCTGCTTCGATTCGGGTGAAACGAAGACCGCACCGTCAACATAAAAATTACCCATGGGATCGTGCCACTCGTTACGAGAAGATTGCACCTTTCCGATGACAACCCCCTGCGATCCTCGGCGACTAAGCCCAATTTTCTCCAGTCCGCCGAAATAATGGTTCAGCAAGACAGTCGCCGCCATCGTTTCCGAGCTTCCTTGCTTTTCCGCTGGCAAGGCGGAGGGAGTCAGCTCGAGAAGAAGCTGAAATTGGCTGCTCTCTTGCCAATCGCGTTGATTGAGGACGCTGCGAATGTGCGCTTCGTCTGAAAGTGGATTTACAAATCCGGCCAGCTTGTCATTCGTAGGCGGGAGAATGACGGCCACGCCCTGAGGCTGCGTGTTCACACTCGCATGTAGCGTTGCGTTGATGGCGTTACGGAATCTAACTCCGTCATCGACGCGCGAAGAAGCGGCTGCTTCGCGGTAAACGATCATCGCTACCGCTACTGCGATGACGAGACCAGCCGAGACCGCAGCAGGTTTAGACAGCCTAAGCGCGCTCATCGGAATGCCTCCAAGCTTAACGGACTAACGTTCGATTGCCGTCACCACAGCTAGCCATTGGCACTTTATCACGATGCTCGGCATTGTGGCGACGATCGTGGGGCGGACCTTCACCTTCCAAGATCGGCGGGCACGCGTCAAGCGGGCAGCCAGAGCCTGCCCTACGACACGTGCTCGCTCTCGTCATCATCAAACACCACCACCATCTCCTCCCCTTCGAAGAGAACCACGTCGCCCTGCCGGAGTTGGCGGCGGCGGCGGGTTTCGACTTCGCCGTTCACCTGGACCTCGCCCCCCTGGATGACTTGCTTCGCTTGGCCGCCGGTGCCGACGAGGTTTTGGACTTTGAGGAATTGGTCGAGGTGGATCGTCGTTTGATTGGCGTGCGACATCGGGAGGCGAGCGTGATTGGAATGGTGAGTTGATTCGCGGGCCATTGCCAAGGAGACGTGGCCGCGGCTAGCGCCGACGGCTCACGACGTAGTCTTTTAAGCGAGCGGTGAGCCTGGGGGGAAGGCGGCGTGATTTGAGGCGGCATTCCCAGATGGTCCAGACGGAGTAGCCCAGCTCGCGCAGTTCACGGGTGACGCGGCGGTCGCGGCGGCGGTTGCGGGTGATCTTGGCGGTCCAGTAGGCGCGGTTCGTCTTGGGCGTTCGGGCGCCGCGCGGACAGTCGTGGGCGTGCCACCAGCAGCCGTGCACGAACAGCGCCAGCGGTTGGCGGCCGCGTTTCTCGACGACCCGGCCCCGCCCTGTGATCACAAAGTCGGGCTTGCCGGGGAGCGCAGCGACTTCGCGACGGTAAGCGACGCCCAACTCATCGAGCAGCGCTGCGACGAGCAACTCGGGCTTCGTGTCGCGGCTCTTCACCGCCCGCATCGTACGGCTGCGCTCGGCGGACGGTTTAGCGATGCGCGCTGTGGGCATAGTGGGGCGGTGGTGAGATTCGTCGAACCCTCACGTTAACGCACTATCACGATTGACGGCGAGCCCACGATGTTAATCGTGGGTGTGAGCTTGGTACCCACTTCCCACCCACGATTAACATCGTGGGCTCGCCATCGGATTAGAACGGGACCGGGTCCGTTGGCGTCTGTAACCCAAACGCCTCCGCCCAGGTCTCGCACAACTCATCGACGGTGTCGGGGGGCCCCGCGATTACTTTGTTGCCGAGGATCTGCGCCGGCAGACCGAAGCGGCCTTGCTTGGCGATCGCGGCGGAGAGCGCGACGTGGTTCTTCACGCGCGCGGCGAGCGAGCCGTCTTCATCCACCAGCGCGCGGCTGAGCTTGTCGCCATCGACGTGATTGCGGGCCTCGATCAAGGACGCTGTGCTGTTGGGTATCGAGTCGCCGCGGAGCATCCACTCGTGGAAGGACTCGAACTCATCGGGGGCCAGCGTCGATACGGCGAGCGCTAGCTTGGCCGCGTAACAGGCGCCGAGCGACTGCTTGCGGGCCTTCTGCACGTAGGGGTTGCAGGCGATCTCGTTCGGCACGGGCATCACGACGACGGCGATCTGGCCATCGAAACGCTGCAGCGCCTCGGTGAGCTTCTCATGGAACTCACGGCAGTGGGGGCACGCGTAGTCCATCATCTCGATGACGATGTGCGGCGCGTCGGGCGAGCCGAGCACGGCCTGCTCGTAAGTGTCGAACTTGAGCCGGCCGTTGAGCGCGGAGAACATCCGCGAACCGCCCTTCCGCCGGGCCGGCTTGGCTACCTCTCGTGGCGCGACAGGTTCATCAGCAACCGTTGCTTCGGACTCGGGCTCTTCGATTGCTTCGACATTTTCGTTAAGTGTGGCGTCACCGAGGTCGAACTGCTCGTTGATCTCGGCCGTGTACTCAGAGACCGTTGGGGCGGCGAACATCGTCTGCCCGCCGGCTAGCACGATGACGCCCAGAAGGCCTAGCACCGTCGGCAGGCCGAGCGTCGGCGGGCCTTCGGCGGCGTGGGCAATCGTCGGCGACGCGGCAATCGGCGAGAGGGCGACCGGTCGGGGGCCGTCCACCGACGCCTTGTTGCGCCAGACGATCATCGCGATCGCCATGGCTAAGCCGCAGGCGTGCGTCGCCAGGCACCAGACGCAGAGGGAGCCGACCTCGACGAACTGGACGCCGGTGAACCAGAGCCCTGCCCCGATCGCTAGCGGCGCCGTGAACTCCATCAGTCGCCATCCAGCGGTCGCCAGCGCGCCACGGCCTCCGGCCAAGAATGATCCAACGAGCGCCAGCGCGTAGCAAACCACTCCGCCCGCCGCGACCGGCACGCCAAGCCACTTGGCCCAAGGGCTAGCGAGCACCGCATCGCAGTCCGCGCCCGAGAAGGCGTTGCAACCAACGACGGGCTGTAGCGTCGCGCTGGCCCACAGCAGGTAAGCCGACAGGCCCACCGCGGCAGCCGCTAGCAGTCGAGTGATCCAAGCCATCGAAGAAGCCGCCCAGCCGAGGGGGTAGCAAGAGGAAACGGGCGATCGTCGGCGCCGTGGGCGCGCGTGAATCCGCCAGTATACGTCGGGCGTGAGGAGTTTGCCGGCGCCGGCGCCGGCACGACCGGACTAAGGGCGCGACCGGTTCAATCGTGCTGACCGCAACGCCGATAAGAAGTAGGTCGCCACGAGGCGCCATCCAGACCGCTGCTGGTCCCTTCCGCGGACCGCCGGTCGAATCGAAGGCCTTTTTGCAGGGAAGTGCTGGCTATGAACATGGCCCCGAAGGTCCGTCCGCTATGGCAACGCGCCCCGATCGTCGGCGCCCTGAGCGCCCTGCGGGCCTACCAGGCCATGCGGCTGCCGACGCGCATCCTGCCGCGCGACATCAAGGCGATCGTCCGCAACTGGGACCCGCGGATGTTCCACCAGCTGATTCGCTCGGGCGTGACGTCGGCGTACATCGACCAGCCCTGCGAGTTCCGCCAGCCGGCCGTCGTCGCCCCCAAGGCCGAGGTCGCGCCGGAGTACCGGCTGACCCAGGAGCAGCTCGAGTCGTTCTACACCCGCGGGTTCATCGGCCCGATCGACGTGTTCACGCCCGAGCAGATGCGGGACTTCAAGAAGGACCTGCTGGCGATCGAGGGTGAGAAGTCGCAGACCTACGGTTTCGTGACGCCGCGTGACCGTCATTTCGAGATGCCGCGGCTGTGGTACTACATGAAGTCGCCGGCGGTGACGGACCGGATCGCCCAATTGCTGGGCCCGGACCTCAACTGCTGGCGTTCGCAGATTTTCTACAAGGGCCCGGGCTCGCCCGCCATTCAGTGGCACCAGGCAAGCACGTTCATGGTCGAGGACTACCAAGACCCGGCCCTGTTCCCCGCCGACCGGAACGAGCTGTTCCAGATCACGGCCTGGATCGCCGTCGATGACTCGACCCACGAGAACGGCGCCCTAAAGTTCGCCTCCGGGACGCACAGCCGCATCCGTACGATCAATTTCGGCGGCAAGGAAGGGTTCTACAACGCGGCGTTCGAGCTCGACTTCCGTGAAGAGGACCAAGAGATCGTCGAGATCCCCTGCCGTGCGGGCCAGATGATCCTGTTCACCGAGCGCTGCATCCACGGCTCGGCGGCGAACAAGACCGACAAGCACCGGATCGCTTTCAACCTCCGGGCGGTCCCGACGAACGTCGCTGTTTATCCCGGCAAGAAGTACTACCGCAGCGTTTACAACGGCGGCAAGTACCACCTCGACAAGTGGGGCGTCGCGCTGCTGCGCGGTGAGGACCGTCACCAGCTGAGCCGCACCATTCCGGCCGAGATGCTCGAGCGCGGCTACGACGCCATGCCGACACGGCTGGCCGCCTAACTCCTCCCCGGGCAGCCGGAACCTCAATGCGACCCCTCGCCGGTAAGACCGCACTCGTGACCGGCGCCGCCCGCGGCATCGGCCGGGCGATCGCATTGCGGCTGGCGGTGAAGGGCATGCGGCTGGCGCTGGCGGACCGCGACATGGCGCGGCTGGCGCTGACGGTGCGGGAGGTCCAGGGCTACGGCGTCGAGACCCACGCCTGCGACTGTGAGCTAACCGACCCGGCGTCGGTCGATGACCTGGCCGGGTCGATGCTGCGGCGCTGGGCGGGCGTGGACCTGCTGGTGAACAATGCCGGGATCGCCCATTACGGCCCGGTCCATGCGATGACCGAGGCGCAGATCGATCGGCTGTTGGCGGTCAACTTCCACGCCCCGATCCGGCTGACGCACGCTCTGCTGCCGGCGCTGCTGGCCCGGCCCGAGTCGCACGTGCTGAACGTGGGGAGCGTCCTGGGGCTGGCGGTGATGCCGAAGGTGGCCCTGTACTGCGCGTCCAAGCACGGCTTGGTGGGCTTCAGCGAGACGCTGCGGCTGGAGTACGGCCGTCAGGGGCTCGGCGTGACGACGCTCTGCCCGGGCTTCGTCCGCACGGCGATGATCGACTCGGCGCCGGTTGCGGGGGCGCCGCTGCGGCAACCGCCGTGGGTCCTCTGCGTGACGCCCAATCAAATCGCCCGCGCGGCGGTGGCGGGCGTCGAGCGGAACCGTCGCCGCGTCGTGGTCGATCCCGTCGGCCGCTGGTTGCGGGGCGCGATGGGGCTGGCGCCGGGCGTGTTCGACTGGATGAACTCGCTCGGCCGATCGAAACGGGTGGCCGAGAAGCGGGCCGAGCTGGCGGCGCTCGGCGCTAATAGAGAAGCGGCTCTGCGGATCAAGCTGGGGATTGCCCCAGAAGAGACGCCGCTAAGCGGCAAGCCGATGGCGGCTTAGCGGCGTCAACAGCGACGCCAGCTCAACACGCATGGTGCCGCCGCTTGACCTTCTGCTTCGGCCGACGCGACGCGGCGCCGCCGGTGCCGCGGTAGCCGTACTCGGTGGCGAACCACTCGGCGTAGCGCTCACGATCGATATAGCTGCTGTTGCGGTCGTCGAGCAGGTGGCCCAGCTCGTGGATTAGGATGTTGTTGAGGTAGAAGTCGCGGATCGCGGACTCACTCCAGGTGAGCGTCCAATAGCCGCCGTCCCCCTCGTTCCACTTCCCGCCGTACATCTTCGATTCGTTGTAGATGGCGGGCGTCGGCGGTTGGCCGAAGTACTCGACGAGCGTCTCGTCGATCGGATAGAGGTACAGCGCGGGCCCCCACTGCATGCCATAGCACGGCAGGGACTGCTTCTTGCGGGTCATCCGGCTGAATTGGACCACTTCGAGGTCGACGAGGAACGATTCGGGCAATTGCGACAGCCGTTCACGCACGTCCTCGGGCGTGAGGACGTGGCGATAGCCCTCACCGGGCCGCTGCACGATGACGCGGTAGCCGTCGCACTCTTCGGATGGCTCGTGCCAGTCTTCAGGCGGTGAGAATGGTAGCGCGAGGTTGCGCTTGGCGACGCCGCGACGTGACTTGGGCTGCGAGTCACGCGCGATGCGCGCTGAAACGTTGGTATTGCTACGACGTGCCTGTCGCGCGGGCTGCTTCCCGCGGAAGTCGCTGCGTGTTGATCGAGAGGCGGCCATGACGTCGGGGGGATAACGTTCATCTTCACGGTGACAACGCCGAACTCGATCAATTGGCCTCCTCTCCAATCGCGCTCGTCACGTGACATGCGCGGCGTGTGTTGACTCGACGTACCTGTCGAGATGCGGCCGCTCGTGCCTTCCACTGCCGTGGGTGTTTGGGCGATCTAGCGAGCCACATCTTCATGCTATGCAGCTGGGAAACGGGGAAGCAAATAAACACATAAGTCACTACTGAATAATAACTTACGTTATTTCGACAGGCTGAAATCGGTGTGCAACCCCCCGGGAGGAAAACCACCCCACAGAGGGGATTGCGGTCCCCGTGCGTGACCCCGCAATCCGCAACTCCGGGCCCTGTCCCGAGTTATCGAAAGTGGTTTCTGAACGACCAGCCCGCCTTGCTCGACCCCCTCTTTCGGACCATGCGCAAAGCCGCACGTCGGAATAGGCGGAAAGGGCTGATCAGCGGGTGGCGCCGGGACGGCCACCCCCTCCGTAGAGGGTGTCCCCGGAGTAGCGTGCGCTGGCTGGACACCTCCGCCGACTCGCTAGTTCCGCCTCCGAGCAGCCGTTGGATGGCGTCCGGAGGGGACGGACACGCTACGCGACCGCACTTGCCGCGCCCCCGGTTCGATCGTGGGTAACGCTGATACGATGTAGCGCGGCCTGCGCCATTGAATGCGTCACCGATCGATTCTCTCCCACAGAACACCACGTCGTATGCCCAGCCGCGCCACTGCCACCGACCTCATCGTTATCGGCGGAGGCATCGTCGGTCTCTCCGTGGCGTATGAGTTGGCGGGCGCGGGGATGCGTATCACGCTGCTGGAACGCGGCGAGATCGGCCGTGAGGCGTCGTGGGCGGGGGCCGGCATCCTGCCTCCGGCGTCGTGGTATGTCGATCACCCGGCGCTCGACGCCTTCGCCATCGAAGCCAGCGCCGCCCACGCCGAGCTGTCGCAGCGATTGCTCGACGAGACCGGCGTCGATGACGAGTACACACGCTGCGGCGCCGTCTACCACCAGACGCCCGAGAACGCGGCCTGTCTTGCCGCCACCTTCGCGCGCTGGCGTTCGCTGGGCATCGAGGTGATCGACGAGGGCCCGACCTACCACGTCCCCGCCGAAGCGCAGGTCCGCAACCCGCGGCGGCTGCGGGCCCTGGCGGCGGCGTGTGCGGGGCGTGGCGTGCACTTGGTGACCGACACCCCCGTCAACGGCTTCGAGGTCGGCGCGGATGGCGTGATCGCCACGGTGCGGACGCCTAGCGGAACGATCCCGTGCGGAGGACTTTGCCTCTGCGCCGGCGCTTGGACGCCGGAACTCGCGCAGCTTGGTTATTCGCATGCCCCAGGCCGGCCGGTGACGGGGCAGATGCTGCTGCTGAGACCGGAAAAGCCGTTGGAGCAGATCGTCCATCGCTACCCGCACTACGCGGCGCCGCGTCGGGATGGGCTGGTGCTCGTTGGTGCGACGGTCGAGGAAGCCGGGTTCGACAAGCAAGTGACCGAATCGGCCCGCACCGAGCTCTTGCGGGCGGCGGAGCAGATCGACCCGGCACTAGCGAACGCCACGCTCATGCGGCACTGGGCGGGGCTGCGGCCTGCGTCGGGGGACGCGTTGCCGCAGATCGGACTCTTGCCCGGGTACAGCAACGCCTGGGTCGCCAGCGGGCACCACCGCAGCGGTCTGCAATTGGCGCCGCCGACGGCGCGGCTGGTGAGCGCCATGATCCGCGGCGAGCCATGTGATCTGCCGGCCGCGCCGTTCGATCCATCGCGGTTCGCGAGCGCTACGGTAGCGTGACTCACACTGGTTGAATCGGCCGGTAATAGTGGCTATTTCGATTCGAAGGCCGCCTCGGGATGCGTTAAAATACGCCTTCACAAGGTTGCCTCTCTTCCACGGTCATGCGAGCCCTCCCGATGCGATTGACGCCTGTCGTTTGCTCCCTCCTTCTCGCGCTCGTCGCTACCTGCGTCGCGACGGCGGAGGTCCGCCTGCCGTTTCTCTTCACGCACCACATGGTGCTGCAACGCGACCAGCCGGCGCCGGTCTGGGGGAAGGCGGCGGCGGGCGAGACCGTGACGGTACGGTTTGGGAATCAGGAGCAAGTGGCGACGGCCGACGAGTCGGGCAAGTGGAGCGTGACGCTCGACCCGCTGTCGCTCGGCCGGCCGCGGGAGCTGACGGTCACCGGGTCCGAGACCGACGAACCCGTCGTGGTGCGTGACGTGCTGGTGGGCGACGTCTGGATTTGCTCGGGTCAATCGAACATGGAATGGTCGATCGAGAACTCCAAGGACGGCGACCTCGACCTCACCGCGGCCAATCGGCGGCGAATCCGGCTACTCCAGGTCAATCAGATGGGCTCACCGACGCCGCTGGACGATGTCGACCAAGCCTGGAGCGTCGCCAACCGCGAGTCGGTCAAGTCGTTTTCGGCGGTTGGGTACCACTTCGGCGTGCAGTTGCAGCAGTCGCTCCACGTGCCGATCGGCCTGATCCGCAACGCCTGGGGCGGTTCGTCGTGTGAGACCTGGGTCCCGCTCGACAAGCTACAAGACGCGGCGATGTACGGCCCGCTGTTGGAACGCTGGAAAAAGGTCGAGGGAGAGCACGACGAGGCCGCGTTGCGAGCCGACTACGCTACAAAGCTCGCCGGCTTCTACGAGCAGCGCGACGCCGCGTACGCCGCCGGCAAGCCGTCGGGACGGGCGCCGTGGGTCGATAACCCGCTGTTCCACCAGCACCGCCCGGCGAATCTCTACAACGCCCGCGTGCTGCCGATCGTGCCCTTCGCGATCAAGGGCGTGATCTGGTACCAGGGCGAGTCGAACGCCGGCCGGGCGTACCAGTACCGCGACCTGTTCCCGCGGATGATTACGTCGTGGCGCGAGGCGTGGGGCCAGGGCGATTTCCCGTTCTACTGGGTCCAGCTCGCCGACTTCACGCCCGAAACCGCCGACCCGGTGAAGGGCTCCGACTGGGCCGAGCTCCGCGAAGCCCAGACAATGACCATCGACGCCGTCCCCAACGCGGGCGAGGCGGTCATCATCGACATCGGCGAGGCGAACGACATCCACCCGCGCAACAAGCGCGAGGTCGGCCTCCGGCTGGCGCGGCTGGCGCTCGCCGACACTTACGGCAAGAAGATCAAAGCGGCGAGCCCGCGTTACGAGAGCCTCTCCATCGACGGCGAGAAGGCGACGGTCACCATCGGCGACGTCGGCGACGGGCTCAAGACGTTCGACGGCGTCGCGCCGCGAGGATTTACCATTGCGGGCGAAGACCAAGTCTTCCATGCCGCGGCGGCCGAGATCGTCGATAAGTCGAAGGTCGTCGTCCACTCCGACGCGGTCCCGAACCCCGTCGCGGTCCGTTACGGCTGGGCCAACAACCCGGTGGTGAACGTTTTCGACTCTGCTTGGTTGCCGCTGACTCCGTTCCGCACCGACGATTGGCCGGGCGTGACGGCAGAGGCTCGGTAGCGAGAGTCGCGTCGCACTCTTCGTGCGGCATGCGCCGTTGGCGCCGGCTACGCGGGCCTCCGCAGGGCCGTGGTGAGTGTGGCTTTCCCGTTACGGTGACGTACGGTTCGGCAGAAGTTGTGTCGCCACTCGGCGCCGGATTTACCGGCGGAGAGAGGCGACGTTCCGACTGCCGACGCCGATGGTCTCGCTCGACTCTGCTTTCACCGATGGCGCTTTCACCGAAGGCGCCTTCGCCGACAACCAGCTCTTCTCGCCGCTACTGTCGGACGAGGAGTTCTGCCCGCGCGAACCCACGGACCTTGCGGAGACGGGGGTCAGCCGCGTGCTGCTCGAGGAGCTAGCGCTGAAGCTGCTGCTGCAGGTCGGCTCGGCCGCGGGGCGCGAGATCGGCCGGCGGATGTGCCTGCCCTTCTGTCTGGTCGAGCCGCTGTTAGGCGATTTGCGGTCGCGGCAGCTGATGTTCCACGAGCGGCAGGCGCCGCTGAACGACTACTACTACGCGCTGACCGACAGCGGTCGCGACCGCGCGGCGTCGGCGATGAAGACCTCGGCGTACGTCGGCCCGGCGCCGGTGCCGATGGACGACTACGTCCTGGCGGTCGAGGCGCAGACCATCCGCGCCGAAGCGGTCCAGCGTCAGCAGCTCGTGCGGGCGTTCTCCGACATCAGCGTCGAACCGGCGCTGCTCGATGTGCTCGGCCCGGCGGTGAACTCCGGCGCCGGCCTGTTCCTCTACGGCGCGCCGGGCAACGGCAAGACGACCCTCGCTAAGCGAATCACGGCCTGCTTCGGCAAGAACATCTGGGTCCCGCACGCCCTGATCGAAGACGGCCAGATCATCAAGTTCTACGACACCGCGATCCACACCCGGGCCGGCTCTGGGGACGACGACCTGGGGATGCTCGCCGAGGACGGCGTCGATCCGCGTTGGATCAAGATCCGTCGGCCGACGGCGATCGTTGGCGGTGAGCTGACGATGGACAGCCTCGAGATCCGCCACGACCCGGCGTCGAAGGTCAGCGAGGCGCCGCTACAGCTCAAGAGCAACTGTGGCTGCCTCTTGATCGACGACTTCGGCCGCCAACGCGTCGAGCCGACCGAGCTGCTCAACCGCTGGATCATCCCGCTGGAAAACCGCTGTGACTACCTGACGCTCGCCAGCGGCAAGAAGGTTCAGACGCCGTTCGACCAGCTGATCATCTTCTCGACGAACCTCGAACCCCACGAACTAGCGGACGAGGCGTTCCTACGCCGCATCCCTTACAAGGTGGAGGTGACGGACCCAACGGTCGATGAGTTCCGCTCGTTGTTCCGGGCGAGCTGCGAGTCGATCGGCTGCGCATACCGACCCGAAGCGGTCGACTACCTGCTGCAGAAGCACTACCACCCGCGGAAGATGCCGCTGCGGCGTTGCCACGCGCGCGACCTGTTGATGCAGGTGCGGAACTTCTGCGCGTACCAGGGCCTGCCCGTTGAGTTGCGGCCCGACTACCTCGACCGCGCGGTGGGGGCGTACTTCACGGCCCTCGGCGGCGCGAGATGAATCTCATGAACGACCCGCGAGAAAGCGTCGTGAACGACAACCACCAAAAGCCCGACGTGCTGCTCCCCGGCTACGAGCTGATCGAGAAGATCGGCGCGGGCGGTTACGGCGAGGTGTGGAGCGCCATGGCGCCGGGCGGGCTGCACAAGGCGGTCAAGTATGTCTTCGGCAATGAGTTCGACAAGCGCGCCATCAGCGAGATGAACGCGCTGCAGAAGGTGAAGTCGGTGCGGCACCCGTTCTTGCTCTCGCTCGAGCGGATCGAGGTGGTCGACGGCCGGTTGATCGTGGTGTCGGAGCTCGCCGACGGCAGCCTGCGCGACCGCTTCCGTGAGTGCTTCGCGGAGGGTCTCCCGGGCATCCCGCGCGACGAGCTGCTCGGCTATCTAGCCGACGCCGCCGACGCGCTCGACTACCTTGCGGACCGGCATGAGCTGGCGCACCTCGACATCAAGCCCGAGAACCTGCTGCTCGTGGCGGGGCACGTCAAGGTGGCCGACTTCGGCCTCGTGAAGAGCCTGAGTCTCCAGACGCAGGCGTCGCTGGTGGGCGGCATGACGCCCGCGTACGCAGCGCCCGAGGTGTTCCGCGGTGTGCCGACTCGCCATAGCGATCAGTACAGCCTAGCGATCCTCTACCAAGAGATGCTGACGGGCGCCCCGACGTTCGCCGGCGCCAACGCGGCGGAGCTGACGCTGCAGCACATGAAGGACGACCCGGACCTCCACTCGCTCGGCGGGGCGGACCGGTTCGCCGTGGCGCGGGCGCTGTCGAAGGACCCCGCGAACCGTTTCGACTCGGCCCGCGCGTTTGTCGCGGCGTTGCGATCGCAACCGACTTCCTCGGCGTTCGATGGCGCGGCGTGCAACGTCGCGAGCCCTCCCGAAAGCCGTGAAGCTTTCACGGCCCCGGCGGCGAATCGCTTTTCGGTGACCGAGGTCTTCGAGGACAACCCGGCCGAAACGGGTCCTGGCGGGTCGGAGCTCGCGACGGTGCGGCCCGCGCCGCTCGTCACGCCCAAGCCAAGCGAGGTCTCGGCGCCCGACGCCGACGCCTCGCCCTTCGCCGCGGCGCCGGCGGTCTTCATCGGCGTCGGCGGGACCGGCGCGCGGGTGCTCCGCGCCTTGCGCGCGCAGATGCGCGAGCGTCTCGGCGCCACCGCGCCGTTGCCAGCGGCACCGATGCTGCTCTTCGATACGGACTCGCGAACGCTGGCCGCTGCTTCCATCGGCGGCGATCGCGGCATCGGACTCGACGCCGGCGAAACGGTGTCGCTGCCCCTCCGGCGGCCGCAGGCGTACCGCGACAAGTCGGAGCTGCTGCTGCGTTGGCTCGGCCGCCGCTGGTTGTACAACGTCCCGCGCTCGCTACAGACCGAGGGCATCCGCCCGCTCGGTCGCCTGGCGCTGGTAGACCACGCGCGCCAAGCGTTCCAACGACTGCGATCGGTGGTCTCCGGCGCGATCGAGCCCGACAGCCGCGACGCCTCGACCGAGGCGATTGGCCTCTCGTTCGATCAACCCGGGTTACGGGTGTACGTTGTCGGTTCAACGGCCGGCGGGACCGGGTCGGGCATGTCGATCGACATCGCTTACGCGGTGCGTTCGATTGTGAAGCGACTAGGCGTCGAGGACGCGACGGTCATCGGTGTGATGACGCACTCGACTTTCCGAGAGAACAGCCGATCCGAACTCGCCCGGGTGAACTCTTACGCCTGGCTCAGCGAGTTTGAGCAGTTCCGCCAGAGCGATCAGGGCTACCCAGGCGACTCGAGTGTTGGGCTGCCCGAACACGAACGCGGCGTCGAGGCGTTCGACCACACTTACTTCGTGCCGCTGGGCGAGCAGATCGATACGCCCGCTCTGGAGTCCGCCGCCGAAGCGGTTGCGGAGTACCTGTTCGCCGACGCGTTCACCACGGGGCAACGCCTGCTCGACGCGTTCCGCGCCCAGCGCGCGGACGCCAAGGGTTCGACGCTGCGTTCGTTCGCCGTCCGTCACCGCGACAGCCAAGGCGATACGACACTCAGCCCGCTGGAGAGCGCTGCGGTTTCGCGGATGCTCGATCGGTGGGTTGGCGTCACTACGGACGAGCCCCCAGCGACGGACCTCAACTCGACCGACCAGGTGGTGCACGGCGCTGTGGCGTTCTTGGGTCGCACGCAGCTCGACGCCTCGACACTTGCGTCGAACTGCCGCTCGATCCTGGAAGCGTCGCTGGGCGGCGACGCGTCGGCGTACTTCGAGGCCCGCTTCGGCGCCGATCGGTCGCGCAACCTCGCCGCGCTCGGCGGCAAGATCGATGAAGGCTTCGGGATCGTCTCCGCCGACGACGAACCGACCAAGCTCGAACAGAAAGTGATCGACACGATCATCGAGCCGATGGTCAACAAGCTGGCGGAAGAGTCGATCGCCTGGACAATCGGCCGCGTCAACGACACGCAAGAACGCCTCGAGGGCGCCGATCGGGCGATCCGTTGGCTCGAAGATCACTTGAATGCCGTCGAGGCCGACCTGCAGAAGGTGATGGCCAACGTCGTTGCGGATCGCGCGCGGGTTGTGAAGAACAACGCCAAGGGCGACAAGTTCAAGCTCTTCCGTCTGAGGCTCGATCACGCCGCACTCGTCGCCGCCCGCCGGATCAGCCAGCGGTTGCGTGAACAATTGCGGGAGCTGCCGGCCGAGCTGACAACGCTAAGGGACGTGATCGAGTCGTTGCGTCCGGCAGTGAACCTTGAGGCGTTGGACGCCCCGCCGTCGGAGATCGAGCGGTTCTCGATCGCGCTCGAGCAGCGTCTGCAGGCGGATTACCTGACGTCGCACGGGGGGCTGCTCGGCGCACTCGCCGAAGAGACCCGCTCGCCATCGCTGGCGGGGACGATCGCTCACGGCGCGAAGCGGGTCGCCCGCGACGGGGCAAACGCCTCTCGGGCCGCCGCCGACGCCGCTTTGACGGCCGGCTTTGCCGAACCACCGCTGCAGGATTGCGGCGGCGACTACTGCCATCTGACGATCCAGCAAACGTCGCCCACCGACACCACCGAGGAGAGCGAGCTGCTGCTCGTCACCGAGATGGCGGGCGTCTCGCTGCCGCACCTCGCCGCGTCGCTGATTGGCGGACGCCGTGACTACGCCGCGTACGCCGAGCGCGTCCGCACACGTCGTGACATCGAGTGGCGCGACCCTGTTCTGTCGGCAGACAAGACGCCTTCGCCGCTGGTCTCGACGGTCGGCGTCTGCGCCGGCCCGATGGTGACCGCCGTCCTTTAACTCACCCCACGCTGCTTCGCCTCGACCGCGACCAGCCATCGACCATCTCCATGAGCGTTGCCACCCCCGAAGCCACGACCGGCGCCTGGATGCTTAGCGGCCAGGTCAGCGACGACGAGCCGATGCGTAGCTACGCCATCGACGCGTCGCCGTTCACCGTCGGGCGCCGCCCCGACCAGAAGCTCTGCCTCACCTCGCCAACGGTCTCCGGGGCTCATGCCGAGATCCTCTTCGTCGAAAAAGGGCTGGTGGTCCGTGACCTCGGCAGCACCAACGGCACCTTCGTCAACGGCGAACGGGTCCACGGCGAATGCCCGATCGGGCACGGCGACCTCGTGCAGTTCGCCCAGGTGGTGTTCCGCACAGGGCGCAACGCCGCGACGAACCACTGCCAGACGATCAAGGACGACTCCGCTGACCGTGCGTTATCGCTGATCCAATTCGACAAGCTGATGACCGAGCGGGCGGTCGTGCCGCACTTTCAGCCGATCGTGTCGATGAAGTCTCAGCAGGCGTTTGGCTACGAGATCCTCGGCCGCAGCCGGCTGTTCGGCCTGAGCGATCCGCAGACGATGTTCGGCGCCGCGGCGGTGCTCAATCTTGAGTCGGAGCTGAGCCGCATCTTCCGCGAAGAGGGCCTGCACCTCGGTTCGGTCTTGCCGGAACAGCACCTGCTGTTCGCCAACACGCATCCCAACGAGATCGAAGAGCCCGAGCTGTTGGAGTTCTCGCTGCGTGAGTTGCGTGAGTCGGCGCCGACGCGGCCGCTGGTGCTAGAGATCCACGAGAAGACCGCGACCCAAACGCAGCCGATGCGCGAGCTGCGGGCCAAGCTCAACGACCTGAACATCGGCCTGGCGTACGATGACTTCGGCGCCGGCCAGGCGCGGTTGATCGAGCTCGTGGAGGTCCCGCCCGACTACTTGAAGTTCGACATGGCGCTGGTGCAGAACATCCACGCCGCCTCGACTGAGCGGCAGAAGATGGTCGAGCGCCTGGTGCAGATGACGGCAGAGCTGGGCATCATCCCGCTCGCCGAAGGGATTGAGACACGCGAAGACCACGAGGTCTGCGCGCAGATGGGCTTCTTGTGCGGGCAGGGCTTTTACTACGGAAGGCCGGCGGCGGCGCAAACGCTCATCGGCTAACGCCCAAATGACCAAATCCGAATGACGAAGACATCAGAGCTTTCGTTATTCGGATTTCGTCATTCGTCATTCACCCAAACAGTCCTTTCTTCAAAAACGCCTTCCGCGCCGTCTCCACATCGGGTTCGATGCTGAAGAGCTTGTCGAGCCTTGTGATCTTGAAAACTTCTTTGATATCGGGCGAGACGTTGGCGAGTTTCATTTTCGCCTTGTAGCTGGTGACCTTCTTCTGGGTCTTCACCAGCTTGCCGAGCATGGAGGACGACATGAACTGGACTTTGGAAAAGTCTACGATGACGCGGCTTTCGGTGGAGGCGTCGATCGCTTCGTCGAGTTCCTGCTCGAGCTTGCCGATCTTCGTCTCGTCGAGCAGACGGACGTCATCGATCTGGATGAAGAGGATGCCGTCGCGGATCGCGGTGGTGATCGCCATGGTAGGGCCCGGAGTGGGGTGTGCAGGGGCGTGCAGTCTACTCCCTTTGCACTAGATTGCACGCCTTATGGCGTGGAACTGCGGGAGGCGTCTCCAGACACGGATTACGCGCACCATGCCTGAACGGTCTGGACGCCAAGATCGGGGTCTGGAGACCCCTCCCACAATCAACCCGCCCAACCGGCTAACGAGAGCACGCCGCCGCGACCGAGCAGGTGGCGCAGCCGCCGGCCGTTCCGCAGCCGTTCTTCGCCTCGGCGGTGCCGCATCCGGGGCCGCAGCCTTGCTCCAGCGTGTCGGCGAACTGCCCGAAGCGGGCCTCCGCGTCGTAGGCGGCGGCGAGCTCGGCGGAGATAGCCTCGGTCGCTGGGTCGACTTCTCCCAAGAAGTAGAAGTAGAGCCCGCGGCCGTCGAAGAGATGCTCCACGTCGAGCAGCACGGCGTCGGAACCGCGCTCAGCGAGCACTCGGAGACAGGCCCCGTAGGCGGCGTCGCGGTTCCGCTGGAGCCGTTCGGCGACCATCTCGTCCGAATCGGTCATCCGCCGCAAGAGAGGGCCGTCGGCGTCGCCAGGTCCTTGAGGGTCGTCGGCGAGGACCTCGCCCACCTCCAAGCCGCGGGCCGTGCGGACAACCACGCGCTGGCCTCGGGCGTATCGCAGGCCGTCCGCCGAGCGGAAGCGGCCGACGTGGCCCATGGCGCCGACGCGGATGAGGTGGTTCATATTGAAATGGTAGGGGATGCGAGTACTTTCTTCACTCCGGTCGCTGACGCTCCCGGCTCGCCGTTCATTTTGCCCCGGTCATTGACCGGGGGCTAAGTGGCCAGTGGCGCGATCGACCGGTGTGGCGCCACGCTGACACGTGGCATTGGTACGAGTTATCATGCCATGCCACGCCATACGAGCGAACCCCGCGAATTGACGATCTGCCGATGACCGCGATGCCGACGCAAGCTCCCCCCTGCCCCGCCCCGACCACCGAGCGGACCGACTGGTCGGCCCTAGCCGACCGCGTCCTGGCCGGTGACCACCTCACAGTGGAAGAGGCACGGGCGGTGCTGGCCTGCCCGGACGACGAACTACTGGCCCTGATCGACGCCGCCTACCGGGTCCGCCGTGAGCACTTCGGCAAGCGGGTCCAGCTCTACTTCTTGATGAACGCCAAGAGCGGGCTTTGCCCCGAGGACTGCTCGTACTGTTCACAGTCCAAGGTCTCTGACGCCGAGATCCCCAAATACAACCTGCTGAGCCGCGACAAGCTGCTGTCCGGCGCGAAAATGGCGGCCGAGCGTGGCGCCTGCACGTACTGCATCGTGATTTCTGCCCGCGGGCCCAACGAGCGGGAGATCCGCGCCGTTGAGGAGATCGTTCCGCAGATCAAGGCCGAGCACAACCTGAAGGTGTGCGCATGCCTGGGCCTGTTGACCGACGAACAGGCCAAGCGGCTCGCCGCGGCGGGCGTGGACCGTGTCAACCACAACCTCAACACCAGCGCCGAACATTACGCGACGATCTGCTCGACCCACACACACGCCGACCGGGTGCGGACGCTCGAGTCGGTGCGCGACGCCGGCATGGAGATGTGCTCGGGAGGGATCGTCGGCATGGGTGAAAAGCCGACCGATGTGGTCGCCATGGCGATCCAGCTGCGCGAGCTGGGCGTCCACTCGATCCCCGTGAACTTCCTGATCCCGATCGAGGGCGCGGTCATCGGCGAGCCAATTGATTTGGACCCGCGCTACTGCCTGAAGGTCCTGGCGATGTTCCGCCTCGTGAACCCGGACCGCGAACTCCGCATCGCCGGCGGCCGCGAGCTGCACCTGCGGAGCTTGCAGGCGCTTGGCCTCTACATGGCAAACTCCGTCTTTGTCGGCGACTACCTGACGACCGCAGGCCAGACGCCCCAAGCAGACTACGACATGATCGAAGACCTGGGGTTCGAGCCGGTGCTGCGCGAAGAGGTTGGCGCCTGCTAGCAGGAGTGAGGCTTGAGATTTAAGGCGTGGGGGTTGATGGGCCGGAGCTGAGCGTCTTGCTTAGTGTTACCCCAATGCAAAGAACCGGACGCCAAGGCGTGCCGGCTGATACTTTCGGCAGCGACGAATCAGCCGCGGGGCCTTAGCCCCCGGATAGTGCGGGCTACGCCTAGGCTTAGCGGCTCCCATCCGTGAACGCCTGAGCCGTGGGCGGTAGCACTCGGAGTGGAGGACGAGTTGCGCTGCACTCCGAGGGCTACCCAGGATTATGCAAGGGCTAGCAGTTACCACGTTCAGATAAGGACTTAAGCGTCGTCGGACTGCTATCGCAGCAGTGCATCATCGACGTAAGTCCTTTGTTAAACGTCCATTTGCTAGCAGTTGCATAATCCTGTACCGCCCACGGCTATGACGCTTGGGTTTGGTTCAGCGTGCTCTAGGCGCCACCATCCTTCGCCTATCCATGCCCTTCGGTCTGACGACCAACCCTCTGGACTCAAGCCTCAAATCCGCCTACCAGCCAACGCCGCAATTTACGCACACCACCCGTCTTCTCTGACCGGAAGATTCGTAGCTTTCGGCTCAATCCCCACCCCTCGCCGTGCCGATGTCGGGAAGGAGTGAGTGTCGATCCGTGCGCGGTTGCTAGCAGCGCCGCGCGCCACCAAGCAGGGATGTCTTGGCATGAAGCGGCTGATTGGAAGTCTGTTGACCGTTCTGTCCCTCGCCTACGCGCCCACCGCGACGGCCCAGGGTCAATCCGCCGCGGCGTCGCAAGGCGACCTCTACCCGGTGATGGCGACCGATCAGAAAGTCTCCATGCCGCGGATCAATCCGCGCGAGTT
This sequence comes from Botrimarina mediterranea, assembly GCF_007753265.1. NCBI lineage: Bacteria > Pseudomonadati > Planctomycetota > Planctomycetia > Pirellulales > Lacipirellulaceae > Botrimarina > Botrimarina mediterranea. The sequence goes on from NZ_CP036349.1 coordinate 3,926,357, forward strand.
GTTGCCACGCAACTGGTTCGGAGCTGGTTCGCCGCGCCCTGCCACGCCGAAGCCCGCGGCAGTAAACGCAGCCGCAGGCGGTCCGACGGGCAGCGCCCAGTCACGACTGCTGCACGACGTCCGACGGAATGATGTCGCGATGGCGACCGACGGCCGAGTGCCGACGGCCCGCGCAGGCAGCGCTCTCTCGCCGGGCGCACCGCGCTCGGGCGCTGAGGCGGCTACGAGAGCTTCGACAAACGCCCGACTTGCGCGGTCGATCGCCGCCGAGGCCGCGAGCGCGGTGTCAAACACCTCGCCCACCCCGCGGCCCGTCCGCACGCACACGCCGGACGACATCGCCCCGCTTGTTGCCGGAACCAACGAGATCGGGCCAGCCCCCAGCGAAGCCACCCCACCGCCGGCGCCGATTCCCGCACCCGCTGAGGAAATCACGCCCATCCCCGCGGACGATTCCGCCGCCAACGACGCCCCTGTAGACGACGCCCCCGCCGAAGAGGAATCGGATCAGTTCGCCGAGACGGATTCCGGCCGCGTCAGCGTCGCCTCGAAGCCCAGCGCCACGACCAAGCTGCCGATGTTCATCGGCGATCGCTACAGCACATCCGACAAGGGTTCGTCCCTCGGCGCAACGGCGGCTGTCGATAAGAGCACGATTGAAGAGTCCCCGGCCGAGAGTCCCAAGGCGGGCAAGAACGCCGAGGAAGAGGACTTCTTGATGACGCAGAAGATGCCGGTGCTGGTGTCCAAGGTCGGCGGTCCGCGCACGATTGTCGTCGGCCGAGAGGCGACCTACCGTGTGCTGCTCGCCAACCGTGGCGATATCGCCGCCGAAGAAGTCGTCACCAACGTCAACGTCCCCGAGGGCGCCGAAGTCGTCGGCGTCGATTCGGTCGATGGCGTCATCGAACAGCAAGGGACGAGCGGCGTGGTTGTCTGGCGCACCAAGCGGCTGGACGTCGGCGCGGTCGCCAAGCTCGACCTGCGCCTCATCGCCCGCACCGGCACGCCGATTGAGCTGGGCGTGACCCACACCCACAAGCCGATCGACGGCACGACGCTGGTCCAAGTCCAAGAGCCGAAGCTCGCGCTGGCGATCGTCGGACCCGAAGAGGTGCTGTATGGCAAGCCGCAAACGTTCCGTCTGACGATCTCCAACCCGGGCACCGGCGTCGCGGAGAACGTCGCGTTGCACCTGACGCCGCCCGGCGGCGACGCCGACCGCCGCACCAGTCACGAGTTCGGCAACATCGGCGCCGGTGAAGAACGCACGGTCGAAATCGAGCTTACCGCCCGCGAGGCGGGCCAGCTCGCTGTTAACGCCTCGGCCAGCGCCCTCAACGGCGTCGCCGCCGAGCTTACAAAACAAGTCTTCTGTCGCAAGGCCGAGCTGGTGGTTGATTGGCGCGGCCCGGCAGACCGCTACGCCGGCGCCCCGACGGCCTATTACTTCCGTGTGAGCAACCCCGGCACCGCCGCCGCGCCTGACGTGGTGCTCGATGTCGCGTTGCCGGAGGGCTTCGAGGTGCTCCCCACCGAGGGAACGCCCGCGGCAAAGAACAACACCCTTGCGTACCGCGTTGGCTCGCTTGAGCCGGGCGCCGAACGGGTGGTCGAGCTGCGTGGCGTTCTGCGTCAGGCCGGAGCTAACACGATTGGCCTCCGTGCCGCAGCGACGGACGAGACGCGTTCCGAGGCTGTCGACGCCGTCACCGAGGTCGTCGCCCTGGCGGACCTGAAGCTCGACGTCATCGATCCGAAGGGACCCGTGGCGACCAACCAAGAGGTCGTTTACGAGATCCGCATCACCAACCGCGGATCGAACGACGCCCACGATGTGCGGGTCGTTGGCCTCTTCTCGGAAGGGGTCGATCCGCACCACGTCGATGGCGAGACGACCGACATCCGCGACGGACGGGTTGCCTTCCAAACGATTGAGCGTCTCGCGGCGGGCGAGAAGCGGGTCTTCAAGATCTACGCCCGGGCCCACGAGGAAGGGACTCACCTCTTCCGTGCCGAGGTGCTGTGTCGAGACCTGGAGATCAAGCTCGCCGCCGAAGAGACGACGCGATTCTTCACCGACGACGCGGTCAATGTCGCCGCCGAAGCGTACCCCACCAGCGTGGGGGCCCCGGTTTTTCCGCGGTAATCGCGCCGATCCGGCCAATCCGGATGGCTGAGTGGACGAACGATCGTCTCATAACGCAATCTTCATCAAAAATACTGAGGATTTGCCCAGCTAAGGGTGTTTCCGCGGTTGCAGAACGCAATTAGCATGGATCGACTGTCGCCCTCCGTAGCGAACGGATTTGGGCGCTCGACAGCAGCTTGTCCGGAACACCTCCTGATGTCGATGCAATCCACTTCTCGCCGCATTATCACGGCGACCTTGTTGGCTACTGTCTCTGCGCTGGGAATCTCAGCGTCTACGACCTTGGCTGCGCCGGGCGTACCCGCGTTGCCATCGACGAACGCCGACTATGTCGGCTACGCCGTCACGAATCTGCCAACCCATTTCAGTACGGGTCAGCTGGCTCTCTTCAACAACACACCGGTCGATAACCCGATCACCAACGCCGGCGCGACGCTGGGTCGGGTGCTCTTTTACGACAAGCGGGTTTCCCACGACAACGGCACGGCGTGCGCCTCCTGTCACCAACAGGAGTTCGCCTTCGACGATCCCGGCGAGAAGAGCACGGGGTTCGAGGGGGGCCTCACCGGGCGCCATTCGACGCCGTTGTCGAACGCGGCGTACTACGCCAATGGCCGGGCTTTCTGGGATGAGCGAGCCGCTTCGCTTGAAGAGCAGGCGTTGATGCCGATCCAAGATCCCGTCGAGATGGGAACGGACCTCGACCAGCTCCGCGGAGAGCTAGCCGCCACGGACTTCTACCCCCAGCTGTTCCAGGAAGCATTCGGCGACTCAGAAATCACCAACGAAAAGATCGGCAAGGCGCTGGCGCAGTTTGTCCGCTCGATGGTGTCGTACCAATCGAAGTTCGATGTCGCGCTCGCCGCCGGCCCGCCCGGATCGCCTGGATTCAACTCGGTGCTCACGCCGCAAGAGAAGCGGGGGCACGATGTCTTCAACAGCGTCGGCCGTTGCAACATGTGCCACGCGTCACCGGCCCAGATCGGGACCGAGCCGCATAACATCGGCCTCGATGCCGACAACTCCGCGGACGAAGGCGCCGGCGATGGTCGTTTCAAGACGATGTCGCTCCGCAACGTGGCGGTGCGTGAACACTTCATGCACGACGGTCGGTTCAGCTCGCTAGAAGAGATCGTCGAGTTCTACAACAGCGGCGTGCAGGACAACCCGGACCTGGACTTCCGGCTGAAGACAAGCACCGGTGACCCACTACGTTTGAACCTCACTGAGGACGACAAGGCGGCGTTGGTGGCTTTCATGGAGACGCTCACCGACACGGCCTTTTTGACCAGTGATCTGTTTACCGACCCCTTCGTGGCCCTATCGGGTGACTACGACGGCGACGGGCTCGTCAATGATGATGACTACGCTGTCTGGCAAGCGGACTACGGTTCCTCCGAGTCGCTCCTGGCCGATGGCAATGGCGACGGGGTCGTCGACGCCGCCGACTACACCGTCTGGCGGGACAACTACGGCGCGAGTTGGGAAGACTTCTTCTACTCAGCATCCGCCGCCATCCCCGAGCCCACCTCGGTCGCCAGCCTGCTGTTGGCGCTCTTGGTCGCCTTGCGCCCAGGCGTGCGCAAGCGCGTCTGACAATCGCTAGATTGGCTGCCAACGCTGAATTAAGCTGAGTTAACGACCTTCCCCCTCCACCGCTTCTTGCTAATGCCGCCGAAGGGCAGCCGTTCCAGCGCCGACCTCGCTGTGACGATTGCCGCGTCTCTCGACCCCGCCAGCACTCATCTGAATCGAGTGCAACACGATCGCCACAGCGATCACGCGCGGTTGGTGGCAACCTCACACTCTCTCAGTCGCGTTCTCCCTCCCACGACCTGATAGCGTCGAGAAGGAGAATCGCTCCGAGAGATTGTTGTCAGCGAGACCCGGTTTCAGGCGCCCCGATGGCGGTCCGCTCCCACACCGTGCAAATCTTCGACCACCCGTTCCCCTTCGGCGCACCCACCATGAATCGATTAGGCATCTATTTCCGAGCTACCTTACTTATCGCGCTATTGGCGTCGCTGTCGGCCACCTACGCTTCGGCGGCAAGCTGGATTGAAGCCGATGATGGGGACCTCTCGGGGGACTACCAGAACCCCACCGAGATCAATCTCGACTTGGGCGTCAACACGATCCGCGCGACGTCAGGCGCTACCACATCGCTCGACCTCGAGTACTTCCGCTTGAACTTGCCGGCTCAGGGACAGATCGACGCCATCATCTTGCGCGCCTTCGAGACCCTCTTCGACGGCACGGCTTTTATTGGCGTGCAAGAAGGAACCAGCTTTAGCTTTCCTGCCGATGAGGCCAACATGAAAGTTGGCGAGTTGCTCGGCTGGTCCCACTTCGGCTTGTTCGAAGGGGGCATCGATGGCGATATCCTGCCGGGAATGGGCACGAACTTTGGTGCGATCGGCTTCACGGGTCCGCTCACCGGTTCGAGCTACACGTTCTGGACACAGCAGCAAGGCATGGAGATCACGTACGAACTCGACTTTGTCGTGTCAGCTGTTCCCGAACCGGCGTCCGCCATGGCGGCGCTGAGCGCGATCGCGCTGTGCGGCATGCGCCGACGACGGGTTTGAGAGGATCGCCCTCGGGCCGCGCTCACCGGGCCGCCTCTCCTCACACCGGCTCACACCGGCTCCCTACTGCGGCGGAGGTGGACGCTCGAGCGGCGCCGAGTTCGGTGCGCAGAGCGACCTCCATCGACAACAGCGCTGTGAGCCGCTCGCCGGTCGTGTTCAACAGCTCGATGATGTCGTCGCAGTCTCGGCGCGCCTCGGCGACGATCCTGGCCACGTCCTCGAAGATCGCCTCGAAGCCCTGGGCGTTCTTCCGAGACGCGATGTCAATCTTGCCGTTGAGTTGGGCGGTCCGCATTTGATCAACCCGCCCGACGAGGTTGCACGCGGCGTGCTTCATCACGCCGATGTCGTCCCGGAGCGAGTGCAGCGCTACCAGCACCTTGTGGCACCGATCAACAAGTTCCTCGATAAGCGAGTCGAGGCTCTCGGCCACGAGCGCCTGATCACCGCCCGAGTCGCCTTCGAGCAGTTCCTCGACAAACGAACTGCAGACCTCGGACTCAAGTTGGGCGACGGCGACATCGAACGCAATCGCGCGGGCCGCGTCGCAAGCCGGGGTCATGCGTTGCATCAAGGTGGCGATCAGCCGGTCCGCGTCCTTCGATCGCTCGCCCAGGTTGCGTGACACCACCGAGAGCACGGCGCCGTCGTCTCCCAAACGCGACGCGCTGATGTGCGTGTTGAGGGACAGGAACGTCAGAGACGGGCCAAGCTCCTCCATGGCCTCGTGTTTCTCGACCAGCCGTGTGCTAAGCGATTCGAACACGTCGAGCGATCGAAAGATTTCGCCGAGCTGCTCGCGTAGATTCGCGAGCGACGCGTGCAAGTCGAGCAGGTCGCCCGCGGCGGTCGATTCCGATACGCGGAGCGAACTCGTAGGCCGGGCGTCGGCAATCCGCGACCGCGCCGTTAGCTCGGCGCAGAGAGCGGCGCGCATGAAGTCGTCGTAGCACTTGTATCCCAGAGACTCGACCGCGCCGCACAAGTGCTCCAGGGACTTCTGAATGGCGTACGGCTTGCCGTGTTCAATCTCAAGCGGCGATTCCACTGAGAGCGTATCGGCGTAAGCCTTCTTGACGACATCGAACATCGGGCTCGACGGGTTGAGCCTCACCGAGAGATACCCGTCACGACACGGCGTCACCGCGGCAAGGACCCAATAGTAACGCCCGTCGGCGGCAAGGTTCTTGACATACGCCGCAATCGTCTTGCCCTCTCCGAGATAGTCCCAGAGCAAGCGGAAGACGCCCCGCGGCATGTCCGGGTGGCGGATGATGTTGTGCGGCTGGCCGAGCAAATCGTGCTCGCTGTACCCCGACACCCGGGTAAAGACTTGGTTGCCGTAGCGGATTCGGCCCTTGTCGTCGGTGAGTGAGAAAAAAAGCTCCTGCGGCGCGAAGTGTCGCGACTCGTTGATGGGGCTGACTCGCGCTGTGATCATTCCTGGAACTCCGCCTTGGCCGGCGCCGACGTACGCGTCGCGCCTTCGTAAACGATACGTCACAGCGAGGCACAGCGTGTCGAGGCCGCCGATGCTGGTCGTCATCGGCGGGCGAATGCGGATCCCACCATCATCTAGTCGGTACGCGCGTTACCGTCGCGCAGAAGCTTGGGGGGGGCGTTGGGCGTTTCATGCCGTCGAAGCCGGATTCTGTGCAAGCGCATCCACCGCAGAGCCAAAGAAGTCTTCAATGTCCTTGATATCCCCGTCGGTATGCCCCGCGGTTCGGGCGCCCGCAAGGATCATCTCGGCCTGACGTCGCAGGGCGGCGAGCGACTCGGCATTACGCGGCGCGGAGGCGATTGCCTCGATGGATTGCAACAACCGCACCGTCACGGCGACGTCCGAGCGGCAGTGCTGGCGGATCTGGTTGAACGCCGCGTCGACAACGTCGGCGAACGCCCGGGGCTTCACGACCAGCCGGGGTGCCTCGTCGTCGTCACGCCAAAGCGATTGCGCGGGCTTCCTGCCGGCGAGACGCCGCAGCGTGCCGCTCAATCGATCGATGCAGGTGATGGCGGTGAACGGGTCGTTCACTCCGGGCGACAACGCGCGGACGGCGATCTCGACGAGTTCGACCACCGCACACTCGACGTCCTGCTGGGGCGTCCGCAGGTTGCCGATCATGAAGACGCTGCGGATGCGTTTGGCGTCATCCTCCTCGAGTCGATCGCCCGGCGACGCCGACACGAGCCGATCGCCATCGCGGACATAATCCCCAGGCCGGGCCTCGATCCTCAAGAGCACGTCGCGGCGTGTGGCAATATCGACGAGCGAATCGACATCGATTGCTTGCACGTAGCCGTCATACGAAGAAGGCGCCCCTTGTGACGATTCTTCATCGAAGCCCTCCCAGCATTCTCGCCAAGCAGGCGAATCCCCCCCCTCCTCGGCTTCGTCGTCGAGCGGGTCGGGGTAAAGACGACCGACGGCGTTGTCCAGTTCGTCGGCGACATCGGACGCGACGTTCTGCGTCTGCATCAGGCTCGCCACCTGGTGCGTGAAGAAGATGATGGCGACCAACGCGACAAGCACGAAGAGGTAAGCCGCATGGACCGAAATCTGTGGTATGAAGATTTCACCCTCGCGCTCGTCCACCGTCCGGAGCAGCAGCAAGCAATACACGCTCACCGAGAGGCAGATGCCGAGAGTCGCCTGCGTCACCGACTTGGCGAAGAAGTTCCTCAGCAGCCGCGGGCCGTGCTGTGCGGCGGTGATTGAGATCGCGACCGTGGTGGTCGAGAAGACAATGCCGGTGACCGTCACCATCGCCCCGGCGAGCGTACTGATAGTGGTTCGGGCCGTCTCGCCAGACACCTGGAAGCGGCCTGGTAGATTCCATTGAATCACCCGGTCAATCTCGGGCAACAACACGGCGAGCACGACGCCCGCCGCCATCATCAGCCCCGGCACAAACCAGAAGCTCGACGAGATGGCCACCCAAACGTTGACGGTACGGGCGCGCAATCGAAGCTCCTTATTGCTAGGCCAGGTTCAGCGACGCGATGCAGGTTGCGCCTCAAAAGATGCCGAGCTGGTCGCGGGCGTCTTCGGTCATGCGGTCGGGCGTCCACGGCGGGGTCATCACGACCTTCACCTCGACCTCGCCGACGCCCTCGATCTTCTTGATCGCCGCGTGCGAGTTGCTCACCAGCTGTGGCCCGGCGGGGCACGCGGGACTGGTCATCGTCATGTCGATCGCCACGTCCTCGGCGCCACTCGCCTCGTTCGGCGTGATAGTCACGTCGTAGATCAGTCCCAGATCGACGATGTTGACGAAAAGCTCGGGGTCGATGACCTCTTTGAGCGCTTCACGGACGTGGTCTTCGGCGATGGGCATGGGTAGCTCTTGGTTCGGTTGGGAACCACGAATGACACGGATAGCACGGATGAGTCTGCAGCAATCTCTTTCCGTGTGATCCGTGCAATCCGTGGTTCTAAAGTTCTTCGTAAACGTCGATTTATGAGCTTATGTCTTCGGGATCGCCGGGCTCGGGCGTAAAGTCGACGCCTTGATAGAGTTCGGCGAGTGGCAACTGTGCGTCGATCTCGGGCAAGTCGATCACCGCCTCAAGACCTGCATAAGCCTCGATCGAAAACCCAGCCTCGGTCCGTCGGTAAACCTTGACGGCCGCCTTATCCTGCTCTGCCAGGAGGTAGACCAGCAGGGTTGGGACCGAGAAATACGCCTCGCGTTTCTCGCCGTCGTCGATACGCCGCGTGGAGTGCGACAAGACTTCGACGATCACGACCGGCCGGTCTTGGAAGACGTCGCTGTTGGCGTTGGAGTCGCAAACGACCGAGACGTCCGGGTAATAAAAGTGGGGACGCCCGGGAGTGATGACCCGGACCTTCATGTCCGAACCAAAGGGGCGGCACTTCTTACCGCGTAGGCCAGTATGGAGAGAAGCGAGAGCATTGGCTTGCACCAATGCGTGGCTGACCGTCCCGCCAGCCATCGCGTAAACACGGCCATCGACATACTCATGGCGGACCTCGGCGACTTCCTCGCCAGCGAGGTAGTCTTCAACCGAGATCGTGTCGAAACGTAGGGCGCCGGTGCTCATACCTTCAGCTTAGTGCCGTTCGCCTCGGGCTTCAATCACAGAGCCGTCTCGGGGAACTTTGCCGCTTACTTCTCTATACAGTGAGTTTTACCAAGACTTGGCCGTCTTCGACTTTCACTTCGTGGACGCGGGTGGGTTGGGTGGCGGGCATCGTCAGGGCGGCGCCGGTGGTGAGGGCGAATTTGGCGCCGTGGCGTGGGCAAGCGATCGCCGGCGGGTTCTCGTCCTCGTGCAGCGGGCCGTCCGATAGCGGGCCGCCGTCGTGCGTGCAAACGTCGTCGAGTGCGTAGAAGCTGCCCGCGGCGTGGATCAATGCAACCGATTCGTCATCGACCTCAACGAGCGTTGACGACGGATCGGCAAAGTCGGTGATGGGGCCGACAGGGATGAACTCGGACACGATTGCTCCGGATGCTGACGCTTGGCTGAGCGACCGTGCTCTACAGCCGGCGCTGACGCTTACTCCGGGCGCTTACGCTTCCGGCTCACCTCTAAACTTACTGCCCACTGCTGACTGCCCACTCACTGATTCGGCAAATCCTGCACCCGCTGGCCGATCGCTTCGCCCAGCGCTTCGCGGACGCTGTCGATCGTGATGCGGTCGAAGACCTGTTGGAAGAAGCCGGTGACGATCATCCGCACCGCTTCTTGACGCGTGTAGCCGCGGCTCATCGCGTAGTAGATCATTGTGTCATCGACGCGGCCGCTGGTGCTGCCGTGCGTGCAGCGGACGTCGTCGGCTTCGATCTCGAGACCGGGGATCGAGTCGGCCCGCGCCGTGGCGGCGAGCATCAGGTTGTCGTTGCGTTGGTAGGCGTCGGTGCGCTGGCCGGCCTCATCGACTTGGATCATGCCGCGCCAGACGGTGCGTGAACTGTCCTGCAGGGCGTTCTTGTAGAGCAGGTCGCTGCGGCAGTAGGGCGCCTCGTGGTGCTGGTGCGTGTTGTAGCAGAGGTGCTGCTTGCCCTGCGTGAACATCACGCCGTTGACCTGCGCCTCGGCGTCGGCGCCGGCGAGGGCGACGCGCTGGTTGACCTTCGCCAAACGGGCGCCGAGCGCGCCGATGGTCCACTGGAGTTGTGCTTCCTTGCCAACCACCGCCTTCTGGTGGGCGAAGTGCCAGGTGCGGTTGTTCCAGTTCTGGAGGTTCACATAGCGGAGCTTCGCGCCGCGGCCGACGACGATCTCGATCGTGCCGTTGTGGAGGCCCGCCGACTCGGCGTCGGTCGAGGCGGACTCCATGAGGAGCGTCGCTTCGGCGCCCTCCTCGAGCACGACGATTGTCTTGGTCATATCCGTGGCGCCAGCGCCGCTGAGCCGTGAGACGGCGTGCAGCGGCTTCTCGATCCGTACGCCCTTGGGGACGTACAGCACAACGCCGCCCGTCCAGCAGGCGTCGTTGAGCATCGCGAAGCGATCGTAGGTGGGGCTTACCACCTCGCGGTCGAACGCCTTCTGCAGCCGATCGCCGTGCTGCGTAACGGCTTCGCTCAGACTGCCGAAGACGACGCCCTTCGCGATGATCTCGCCATCGAGTTCCGAGAGTGTCGCTGCGCCGTTGACCGACTCGACACGGCCGCCGAGATCAACGCCATGCGACAGCAGCGGCTGCTCGCCAGCGATGGCAACGGGGACACCGGCGGTCGGCTTGAAGGCGTCGAGCTTGAAGAGGCGGATGTCGGTGCGCATCCACTCCTCGTCCTTACTCGACGGCCAGTTGGCGGCTTCGAAGGCTTGCCAAGAGACTTTCCGGCGCTCGGTGAGCCAAGCGGGCTCGCCGGCGCGCTCGGCGAGGAGGGCTTCGAAGCCGGCGGCGTCGAATTTGGTCGTGTTAGAGATCGCGGTGGTCATGCTGAGCTTGTGGAGTTGCGTCGTAGGAGACGCTTAGCTTTACGGTTTGGCGAGCCGACGACGCGAGTCGTCGGTGGGTGGCGGTGTTGATCGTGATTCACACCGACGACTAACGTCGCCGGCTCGCCGTCTATTCAGAAGCAACGTCGAACAATTAGCCGACGCTGCCTTCCATCTGCAGTTCGATCAAACGGTTCATCTCGACGGCGTACTCCATCGGCAGTTCCTTGACGAGCGGCTCGATGAAGCCCGAGACGATCATCGAGCTCGCCTCTGCTTCGGTGAGGCCGCGGCTCATCAGGTAGAAGAGCTGCTCCTCGCCGATGCGCGAGACGCTGGCCTCGTGCTCGATCTGCACGTCCTGCTCTTCGACTTCGATATACGGGTACGTGTCGCTGCGGCTCTGCGGGTCGAGGATCAGCGCGTCGCAGACGACGTTGCTCTTCACGCCCGTGGCGCCCTTCTCGACTTTGCAGAGGCCGCGGTAGCTGCTGCGGCCGCCGTTCTTGCTGATGCTCTTCGAGACGATGCGGCTGGAGGTGTTCGGCGCGCAATGGACGACCTTGGCGCCGGCGTCTTGGTGCTGGCCGGTGCTGCTGAACGCGATCGAGAGGATCTCACCGCGGGCGCCGGGCTCCATCATGTAGACGGCCGGATACTTCATCGTCAGGTGGCTGCCGAGGTTGCCATCGACCCACTCCATCAGCGAGTCTTGGTAAGCGACGGCGCGCTTGGTCACCAGGTTGTAGATGTTGTTCGCCCAGTTCTGGATCGTCGTGTAACGGGCGCGGCCGTTCTTCTTGACGATCACTTCGACGACGGCCGAGTGGAGGCTTTCGGTCGTGTACATCGGGGCCGTGCAGCCCTCGACGTAGTGAACCGACGCGCCTTCATCGACGATGATCAATGTCCGCTCGAACTGGCCCATGCTCTCGGCGTTGATGCGGAAGTAGGCCTGGAGCGGGAACTCGATGTGCACGCCCGGCGGCACGTAGATGAACGAACCGCCCGACCAGACGGCCGAGTTGAGCGCGGCGAACTTGTTGTCCTCAGGCGGGATGATCTTGCCGAAGTACTCACGCAGGAGTTCGGGGTGCTCACGGACGGCGGTATCGGTGTCGGTGAAGATGACGCCCATCTTGGCGACCTCTTCCTGAAGCGAGCCGTAGACGACCTCGCTCTCAAACTGCGCCTTCACGCCGGCGACGAGCCGCTTCTGCTCGGCCTCGACGATGCCGAGCTTGTCGTAGGTGTCCTTGATCTCCTGGGGCACGTCGTCCCAGCTCTTGCTCTGACCCTCGGTGGGCTTGAGATAGTAGTAGACGTCTTCGAAGTCGATGGCGATGTCGCCGCCCCACTTGGGCATCGGCTTCGACTCGAAGATTTCGAGCGATCGCAGCCGGAAGTCGCGCATCCACGCCGGCTCGCTCTTCATCTCCGAGATCTGCGCAACGACCTCGCGCGAGAGACCCTTCTTCGCTTTGAAGATGTCCTTCGTCTGCGTGATGAAGTTGTACTTGTTGATCTCGTGCGGCACGTCATCGACGGGACGTTCGAGGTCGGCCGGTGTGGGAATTGTGTCGGTTGCCATGATATTTGTCGCTGTTCGCTAGTGAACGCTATTTGCGAATGACGAAGCCCGAATGACGAATGACGAAGAAGCGTCCGCTTGCGTTCGTCATTCGTGCTTCGTAATTCGTCACTACCTGTTTAATTGAGTTCTAATCGTCAGACCGAAACGGCTTCTTCCTCGGCCATCTTGCTGTTGAGCTTTGCCGCTTCGGGGTACTCGGCCCGGATGCGGTCGTAGCCGTCGTTGTGCAGTTCTTTGGCGAGCTCGACGCCGCCGGTCTCGACGATGCGGCCGCCGAGGATCACGTGGGTGAAGTCAGGCGTGTTCCGCTCCAGCAGCTTATCGTGGTGCGTGATGATCAGGACGCCCATCGCGCCGCCGTGCGACGCGTCGGCGGAGATCTCGGCGATCGACTCGCTGGCGAGCTTCACCGCGTCGACGTCGAGGCCCGAGTCGGTCTCGTCGAGGATCGCGAACTTGGGTCGCAGCATCGCCATCTGCAGGATTTCGGCTCGCTTCATCTCACCACCAGAGAAGCCGTCATTGACGTAGCGGCGGGCGAAGTCAAGGTCCATCCGCAGGTGGCCCATCTTCTCCTGCAGTTCCTTGCGGAACTCACGCATCGGGATCAGGTCCTCGCCCTCTTTACGCTCGGGGTTGCGGACGTTCGACGTAGCGTGCCGCATGAAGTCGGCGAGCTTCACGCCGGGGATCGCCATCGGCCGCTGGAAGGCCATAAACAGCCCCGCGCGGGCGCGCTCGGAGGCGTCGAGTTCGAGGACATTGGCGACTGTGCCGTCTTCCTCGACGAGCTCAATCGTGCCGTCGGTCACCTCGTACGACGGGTGGCCCATGATGGCGTTGCCCAGCGTGCTCTTGCCCGAGCCGTTAGGGCCCATCAGGGCGTGGGTCTCGCCGCGGTTGATCGTGAGGTTGACGCCATTGAGGATCGGCTTTCCCTCGACGCAGACGTGGAGGTTCTTGATGCGGAGAGTTTTGGACATCGCTGGACTCGCTTGAAGCTTCGCTGAAGTGATGGTTTGTGGGTGACTGCTAGAGGGAACCGCGAATGGACGCGAATTCTCGCGAATGAAGGAACTGCCCACGAATGACACGAACTATCTCGAATCTTCCGGAACTGTATTCACTCGCTTGCTTCTGGCAGTCAGGTCTCGCCTAGTGGTTCGATGGTCGCAGTACTTGTTTTCTATTCGTTCTTGTTCGCGTTGATTCGTGGGCTCCATCCTTTCACAAGGATTACGCTTTCGACGCCGCTTTGATTTGGTCGGTGATCTGCTGGTGATGGCGGACCGGCTCGAGGTCGATCGCGGGAATCGTGTGGCCCGAGTGGTGCGGCATCGGCAACTCTTCGGCGTCGGTGACGCCAACCGCTGCGCCAGCAACGCGCGCGATCCGGTGGCTACGGATCTTGTCCTGCACCCGCATGAGCCCCTCGAGCAGTGACTCGGGCCGCGGCGGGCAGCCGGGGATGTAAACATCCACCGGCACCACCAAGTCGACGCCCTTCACCACGTGGTAACCGTGCTTGAAGTACGGCCCGCCACCGACGGTGCAGGCGCCCATCGCGATGACGTACTTCGGGTCGGGCATCAGGTTGTAGAGCCGGCGGATCCGGCTCGCCATTTTGTAGGTAACGGTCCCGGCGACGATCATCAGGTCGGCCTGCCGCGGCGTCGCGCGGAAGGCGCCGGCGCCGAAGCGGTCGAGGTCGTACTTGCCGGCGCCGGTCGCCATCATCTCGATCGCACAGCAAGCGATGCCGAAGGTCATCGGCCAGAGGCTCGACTCGCGGGCCCAGTTGATCGCTTGCTCGAGGGTCGTAGTAATGACGTTCTCCTCGAAGCGCCCCTCGATCCACGGCCGACCGTCGGCGGTGTAAGTGACGCCATCAGCGCCGAGCGTCGTGGGGAGCACGTCGCCCGTTTCGGTGTAACTGGTCGAGTTGAAAGTGGCGGGGGTTTTCATTCCGTCGCCCCCTCCGTCGCGAACTCAGCCGATGGGCTAAACGTGCAGCAACCGCCACCGTCCAAGCGGCACTCGCTGAGCCGCATGCCCTGCCCGACGATCTCGCTGATCATCGCTTTCTCGACGGCGCAGATGCTGCGGTCCTGCTCGGCGAGTTGTGGGTAGGGACACGCCAGCATCGTCAACACCGGCAGGCCGTTCGTCTCATCGACATCGACCGGCACTTCGCGCTCGCCCATCAACCGCATAAGGTGACGCATCCGCTCGGCGACGTCTTCGCCGCCGACTTGGCTGGAGTAACGCTGGGCGAGCCGCTCGGCGACTCGCTTCACGAGGCCCACCCGAACGCGGGGTTCCTCGATCTGGCGGATTTCCTGCCAGAGGACCTCGGCGAGGTCGTGGAAGTTGTCGCCCGCGGACTGACGCCCGCGGTCGGTGAGGCGGTAGTCATAGCTCGGTCGCCCACGGCCGTTCTTGCTCCTTGGCGGCGTCGGGTCCCGACGGACCCCCTGAGAGGCCTCTAGGAGCTCCTCAGAGGCCTCCTGCGGGCCGTTTGTGACCGCCGGGTGCCTAAGTTGCCTCTCGATCAAACCCTCCGCCATAAGCCTCGTGAGACGCTGGCGGATGGCGGTGGCGGTGACGCCGAGCAAATCGCCCAACTCCCCCACCGACGCCGTGCGGTGGCGGCGGAGATAGTCGAGTAACAGGCGGTCGGAGTCGTCGCTGGTAACCATGGCTGACTCAATCGTAAAGCAGTCCGCATTTTCGACAACCCATAATGTTTTAAATGAGACGGCGTCGCATTAGCGCGATAGCGACGCGACGTAAAGCCTTGACTCGCCAAAGGTTTAAGTGTTGGATGCCCCCCGCAGGCGCCACGGCAAACCGTCAATCGACCCCTCAAACCTCTAGGAATGAGTGCCCATGCCAGAGACACCCCCCCCAAACGAAGTAAACGAGGCCACACCGGCCCAAAAAATTGGCGAGGGCTGGGGGTCGCGGATCGGGGTCATTCTGGCCGTGGCCGGCTCGGCGGTCGGCCTAGGCAACTTCCTGCGGTTCCCCGGGCAAGCGGCCCAGAACGGCGGGGGGGCCTTCATGATCCCCTACTTCATCTCGCTGCTGGTGCTCGGCATCCCGCTCTGCTGGGCGGAATGGGTTATGGGGAGGCACGGCGGGTCGCGCGGCTTCAATTCGGCGCCGGGCATCTTTTCCGTGATCTGGCCGCATCGGCTGTCGAAGTACTTGGCCATGCCGGCGCTGCTGATCCCGCTGGTCATCTATATGTACTACGTCGTGATCGAGGCTTGGTGCCTCGGCTATGCGTGGAGCTATCTGACCGGCGACTTGATGCTCGGCAGCGACCCGCAGGCCTACGGCGCGTTCTTCGATAAGTTCGTCGGCGCCGGCGAAGACGGCGCGCTGCTAAAGCGCGGCGGCGGCAATTTGATGTGGTTGGTGGTCATCACCTTTGTGCTCAACTTCATCCTGATCTATCGCGGCGTCGCCCGCGGGATCGAGACCTTCTGCAAGGTCGCCATCCCGGCGATGGCCATCTGTGCGTTGATCGTCCTCACACGGGTGCTGACGCTGCCGCCCGATGACTCGGGACGCACGATTCTCGATGGCCTCGGTTTCATGTGGAACCCGGACTTCAAGGCGCTTGCCAAGCCATCAACATGGTTGGCCGCTTCTGGACAGATCTTTTTCAGTCTGTCGGTCGGCTTCGGGGTGATCATCAACTACTCCAGTTATTTGAAGAGGAAGGACGATGTCGTTCTTAGCGGCCTGACGGCGTCGAGCATGAACGAGTTCTTCGAGGTCTGCCTCGGTGGCTTGATCACCATTCCAGCGGCCTTTCTGTTCCTCGGCGCCACCGTTGGAGATCAGGGAACCTTCGGGCTCGGCTTCAACGCCTTGCCCAATGTCTTCGCCGAAATGCCGGCCGGACGCTTCTTCGGGTTTCTGTGGTTCTTCATGCTGTTCCTCGCCGCGATCACCAGCAGCCTCTCGATGCTGCAACCGGTGATCGCGTTCTTCGAGGAAGGGTTCGATCTGCCCCGGCCGGCTTCCGCCTCGCTGCTGGGGCTCATCTCCGCCTTGGGATCGGGGTTCATCCTTTACTTCTCGAAGGGGATGGTGGCGCTCGATACGTTCGACTTCTGGATAGGCACGACCCTGATCGTCATCCTCGCGCTGATCCAATCGATCCTGTATGGCTGGAAACTCGGCATCGACCGAGGCGCCAAGATCGCCGCTGAAGGCGCAAAGTTCCCGATCCCAAGACTGGTGCAGTACCTCCTGAAGTACTTCGTGCCGACGTACCTCATCGTGATCCTCGCGGTCTCCGGCTACAAAGACCTCGGGCCGCGACTTGCCATCATCACCGAAGACACGGTCGCACTGAGCTCGATATCGTTTATCGCGGTTGTGGGCGCCTTCTTGCTGATCCTGATCCACGTCGCGGGACGACGCTGGCGCGACGGCGGCAAGTTGGAGTTCGACGAGGTCGAAGAAGACGGCGCGGGCATCTGAGAACGATGTCAGCGCAATGAAATCGACGACAAAACTACGACGCCCCTAACTCCGAGGAACCAAGTCATGACCTATGCAGGCTGGATCGTGATGGGCCTGTCGATCGGCACGGTGCTGTCGCTGGTGACTTTCTGCTTGTCGAAAGTGCTGCTGGACGATGGCGACGCTTGAGCCAACCGTCCACAACGAACCGGGGGTAAGGCCCAGCGGCTGATCAGCGAGATCAGCCGGCACGCCTTAGCGTCCGGTTCTTACGCACTCGACTCGACATACAGCGACCCCCTTGCGAATCGTTCGCTGTCCACGAGCGGCGCTATCAAACCTCGTCCAGCGTCGCCTTGGTCGCGCCGGTGCTGATGCCGCCGTCTACCAGCAGCGTCTGGCCTGTGACGTAGGCGCTCGCGTCGGACGCCAGGAAGACGACGGCGCCCTCGAGGTCGCCCGGCAGGCCCGGGCGTTTGAGCGGGATGCGGTCCTTCAGATACTCGACCCAGCGCTCGTTCTCGTAGAGCATCTTGTTCTGCTCGGTGCGGAACCAGCCCGGCGCCAAGCAGTTGACCGTTACGCCGTGGCGGCCCCAGTCGTCGGCGAGGCTCATCGTCAGTTGCTTGACGCCGCCGCGGCTCGCGCAATAGGGGGCGAGGCCCGCGTAGCCCATCACCGACGTCACCGAGCCGATGTTGACGATCCGGCCGTACTCGTGCTCTATCATGTGGCGGCCGATCGCCTGCGCGACGAAGAACGTGCCGCGGAGGTTGGTATCGAGCACCAAGTTCCAGTCGTCCCACGTGACGTCGAGCGCCGGCTTGCGGGCGTTGCAACCGGCGTTGTTGACGAGGATATCGACTTTGCCGAACGCGGCGACGGCCTCGTCGGCGAAGCGATCGATGCTCGCCTTTTCGCGCACGTCGAGTTGGATGGGCGCCGCGTCGCGGCCGAGCGTCTCGATCTCGCGGCAGAACGGCGCGAGGTCGTCCCGCTTGCGGCTCGTGACGATGAGGTCAGCGCCCGCCTTCGCTAGCGCGCGGCCGAATTGTTGGCCAAGACCGCGACTCGCGCCGGTGACCACGGCAACTCGGCCGGTAAGATCGAATGGATTCACTGACATGTAGTTGCTGATCGGCTACGGTTCGAGAACTACTTTCATCAAGCCCGCTTCGCGGGCATAGAGCCGCTCGAACCACCGCGGCCCCTCGGCGAGCGGCGCGCGGGCGCTGAGCAGCGGCGCCACGTCGATCTTCCCCGCCGCCATCAACTCGATGCACTCGGGGTACTCGCCCTGCGACGCGCAGGAGCCGTAGAGGGTGAGCTCGCGGGTTACAATCGACTGCAGCGGCGCCTCGACGCGCGGGCTCACATTGCCGACGAGCGTCACCGAGCCACCTTTTGCGACGCATTCTACGGCCGTTCGCAATGGCGCGGTGGCGCCGACGACCTCGAACGAAGCCGCCGCGCCGCGGCCGCCGGTGAGTTCACGAATGTGGGCGATGGGGTCTTGCCGATCGGGATGCACCGTGTCGCTAGCGCCGAGCTGGTGGGCGACGCGCAGCCGGTCGTCATCGACATCGACGGCGATAACGCGCTCGGCGCCGTAAGCGCGGAGCGCCTGAATCACCAACAGGCCGATCATGCCGGCGCCGACAACGACGGCTGTATCGCCCCGCCCTGCCCCGGACCGCCTGACCGCATGGACGGCGACCGAAACGGCCTCGATCATCGCCGCGTGCTCCATCGGCAGCGTATCGGGCAGACGATAAACGATGTGGCTAGGGACCGCGACGTACTCCGCGAAGGCGCCGTGGCGACGGTAGTCGCCGCACGACACGCCCATCACCTGTCGGTTATCACAGAGGTTGATCTTGCCGACGCGGCAGTAGTCGCACTTACCACAGTAGATTGTCGAGTCGAAGGTGACGCGTTCACCAATCGCAAGGCCTTCGACCGCGGCGCCGATTTGCGTGATCACGCCGGCGGCCTCGTGCCCCATGACAATCGGTGGGATGCGGCGGCCGGTGCTGCCGTCGTAACCATGGACATCGCTGCCGCACACGCCGCACGCCGCGACACGCACCAGCACCTCGTCGGCGGCGATCGGCGGCTCGGAGAAGTCGACATATTCCAGCCGCTTGGCGTCGGTGAGCAGCAGGGCTTTCATCGGCGGCTTGCCTTGGGAGGTTTAAACGTTCGCCGCGCCGTTCCTACGACGCCTTAGTTCCAGCACCGTCAGGCCAACGAAGACCGCGGCGGTGATCGGCACAACAAAGAAGCGCATCGCGTCGCCGAAGCCTTGCGTCGCTTCGTGCCGTTGGGCGGCCATCACGAGGTAGGTCACATAGGCTACATAGTAAGCGAGTAGCAGGGCGCCCTCCCAGCGGGCGACCGTGCTTCCCGTGAAGAAAATCGGCAGGCAGATCACCGCGACCGCGGCCATCACCGGCAAGTCGAATCGAAGCGTCTCCGCCGCGACCGCCACGCCGTTGGGCGAGATCGCCGAAGCGGCGCCGAGCACGGCGGTCAGGTTGAAAAGGTTGCTGCCGACGATGTTCCCCACGGCGATGTCGCGCTGGCCGCGGAGGCTCGCGACGACGGAGGTCATCAGCTCCGGCAGCGACGTCCCCACCGCGACAACGGTCAGGCCGATCACCAACTCGCTGACGCCCCACCACTTGGCGATCGTGACCGCGCTGCCCACCATCCATCGCGCGCCGAGCATCAGCAGCCCCAGGCCGACGAGGATGAACAGGACCGACGCCACCACCGACCCGCTGGGCGGCGTTGCGTCGGCGTCGATCGATGCTTCTCTCTTGGCAAGCACTAGTTGCAGCGCGGTGTAACCGATCGCCACCGCTAGCAGGATGAGACCGTCGACACGGCTGACTTTCCCGTCGAACGCCAGCCCGACCACTCCCAGCGACACGGCGATCATCAACGGCACGTCGATCCGTACGAGCTGTGAGGAGACGATGAGTGGCGCCGCCAGCGCCGACACACCGAGTATCAACAGCACATTGCAGATGTTGCTGCCAACGACGTTGCCCATGCCGATGTCGGCCTGCCCCGTGAGAGCGGCGTTGATGCTCACCGCCAACTCCGGCGTGCTCGTGCCGTAGGCGACGACCGTCAGCCCGATTGCCAGCGGCGAAATCCCCGCCCGGCCCGCTAACTGACTGGCGCCGCGTACGAGCCACTCGGCGCCGAACACCAATAGCACCAACCCACCAATCAGCAGCCCGAAGGCGACCATCGTTGCGACTCGTTATGCGTTGCCGGGCGTCCGGCCCCACGCTAGGCCAAGCCGACGCCGTTAGGGCGTGAGCTTATCAGACCAGCTTGTCCAGCAGCAGAGTGGCCAGGCTCAGCGCCGAGAAGAAGCCGCACATGTCGGTCACGGTCGTCAGCAGCGGGCTGGACGCCAGCGCAGGGTCCACTCCCGCCCTCTTCAGGGCGAGGGGGATCACGCCGCCGAGCAACACGGCGACCAGCGTGTTGATCGCCAGGGCGCCGCCAACGACAATCCCCATCCAAACATTTCCGGCGTACAACGCCGCGACGACGCCGAGCAATCCCCCCAGCACCAAGCCGTTCAGAAAGCCGACACTCCCCTCCTTGATCCAGACACGCAGCCACTCGCTCGGCCGTAACAAGCCCAAAGACAACTCGCGCATACTGACGGCGACCGCTTGGTTGCCGCTACAGCCGGACATGTCCGAAATGATCGGCAGAAAGACCGCCAAGGCGATCACGCTGCTGAGCGTCTCCTCGTAGGCGGCGATGACGCTCGCGGCGACGACGTTCAGCAGGATGTTGACACTCAGCCACGAGAGACGCATCCGGCTGCGGCGCAGCACGGGCATCGAACGCAGTTCTTCGGCCACGACTCCCATTGAGCGGCGGTAGTCGCTGGTGGCCTGCTCTTCGGCCGCCTCGTCCACCGCGCGGCGACTGACCACCCCAAGCAGGCGGCCCTCGCCATCGACAACCGGAACCCCGAGAAACGAATTACTATCGAAAAACGCGATCAGCTCGTCGAGCGGCGTCTCCGCCGGAATCGACAGGGGATCGGCGATCATGATCTCGGTTAGCCGTGAGCGCTCATCGGCAATCAAGAGGTCCCGCAGGCGCAGCACGCCCACAAGCCGCCGCCCCTTGGCGACGACATAGGCGTATTGCACGTCGAGGTCGCGCAGCTTGGTGGCGCCGGCGCGCAGACGCCGCAAGGTTGTCTCGACCGTGGCGATGTCGCGCAGCGCCACGACCTCCGTCGCCATCAGGCCGCCCGCGCAATCTTCGGGATACGCGGCGAGTTCGGCGATCCGTTCGGCTTCGTCGTCGGCGAGTTCGGCGAGCACCGCCGCGGCCGCCGCCGAGTCCATGGCGCCGATGAGGTCGGCTTGGTCGTCGCTGGGGAGTTCGTGGACGATCGCCGCGGCCACATCGGCGGGAAGCTCCTCCACCGCCTCAACAACGGTCACCTCGGGGAGCGTGTCGAGCACCTCGACCGCCGCCTCGGGCGACAGCCGCCGCAACAGTTCGGCCTGCTGCTCGATCGGCAGCTCGCACACCGCGCGCGCTGTCTCACGGGCGTCTAGCGACCCGAGCAGCTCGGTCAGCGGCTCGACAGCGGCGTCCTCCGATTCGAGCAACCGCTCGAGCTTCTCGAGGACTTGGGCTTCGTCGATGGCTACGTCGGTGGCTTCCAAACCGGTCGCGTCCGTGCGTTATGCGGGGAGTCGGATAAACGGTGCGCCATCGCCTCGGCGATAGATGTCGAAGTCAGAGTCGAACAAGACGACTTCATTGACGCCAAGCCGATCCGCGATTGCGACTAGGGTAGCGTCGGCGAAGTCGGCTGGTAGGTCGCTGTACTTCTGCATGACCTCAATCGCGCGGGCGAGGTCGGCGTCCTCCAACGTCTCGATCTCCACGGCAGGAGACTGAAGCCATTCGAGAAAATCAATCTGTGCGTTCTTATTGAAACGCAGGAGGTAGACACTCTCGGTAACGACCGCAAGCGTGGTTACATGCTTTCGCCGGGACGCTGCCAAGAAGTTGACCGTCTCGTGGTGGTAGATGTCGGCGCCATCAAACAAGGCAACGAGCGGTCCGGTGTCAACGATTGCGATGTTTCTCGTCAAAGATCTCGCCCAAGATTTTCTCGTGGTTCACCGACAAATCAGAACGACCGCTCGAGTACTTGCCAAACACATGCTTGCCGAGTTCGTACGCTTCACTGTGCGTCGGCGTTGTTGTTTCCTCGTTCGTTGCGGGAGCTGCTTTACCAAACTGCTTCTTCAAGCAGCCGCGGACGAAGTCTTCTATGCTGAGCCCTTCCGACTGCGCCGCAACACTTAACGAAGCCTCCAATCCGGGATCGAGTTCAATGTGCAAGGTCATAATTACCTCAACGGGATAGGCATCTATCTCTGATATCTTACACCACCGAACGCGGAAACCACTGCTCCACCACGTCGAAAAACTCCGCGGCTGTCTCAATACCCACCACGTGCTTGCGGAACTCCCGCGCGCCGGGGCGGCCTTGGGCGTAACAGCAGGCGAACTTCCGCATTAGCACGGCGCCGCGTTCTTCGCCGAAGCGCTCGCACACCAGACGGAAGTGCTCGACCATCAGTTCACGCTCTTCTTCGAGCGTCGGGTCGGGCGGGATTGGCTCGCCGCGCAGCGCGGCGGCGGCTTGCTGGAAGAGCCAGGGCTTTCCCAAGCTCGCCCGCGCGATCATTACGCCATCGACGTTCCAGCGACGGAACGCCTCGACGACCTTCTCCGCCGTGTCGAGGTCGCCGTTGCCGATCAGCGGGATCCGCTTGAGGTGCGGCTTGATCGTGCTGATCAGGTCCCACGACGCCTGCCCACGGAACATGTCGGCGGCGGTTCGGCCATGGACCGTCAGCGCTGCAGCGCCGGCGCCTTCGACGATCTGCGCGACATCAATGATGTTGATCTTGTCGCGGCTGCAACCGAGTCGTGTCTTCGCAGTGACCGGGGTCGGATGGCAGGCGGCGACGACGCGCTCGATGATCTGACCCATCCGGTCGGGCGTGCGGAGCAGGTACGAACCGCTGTGGGCCTTCTCGGTCACCTGCCGCACCGGACAGCCGAAGTTGATGTCGACGACCGACACCTTGTACTCGTGAGTCAGTCGGGCGCCGACAGCGGCGAGCGTCTCCGGGTCGTTGTCCCAGATCTGCACGGCCAGCGGACGCGGCTCGTCGGCGACGCCCCACAAACGGTCGGGGTGCTCGGCCTGCTCGCGGTCCATCCAGATGAAGCCGCGGGCGTTGACCATCTCGGTCGCCAGCAGCCCCGCGCCGCCGTACGCGCGGACGATCTGACGGAAGGCGTAATTGGTATAGCCCGCCATCGGCGCCTGCAGAATCGGTGGATCGACGACGAGGTCGCCGATCCGCAGCGGCGTCACTATCGGCAGAACGGCGGCGTCAAACGGCGTCGTGTCCGACGACGCTAAGCCGCTGAGCGGCTTGCGGTTGGCGATGGCGGTGATCCCGTTTGGCATGGCGGGCTGCTAAGCGGAGGCCGCCGCCGGACGCGTTCACTAACGCCGCGCGGGGCCGTTCGTCGAGGGGGTGCGGCTGGCCGAGCTGTTGGACCCGGCCGAGAAGCCGGCCATCAGGGCGTCGTCGGCCGACGCGGCGCTCGTCGGCGCCGTCCTTATCAGCATAGCCACGAGGCGGCCCGTGTCGATGTGGTCGGGCGTCGCCAGCTGCGAGTAGCGGTTGATCTGCAGGTTGTAGTCGCGGGCGATCTGCACAAATGCCCGGCGGCTCAGCGCGTTAAGCTTCAATGCCAGGACGATACCACGACCATCGGAGGTGTTCTGTTGGTCATTGCGTACCTTGTCCACCCAGTTCTCCGAACCCGCTAGGTCGGCAGCGGCGCCCTGCAATTCGGCGAGGCGTAGTGGGAGTAGCTCGGCGATCAGCCGCGCCTCGGCGGGGGCGCCTTCGGGGAAGACGGTTTCGATGCGAGTCGCGTAGGGTCCCGTAAAGGGCGTGTCGGACGGCAGCGGCGCCACGCCGCCGCCCATCAACATTGACAGGCGGAACTGCGCGGCTCGGGCCGCTTTGAGCGACGTATCGAGGCGTGTCTTCAGCGTTGTTTCCGCTTCACCAAGTGCGGTGCTGTAGGTCGGCAGCGTCTGACGGAGCCGCGACATCTCGACCATCTCGTCGAGACCCAGGTAGTAGTCCGCCACTGCGGAGCTAAGCGCCCAGTAGGCCTCGACGCGCCGTGCTTGCTCGTCGCGATCCGCGGCCGACGAGACCACCGACGCCAGCGACATCGGCGACCCGCTGAGTTGTGATCCCTGCCGTGGAGCGAGCATCTTCTCGAGCATCTTGCGGGTGTTCTCTTCGCGCGTCCGAGCCTGCGGATCGCTGGCTGCGCCGACGCGACTCGTCAGCACCGACGAATTGCCGTCGAACGTCGGTTGCGAAGGGCGCGACGGTTGGCTCGTCGCCGGACGGCTGGGTTGATCGGCGGGACGGCTGGGTTGATCGAATGGACTCGACGATCCCGCGGTCGATTGCGAGTAGCTGCGGAAGTCGTCGGCGGTGGAGCGATTTGTCGCCGACGAACTTGAAGAAGAAGAGTTCGAAGAGCCGGAGGATGTCGCTGTCGAGGAGAGGTTTGCGCGCGAAGATTGATTGTTGCCTCTAGAGTTCGATGAAGGCGATGGCGGCAGGCCGGCGTAGGGATCGGAAGCCCGCGGCGCCGATTGGCTTGAAGTCGAAGGAGGCATGGCGGATGCTGATGCCGAACCAGGCGTCGTCGCGGACAGCGGGCGGGACGAACCGGGGAGCGTCACTTGCGATTGGCTGCTGGGCGTGACGCTTGAGGTCCGCGGCGGCAGCGATGCTGAGCTTGAGGGCGCCTGTGTGGACGAGGGCTGCCGCAGGTCGTTCATCGACGAGGGCCTCGGCGCCGATGCGCCCGTCGTAGTCGCGGATTGTGATGGCCGCGGCGCCGAAGATGGCGCGGGGTTCGAGGACGGCGACGAGCTCGAGGAGGGCGTCGTCGAGTTGCGATACCCGCCGGTGGCCGAGCTGCTGCTGGGCAGCTTGTCGAACGAGCCGAAGTCGTACGTCGACATATCGCCGCCGTATCGGTCTTCTTCAGCGGCATAGGCCGGCGCCGCCACGAGAGTGGCGATAGCAGTCAGCGCAAGCGTCGGTAGAAAACGCAACGGCAGTACGAAACGCATCCTTGCGTCTCCGCGACACGAGTTTTCGGGCGGTGAATGGCGGCCTTCCTGACTGCCTAGCCATCAAGGTCGCCAGACCCCGAGGCGGCGTCAAGAGCAATGAGGGTGGAGGGCAATTGTGGCCGAGTTGACGCTACCGTTGCTAGACAGCAGGAACGTAACACTTGGGTCTTGTCAGAACCCCTAGGCGTCAGCGCCGGGAATGAAGCGGGGAACACCAAGGCGAGCGCGTACGCGCTTCACTCCCGGCGCTGCCGCTTGGGCTCCGATTTGATTGCGTGCGACTGAGCTTGCTGCACCGCGGAAACAAGGGGTAGAAAATCCACTTCTGTTGCTACAACTCAGCCAGAGAGTGTCGTATGCGAAGTTCGTTAAGGAAATCCTTAGCTGCCTCTTTGTTAGCTGTGGTCGCTGCGTCATCCGGTTACTTCGTCGGCTATCAGCATGCTGGCGGATTGCTCGGCAAGGATACAAGCGTCACAAGCGTGACCTATCCCGTTCGCGACCTCGTAGTCTCCTGGGACCCTAAGGACACAGAACCGGACTACGATGGGCTAACCAACGCCGTTCAAACTTACGTCTTGCCCGATTCGTGGAACGCAACGCACTCCATCAAGACTGACAGAAAGTTGATGGCCCTTGTTGTCTCTCACACTAAGAAAGGCCACGAAGAGGTCGCTACCCTACTCTCTCAGCTACGC
Organism: Botrimarina mediterranea; assembly: GCF_007753265.1. Taxonomy (NCBI): domain Bacteria; kingdom Pseudomonadati; phylum Planctomycetota; class Planctomycetia; order Pirellulales; family Lacipirellulaceae; genus Botrimarina; species Botrimarina mediterranea. The sequence goes on from NZ_CP036349.1 coordinate 3,952,053, forward strand.
TCGCTACACAACGTTTACACCAGCCGAACGAAGGCTGGTGTGTGCGGACATTGCGGCAATGGTTCGCTGCCAAACATTGGCGAGCGATGCAGGAGATGCGAAATTCCCCGCCACGATCCGCCAGCGGCCTGATTGGCGCGCGACGTAGGCTCAATTACGGCGTGTAGTGCGATAGGCGTCACCCTGGAAATCGCCGTAACTGCGCTGGCGCTGGTTACGGCCTACGGTGACGCATTCCGGCTCCCTGCGCAACGAATGGCCGACCATCCCGTGGGTGGAGTGCCGGAGCGCGTTAGCGCCCGGTATGCTCCACGAGACGCTCGCCCATGTCGAAGCGTGATGGGCCTTCGGCGCCATCCTACGACGGGCGGCGCTGGCGCGATCAATCCAGCTCTTCAAGCCAGACGCGTAGTTCGTTCTCGTACTCGCTCGCTAGGTCGCCGCGCACCAGCGTGCGTTGAAACTCCGCGAAACCCATCTCGGCCGTGTCGGCTTCTTCGGCGCTGCCGTAGCGCAGCATTGGGTCGGGCGCCGTCAGGCGGCGGCAGATGCCCATCAACAGGTCGCTGTCGGTGACCTCGTCGGGGAGGAGCTGGTCGAGCCGTTGCGGCAAGGTTCGCTTGGCTTCGAGCAGCTTGGCGTAATCGTTGATGCCCGCGAACAGGGGCTGGCCTGACAGGAGCTCGATCAGCACATAGCCGAGGCTCGCCAGGTCGCTGCGCGGGGTGAACTCTTCACGCTCGAGCATTTCCGGGGCGGCGTACTGCGGCGTGCAGGTGCGCTGCGCGGGCATGTCGTTGAGGTCAATCGCCGAGCCGATGTCGATGATCTTCGCGTTGCCGGTGCGCTTCACCATGATGTTGGAAGGCTTGATGTCGCCGTGGACGATCTCCTCCCTGTGCAGCGCGGCGAGGCCGCCGATGATCTCGCGCATGATCGCCACGGCCATACCGGGCTTGAGCCGGGGCCGCACGGGGCCGCGGGTGACGATCACGTTGTTGATGTAGTCCCAGCGGCGGCCGCTGACACGGTCCTTCGCGCGGCGGAGCATGGCCGGCGTCAGCAAAAGGTCGAGGTCGTATCCATCGACCCACTCCATCTCGAGGATCCGCACCCGGTCCCGCTCAATGAAGTTCTGGACGTCGATCAGATTGTCGTGGGCGATCTGCGCGACGCGGCCGCTAACCATCGCCATACGGCGCATGGCTTCGTCGTAGGCGTGTTCGGACGCGTATCGCTCCGGAGAGAAGAACTTCAGCGCGACCGGCAGCGTGAAGCTGTCGGCGCCGCGGCGTTCGCTCAGGTAGACAACGCCCTGACCGCCCGTACCGAGCAGGCTCTTGAGGCGGAGGTGCTCGGTCCAGCCGAGTTTCTCGGACTGGAGCAGTTCGTCGTAGCGTTTGCAGAGAATGGCGTTCTCGCGGGACCGAGGGGGGTCGCCGTGGAACGTGAGCGTCTTGCTCTGCTGGAGGACCGTCGTGTTCATAGTTGTGGCGCGACGGCCACTCGTGAAACTGTCGGGCAAGGCGAGCCGCCACTCGCCTCGTTAGGTAGGACTCTAGTCAATCGTTCGTGAACAGCGCAGGCCCCGTCCGAGGGGTTCGGCGAGAGGAGACAACCCAGCGATTGGATCATCCCCCCATTGTAGGCATAAAGTCGGCTGCCAGGTCGCTAGAAAAGCCGCTGGCAGTGTGGGGGATTCTGGCAGATCGGGCGATCTCCTGTACGGCCGCGTCGATGTTCAAGTTCGTCCCCCGAGCCTCTTTCATCGCCGCCAAGCGGCATGCTCCGGTCGCGGGAACCCCAGCCGCTTGTCCGCCAGCAGATTGAGGACCGTCTCTCCGCGGAAGTATCTGATCAGGTTCTGGCAAAAAAAGTCGGTGACATCCTCGACCCGCGTGGCGACCTGCCCCCCCACGTGCGGGGTGATGATGGCGTTGGGCTGCCCCCACAGACGGCTTTCGACGGGCAGAGGTTCCACCTCCGTCACGTCCACCCCCACGCCGCCCAGGTGGCCCGACTCCAGGGCGTCGACCATCGCCGCTTCGTCAACGATCGGGCCGCGGGCCATATTCACCAGTAGGGTGCCCTTGGGGAGCAAGGCCAGCCGGCGGGCGTCGATCAGGTGGCGGGTCATCGCGTTGAGCGGCGCCGCCAGGATTAGCACGTCGATTTCCGGCAGGATTTCGTCCAATTGGTCGGCGGGGAGCAGAGCCTCGACCCCCTCGGGCTTGTCCTCGGGGAACCAGTCGGTCGCCAGAATCCGGCAGTGGAACGGCCGTAGCACCTCCACCAGCCGCCGGCCGTTACCGCCCAGGCCGACGATGCCGATTCGCGAGCCGTGCAGGTCGCGCGTCGGACGGCGGATGAACTCCTTCTTTTGCTGGGCCCGGAAGAAGACCGGCAAGCTGCGCACGAGGCCGAAAAGCAGCGCAAACGTGTGGTCCGCCACCTGGTTCGCCAGGACTCCCGACGCGCTCGAAACGGTGATGTCCGAGGCGATCACCTCCGGCACAAGGCAGTGGTCCATCCCGGCTGCCGTGCTCTGGATCCATTTGAGCCGGCCGCCGGCGACGGTCTCGGCCCAGGGGACGGGGACCTTGGCGTGGCCGCAGTAGATCGTCGCGGTTGGCAGTTCCTCAGCGATCCGCTCCTGGCCCGCGTTAATGACCTCGGCGGCGACGCCGAGTTCCTGAACCGTGGCCTCGATTTGGCGAAGATGCCAAGATTCTGCCGGAAAACAGAGAACGATTCGCTCAGTTGTGGAATTAGGTAGTGAGGGCATTGCACGTCGTCAGTTTGGACACAGCGGTTGCGGCGCCCAGAGAGTCTGCTGCCCCTTTTCATCCCCGTCGAGCCCAGCAGGTCGACCCGAGCCCAGCAATTCGAGCCGAGACCAGGGTTTGCGTCCTAACACATGGCCCAGATGCCCGGCCGACCGTCGTAGAAACAAGCCATAACGTCCGCTAGACTGCGGGTTTGCGAATCGTCGCCGGCTGCTTATCAATCTCGAATGACACGAATCTCTACCATTGCGATCGCCGCCATCGTGCTGCTGCGCCTGCTCTGTGGGTGGCACTTCTTCAACGAAGGGGTCAAGAAGCTCGACCCGTCGTTCTCGTCGGCAGGCTTTCTCCGCACGGCGAAGGGGACCTTCGCCCCGCTGTTCCGGTCGATGATCCCGGGCCCCTACGGCGCCCACATCGACTTGGCGCGCCCCATCAAGTTCGGCTCGCGGTCGGCCGAGACGCAGGCCGCCATCGACGGTTGGCTCGCGGACTACGGCAAGCGCGCCGACCAAGCAGCCAAGGACGGCAAGCCTCTGCCGCACGACATCGATCCCGCGGTCCCCGGCAGCGGTTGGGTGCAGAACATCGCCAAGGGCTGGGACCAGGGCATCCAGCGGCTGGAGCAGGCGAATCTCGGCGACGAAACGATCGGAAAAATCCGCCAATTGCGTGACGAGAAGCTCGGCGAAGTCGTCTACTACGTCTACGGCATCTACCCCGACATCGAAGACCTCCAACACGAAGAGTGGCGACTGCATCAGCTCCGCGAGTCCGGCGGCGATACGCCCGCGCCGTTCGCCCAAGCGCTCATCGATCAAAAAGACAACGAGAACTGGCTAACGATGCAGCCCTGGATCGCGACGGTGCGGCAGATCGAGGACCAGTTCATCGAAGCGGCGCAAGCGCTCGCCGCCGACGCCGACGTTGAGGCCGGCAGCATCGCCGACGCCCTGGAAGAGAAGTCCAACCTGAAGCTGATTGACGGCGCGGTGACGTGCGTGGTCCTCGGCGCCGGGGTGTGCGTCTTCCTCGGTTTCCTCACGCCCGTTGCGGGAGTGATTGCGGCGGGTTTCCTTCTCTCGCTAATCATGACCCAACCGCCATGGGCTACGGGCGCGGACATGACGGCGTTCTTCAACTGGTCGATCGAGTTGGCCGCCTTCTTGGTGCTCGCCACGGTTGGCGCCGGCCGCTGGGCGGGGCTCGACGGCGTGATCCTCGGCGTCTGGCGCCGGTCTCGAGAGCCGAAACCCTCGACCGTTTGACGCGTACTACAAAGCAACCCAACCGTCCATCAACGCCGCAAGATCGCGGCACGCCCCCTGCCCTCCTCGCCAGCCATGAACCTTTCCGACGAAGAGAAGGCCATCGGCCAAGACAACTTCCGCCGCGTCTCGGGCGAGCTGCTCGCCCGCAACGAGTCGCGACGTGACTTCCTCAAAGAGGTGACGCTCGCGGGCGCCGTTGCCGCGGGCGGCTTTGGCGCCGCTTACTGGGGCTATGGGAGGAAGCTTGACGACCGTCTCCGGGTCGGCGTCATCGGCACGGGGGACGAGGGGAACGTCCTGATCGGCGCCCTCAACCCCGATTTCATCGACGTCAAGGCGATCGCCGACATCCGGCCGTACAACCAGCACCGCGCGTTCTACGGCGACTGGTCCAGCGACGGCACACTCGACGCCCGTCCCGGCCTGTGCCGCGTCTACGGCTACAAGGACCGCACCGAGGCGGAGAAGAGCATCGCCGTCTACAACGACTACAACGAGCTGCTGGAGCGCGACGACATCGAGGCGGTGATCATCGCGTTGCCGCTGTGGATGCATCACCCGGCGGCGGTGGCCGCGATGCGGGCCGGCAAGCACGTGCTGACCGAGAAGCTGATGGCCTGGGACGTGGCCCAGTGCAAAGAGATGGCGCGTGTCGCCGACGAGACGGGCCTGTTGCTCGCCACCGGCCACCAGCGTCACTACAGCGTGCTCTACGACAACGCGGTCGACACGATCCGCCGCGGCCTGATCGGCGACATCCACAGCATCCGCGCCCAATGGCACCGCGGCAACCTGCCGGGCAATGACAGCTGGACGCCGCCTGTGCCGCAAGGAATGGATGTTGAAGAGGTCAAGAACCTCATCCGTGCTGCCCGCAAGCTTCCCAACAAGCAGGAGGCCGAAGCGCTTGAAGCACAGATCAAGGCGACGCACGAGCTGGTGCTGTCCCTCGAGTCGTGGGAGCTGGTGCTCGCTGGTAAGCATCCCAAGTACGGCAAGCTCAGCGTCAGCGACCAAGAGAAGTGGGCGATGAAGGTCGCTCAACTCAAGGCCCAGCTCGAGGATATTAACGTCGACGCCAAGGACTACGGCTACGAAGAAGGGACGCTCTCCGGCGGCTATCACCGCTCGGCGCTCGAAGAATTGATCCGCTGGCGGATCTGGAATCGCACCGGCGGCGGCTTGATGGCCGAGCTCGGCAGCCACCAACTCGACGCCTCGGGCATCTTCATCAGCTCGCAGTTCGAGGGCCACGTGAAGGTCAACCCGCTAAGCGTCACCGCGGTCGGTGGCCGTTATATCTTCCCGCAAGACCGCGACTGCGACGACCACGTCTACGCCACCTACGAGTACCCCGGCAAGGGTTACTTCGAGGACAACAATCCCTCGACGGCCAAGGTCGCCGACGCCAACAAGAAGGTCGGCGTCGTCTACTCGTCGATCAACGGCAACGGCTTCGGCGGGTACGGCGAGGTCGTTCTTGGCACCGACGGCACACTGATCCTCGAACGTGAGCAAGACGTCCTCCTCTACGGTGGGTCGAACACTCGCACCAAGGTGACGGTCAACGACGCCGCCGACGCGCTCGACTCGTACGAGACGGGCGGCGGCTACACGCCCGCGGCCCAGGCCGTCACGCAAGCCGTCAGCCGTGGTTACAAGGAAGAGATCGAGCACTGGGCTTGGTGCATCCGCAACGGCGAGCCCGCCACGACATTGCACTGCCACCCGAAGGTCGCCCTGGCCGACGCGGTGATCGCGCTGACGACCAACATCGCGATCGCCGAGAACCGCCGCATCGATTTCAACCCCGAGTGGTTCGACCCGGCAAGCGACGCCGTCCCCGGCGGCCGCACGCCCCGCAAAGCTTCCGACGTGAAAGTCTAAGCCGTCGGTGCACCTTACTATCGAAGCGAGCCGCGTCGGGGCCAACCCGACGCGGCTCACTTTTTTAATGAACCACGAAGGCACGAAGGACACAAAGGAAGGAACGCCCGCGAATGACGCGAATCAGCGCGAATGAACTTGCTTTCAGACATCCGTCGTTATTCGCGGGCAAGACCTTTTCTTTCCTTCGTGCCCTTCGTGCCTTAGTGTTTCCCTGACCTTTTCTTCCCAAGCGAAAAAGTATCGCGTTGATTAGACTAAGCGTGTCGATACGCTCCCGCCCGGGTTCATGCCATGAAAGACGCTTGGTACTTCGAGATCGGTGACGGCCAAGTCTACGGCCCTTACCCGATGGCGAAGCTCCAGAAGTGGGCCGAGGCTGGCAACCTGATGCCCACGCACCGTGTGCGGCACGCCGACTCGGACGAGTGGATGATCGCGGCGTACGTCGACGGCCTCGAGCTGACGACCGCCGCCGACGCTAAGAAGAAAGCGGCGCTCGACGACGACGCAGCGCCGAAGCGCCGCGGCTTCCTCGGCATGACGAAGGCTAAGCCCGCGAAGGAACTCGAGACCGAAACGGCGCCGATCAACGCCGTCGAGGTCTGCAATGAGCTGCTCGAGTTGGCGTACGAGCGAGGCGCCTCCGACATTCACGTCGACGCCGAAGAGAACGTCGTCCTCTTGCAGCTGCGCGTCGATGGTTCGCTCGAGCCGGTGCGCAAGCTCGCCAAGAAACACCACTCGGCGATCGTCTCGCGCTTCAAGGTGATGGCCGGTATGGACATCGCCGAACGCCGCGAAGCGCAGGACGGGCGTTTCATGGTCCACCTAGGGCCCGACCAACGCCGCGTCGATTTGCGCGTCGCCTCGCTGCCGACGACGCACGGCGAGCGGCTTACGCTGCGGCTGCTGGCGATCGAAGCGTCCCGCATGACGCTCAACCGCCTCGGCCTCACCGACACCGCGTACAAACTCTTCTCCAACGCCATCGCCCAGCCGCAGGGGATGATCCTGCTCACCGGCCCCACAGGCACCGGCAAATCGACGACGCTCTACGCCGCCCTCCGGCACCGCCTGGCAAACTCACCCGGCCGCATCATCACGGTCGAGGACCCGGTCGAGTACGACATCGTCGGCGTCTCGCAGGTCGAGGTTGATACGGCCGACAAGGTGGCGTTCGGCTCGGTGCTACGGAACATCCTCCGCAGCGACCCCGACGTGATCATGATCGGCGAAATGCGCGACTTCGAGTCGGTCGACGTCGGCATCAAGGCGGCGCTCACCGGGCACCTCGTGTTCAGCTCGCTACACACCAACTCGGCCGCCGGCGCGGTGACGCGCCTTGTGGACATGGGCGTCGAGCCCTTCCTCGTCGCCGCGACGCTGCGGCTCTGCGTCGCGCAGCGGCTGCTGCGGAGGCTCTGCTCCAAGTGCCGTCGCCGCCGTGAGATGACGCTCGCCGAAGCGAAGGCGTTGGGCCACCCGAACCTCGTGGGATCGGCGCTGTATGAGCCGGTTGGCTGTGAGCTCTGCGGCAAGCGTGGCTACCGCGGCCGGGTGGGCGTCTTCGAGCTGCTGCCGATCGCGCCCGACATGCAACGATTAGTGGTTGAACGCGCCCCCGAGCCCGAGATCACCGCCGCCGCTAAGGAGCACGGCGGCGTCTCAATGATGGACGACGCGGTGGAGAAGCTGCTGGCGGGACACACGAGTTTTATTGAGGTGATGACGCTAGGGATGGGGTGAGACCCACTAGTAGCGCCGCCGCTGACTATCGCACGAGGGCTGGTAGGCGGAATCAATTCCTCTAACTCGATTGAATTCTGAAAGAGGAAATGGCCTTCAATAGCAACCCGCCGGCCCACGTTTGGGACGCAATCGATCGTCAAATCTCGCAGCAATTCGCTGCTGCTGACCAAGATCGCGTTAAAGAAATGATCCGCCCCTTCATGGAAGGGGATGCGAAACTTGCAAAATACATTCTCTTGTTGTCGCGTGGAAAGATCAATGCAGTTGCTAATTACGTCGAGTCAGCCAAGAACGATTCCCGCGACATTATTTTCTGGGTCGAGAACCCCGAAGAATCGAGACTCGAAACGCCCGAGAAGATTGAGGACTTTCAAAAGACCTGTGAATGGCTAGGTATCGGAAGGGATAGCGAACTCGATCGATACAAGACGCAGCTCGAGAGCAAAGCACCCGATAGAAGAATACCTGTCTTGCCCGATGAGCCGGGGATTCCCAAATGGGTCCTTCTCTTAGTTACCTGCGGCGTGATCTTGTTTAGCTTCATGATTGCATGATAGTCGACATCGACACTCGCAAGACAAGATTAAGAAGGAACGGCCGGCAGAGGAGATTCCGTATGATTACGAGATGGGTCCTGCGTTCAAAAAACTATACGGAAGCCCCGAAGCAACCGACGTTACGAAACAACGAAATGAGTAGGCATCCGCGAGTGGCCCCCTGGCCAAAAGCAAAATGCCGGTCAAAAGTCGGAGAAGTGGCGCCCCTCGCCTGAGCCCCTCAGCGGCCCGTTGCCGCGTTCCTTCGCCAACCCAACGCCGGACACACGGACACGCCGGCGCAAATCCTGGAGCGTTCTAGGGCCCTTTAAGGGGATGCTGTGGGCGAGGAACCCGAGGCGTCGGTCTGGGCGCCATGCCCCAGCACTTCAGCGTGGGCAAGCGCGGCAGAGTCTATCGACAGTTCACATGCCCATGCTGCGTGTGGGTGTGGCGCCTGGCTGAAGAGAGGTTGACGAAGCCAAATAAGCTGGCGTTTTTCCACACTCAGCCCTCTTCACGGTCAGGGTAGCTTTGTGTGCTTTGCTTCACCCTACGGCATGCAGAATCTTCTAGGAACGCGGCGAATAGTCCAATCGTGCACATCAAGAATGCTGCCGGCTCTGGGACATTAATAGGGGTGTCGCGAACTAACCAACTCCCTGTAATGGAAGAGACTTGGGACGAAGAACGTGAATTCTTCCAAATGATAATATCGTAACTTTCTTCTTGTCGCGTTGGAGCAATCAATGTGGCCAGACCAACAGAGCTATTTGTATCCCCATCATTAAAATACCCTGCTATATGCCCGCCCCCTCTCGACGTCACAGATATGCCGACAAGGTCGAGTAACGCTATTGCTGGCGCGACGGGAGTATGAGCGTCGATATCAAGCCCAGCATGCTCGAACAAAACGACCAGTTCGGCCTCCGTTGCATGATGGAACCCTTCGAATGCTCTACCGTCGCCAAGTTGTTCAATGACTTGTTTGTATGAGTAGCCAGTCGATAACGTTACATCGAGCCAATCAAGACCTGACTGCGTGTCGCGTGTGATGTTGAAACCATCTCGGGTATAAGTGTAATTGCCGACGATGAGAGGGTCGTTGACCTGTACAAGAACCGCTTTGGCTGTGCTGCCGGCAAGCAGCAGCAGGATGACACGAAGGCAAACCCTGACTTGCATTGCGAGTCTCCTCTTTAGCGTGCTTAGCACGTGCACGGGGTAGGACAACTTCGCAATGTCTTCTGCGGACACGCTGTCTTTGGAGATACTGATACTACAGAACGGCGTAGTCTGCCTCATCCCATAAGAAGCCACAAGATTGCCCCCACCAGTGGCGCGCCGATTCCAGCGCCTAGCACGGCCCACAGGTTCGAGTTCAACTGCCGCTCCCACGGGGCGCGTTCGGCCTGTTCTTGCTGGCGTTTTTGGGCGAGGCCGCGCCATTCTTCGACGTGGCGTTTGAACACCGACATCGCTTGGTCGAGTTGGCCCTGCGCGGCGAACGCCATCGCGCGCATCCGTTTGGCGCCTTGGAGGATTTTGCGCGCGAGGGCGATTTTGAACCGCCGGGTCGCCTCTTGTTTGTCGGCGGCGAGTTCGCGCTCGGTGATTCCCTCTTCGGCCTTGTACTCGAACTTCTCTTCGACGCGCTGCCGCCACGCCTGGAGCTCGAGCATCACCGCGGGGCTGAGGCCGGGGACGCCCGTCAGCAGCGCCTTGTCGACGTGGTACGCCGAATCGACGCCGTACGATTCGAGGACCGACACCATCTGCGGCGTCAGGCCGGGGATGCGGCGGCGGTAGTCGCTGAGCGAGTAGTTGCGGAGGTAGTCCTCCTTCTGCTCGACGCGGAGCTGGCGGAGGATCGTCTCCATGTCCTCGGTGTCGGACTTGTAGCGTTGGATGCCGGTCGAGACGCTCGCGGCGTAGGCGTCATACTCTTCTTGGCGTTTGCCGTGCTCGCCGTTGATCTTGCGGGCCTCGAGCGCCAGGCGCTGCAGCTTTTCGGTGAGCACCTTGTCGGCGTCGAGGAGGTCTTGGCGACGCTGCTTGCCCGCCTTGCCGAAGGCGAGCAGCGAAGCGGTGGCCAACGAGCCGACGGCGCCGGCCGCAAGCACGGGCCAGAAGAAGGCGCCCGCCACCGACGTGGCTGCCGACGCGATCCAGCCCGCGGCGATCCAGTCGGCCGCGGTGCGCGTCGGCGTCTTAGCGGTCTTCATCGCTAGCGGCAGACGGGGGAGCTTGAGCGAGGCGCCGACCAGTTCGGGGAAGTGGATCGCGTCGATCTTCTCGAGCTGCGTGTCGAGCGCCGCAAGCCGCGACTCGGTCGAGCCGTCGGTCATCGCGAAGTTGAGGAAGAACGACGGGCCGCCCGCATTTTCGATCCGGCACCACGGGCAGTCGAGCGACGCCGACGAGTAGACGTGGGCTTCTTCGATCGGGCAGACACGTCGCTGCTTGATCAGCGTCTCGAGCTCGCCAATCCACTCAGCCGGCCTGGGGCGCGTGGGCTTGTCTCCCTGCGCACGGAACGCGCGTTCGAAGAGGTCGCCCACCGAGTGCGGCAGGTCGTCGAGCCGCAGCGACGCCGGCGGCGGATCGACGAGGGTCTCGGCGCGGTTGTGCGAGAACGCAAAGCGGCGTTCGGCGATCGCCTTTTCGATCGTCATCTCGCCCGGCCCGTTGTAGCGGCCCGCGAAGGGGTGCCGCCCGACGAACAGCAGGTGGAAGATCAGGATCGCCAGGCCGAACGCGTCGTGATCGACCGTGCGATCGACGTCGACGAGCTTCAGTGATTGCAACTCGGGCGGCGTGAAGTGAGGCGTGCCGACCGGGCAGCGGAAGAACTGCTTGCCGTGCGGGATCTGAAACGAGTCGCAGTCGATCATCCGCACGCACATCGACGAATCGACCAGGAGGTTGCCCTGGTTGACGTCGCCGATGACGACGCCGCGCTCGTGCATCGTGGCGAACGCGGCCGCGAGGTTCCGCGCGGCGAGCACGAGGTGCCCCCACTGCGCTTGCGGGAACGTGCGCGCGCGGCTGCTGGTGCCGTACAGCTCGTGGAGCGGGTAGGCGTCGGCGATGCGGTCCATCAAGAGACCGCGGACCCCCTTGGTGCGAGGGTCGAACAGCAGCCCCCGAGGCCAAGCCGCGATCGTCAGCAGCTCGCCGCCGCTGAGAGAAGCGAGCTTACGGAGCTTGTGCTCGTGCTGCTCGGTGAGCTTGTCTTTGTGGTAGACCTTGGCCACCAGCTTTGGGTGGCCGGTGATCTCGAACACAGCGCCCTCACCGCCGGAGCCGATCACGTCCCCCAGGGGGACGACTCGGTCGGACGCGTCGTAGAGCAGCGGCTTATCGAGCGGCTGTCTTAACAGCGAGGACGACGGTCTTGTCATCATCAGACCGACGCTTCATCGAATCCGATTCGAGGAATCGGTGAAGCTCGGCGTTGAGGGCGTCGGGGGCGGGGGCGGAACGGAGAGCGTTAAACAGCGGGTCAAAAAACGGTGCGTGGGGCGTCCGCCCCTCGAACGACAGCGCTAGCCTCTCTACTCCGTCCGTCATCAAGGCGACATCGGTGAAGTCGCCCTCGGCCGCTTGGAACTCGACGTGGTCCTCGTACCGGTCGCCGGTGAGGAACATGGTTGAGTTCGCATACTCGCCCGATTGGGGCCAGAATACCACGCCGAGCGCGCCATTGCGACGACAGACGATGGCTCCGTCGCCGATCTGGAGAAAAACGGCCCCGGCCGGTGACACACAGGCGACACAGAGCGTGGTCGCGTAATCGCGCAACTTCCCCTCACGCATCGCGACGAGCTGCTCGATCCGCGACCGGGCCTCACGGACCCAGCCGAGGGCCGTGTCGGCGGTGACGCCGGCGAACGAGCCCTTCGACTCGTCGAAGTGAGAAGTGGCGAGTTCGAGCACGGCCTCGCAGGCCAGCTTTGAACCGTCCTGGCTGAAGTCGGCGCTGCCTGCGCCGTCGGCGACGCAAGCAATGAACGAAGACTCCCCCAGACGAGTCAGCACGCAGGCCCGATGGCTATCCTGGCACGGCGCGCCGCTCTTAGCGTGAGAGGGCCCCGTGACGCTTCCTGCGATGTATCGCCACATGGGGTGGGGAGGGGCTGAGGATTTGAGGGGCTGAGGGGCTGAGGGGCTGAGGGACCAAGGGGAGGGCCGGGGTCCGCTTGCGATTCCCCTAAGCCCCTTAGCCCCTCAAATCCCCATCCCCTCCGTCAGATCGCCGCCCAGCCGCTGGGGCCGGAGGTTGGGTCTTGCAGCGCGACTTCTTCGCCTGGGGACGACTGCGACACCGCTTGCTGCGAGTTCGACAGCCACGTGAACAGCTCGTGGAACTTCAGGCCCTTCAGCCACAGCGGCTTGCGCACCGAGATCTCGTTGAGGACTTCCATGTTGGCGCCCTCCACGCCCACCGCGAAGAAGCAGAACGCCTTGTCCTTCTCGCCCGCTTGGACGCGGCTGCAGACCGGCTTCCAGTGGTCGTTGGGCTCGCCGTCGGTGATCAAGAAGATCCACGGGCGGTAGTAGGCGATGCCGTTCTCTCGGTACGCCTGCTTGCGTTCCTCGACCATGGTGATGGCCTCGAGGATCGCCTCGCCCATCGGGGTGCCGCCGATGGCGTCGAGCTGGGGCGGATTGAAGTCGGGGGCCGTGACGAACTTCGTCTTCCGCTGCACGCGGCCACCGAAGGTGATGATGCCCACTTCCACTCGCTTCGAGGCGAGCGGGTCCTTCATCAGCTGATCGCGGTAGGTCTTGAGGCCCTTCGAAAGCTCGATGAGCTTCATGCCCTGCATCGAGGTCGAGGTATCGACCACGAGCACACAGGGGACCCGGGGCTCGGGGTTCTCGGCGAACTCGACGCTACTAAAGGCGCTTTCGGCGCTGAGTTGATCCATTCGGTTAGCCTCGTCCTGCAACGGTGGGGCTGCCGCCCTTTGGATTCGCCTGAACCTTTAGATTGCGTGCCGGGGCCGGCGAAATCAAGCGCCGCAATCGCCCGGGTAACAGACGGGGCGGATCAACCCAGTGTTCGCAGGCCGGTCATAACAATTGCAGCAATTCCAACCAAGGCAAGCAAAGTCCTCCCCTCCTCATACCAATCGAGGGACTCCTCATCAGGCTCCGCAGAAATGCTGGAGATTGGGGGCGAAACTTCTGCGCGAGCGTCGCGTTCTGGCTTCATTGGCTGCTGAGAAGATGTCGCAGGCGCCGAGGGCTTCCAGTCCGCCGACGTGTGGTGGCTCGATGAAACCGGTCGGCGGCTGGGCATTTCCGTCTGGCGGCTGGGCGTTTCCGGCCGGAGGTTGGCCTCTGCCGATTGGTGAATCGAAGCCAGCTGTGGCGCCGAGCTCCGATCGCTCAACGCCGGAGGCGGCGTCGGAAAAAGCGGCGCCGCTGTCGGTGGAGCCGACCGCTCTGCCGCCAAGAACGGATCGGTCGCGTCCCGTGAGAGCGGAGCCGCGTCGATCGATGGCAAGCGTTGCGGCGTCTGAGCTATGAGCGTCGCCGACTTCGCGGCGCCGATGTCGGGCGCGAGCGTCGCCAAGAACGTCTGGACGCGGCCGCCAAAACTACCCAGTGTCGTCCCCCGCGCGGCGCCAAAAAGGACGCCGGCGAGCTCGCCGCGGTCGTTGAAGATCGGCCCGCCCGAGTCGCCTTGCCGCGCTTGGACGTTGAGCTCAACGATCTCTTGCGGCTGACCAACTTCCGGCGAGTAGTAGTCGGTGCAACGACCCGTCTGCGCGAGGTACTCGCCTTGGCCGTAGCCGCAGATCGTGAGCCGATCGCCGGGCTGCGGCGGCGACATCGCGAGACGCGCTGGCGTGATCGGTGGTCGCCACACGACGAGCGCCGCCAAGTCCCAGGTCTCGTCGAGCTTGAGCGGGCGGGCTTCGCTGGTGAAGCCGTCGGGGAAACGGACCTCGATCTTGCCCTTCGCTTCGTGGACGACGTGCCAGTTGGTCACCACTAGGCCATACGCATCGCGGCAGTCGATGAGCGTGCCGCTGCCGTAGGCTTTGCCGTCGCGTTCTTCAACCGCCACCCGACAGACGGCCGGGTGCGGCGGCACCGCCGTGTTGCCGAAGAGCGCAGCGTCGGCCCGGCTTGCGAAGTCGACAAGAAGAAGGCCCGCGGCGATCCTGCCAAGCCACGCACTCATGCGGTGTGCCTGACGGGCTGTTGGCTGAGGCCACGCTCAGCGGTGCGCTGGCGGTGGTTCTCCATAATGAACCGCAACAAGCGGCGACGCATCCGCAAGAGGGCGACCTCGCTCTCGGGGAGGTTGTGGCGTCGCGGCGCTAGAGTGGGGCGGCCGAGAATGAAAGGGCGGCTCGTGATGGGGGTCATCGGAACGGCTCCGTCGTGTGGAAACGGGTTCGGCCGTCCAGCGAGGCCCTCCTTGCGCCCCGTGGGATCGTGCTTAATGGGCTGAGCGGCGCCGCGCGGGATTCGTTACCAGAAAACTTTCCCAAACGCTCCGCCGCTCGGCGGGCGCATTCCGGCCCGCGTCCTTAGGCTTCGGCGGTTGCCCCTTCACGCACGGAAGATTTCTCGAGGCGCCGGCGCCGCTTCCGTAGCGGAAACAGGCGTTACAACCTGCGCGTTTCGAATTGCACACGGTAGGTCAGGCCATTGCCTGCCTGGATCGGAGTTGCACGTAGCTTCGGCAGGTGAAGCCTGCTCTACATGTGCGATCAATCGAGTTATCGCTCGCCTAGCAAGTGCCGTACGAAGAAGTCGCACATCCGTCGCTCCCCGTACGCTCCGCCCATGCCGTGACCGGCGTTGGGAACCACCAACAGGTCAAAATCCTTGTCGGCACGGATCAACGCGTCGGCGACGCGCATCGTCGATTCGGGCGGGACATTGGTATCGACCTCGCCGACGATCAGCAGCAGCTTGCCTTGCAGTCGGTGGGCATTCTCGACGTTCGACGACTCCGCGTAGTGCGGACCGACCGGGTATCCCATCCACTGCTCGTTCCACGAGGCCTTGTCCATCCGGTTGTCGTGACAACCACACGCCGCCACGGCGACTTTGTAGAACTCGGGATGAAAGAGCACGGCGGCCGCTGCGTTCTGACCGCCGGCCGAGACGCCATAGATGCCGACTCGGTCGAGGTTGAGCTCGGTGTGCTGCTTGGCGGCGGCCTTCATCCAGAGGATGCGGTCCTCAAAGCCGCCGTCCTTGAGGTTCTTCCAGCAAACGTCGTGGAAGGCCTTCGAGCGGTTGGCGGTGCCCATGCCGTCGATCTTCACGACGATGAACCCCTGTGATGTCAACGCCTCGTAGTACGGCGCTGGGCTGAAAGACTTCGGCACGAATGAACCCTGCGGGCCGGCGTAGATGTCCTCGATCACCGGGTAGCTCTTCTGCGGATCGAAGTCGCGCGGCCGGCAGATGATTCCCCAGATATCCGTGACGCCGTCGCGACCTTTCGCCACGAACACCTCCGGCGACGTCCAGCCGGAGGCGACGAGTTCGCTCGCGTCGGCCGACTCAAACGGGCAGACGAGCCGCCCGTCTTCGCCGCTGCGCAGTTCATGGACCGGCGGTAGATCGACGCGCGAGTAAGTGTCGATGAGGAAACGCCCGTCGGGCGAGAACTCAATCGAGTGGTTCCCGTCGCCCTCGGTCAACCATATCAACGCGGCGGTGTCGATATCGACCAGCGCGTAGTGCTTGAAGTAAGGGTCTTGCTCCGCCCGGCCGCTGAGCGCGACCAAGACGCGTCGCTGAGCGTGGTCGATCCGCTCGATCGAACGTAGGACCAAGCCGCGCGGCGTCAGCTCACGGACCTCTTGCCCGCTCGCGGCGTTCACCAGCAGCAACTGACGCCAACCGTTCTTCTCCGTGACGTATAACACCTCATCGGCGCCCTCGAGCCAGCTGATGCGCGGCGTCGATGGATTCTCCGTGTGGGCAGTCCAGATGAAGGTCTCGGACTTCTCGTCGATGAGGTTGCGTACCTCGCCATCCGCCAGGCCAACCTCGATCAGCCGATAGCGCTGATGCCCGCGATCCGTCTGGCCGTAACGCAGGTGCGCGCCGCCGGGAGAGAACGTCACGGCGGGTCGCTCCCATTCGTGCTCGAACCGTTCGACCTTGGGTTTGAGTTGTTGCCCCGAGTCGATGTAAAAGACGTTCAACTCGTGCGTCGGGAACGGGTCTCCCGGCAAAAGGTACGGATGCGACTCCAGCACCGCGCGTCCGCCCTGCGGAGGCGATGAGCGGATGACATGGACCGGTTGCTTTTCTACCTCAAACGTTCGGAAGGCGACCAAGTGCTGTGAATCGGGCGCCCAAGTCAGTTGTCCGTAACTCTGCCTGTCGCCCCCGTCGGTGCTCAGCGGCCGCGTCTGCCCCGACTCGACCAACCGCACCACAACGTTGTGGTCTTCAATCGCAGCGACCCAATTGCCGTCCGGTGAGTTGGCGCCCCGATCCATGTTGCGACGCCCTCGGCGAGACCGGCGTTCCGAACGCGGGCGCCGCTTGCCGTCGATGACGACATCTCGAGGTCGATCGTCGGCGATGACCTCGTCGACCTCGACGCCATCGGCGTCGACAATCCGCCAGCGGTGGCCGCCAAACGTGTGTTGGTCGCGGCGCGCGCCGGCGGAGACTTCGCCGTAGCTACGCTTCGTGCCGTCGCCGCTCAACCAGAAGAGCTCGACCGAATCCTTCAACTTGTTGATGAAGGTGATGGTGGTATCGGCGCCGGTCCGCGACGGGCGTTCGTCCCTCGACTGAATCGATTCCTCGGGCGGTCCAGCGTCGTCCGACTTCGTCAGCACTCCTGTGTCGGCGTTCCACAGCAATCGATTGTCGTTGCTCCGCACGGCGACCAGTTGGCCCTCCGCCGAGTACTCCAGCGAATCGATCGGCAAGCGGGCGGCGTCGGTGGATTCGCCTAACGCCACCGCCATTGCCGCGTGGTCGAACGCCGGCGACCGCACGCCCTTCAGTGCATCGACCACGACGAACTCTCGGGCGCCGTCCGCTAGGTCGTTGCGGTACCAGAACAGATTGTTGCCCGCGACCCAATGAGGCCTGACGTGCTGCCTATAGACGCGAGCGTCGCGGTCGCCGGCGTTCCGACCCGTTTGGTTCGCCGCCGGAGCGACATCGACGATCGGTAAGTCACCGAGCGAGGCGCCTCTCGGAGAGATCGGCTTTCCAGTCGGGGGCAGGGACCAAGCGTCGATGGCTGAACCCGAAAGCAGAATCAAGATCGAAGCTAAGTTGCGCCAAGACATGCGGTGGGATTTTCAGCTCGAGGTTCTGCTTGTGGACCGGTAGCAACGAACCCTCTCAAGGTTCGAAAACATTAACGCATCATTCTAACCTCGCGGCGGCGCACAGAGGGCGCGCCCCCGGCATTCGGAGGCGGAGGGCCTACGCCTATCCGGTAATCCCCGCATGGTTTGGTGGAATCGTGGGCCCGATCGGCCTCGGTTGCTAGCTCCCCGGCTTCGGTCTTCCGCTGTCGCCGACCCGTCGCTACGCTTCGCGCGCGATAGCTTTGCGCGCTCCGCGAGCGCCGCCGTCCCTTGCCGCTCTAGCGATGTCTGAAACCAGCCCCGCCGACGACGAGCCGATCGAAGAATCGTTCTTCGAACGCACCGCGGCAGGCGTCGTGCGGTTCATCGGACGTTCATTGTTCACGACCGGCATGTCGCTGGTCTTGCCGCAGCGTGTGGCCGTGCTCGCCCACGCAGGCGACAAGCGGCTCGCTCCGCCGCTGTCGTACCTGACAGCGACCCTGTTCCTCGCCGGCGTGGGCGTCCGCCTGCACCGCTCGCACGAGTGGGCCGAGGAGGTCGCCGCTAACCAACTCGTCAGCGACTTGCGGGAGACTTTCTCGCAAGCATCGCTCGCCACCGCGGCAGTGATGACGTTCCCGAGTGTCCTGATCGTCGTCGCGCTGGCGACGCTGCTGGCCTGGGCGGGGGGCGTCGGTCGCTGTCCGACGCGGAGCCCGCTGTTCGCCTGTTGCTGCTACGCCGCGGGCTTTTTGTACGCGATGGTTGCGGTCCTGGTCTTCGGATCCATGGGACTACGGGTCGCGCTCGACATGGAGCTCTCTCCCTTCGAATTCGACTGGGTGAACTACACAGCGATGGGGCTTCTCTTCTTCTGCGCGGGCGGAGGGATGCTCACCGTTGCCGCGTCACTCGCCGAGGAGTCGCGCCGCGCATGGGCCCGGGTGTTGCGTTACCCGGCGGCGTTCGCTGCGACCTGCGTCGCGGGGATTGCTTGCGGCGTCGCCTTGGAAGCGAGCTTCGACGTCGAAGGCGCCGACGCCGCCAGCTACGAGGCCTACCGCAAGCGTGACCGCACGGGCTTGAAGATCGACACCATCAAGTGGACCACCCGCCGCAACCCCGCGGGCGGCCCCGATATCGTCACCGCGACGCTCGCGCTCTCCAACCTCGAAGCGGCGCCGCTCATCGTCCCCTGCCCCGAAGCGCTGATGGCGACCAACTCGGATGGCCTTCGCGATCGTTCATGCAGGCCCTATGGCCCCGAGTCGCAAGTCCTGGCGTGCTCGATCGACAAGCTCGAAGGCGGCGCGCTTCTGATCGAACCGGGCCAGACCCGGCTCTTCACGATCGAGTACGCCCCGCCAGCCGAACTCGCCCAGCCCGCTATCCAGTACGATCAAGTCCCGTACGCATTGACGTATGAGAAGCCCAGCGACCTCCGTTACTTTCATGCCGAAGTCGCCGAGCTTTGGTTGCCGGCGCCGCTTCACGTCAGGGAGCGAACGGCGACACAGAGCGACGGGGCGCCAACGACGCGCTGATCGTAGGGGGCAGAAGTTATCTGCCGATGTTAGGCTGGACGCCCGCGCCCGCTGCTTTCATCCCTGGAGTTCGCGATGCGATTGACGGCCCTCGTCCCGATGCTTCCTGTGCGAAACGTCGCCGTTAGCATCGCGTTCTACGAGAAACTCGGCTTCTCCGTCGAAGGCCAGAACGCCCCGTGGGGTTGGGCGATGCTCACCCGCGACGGTTGCCGGCTGATGCTCGACCAGTCGATCAACGTCCATCCCGAGGCGCCGCGGATGTCGGTCGTCTACCTCTACCCCGACGACGTTGCCGACTTTCATCGCTCCTTAGCCGACAACGGCGTTGCCGTCCCCGAACTCGAAGTCACGTTCTACGGCATGATGGAGTTCCGGATCGAAGACCCGGACGGCAACCGGCTGTGGGTTGGGGAATTGAAATCGCAGTGAGCGCATCGCTGGCGACTCGTGGCGAGCCGATGACGCGAGTCGTGGGAGTAAAGCGGGTACCGACACACCTCCATGAGTCGCGTCGTAGCCCCCCGTCACTGGTTTAGGAAAGCATAACGTCACGCTACGCCCAGAACGCGTCATCCCTGCGTTTGCTCACGGTCTTGACGCAGTGTTGGGCCATCTTGCGGAGCAACTTCTCCGGCACCAGCTCGTGGTAGGGCATCTTTAGGTAGTTCTTGGTCGTCTCGTGCTGCTCGAGTTCTTTGGCGAACGCTTCGAGCGTCCCCTCGATCGGCGCGAAGACGCAGTGGGCCTTGAATGCAGCGAACGAGTAGACGACCCGCGGCTCGATGAAGAACGGGGCGCCCCACTTGATCGCTTCCTCGGCCTCGGGCGCCTCGCTCTGAAGGATCGCATAGACCTGCCGCAAGTGCGTCTGCCCCGCGGCGGGTGCGGCGTCGATGTAGTCGGCGATCGTTGTGGGGCGGTTCTTTGCCATCGCTATCGCTGTTGCAACATCGCGTCGATAACGCCGTCGGCGGTGTAGTCCGTGGCGACAGCTGCGGCTTCGTAGCCGGCGTCCCTTAACGCCGTGGCGGTGATCGGGCTGATCGCGGCGAATCGTGGCGCGTTTGGGGACGCCGCAATCGCTTCGCCAAACAACACAGCGGCGGAACGCGCGATGGCCGAACTGGTTGCGGTGATCCAATCAACGCGGCCGGCGGCGATCTCTTCGATCACGGCCGGATTCGCTGCGGTGATGTCACGGCTGACGTAGGCGACGACTTGATCGACCTCGGCGCCGGCGTCGTCGAGCGTTTCGGCGAGGACCTCGCGCCCGCGGCTGGCGCGGATCAAGAGAATCCTCTTGCTTGCCGCTTCGCGGCTTAGCTCGGCGGCGAGGGACTCGGCGCAAAACTCTTCCGGGACGAGGTCCGCGTTAAGCCGCCAAGCGGCGAGGGCGTCGGCGGTGGCGGAGCCGATCGCGGCGATTCTTGAATTGCCGAACGCCCGTGCGTCGCGGTTGCGCTGTTGCATCCGCTGGAGCAACGCTTCGACACCGTTGCGGCTGCTGAACACCACCCAGGCGTAGTCGCTCAGGCGATCGATCGCCGCGTCGAGTTCAGCGAAGCCGTCGGGCGGGGTGATCTCGATAACGGGGTGCTCGATCACTCGAGCGCCGAAGTCCGCTAGGCGCTCGGCCATGGCGTCGCCCTGACCAGCGGGGCGCGTGACAACGACGGTCTTGCTGAACAGCGGGCGACTCGTGAACCAATTCGCGTCATCGCTCGAACCCGCGACGTCGCCGATCACCACCACCAGGGGCGGACGCATCCGCCCCGGCGCAAGGATCGTCGGCAACTCGCCAAGCCTGCCGTGCAAGGTTTGTTGATCGGGGAGCGAGCAACGGCGGACGATTGTGACGGGCGTGTCGGGCGCCTTGCCGGCGGCGATGAGATGACGGCTCCATTCGGGGGCGTTCGTCACGCCCATGTAGACGACCAGTGTGCCGGGGAACGCCGCGAGCTTCGCGAAATCCGCGGTGCCCGATGGATCGCTGTCGCTGCGGTCGTGACCCGTGACGAGCGCAACGCACGAGGCGTGGTCACGGTCGGTGATCGTGACGCCCGCGTAGGCGCCGGCGGCGACGGCGGTCGTCACGCCGGGGACGATGGCGTACTCAATGCCCGCCGCCTTGAGGGCGGCGACCTCTTCCGCCAGACGACCGAAGACGCTCGGGTCGCCCCCCTTGAGCCGCACGACGGTCCGACCGGCCCGCGCCTCGGCGATCATCCGGGCGTTGATCTCGTCCTGCTTCCAGAGCTTGCCGGCTCCGTGGCGGCCGAGGCTGACGCGCTCGGCGGCGGGTGAGGCGTGGCGCAGCAGGGCGTCGTTGGCCAAGTAGTCGTAGAGGACGACGTCGGCCTCTCGCAGGCGGCGGGCGCCGGCGAGCGTCAGCAGCTCGGGATCACCCGGCCCGGCGCCGACGAGGTAAACGCGGCCTGTCGGGGGGGCTGACACTTGCAATGACCGGGGCTCAAAGAGGCGAAGTTACTGGCGGACGGGGCGCGGCAGGACGGCCTGTGCCGATTATGACTACCACCGCCGCCCACAAACGAGGGGCGCCGGGCGGATGTTGGTCCCGGCGAGCAGGAAGTTGTAGACTCGGAGGGAGGGCGATCTTCGAAGTCCCCCTCGTCCGGAACCGACAAAGCAGACCCAACCGCGCCAGAGGCCCCTACAAGGCCCCAGCGTGCATCCTACGGGCATGAAAACCCCTCCCCCATCAAAGACGCCACCCCCGATGGAACCGCCTCCTGCGGCCTCTGGCGGCCTCTCAGCGGCCGATCGGAATCGGCTGCAACAGGTGTTCCTGAGGGCGAAGAAATGCCTCGAACGGGCCGACTACGCCTACGCCCATGACCTCTTCTCGCAGTGCGTCGCGGAAGACCCCGGTTCGCTGATCTACTTGCAGCACTTCCGCGCGAACCTCGCGCAGATGCACCCCAAGACTGCGGCCGCGAAGCACAGCGCGTTCTCGGGCCTGCCGGGCTTCGGCGGCGGGCGGGCCGCCGTGTCGAAGCTGGCGGACAAGGGCAATTGGCGCGAGGCCTTCACCGCGGGCTGTAAGGCGCTAAAGAAGTCGCCCGGTGACGTGGGCGTCATCGCCGAGCTCGGCGGCGCGGCGGGCGAGCTCGGACACAGCGACTGCCAGCTCTACTACTTGCGGTGGGCGCTCGACCTGTCGCCGACGGACCTCGACGTCAACCGCCAAGCGGCGGCGGCGCTGGAGAAGATCGGCGAGTTCGACCAGGCGATCGGCTGCTGGCTGCGGGTTCAGCAACAAAAGCCCGGGGACGAAGAGGCCTCCCGGGCCATCTCCCGGCTTAGCGTCGAGAAGACGATCGACCGTGGCGGCTACAATCCACAGCTGCTCAAGGGCGCCGGCGACGTGGCGATGCCCCACACCGGGCGGGTCGCCGAGGCGTCGGCGCGGCGGAAGTACGATTCGCCCGACGCGGAACGCGAAGAGCAGCCCGCCGAGCCGCCCCAGGCTGCCCTTACCGAGGAAGAGCTTCGCGCCGCGATCGACGCCAACCCGGCCGACCCCGCCGCGTACGTGCAGCTCGCCGAGATGTTCTCTAGCGCCGGACGGCTGCACGACGCCGAACGGCTCTACAAGAAGGCCCTCCATGTCGCCGGCGGCGGCGACTTGGAACTTTTGGAGAAGCTGGAAGAGGTCTATCTCAACCGCAAACGCGACACGGCCCGGGTCGCCGAGCAACGGGCCCAGCGACAGCAGAGCCCCGCCGCCCAGAAGCTTGCCGAGCAAGCCCAGCGTGAGGCGAACCTGGCCGAGGTCGAGGTCTTCTCCGCCCGGGCCGAACGGACGCCGGGCGATCCGCGGGTGCAGTTTGACTTCGCCATCCGGCTCAAGCGGGTCGGCAACTTCCGCGAGGCGGTGAAGCCCTTCCAGGCGGCCCGAGCCGACAAGAAGCGGGCCGCCGAGGCCGAACTGCACCTGGGAGAGTGCTTCCAGCACATCGAGCAGCACCGTTTGGCGATGCGTAGCTACGAGGCGGCGATCGCGATCTGCGGCGAGGGAGAATGGACCGACCTCCGGAAGCTGGCCTTGTATCGGGCCGGGGTGCTGGCCATGGGGCTCAAGGACCTCGACGCGGCGGAAAAGTACCTGACGGACCTCGCTTCGGCCGATTTTGGGTATCGAGACGTCTCGGCACGGCTAGACAAACTGGCCACGATCCGCAAAACTGGCTGACTTCCCCGCCGCGGAGCGGCGTGGGCAGGGGCGGCCGGTCGATGATGACGAGGCCAGCCCCGTGAGTCCGGACACCCGCCAGCGTCATTTTCAGACCCCTTCCCGATGCCCAATTCAGCCAGCGCCAAGAAGAGCCTCCGCCAGAACCAGGAGCGTCGCCTCGCCAATCGCAGCGTCCGCTCGAGCCTGCGGACGCAGATCAAGAAGGTCCGCGCTGCGATCGCTGCCGGCGACGCCGAGAAGTGCGACGCCGAGTTCAAGACGGTGCAAAAGAAGCTGGACAAGGCCGCTGCAAGCAACCTGATCCACGACAATAGCGCCGCCCGCACCAAGGCCCGCCTCACCAAGGCGATCAAAGCCGTGAAGGCGAAGGCCCAGGGCTGAGGCCTAAAGGTCTCGCGCAGAGACGCAAAGACGCAGAGAAGACGAGGGCTGGCATTTGCCAGCCCTTTTTCTTTTGAGATGGGGGCAATCATGCCGCAATCACCGTCCGCTCACGATCGATTCCTCTCCGCAATGGAGGGGGAAGCCTACAACCCTGCCTTGAATCAGCCGAGCAAGAGCCCTGAGGTTTTTGCGGCATTGATTCCCGAGTTGGAACGTGAGGTTCAGCAGGGCGATATGCAGAGTGCGTACGCTCTGGCAGTCGTTCTCGTCGCTGGTCTAGCTCTCCGCTCGATGGAAGAGTTGGAAGCTCAGCGTGAAGACCTGCTCGTCCGTGCTTCAGAACTCTGGACCAAATGCGCCCTATCGGACAACTGGGGGGCTGTTGATAATCTCATGACCGAAGGCGTTGGTCCGTCCGCAGAACTTGCTCGTCGCTTGTGGTCAGAAGTCCATCGCGATCGCAGGGACCTGGTTCAGTTCGACAACGACGCACAGATGCCCATCTATGGCAGCGACTTCGCTCGCGAAGTCCATCGTCGCTGGCTTCTCAAATGGCCAGAAGTCTCGCAATAAGTCGGTGACACACTTCCTTAGCGCCTTCGCGGCTTTGCGTGAGTCTTCTCCGCGTCTCTGCGCGAGAGCTTAGCGCCGTTACCACTCGATGAGCGAGGCGTCGAACACGGGGCCTTCGACGCAGGTGCGTTTGTAGTCCCACTCGCCGTCGGGCTGGCGCACTTTGGCGACGCAACTGAAGCAGACGCCTAGGCCGCAGGCCATCGGCGTTTCGAGCGACACGTCGCAACGCACGCCGGAGGCGAGGCAGACTTCGGCGACGGCGTGCATCATTGGTTCAGGGCCGCAGCAGAGGACGCGCCGCGACGGGCCGGTGGTCTCTGATAGCGCCTGCTGCAAGAGGTCGGTCACCAGGCCGTTGTGCCCGATCGAGCCGTCGTTGCTGGCGATGCGAAGGTCGAATCCCGCGGCGCGGAAGTCTTGCTCACCAGCGACGTAGGCGGCGGTGCGGACGCCGTAGCAGAAGGTGACGCGGGAAGCGCTAAGCCGCGAGCGGCTGGGCGCGCCGTAGGTCTTTTGGGCGAGGGCTTCCCTGCCCGCGGCGAGGAACGGCGTGTAGCCGATGCCGCCGGCGACGAGGATCAGGTGGTCGAGCGCCTCAATGTCGCCGGCCAACCGAGAACCCGTGAAACCATTGCCGAGCGGACCCCACACTTCAACGAGGTCGCCGGGCTGACGCGTCGCAAGCAGCGCGGTCAGTTTGCCGTGAACTAGGTAGACCACGTCAACGGTCGTGCGGTCGTCGCTGGTGTCATAGAGTGCGAAAGCCCGGCCCAGCAGCGGGTCATCGATCCCCGCGACGCGGACCATGACGAACTGCCCCGGCGTGATCACGTCGGCGATCGCCGGCGCCTCGAAGCGCAGACGATAGGTGTCGCGCGCGAGCTGGACGTTCTCGATGATCGGCGCCGAAACGAACGCCGCGCCGTCGGCGTAGTGATTGGCGTGTAGCGGCGTCGCGTCGAGGCGTTGGCAGTCCGGCACTTGTGCTTCCTTGTCGAGCCCGCGAATGACGCGAATGGAAATCGCTCTCATTCGCGGGCAACCAATTTCAACGCTTGCCCTTCGGCTTGCCGCCACCACTGCCGCCGCGGCCTTTGTTCTTCGACTTGTTGAACGGCTTGCCGCCGGACTTCTTGACGCCCTTCTTGATGGGCGGCTTGCCACTAGGTTTGCCGGTAGGCTTGCCCGTGGCGCCGTGCTTATGGGGGCGGTGTTTGGCGGGGCGCGCGGTTGGGCGTTTAGGACGCTCCGTCGCCGATTTGGATTCTTCCCCGCCAATGATGGCTCGACCCTCGGCGGGCCGCTCGGCTTTCTTCGGCGCCGCCTTGCGCGGCGGTCGCTTGCGATCGGGGCGCGGGCCCGAGGGCCGCTTTTCTACGGCAATCGTCTTGTGCTTGCCGGTAGTCGCTTCACGCAGGGCCGTGACCTCTTCGCGCGTCAGTTCGCGGTACGCGCCAACGGGCATCTCACCCAGCCGCACGGGGCCGACCGCGATGCGCTGAAGCTTCTGCACCTTGTGGCCGACACGCGCCAGGACACGGCGGATCTCGCGGTTGCGACCCTCGTCGAGGATCACTTCGAGGATCGCCGATGACTTGCGGGTGCTCTTGAGCTTCACATTCTTGAACGCGACGCGGCCCTCATCGATGTAGACGCCCTTACGAACCTCGGCGAGCACCTCGTTGCTCGGCATGCCCGCCACTTGGACGTGGTAGAGCTTCTCGACGCCGTGCCGGGGGTGGGTGATGCGGTTGGCGAGTTCGCCGTCGTTGGTGAGCAGGATCAGACCTTCGCTCGACATGTCGAGCCGACCGATGGCGAAGACGCGACCCGCGTTCGGCGGCAAGAGGTCCGTCACACGCGGACGACCAGCGGGATCGCGCGCCGTGCAGACGACGCCCGTGGGCTTGTTCAGGGCGAAGTAGACTGGCTTCGACGCGGTGAGCAACTCGCCATCGAGATGCACCGTTTGCTTCGACAGATCGACGCGGGCGCCGAGCTCGGTGACGATCTTGCCGTCCACATGGACGCGACCCGCGGTGATCAGCTCTTCGCACTCACGCCGACTGGCGACGCCCGCCGCGGCGAGGACCTTTTGCAGACGCTCGCCGTCTTCACGCGGCCCCGTCGTTGCCGGCGTTGCGCTGGGCCGTGGCGGGCGTTTGCGGAAGACACGCTTCTTCGGCGGGCCGTAGGAAGTCCTTCCCGCGGGGCCTTTCTTCTTGGCGCCTTTTTTCTTCGGCCGACCACCCTGCCCTTTGCCGCCGACGCCCTTCTTGGCGGACGGGCCGCTGGGCTTGGATCGTTTAGCGAACTTCTTGGGCATCGGGGCCACGCGGCGTAGACGGAGAGTTAAACCGCCTAGTTTAACGCCGCAACCCCGCAAAACCCAGCGGCCTTACGCCAATGCCGATGCTAATTCACCTCGCCGGGCAAGAAGCACACGAGGGTCACGCTCTAAGGCAATCCGCCGCCCCGCCAAATCGGCCGTCGTGTTCTTCGTGCCCGTCGTGGCGAAATACTCTAAGTTTCTCAATCTATCGCGGCGGGGCCACGGTCTGCTGCTTGTACCAGCCGCGGCGGGCCTCGGGCACCGGTTGGGCGTATTCGCGCGGGCGGCCGCCGACGATCTCGGGACCCACATCGTTCATCGGGTACGGGTCATGGCGGATCGCGTTGTACTGCTGCGTCGCGGCGTTGCCCGGATCGAAGAGATTGGGCATGCGCGTGCTCGGCCCACAGCCGACGGCGGCGAGCAGCGTGAACCAAGCGATTGATCGGGCGCGGAGCATGGGGCGGAATCGTATCAGCCCCGCCGCCGCCGCCCTACGGCAATCGCCGGGTGCTGGCGCCACTACCGATCAATGCGAGCCCCCGATGTAAATCGGGGGTGGAACGTGGCTACCCGCTTCCCACCCCTCATTCACATCGGGGGCTCGCCATCAGATGCTTCGTGCTCGTCCGTGTCTGGATCGCCTTTCTACGACGGCAAACGCATGTCGAGCAGTGTTGAAGGCTCGCTGGCGACGAAGGTCGCCTTGGGGCACGCCGCTGGCACGAGGAGCGTCTGCCCCGGCGCCAGCTGCTCGTCGAAGCCCTCGCCCGTCAGGCGACCGCTCCCCTCGACGAGCGACACGATGTGGAAGCTCTCGCAGTTCGGTAGTGCGAGGCTCTCGTCCGAGCCGGTCCGCAGACGGCTGAAGAGGAACTTGTCGCTCGTCACGAGGCGTTCCCAACGCAGGTCGCATGCCTGGGGCTTTTGCGCACCAACGGGGCCGCGCTCGTAGTCCGTGACAGCGAGTGACTCTTCGATGTGCAACGGCCGCGGCTTGCCGTCTTTATCGACGCGGTTCCAGTCGAACAGGCGGAACGTCGTGTTGCTGGCCTGCTGGATCTCGGCGATCACGAGGCCCGCCCCCAGGGCATGGACCGTGCCGGCGGGGATGAACACGCATTCGCCCGGACGCGGCTCGAACGAGTAGAGGCACTTATCGCATTCGCCCGCTTCGATCGCAGCGGCGAGGGTTTCGCGATCAACGCCCGGCTTGAGGCCAGAATAGATCTTGCCGCCGGGCTCGGCGGCGATGACGAGCCACGCCTCGGTCTTGCCGAGGTCGGGCGGCGATTGCTTCGCGGCCTGGGCGTCATTCGGGTGGACCTGGACTGAGAGCGTCTTCTGGGCGTCGAGGTACTTGAATAACAGCGGGAACCGCTCGGGCGGCGTAATTGGTCCGTAGAGGTCGGCGGGGAACTCCTTGGAGATTTCTCCTAACGTCTTGCCTTCCAGCGGGCCATTCTCGACGACGCTCTGCCCGTCCGGGTGATCGACAACCTCCCAGCTCTCGGCGTAGGTCGGGCCGTCGCCGATCGATTTACCCAACAGCTCGCCAAGGCGACGCCCTCCCCACAGGTACTCTTGGAGAATCGGTCGCAAGCGGAGTGGGTAATTGCAAGACATCGGCGCCCTTCGGGGGTTCTGGAGCGTAAACTGTTGGCATAGCTTTCTTTGCGACCGCCGCGGCCGGGTTCTCCGCCGCGACGACTCCAGCTATTATCGCGCCCCTGCCGCTCACCGCCAACCGCCTCCCCCCTGCCCGATACCCTCCCCGCTCGCCTGTGCTGAAGCGTCTGACGTCTGCCGACCCGCCCGAGGACTCGAAGATGTCCTTTGGCGAGCACCTCGAGGAGCTGCGTGGGGCGCTTTGGAAAGCGGTCGTCGCTGTTTTCCTGGGGTTTCTCGTTGGCCTCGCGGGCGGGAAGCAGTTCATTGAGTACGTGAAGGCGCCGCTCGAACAGGGCCTAGAGAACCTCGAACGCAACCGCAAGCAATCGGCATACAACGCTGAGCAAGGCGAAACGCCGGATGACGAGCACCCTCTGGTTAAGGAAGGCCTCGTCCCGGAGCGGTATTCGCTGGAGACAGGAGCCCTGCTTGAGGCGCTGAGCGGTCTCGGCATTGACGCCGAGCCGACCGCCAACGCGCCACCGCAGATCGACCTGTGGATGTGGACCAAGCCGCGCGACGCGCAATTGATCTCGACCGGCACGCCCGATGTCTTCTCCGTTTACGTGAAAGCGTCACTCGTGTTGGGCGTCGTGCTAGCGAGCCCCGCCGTCTTCTACTTCTTGTGGACGTTTGTCGCCGCGGGACTCTACCCGCACGAAAAACGCTACGTGCATGTCTTCATGCCGCTGAGCATCGGGCTGTTCTTCCTCGGCGCGATTGTGGCGTTCTACGTCGTGCTGAAGTACGTCATCACCTTCCTGCTCGGATTCAACGAGTGGATGGGTATCGAGGCGACGCCGCGGATCAACGAGTGGCTGTCGTTCGTGCTGGTCCTGCCGGTGATGTTTGGCGTGTCGTTCCAGATGCCACTGGTGATGCTCTTCCTCGAGCGGATCGGCGTGATGACGACGGACTACTACTGGAAGTACTGGCGGCACGCGGTGCTGGTAATCTTTGTCCTGTCGATGGTCCTTACTCCGGCCGACCCACAGAGTCTCTTAGCGATGGCTGGTTGCCTGACGCCGCTCTACTTCATCGGCATCGCGCTGTGCAAATGGATGCCCAAGCTGAACCAACCCTTCGCGGAGCAACTCGCCTCGGGAAGTAGCGATTAGTTGTGTCGCTAGGAAGGGGAACGAGATAAAGGGATATTGGTGATAGGGGAGATCGCAAGCGGATGGTAAGTTGCGACGCACCTTAAAACCCCCTTCAGAAGACGAGCGGCTCGCAGTCCTTTTTCGTGTATTCGGAGAGTCGCAATGCGACTGCCCGCCCATCTCCAAGCTTACAGTGGGTCGGGCATACCTCTTCCATAACCGTCCCCCAAGGTTCCCCGCCTCCACCCGCTTGCGATCCCCCCTATCACCAACATCCCCCCATCTCCTTCCTCAGTAGAAGACTTACTTCAAGCGCCGCTGCGACCAGGCGTAGTCGGGCTGGGCCAGGGTACGGTCGAGGAAACGGATGATCGCGGTCTCGCCGTCGCGGCCCGCTTGCTTGAGCCACGCCGAGCCTTGCAAGCGTGACGGGCCCGGGGCGTCGATGACGCTCGGTGGTGTGGGGTCATCACCTTCGTTTAGCTTGGTCGGCTCAGGGCGACCTTTTTCGAGCTGCTTGACGATGCGGTTCACGTCGCTGGCGACGCCCTTGTCGTCGCCGCCGTAGGTGATCAAGAACGCGATCTCCGACTGCACACCCGGCTGACGCAGCACGGGGAGCATCTCCAGGCCGAGCTGCTTCCACGGCGGCGACACCAGCACCAACGCCTTCACGTCGCGTCCTTGCTTGCCCCGATTGAGCACCGGCACGGCCCAATCGACCGCCGCTGCGCCGGTGGCGACGATCGCGCCGAGCTCGATGCCCAGGTAAGCCAACCGGTTGAGGTTCAACTCGCCGGCGTCGTTCTTATCGACGAGGAACCGCCGCACCGCCTCCATGTCCGATTTCACCATCGCGGCGGCGTCGATGGGGGTGAGTTTCGCGCCGCGACGGTCGGTCACCTGGCCATTAGCACTGCGGACGCGGGTGCTGTCTCCCAAGCCACGGAGGGCGACCGTGAGGACCGACATCGGCGTCGCGGTGGACCCCCCCTCATCGGCTGTTTGTAGTCGCGTCGCTAGGCCGTGAAACACCGCCGAGGACTCGTTCTCCCCAGCCAACATGACGACGACCGGCGTGTCGGGCCCGGCTTCTTCGGCAGGGAAAAACGTGCCCGAAAGGAGAACGCCGTCGGGCGTTTCAAGTTCCACCGGTAGCGGAGCAGCAGCGGCCACGATCGAGACGCCCATTCCCGCCAACAGCACAAGTGGCAGCATGCCGATAAAGCGGCGTAAGGCGGAAGAAATCGGCTGGCGAAGGAATAGCATCAGGCGGTTGGCTCCAGGCAGGGGACAAATCGGCCAACTCAAGTATAGTTAATAGAAGGGCCCTCGCCGCGGGGTCGGCCCCGACCCGAACCGACTTTTATCGAGGCGGTCAGCGCTTGTCCGAGGCATACCAGGATCAACCGAACGCCACCGCCGCAGCGAGCGGACGGTTCAGCGAGCCGCTGGCATGGCTCTCCAGCTTGGCAATGCATGCCTGCGCACTGATTTGTCTAGCGGTCTTCACGCAGATCGCACCGCTGGACAAAGCGCCGCTGCTGTTCACCTCGCCCCCACCCGAAGAGCCCGAACCGCTCGACGATGCGTTCCGCGTCTCTGAGGAGCTTTCGATCGATATCGGCGCCCTCTCCGACGGCGGCGTCGGCGACGCCGCGGCCTCGGCGCCGCTCGAGGCGGTCGTCCCCGAGGTGGCGCTCGACCTGCAAGCGCTGACGGAGCTGGGACAGATCCCGACACTCGAAGCCTCAACGCCCTCGCTCTCCAGCCCGGACCCCAACAGCAACACGCTCGTCATTGGCGTCGGCGCGGTAGGCACAACCGGCAGCGAGGGCGCCATCGATTGGCTCACCGGCGCGATCCTGCAATCGCTCGAACAGAGCCCTACGGTGGTCGTCTGGCTGTTCGACCGTTCAGAGAGCCTCACAGCGCAGCGGGAGGAGATCGTCCGCCGCTTCGACCGCGTCTACGAAGAGCTAGGCGTCGCCGCGACGCGCGGCGCCGAAGGCTTCGACGCAGCCGAGGAGGACGAGGCGCCGCTGTTGACTTCGATCGTGGCGTTCGGCGAGGGCGTCGAGTTCGTCACCCGCAAGCCAACGGCCGACATCGAAGCAATCAAGGAGGCCGTCCGCTCGATCGAGCCCGACGAGAGCGGCGCCGAGAACGTCTTTGGAGCCGTGCTGAGCGCCGCCGAGCGTCACAAGCGCTACCGGCTCCAGCGGCCGCGGCGGAATGTGATGCTAGTGGTGGTCACCGACGAGGCGGGCGATGACTTCGCCAATATCGATCGCGCCGTCGCCTACTGCCGGAAGATGCAGATGCCGGTCTACGCCGTGGGAGCGCCGGCGCCGTTTGGCCGCCGAGAGACCTACGTCCGCTACGTTGACCCCGACCCGAAGTACGACCAGACGCCGCAGTACCTGCCGGTGCAGCAAGGCCCCGAGACGCTGTTCCCCGAGCGGCTGCGGCTCGGGTCGTTTGCGGGCGACGACTACGACGGCACGATCCTCGATTCGGGCTTCGGCCCCTACGCCCTGACGCGGCTGACGCGCGAGACCAATGGTTCATTCATCGCCGTGCATCCCTTCCGTGTTGACGCCGGCCGCGCCAACCGCCGCGGCGCCGACGACACGATGGTCGCACGGCTCGATTACTTCTTCGACCAGCGGGTGATGCGGCGCTACCTGCCCGACTATGTGCCCACGACCGAGTACCAGAAGCGTGTCAGCCGCAACGGCGCGAAGCGGGCGCTGGTCGAGGCGTCGGCGATGGCTTGGACCGAGAAGCTCGAGAATGTGCGGCGTGATTTTCCGAAACTCGACGAAGCCCAGTTCGCCGAGGACCTCAGCAACGCCCAGCGCGCCGCGGCGATTCTTGAACCCAAGCTGGCGCAGCTGGTGACGACGTTGCGGCGCGGCGAAGCGGACCGGCCGAAGATCGACGACCCGCGTTGGCAGGCGGGCTACGACTTGGCGCTCGGCCAGGCTCTCGCCGCCAAGGTCCGGGCCGAGGGTTACAACGCGATGCTCGCCCTGGCGAAGCAGGGGTTGTCGTTCACGTCCGAAAAGAAAGACACCTGGGTCATCCGCCCCGCCGAGGAGATTTCTACCGGCAGCTTAGACCAGCGCGAAGCGGAAGACGCGATCCGCTACTTGAAGCGTGTCGTCGCTGAGCACGAAGGAACGCCGTGGGCCTTTCTCGCCCAGCGCGAACTCAGCACGCCGCTGGGTTGGAAATGGAACGACGAGTTCCGCAACCTCGCCGAAAGGCGTCAGCAAGAGAACAACCGCCCCCCGCGACCGGAACGCCCCGAGCCGCCGCCGAAGCCGCGGCGCACTCCAAAGCTTTAATCAGAGAAAGGAGATGGGGGGATGGCGGGAACGGAACTCACGCCACCGATGTGAGGTCTTGGCCTCGCCTTGGTGGCGACTGCCAGCTGAGGAGACATGGGGATGGCGGGTCGTTGGGACCTACCGCCACTCTGTGGAGAGGTTCTTATATTTCTTGCACGACGGCGTCGATGACCGTCCCGCGCCGTCCTGCGAAAGCGACATCCCCGATATCTCCTCGTGGATACCGCCGCTACGACGGGATGTGTGCAGCGCATCCTATGCGAGGGTCACGTACGACCATCTCCACATCCCCTTCTCCTCAACAACGCCTACCGATTGGCAAGAGCGTCCATCGCGAAGTCGGCCGTGGGGTCGTGCGGGTAGAAGTGCTTGCCGATCGCCATGGCGAGCACGTTGACGTACTCGGTCTGGAACGTCGAAGGACTCTTGCTCTGAGCTGCGATCGGGGCGTTGAGCGGGTAGAGGATCTCGCCGAGCGGTTTGCTCCAGACGATATTCCCGCCGGTGGTCATGTCGTGCACCTTGAGAGTGATGTCGGAGCTCCCTTGGTAGACCGTCTGGCCCGGCATCAGGTCGAAGTGCGCCAGGTCGATATAGAGCACCATGTCGGCCTTCACGGCCTTGGCAAGCTCGAGGTAGTCGTCCGAGTCGTTCTCGTCGATCCAGGCGTCTACCTTACGCTGCGGGACGACCTTGATCTTTTGCTTCTTGGTGAGGTGCTCTTCGAGCAGTTCACTGACGCGCTGCGAGATCTGCCGCGAGGCGCCGGCGTGGCGGAACTCCTGCGAGACCGGCTGGCTGCAGAACACGACGACGGTCTTCTTCTTGAAGCCCTCGTACTCCGCGTCCTTGATGTTCCCCCCTTGGAACATGTAGATGCCGGTCGCCAGCAACATGTGCAGGCATCCCGCGGTGGGGAGGAGCGTCAACGCCGCCAGCGCGAGCGACAGCCGCGTTGCATAACGGGGCGTGACGACGGCCAAAGGGCGAGAAGCGGGGCGATCCATCGCGTCGTTCTCTTCAAGGTAAGTAAGCAGAGCGCAGGCCCGCTGCCATGCGGGGCGGCGGGAGAATAGCGGGAGGCGGCAATGGTCGCAAGCTGGATTCCGTTTGCGTCAACACCAAGGCAGACGCCGAACCTCGGGGTATCCTGGCTGTCCTCTCGAACACCTCAACCCCGCGCCAGCATGCCAATCCCCCTCTACCAGGTCGACGCTTTTACCAACGAGCTCTTCGGCGGCAACCCGGCCGCGGTATGCCCGCTTGAAGAGTGGCTTCCCGATGCGACGCTACAAGCCATCGCGGCAGAGAACAATCTCTCGGAAACCGCCTTCTTTTCGCCCGAGGGAGACGGCTTTCGGCTGCGGTGGTTTACTCCGATCCGCGAAGTCGACCTCTGTGGGCACGCGACCTTGGCGACGGCCTTTGTTTTGTTTGAACGACAGGGGTTCCGCGGGGACACTCTCCGCTTCCAATCGCGGAGTGGCCTCTTGCTCGCCGAGCGCGGCGCCGACGGCATCACCCTCGACTTTCCTGCCGGCGCCGCGCAGCCGTGCCAAGCCCCGCGGGGCCTTGCCGAGGCGCTCGGAATCGAACCGGTGGAATGCCTCAAGGCGAATGATTATCTCGTGGTGCTCCGCGACGAAGAAGCCGTGCGTAGCGCCAAGCCAGATTTTCGTGCGCTGGCAGAGGTCGAGTTGAGAGGTGTCGCCATTACGGCTCAGGGTAACGATGTCGATTTTGTGAGCCGCTTCTTCGCGCCGAGTTATGGCATCAACGAAGACCCTGTCACGGGAGCGGCCCACTGCTTGCTAGCGCCTTATTGGGCTGGCGTTCTCGGCAAGCAGCAACTCAAAGCCGAACAGGTGTCTTCACGAGGTGGCGAAGTGCTTTGTGCCGTCGCGGACGATCGCGTGTATCTCACCGGACAAGCGGTGCTCTACCTGGAGGGCGCCATCACGATCAATCGCTAAGAGCTACGCTTATCGACTCGGAGCCGATCGGCCTCCGCCTCATTGACCATCACGCGCTCAATCGCGGTCGCCCGGCCCGATTCGGCGTCGATCGTCACCAGGGCGCCGTTGATGCGCAGGTCCTTCTCCGCGACATCGAACGAGTGCGGTACGCCGGTCAGCGTCGCCGCTAGCACACGATCGACGCGACGGCCGAGGATGCTGTCGTGCGGGCCGGTCATGCCGACGTCGCACTGGAAGGCGGTCCCTTCGGGAAAGACGCACTCGTCCGCCGTCGGCACGTGGGTGTGCGTCCCCAGCACGGCCGCCACGCGGCCGTCGAGATACCGGCCCATCGACTGCATCTCGCTGGTGGCCTCGGCGTGGAAATCGACGAAGCGGACCTTCACGTCCGCCGGCGCCTCTGAGAGCGCGGCGTCAACCGCTCGAAAGGGGCTATCGATCGGTTTCATGAAGAGCTGACCCAACGCGCAGCAGACGAGCACTTGATGTGCGCCGTCCTTCGTGCGGACCGTTGCCCAGCGGCGGCCGGTCGCCTCGGCCGGCAGGTTGCAGGGCCGCACAACGTTGTCCGCCGATTCAAGCAGCGGCAGCACCTCACGCCGGCGGTACACGTGATCGCCGAGCGTCACCGCATCGACGCCCGCGGCGGTCAGCTCGGCGTGGATCTTTGGCGTGTAGCCCGATCCCGACGCGGCATTTTCGGCGTTGCAGACCACCAGGTCGATCCCGCGCTCAGCGATCAGTCCCGGCAACGCACGCTGAACGATCTCCCGCCCCGGCCTGCCGACAACGTCGCCGATGAAGAGGAGAAGCATGGGAAAGGGGAAAGGCGAAAGTGGAAAGGGGAGAGATAAACGGGGAGGGATTGCTTCGGGGAATCAACCGCTTTCCCCTTTCGCCTTTCCACTTCCCCTTTCACGTCACTTTGCCATCTCAGTAAAGCGGGTCTCGCGGATCATTGTCACGCGGATTTCGCCGGGGTAGGTGAGCTGTTCTTCGAACGCTTTGGCGATGTCGCGGCAGACCTTGGCGGCGGACTCGTCGGTCGTCTCGTTCGTTTTGGCGATGACACGCACCTCGCGGCCCGCTTGGATCGCGAAAGCTTGGTGGACGCCGGTGAAGCCTGAGGCGATCGCTTCGAGCTCCTGCATCCGCTTGATGTAACGGTCGAGCGTCTCGCGCCGCGCGCCGGGCCGCGAAGCGCTGCAGGCGTCCGCCGCGGCGACGATCACGGTGTACGGCATATCGACGCGGATATCGTCATGATGGCCGAGGGCGGCGTGCACAACGACATCGTTCTCGCCATAGCGTTTCAGTAGGTCGGCGCCGATCTTCGGATGGCCGCCCTCGGTGTCGTGGTCGGCCGCTTTGCCGATGTCGTGCAGCAGGCCCGCACGTCGAGCGAGGTCGCCATCGTAGCCCAGCTCTTCGGCGATCATGCCGGCGACGAACGCCACCTCGATCGAGTGTCGCAACACGTTTTGGCTGTAACTGGTGCGGTAGTAGAGGCGCCCCAGCAGCTGGATCGCCTTGGGGTGCAGCCCACGGATATCGACTTCTTGGGCCGCTTCTTCGCCGTACTTCACCAGCAGCTTCTCGACCTCGGCGGTCGTCTCGACGACCAGCTCTTCGATGCGGCTGGGATGGATGCGGCCGTCGGCGATGAGCTTCGTCAGCGCGAGTTGCGCGATCTGCCGCCGCACAGGGTCAAATGAGCTGACGATCACCACGCCCGGCGTATCGTCGATGATGACGTCAACGCCGGTCTCCTTTTCGAAGGTGCGGATGTTGCGACCCTCGCGGCCAATGATCCGGCCCTTCATTTCGTCGCTGGGGATATCGACCGTGCTGGTGGTCGACTCGGCCGTGTGCGCGGCGGCGAAACGCTGGATCGAGGTGATCAGCATTTCCTTGGCCTTGGCGTCGACCTTCTCAGCCAGACGCTTCTCAGCCTCCATGACGCGGACGCCCTGCTCGTGCGACAGTTCGGCGTCAAGCCGCTCGAGGAGCATCTTGCGGGCCTCTTCGGGCCCCAGCCCGCTGGCCTTGTGCAGGGCTTGCCGCTGGACGTCGAGGAGGTTCTCGAGTTCTTTCGTACGGACATCGACATCGGCCAGCTTTTCCGTCAGGCGGCGCTGGTTGCTCTCGACCATCTTCTCTTGCTTGGCGAGCTGGTCCTCACGTGAGGTCACGGCGTCGTCACGCTTGTCGAGGTGCCGCTCGCGTTCGTGGAGCTTGTCGCGTACGTCGGCAAGCTGCTCCTCGATGCGCGACTTCTCGGTGATGGCCATTTCTTTGGCCTCGATCGCCGCGTCCTTCAGACGATTCTTGGCTTCGAGGTCGGCCCGCTCGAGAATTTGGGCGGCCTCTTTCTCGGCGTCCCACTTGCGGAGTCGACCAAGGAATAGGACGACGCCCATTCCCATCAGGGCGGCGACAAGGGCCACCGCGGCGTAGATCAACGTTTGCATGGATCGGATTGTCCCATCGGACGCGCTTGCCCAAGCGGCGTCCTGGTGGTCCGCGGTCGATCCCTAAACACTCAGCGATGCGATTTGCCCCGGGGCGGCGACGCCCCGCGCTGGGGTGAGAGAAGACGCGGTTTGGTGTATTGATGATGGCGGCGCGGGCTTCGATCGCTGGTAGACCATAGCTCCACCAGGGGGAAGGAGTACCGGCGCCGCTGCTAGCTTGCTCTTGCCCACATGGTGTCAACGCTCGTCGCGCGGGCTACCAGTCGGCTAGG
The DNA here is from genome assembly GCF_007753265.1 of Botrimarina mediterranea. Taxonomy (NCBI): domain Bacteria; kingdom Pseudomonadati; phylum Planctomycetota; class Planctomycetia; order Pirellulales; family Lacipirellulaceae; genus Botrimarina; species Botrimarina mediterranea. The sequence continues at coordinate 3,989,494 of NZ_CP036349.1, forward strand.
GTGCGTGTTTACCCAAACTCTTGTCACGATGCAAGATAGGGCGTTATCCACCAGCCTCAGCACAGCCCCTTCGGCACCGACCGAGAGGGGGGCCGCTGCGCGTCTCGATGCCCTTCTGGAAGCGGCGTGGCCAGCCGGTGAGTGGCGAGATTTACGCGTCGCGGTCGCCGTGTCCGGCGGGCCCGATAGCGTCGCGCTGCTGCGCGCGTTGGTCCAGGCCAAGCAATCGGCTGGCGGGAGGGGTGACCTCATCGTTCTACATCTCGACCACGGAAGTCGTGGCGAGGCTTCCCATAACGATGCCGAATGGGTGCGACAACTGGCGACCGGCCTCGGCCTGGAGTCCGTTGTCGAAGCCGCTACCCAAGCCGGCCCTCACAGCGAAGAGGCCCTGCGCGATCTGCGGCGCGAATTCTACCGCCGGGCGGCGGACTCACTCGGCGCCCGCTACGTGGCGACGGGGCACACGGCCGACGACCAGGCGGAGACGGTGCTCTTTCGGCTGCTGCGGGGCACGGGCGTGCGGGGCGCCGCCGGTATTCGGCCGATGGCGGCGCTGTCGCCCGCGTGCTCGCTCGTGCGGCCGCTGCTCGGCGCCACCCGGGGCGGCGTGCTTGCCTATCTTGCCGCGATCAGCCAGCCCTACCGCACCGACGCCACCAACGGCGAGGACACGTACGCCCGCAACTGGCTGCGGAACCAAGCGCTGCCGCTGCTGGCTGAGCGGTTTCCGACGGCGGCGACTGAGTTGGCTGGCTTCGCGCAGCGGGCCGCCGAGACGAGCGACCTCGTCGAGAGCCTCGCCGCCGACCTGCTACGACGCGCCGTCGGCGCGACGCCAACCGCCGAGGGTCATGTCACGCTCCAAAGCGCCGTGCTTACGCAGTCGCCGCAGCCATTGGTGGTCGAAGCGTTGCGGCTGGCATGGCGTGAGGCAGGTTGGCCGCAGCAGGCGATGACGGCGGGGCACTGGCGGCAGCTAGGGGAGATGGCGGTCACCGCTAAGCCGCAACCGGCGGTGGTGTTCCCTGGAAGTATTCGGGTCGAGCGGGTCGGCGCCGAGTTTGTGCTAGCTGGGCCGAAAGATACTGGCTCCTGTTGACCCTATTCCTAGGGGCCGCGTACTCTTCGCGGGTCGATAACCCCTTGTAACGAAAGGGCCTATGTAACTGAAGGAAACGGTGCGACGCGACCCACCGCTGGCGAAGGATCGCCACCCGTCGCGCCGCCCGCAGCACTCCACGGACGGACCTGGGCTTCCATTTTCGGACACGTCGTCAACTCCTGTTGGTCGCTCTTCCGCGGCGTGCTCACGCTCGCGGCGGTGCTCGCGGTTGCGCTGGCGGTGTTTTTGTACTACCGCCTCGACGACGAGGCGCAGCGGCTCTGCGAAGCGGCGCTCAACCGCCACTGCGAGCCGTTCGTCGCGCGCGTCGGCGCCGCCCGCTTCACGCCGGGCAAGGGCGTCACGATGTACGACGTCGAGATCGTCGAACGTCTCCAATGGCAGCCGCCGCGTGGCGTCCTGCAAATCGACGAGCTTCAGGTGCAGGGGCAATTCGACATCACCACGCTGCTGCGCGGCGCGCCGGTGGTGACGCGCATCGTCGCCAAGTCGCCGCGTTTGGCGGTCACACGTCGCGAGAACGGCGTGTGGAACGTCAGCGACCTCAAGCTCAAGAGCAACCCCAACCAACCGTTGCCGCGGATCGACCTCCACAACGCCACCGTCCTGCTGACGGGTGAAGCTGGGGGCACGAAGACGCTCGGCGTCAACCACCTCAACGCGTCTTTCGTACCGGCCACGGACGGCAGCCGTACCTTCAATCTGACGATCGCCGCGCGCGACACGCTCGCCAAGTCGCTCGAGGTGCGTGGCGCCGCCTCGGCGGATGGCTCGGGGTTCCGCCTCGATTACAAGGCTGATGGCATTGAAGCGACGCCCGCCCTCGTCGAGACGCTCGCCGGACTCGGCCTCGCGCCGCGGATGACGTTGCCGCCGATGCAGGGCGTCCTCTCGCTCAGCGGCGAAGCGTCGCGCACCGCCGCAGCGGAACCGCTATCGTGGCGGACCGCCTTCAACTTCGCGGGGAGCGAGGGCCACATCCCGGGCTTCAAGCGCCCTCTCAGCGACATCGTCATCATCGGCGAAGCCTCGCCCACGGGCGTGCGGTTCGAGCAGGCGACGGCGCGGTGGGGTGATTCGGTGATCCGGCTGGTTGGGCGGCGTGAGGGCTGGTCGCTCGGATCGCCGCTCGCCGCGCGGGTGCGGATCGACGACCTCGACTTCGGCGACGTTCCCATCGAACAGCTGCCCCAGAAAGCCCTCGGCCTATGGAACCGCTTCCGTCCGGCGGGACGTAGCGACGTCGCGATGGACCTCGCCTACGACGGACAGACCTGGGCGCCGCGCGCGACCATCACCGCCAAGGGGGCGTCTTTCGAAGACGCCGAGAAGTTTCCCTACCGGCTCACGGGGGCGACCGGACAGATCCTCGTCAACGGCGGCGTCACCGACGACCCGCAACCGCCCGCGCCGGGAAGCGCCACGATCGACGTCCAACTCCAAGGTCAAGCCGACGGCGCGCCGGTCGTCATCACCGGCGCGCTACGCGATGTTCCCCTGAACCCAATCGGGCCCCTGAACCCAACCGGGCCTTTGAACCCAACCGCGGACGATGACGGCCGCCAGAAGATGCCGCCCGGGTGGATCGAGGTCTCTGGCAACAACATCCCGATCAGCGACCGCCTGGTGGCGGCGATCCCCGAGGAAGGCGCCCGTGAGTTCATCGAGGCGCTCCACCCCACGGGCCGCATCGATGTCCGTTGGCGCGTGGAACGCAACAGCCTCGAAGACCCCGAGCTGTACGTCGCGACCAACATGCGGCTAGTCGATTGCCGGATGACGTACGACCGCTTCCCGTACCCGCTGAGCCGCGTCACCGGTTGGGTCGAGCAGCGTGGCACGCAGTGGAAGTTCTACGAGCTCCGCAGCCGCGACACGCAAGGCCGCACCATCGTCGAGGGCGAGGGCTCGCTCGAGCCACGCGACGACTCGCACCGGTTCGAGCTCAAGCTCACCGGCGAAGCGGCGCCGCTCGACCAGACGCTGTTCGACGCGCTCCCCGATTCGGCCCAACAGGCCTGGTCGCTGATGCGGCCGCAGGGGCAGATCGACTTCGTCGCCGACATCTCGCGCGAAGGCGCGCACCAAGACCCCACGGTGCGGCTGCGGATGCGGCCGCACGAGCAGAACCTGCGCGTCGAGCCGCCCCTCTCCGACAGCGGCTACCGTTATCGACTCGAGAGAGTCGATGGCGACTTCTACTGGGCCGACAACAAGCTGACGGCGCGGCAAGCGCGGGCCGAGCACGGCCGCTCGGTGCTAACGGGCGACAGCGTATGGGAGGCCCTACCGGGTGGCGCTTGGAAGCTCGAATTGCTGGGCCTCGACGTCGACCGGGTCGAGTTCAACCGCGACTTCTTGCTCGCCGCGCCGGCGGGGCTGCGGAGCGTCATCGACGAGTTGCAACCGCAGGGGGCGTTCGGGCTCTTCGACAGCCGGCTGGAGTTCACCAAGGGCGCCGGTCCGACAGGCCCCGTCAACGCGCGGTGGCGTTTGGGTTTGAGCTGCCATCAAGCGTCGATCAACGCCGGCGTGCCGATCGAAGGCGTTTCGGGTGAGATCTTCCTCAGCGGGCAGAGCGACGGCGCCTCGGCCACCACGGCGGGCGAACTGAATCTCGACTCGCTCTTCTGGAACGACCTGCAACTCACGCAGGTGCGCGGCCCGCTGTGGTCAGACGGCGCCGACTGCTTCTTGGGAGAGGGGGCCGCGCGCAAACTCCAGAGCACCCAAACGCGGTCCATCGAAGCGCAAGCCTACGGCGGCGAGGTGAAGGTCAACAGCTGGATCCGCCGCGGCGGACAGACACGTTATGGCATCGCCATCGGCATGAGCGGCGTCGATGTCACCCGGCTCTCGACCGAGTGGCTCCGCCGCCCCGAAACCCTGCACGGCAGCCTTGACGGGCAGCTCAAGCTGCAAGGCATGGGCAATTCGCTGTACGGCCTCACCGGCGAGGGCGCGATCGCTGTCAACGACGCCGACCTCTACGAGCTGCCGCTGTTCCTCAGCGTGCTCAAGGTGCTTCGCAACCGCAACCCCGACAACACGGCGTTCAACCGCCTCGAAACCAAGTTCACGGTCGATGGCGATAAGCTCGACTTCCAGACGCTTGACCTATTGGGCGACGCGTTCAGCCTCAACGGCCGGGGGACAGCGACACTGCAACGCAACGTCGACCTAACGTTCGCCACGATCGTTGGCCGCAGCGAGTTCGCGGTGCCGGTGCTTAAGGCGTTTGTCAGCTCGGCCAGCGAGCAGTTCTTGCAGCTGCGTGTGGTGGGTCCGATCGACAACCCGCAGGTCATCCGTAAGGTGCTGCCGGCGGTCGGAGATGCGTTAGAACAGTTGCAGACGGACCTCGGGACGCGCCCGGGGATGAATGCGACGCGCGCCGCAAGCGCGCCGGCGGCGAGATATTGAAGTACGTTACTGGGGCGTGCTCCCACGACGATTGTCGACCGACAGTTGGCGTCGGGGGCTCGCCGGACGATTTTTTTGGCTCCGCAACACGAGACTCCATCCGCATTCCGAGATCGCCAATCCGCAATCCCTAACCCCTCTCGTTCATCATGAGCATGGGACCGCTGGGAGGAATCCTTGGCAGCGCGGCCGGTTCGCCGCTGTCGCAGGCCAAGGGCGCAACGACGGAGCGGGCGGCGCGCGACAGCGCCGTCAAAGAGACGACCGACCAGCTCGACCTCCAAGCGGAGAAGTCGGCGGGCATCGGGTCCACCGAAGGCGATAGCGAAACCTCCGACCGCGACGCCGACGGCCGCCGGGCGTGGGAGTGGAACGACCACCCGAAGTCGGAGGAGGAAGCAACCTCCCCCGACGGATCGGCGCCGGACCCCGACAGCGAAGGGCATTTGGACCTTTTGGCGTAGCGCGACGGGCGATACAAAGCTCACGATAACGGCGAGCCCACGATGTTAATCGTGGGTGGATGTTGGTAGCCGCTGCCCACCCACGCTCAACATCGTGGGCTCGCCGTCTCTCGGTAGTCATGTGCCTTCGCACTGCTGTTCGCGTCCGCGATCGGGCGTATGCTAAAAGCTCAATCTGTAGGAGGCGTCTCCGACGCCGATTACGGTATCCATCCCGAAACGGCATGGTGCGCGTAATCGGCATCGGAGACGCCTCCTACAGAAGTTGATTGTCCGAACATCTTCTTGATCCGTTAGAGAATGCCATGCGCGCCGCGTTGCTGCTACTTTCTCTCGTTATCGCTACGCCTCTCGCCTTGGCCTCCGACGTCATCGATGTCGCCCGCTCTTTCCCCGATGGCGGTGGTTACAACTGGACCGCCGGCGCCACGGGCGTGAAGGAGCCGGTGGACTTCAAGGGCGCGCGACTGCTCGAAGCGACCGAGGGCGGCAGCTTCTGCTGCGGTTACACGTTCGCCGTCGCGATGCGCGTGGCGGAAGAACGCAGCCTGCTGAAGGACAAGTCGGTCGAAGACGCCCGCAAGTTCCTCAAGGACTGGTACGGCGCGCCGGGGGGTGACAAGACGCTCGTCGTCTTAGCGGTTGAGAACCTCGGCATCGGCGAGGCCGTCCCCTTCGAGGACGCGCAAACCGGCGACTTCGTGCAACTGTGGCGTGAAGGGGGCTCGGGGCACAGCGTCATCTTCCTTAAGTGGATCGAAGAAGACGGCCAGCGCGTCGGTTTCCGTTACCGCAGCTCGCAGAAGCTGACCGACGGCATCGGCGACCGCACCGAGTACTTCAGCGACGCGCCGGGTCTCAACGGGCGCGTGTTGCGGGAGGAGACGTATGTTTGTCGCTTGAATGAGAAGTGATAGTGAGCCGTCGGCGCTAGCCGCGGGTGGCCCCATATTGACGCCCTCCTCTCCAAAATTAACCCGTTATAGCGTACTTCATTTTTCCGTAGCGTCTCGCGCAGAGACGCGGAGGCGCCGAGGGTAGGCAGCGAAGACTCACGCAAAGGCGCCAAGGCGCAAACACAAAGTCGTTGAGAAATGAGCGCAGCCGCAAACGATCACACAGCAACGCGTTCTTTGCGGCTTGGCGGCTTGGCGCCTTGGCGCCTTGGCGTGAGTCTTGAAGGCATCCAACTCTGCGCCTCTGCGTCTCTGCGCGAGACACCCCTACGTTGCTCTGTGGATCAGAGCGAGGCTAGAAACGCTACGGCTAAGTGAAGCGTGCTCTAGCTATACGAAGAAGCTCACGAGCTTCGGCTCCAGATACTCGTGCAGCCCTTCGGGGCCCGACTCGGCGCCGAGGCCGCTTTGCTTCCAGCCGGGGAAAGGGCCCTCGGTGGCGTGGGGGACCCAGCCGTTGACGGCCACCATGCCGAACTCGAGGCGCTCGTAGGCGTGCACCGCGCGATTGAGGTCGTGCGTGAACAAGAACGCGGCGAGGCCCGCTTCGAGCGAGTTGGCGTCGTTGATCGCTTCGTCGAGGTTGTCGTACGGCGTGACGGCGAGCACCGGCCCAAAGGTCTCTTCGCGCCACAACGCCGAGTTCGTCGCCACGTCGGCGACCAACGTCGGCTCGAAGAAGTAACCGGCGTCACGGTTGGCCGGCCGCTTGCCGCCGACGACCACACGGCCGCCATGCTCGTGCGACAAGAGCTTCTCGACGCGGTCGCGCTGCGCGGCGTTCACTAGCGGGCCGATGTCGCTGGCGGCGTCGGCGCCGGGGCCGACACGGTAGCCAGCGACGATCGGCGCCGCCGCTTCGACGAAGGCGCCGCACACATCACGGTGCAGGTAGAAGCGCTGCGGCGCGACGCAGACCTGGCCCGCGTTGCGGAAGCGGGCGAGCACCGCCGCCTTCGCAAACGCCTCGGCGCCGACGCGCTCGATCGCGTCGGGCTCGACGATCACCGGCGCGTTGCCGCCGAGTTCGAGTGCGAGGCGCGTGATCGTCGCGGCGGACTGCTTGATGAGCAGCCGGCCCACCTCGGTGCTGCCGGTGAAGCTCACCTTGCGGCAACGCTGGTCGTCGAGCATCGCGCCCGCCATCGCCGCGGGGGCGCCGTTGATGACGTTGAGCACGCCCGCCGGCAGTCCCGCGTCCTTGAGCGCGGCGCCGATCGCGAATCCCGACAGCGGCGTCTCGTCGGCGGGGCGGCACACCACCGTGCAGCCGGCCGCGAGCGCCGCGGCGATCGAGCGGGCCGGGTTGTACGCCGGGAAGTTCCAGGCCGTGATCACGCCCACGACGCCCAGCGGCTGCACGAGCGTCATCAGCCGCCGGCCGGGGAGCTTCGCGGGGATCGTGCGGCCATAGGCGCGCTTCGCTTCTTCGGCGAACCAGTCGAAGAGGTCGGCGACAACGGTCCACTCTCCCTTGGACTCGGCGATCGGCTTGCCACTCTCGGCGGTGGTGACAGCGGCGAGCGCGTCGCGGCGTTCGCGCAGCAGCGTCGCGGCGGCGTGCAACACGTCGGCGCGTTGGTAGGCGGTCTTCGCGGCCCACTCGGGGAACGCCTTCGCGGCGGCGTCGATCGCCGCCTCGGCGTCGGCGGCGGCGCCGTAGGGGACCGTGGCGATCGGCTGCTCGGTCGCGGGGTCGATCACGTCGATCGTGCGGCCATCGGCCGCGGCGACCCAGTCGCCGGCGATCAGTTGCTGGGCGGGAAAGTCGGACATGGTCTTCTCGTGGCAAACGCCGCTGCAGGGAGGGCTGGGAGACTCTTCCTTGTACCCGCCGCGGCCGGCCCAGACACCCACCATGAACACCCGTTCAGACGCGATAGGAGCCACGCCACGGGCCTTTTGGCGCCTCACTCAGGGTTTACCCAGGGGGTCCGCTCGAACGCGTCAGATTGCGTCCTAGAGGCTCACAGGGGGGCACCCTTCGGGGGGGTCTTTAGCGCCGCTTGCCGGAGATCGAATGCAGATCCGTTTCCGGAGTACGCTTCGCCAAAACGTCGCGTGCACTAGCTTTCGTAAACGACTTCTCCCCCCACGAGAGTCATCTTCACTTCGATGTCGGCGAGTTCTTCGAGCGGCGTCGTCAGCGGTGAGCGATCGAGCACCACGAGGTCGGCAAGCTGGCCCGGGGCGATCGCGCCGAAGCGGTCGGCGTCGCCCGAGAGCTGGGCGCCGGCGGCCGTGTAGGCGTGGAGGCCTTCGCGGACAGTGATCGCTTCGTGGGGGCCAATCGGGGCGCCGTCGCCGCTGAGCCGCCGCGCGGCCGCCGCAACACCGGCGAGGGGGCGTTCATCGACGACCACCGGCGCGTCGGTGGAGAGCGCAACCGTTAGCCCCGCGTCGACCATCGCACGGATCGGGTACGGCGTGATCGGGAAGTCTTCGGGCAGGTACTGGCGGAAGTTGGCGCCGAGTTCCGGCAAGAAGATCGCCTGGGTCGCCACGCCGATCCGCAGCCGAGTTGTGCGGAGGAGGTCGGCGCTGGTGGGCAGACCGAAGTGCTCGAAGCGGGCGCGCTTGGCGATGCGTGGCAGCGCTTCGAACGCGTCGAGCGCCGTCGTGATCGCCCGATCGCCGATGACGTGCGTCGCGACCCGGTAGCCAGCGGCGTCCGCCTTGCGGCAGAGCGTGGCGTACTCGTCGCATTCGTAGCGCAACACGCCGCGTGTGTCGGCGTGGCGATAGGGGACCGATAGCGCCGCCGTCGCACCGCTGAGCCCGCCGTCCATGAAGAGCTTGGCCGTATCGATACGCAAAAAACCACTAACGGTTGGCGGCGCCCATTCGGCCATCACCTCCGACGACGCCTCCTCGGGCGCAAGCCGCATGACGTTGAACCGTCCGACAAGCTCGCCGGCGTCGTCCATGGCTTGGTAGACAGCGAGCAGATGGTCGTCCACGCCGGGATCGGTGAACGCGGTCACGCCGAGGCCAAGAAGCTTCTGGTTCGCCGCGCGGACCATCGCTCGCAAGTCGTCACTCGAGGGCGGCGGCACGCGGTCGGCGACGAGGCGCATCGCGTTCTCGGTGAAGACGCCCGTCAACTGGCCGGCCGCGTCGCGGCGGACTTCACCGCCCGCCGGTGAATCCGTCGCGTTATCGATTCCCGCGGCGCGCATCGCGGCGCTGTTGGCGAGCCCCACGTGGTTGCAGACGCGGGTGATCCAGACCGGCCGATCGGGGAACCACGTGTCGAGTTCGTCGCGCGTCGGCAACCGGCCGTCGGCGAGCTTGAGCTCGTTCACGCCGCGCGCGAGCAGCCAGGCTTTCGTTGCGTCGCTCCGTGAGGCGAGGCGCGTCTGCAGCTCGCCGAGCGAGGTCGCGTCGCGGAGATCGACGAGCGAGGTCAGGAGATGCCCGACTTTCCAGACGTGGATGTGGGCGTCGTTGAAGCCCGGCAGCAACGCGCGGCCTTCAAGATCGAGACGGCGCCGCGGCGAGAGCTCGCGGCGCAAGTCGGCGCCCTGCCCTACCGCGGCGATCTTGCCATCCCGAATCGCCACCGCGTCCGCTGCGCCGTCGGCGAGCGGCAAGACGGCGTTCTCAAGGAGCAGGTCGATCATTCGCTAATAGCAACCGTGAATCCGCTGCACACCACAACCAAGTGACGGGGTGATTCTAACAAAGAAATCCTCCGCGTTACGGCGGGTATTCGCCCGTATTGGTCGCTTGTTGCTACCTTGCGGCAAGGGCAGCTCGCATCTATCGCGAGCCAAAGAATGTTTAACGACGACGGACACGAAGGACACGACAAGCGGCCATCACGACCATGTGGGCCGGTGGAAACGGCCGTCGTGTCCTTGGTGTCCGTCGTGGTAATCCTCTCCTGCCATCCGTTTGAGTAAGACCGACAGAGACTTATCGCACCACGCCGGCGCTCTGGGCGGCAAGGCGCACCTCGCGGTCGGTCTGGTCGGACCAGTCGTCTTTTGTCGGGCGATAACTGAACAGCCGCGAGTCAAGGTGTTCGTCGAACGTCGGCGCGCCGAGGTCGAGCTTGAACAGCGGGCGGTTGCTGGAGGTTAGCAGCGTCTTGTCGGCCAAACCCTCGGCCGACAGAGGGTCCTTGTTGTCGCGGTACTCAACAAGCACAGGGAAGCCCGTCGTCTCGCTCAGCGCGATGACCACGTGATTCGGTGTCCGTGGCGGGACCTCTTCATGGCCGTACAGCTGCTTGAGTCGTTCGGGGCGCCAGCGGCCCACCATCGCGGCGACGCGTTCATTGCGGAACTGCATCAGCCAGGGCTGGCCGAATGTGAAGGACTCGTCGAGGCCCGCCAGCAGCATCGGCAGGCCGCCGAAGCGAGACCAAGCCGACGGGTCGTCGGAGAGCGGTTGATCCTCCTCGTCTTCGCTTCCTTCGACAGCACGTCGGACCTTCCGCAGATCGACGCGCGTGACCGAGCGGTTGGGCTGCGAGGGGTCGCCCCACGCCAAGTCGGTCCACATGAAACGGCTGTCCGAGACCCGCAAGAGCCGCGTCGGGAAGCCGGCGAGCTGGCCGGTCTGTTCCAACAAGAACTGCCGCTGCCCGCCGGCGCCGAGTTGGTAGTACTGGCCGCTGGCTTTGACCGGCTCGCCGTCGATCCAGCCGTGCTGGTCGATGCGGACGCCGACCGTCGAGTGCTCTTCGAGCATCAGCGCGGCGCGGCGGACGTAAGCGTTGCCGGGCCCTTCGCTCGAAGCCGCCACGCGCGGGGGCGGGGGCGAGGGGGCGGGGGGGGATTCGATCGGCTCGATCACCAAGTCTTGCCGGCCGCCAGCTAAGCGGTCCATCAACACCTGATCGGCGAGCTCCAGGCCGTAGTAGGCGCCGACGCCGACTGCTAGCAGCGCGAGGCCCCGGGCCATCCATCCAAGGGACCGCCGCGAGGGGGTCGGGCTACGCGGGTTCGTCCTCATGCGCCGAGTTTGCCGCTTTCACCAAAGAAACGCATTGTGCGGGGCCGAACCTAAGGGCTGGGTAAACACCGGCCCCGTGGCGCGCGTCTCTTACGGACGCGTCGCGGCGGGAGTCTAGGGGCCGCCCACGGGGGGAGTCCACGGCAATTGCCGCCGAATTCTGGCGAGCCAATGGCCGTGCGATCACCGGCGGCGACAAGCCCATTTAACAAGCCACGTTACGTAGCGCAGCGACTCGCCGGCACGACGCCAGCGACCGAGCACGCGACGAACACGCCGAGGGGGGAAGCGATGCGTGTCCAAACCTTGTTCGCGAACACGTTGCTGGTAGCCGCGGTAGCGGCCACTGGCTGCGCCGGCCGGATGGCCTACAACCTGCCGCCCGCCTCGCGCCTGATGCACCCAGGCCCGGGCGTTGACGGCCCTGGTCCCGGGGTAATCCCGGTGGGGAATCAGATGATGGGCCCCGGCATGCCGGAACAGTTCGGCCCCGGCGGCACGCCGCCGATGCAGTACGGCGCTAGCCCGTGCTCCTACGAGGGCCAGCAGGTCCAATACTGCGAAGGGGGCAGCTGCCCCGTTGGCGGCGGCGGTTGCTACGGCGGCGGCGCCGGCGGCGGGATGGCCGCGGGCCCGACCTCGCAGATCCAATTCGTCGGCGAAGACGGCCTCACCATCAACTGGGACGTCGCCAGCCAAGGGATGTTCGACTCGGCGTCGCTGTTCGTCCCGGGTCGTCAGGATTTCCCGCAAGGGGCGATCTTCCGTCTCAAGGTCAGCAACATCCCCGGCCGTGCCGGCGTGACGCTGTACCCGACGCTCGAGGTGGCGCCGGTCACCTCACGGACCGACGCCTTCCTGGCGCACGCCGCGGTACCGGTGCAGTTCACTGAAGAAGACTTCGACCAAGTGATGAGCGGCAACTTCGTCACCAAGGTCATCTACCTGCCGGACCCCGAGTTCCAAGAGCTCGCGCTGTCGGGCGTCGAGACACTGGTGAGTACGCGACTCGATCCGGGTGTGGACCCGGTCGCCGAAGCGGACCGTCGCGGCTCGATCCTCGCGGTCTTGCGGATGGGCAGCAAGGACCTGAACAACCCGGGCGCCGGCTACCAAGAGAACGTCATCCCCGCCGCTTACGGGGAAGGTTGTGACAACTGCGGCCCGAACGGCGGCGGCTCGTCGCCGAGCTTCAGTGGGCCGATGGCGGGCTCGGCTGGCGGCGCCAACATGCCGATGGGCATGCCGACCGCCGGCTTCGCTCCGACGCCGATGCCGCCGCACATGATGGCCGGCGCCCCGCAGTGGGGCATGCCGTACACGGGTACGCCGATCGGCCTCCCCGGCCCGCCGCACCTCCCGTTGGGTTCGCCCGCCGGCCTGCGAAAGCACACGATGAAGAACCGCACCCGGGTCCACCTGCCGCCGCCGACGAACGCCGTCAATATCTCGGTCAAGCAGCGTCCTGGCTTGAACTACCCGAATCCTGTGACGCACGTCCACGTGGACGAAGTGAACCGCGCCCCGTTCAACCCGCTGCACGGCACCGTGAAGCCGGGGACTGGGATCCGCACCGCGCTGCAGGGGGCCCAGGTCTACGGCAACCACGGCGAGCAGTACTGCGAGTGATGGCTGCTGCGAGTGCGTAACGCCACGATTCTTCACGAGAGACGCTAAGAGTAATCATGACAACGGTCCGCCCTCTCAGATGCGTCCCGCGAAAGCGGGGCCTTGCCGCTAGCAGCGTGATGCTGTTGGCGACGCTGGGCGGATTGCTGCCGAGCTTGCCTCAACACTCGGCCGCCGAAACGCCCAAGCACTGGCTACACGCCGGCGCCATGCCTCCGGGAGCGATTGGGAATCAGCGGCTTCTGAGAGGCGGACCGTTGTATGGTTACACACAGCCGATCGAGTGGCGGATGCCTGCGGGCACGAGCATCGCGGCGACGGGCCCCTACGGCGAGACGACCGATCGGTCGGAGCGTCTCAAGGTGGGCATCCTAGCGGGACAGCTCTATCGCTTCCGTGTCGAGGGGGTCCCGGGCATGGAACAAGCGGTCGTCTACCCGACCATCGAGTTGATCGACCGCACCTACCCGCCCTGCGGACGGGAGAGCGAGTTTCCGATCCCCATCGAACTGACGATGGAAGACCTCCGGCTCGCCGCCGAGGGCGCCTTCGTTACGCGGGTAGTCTATGTCGAGGACCCAAAGACGGCGTTGCCGGTCTCGGAGAAGGAAGCGGGCGGCCAGCAGTGGTTCGAGGCCCGGCCGACCGACGACCCGCTCGTCCTCGCCGATGAGTTGGGCCGCCCCGTAGCGATCGTCCGCCTCGGCGCCCGCGACACGGGCGTCCTAGCAACGGGCTGCTACGCCGAACCCACGCCGCTCGCCGACGCCGCACCGGAAAGCGAAGTGCGTCCAGCATCAACTCACTAAAAGAAAGATGCACCACGACGGACACGACGAGCACGACGGATCGTTCGTCGTGCTCGTCGTGTCCGTCGTGGTTAACTCTTGTTTCGAAGAGAGCGCGATGAGCACACGATTGGACTCGCCGATGATGCCGAACTGGTTCCGGCGGACGCTGGTTATCGTCGCGGCGCTGCTAATGTGTTCTTGCCGCGCTTATGGGCAGGATTGTCTGAGCTGCCCGGTCGGCCGTGACGGTAGCGCCAAGGGCGGTTGCAACGTCGAAGGGGGTTGCCCCGTTTGTCAGCCGGATTGCTTCGCCGGCCCTGGCGACGAGTACTTGTGCGACGGCGGCGACGGCGCCTACTCGACCGGCGTCATGCGTGACGGCAGCCTCTCCGGCTTTGAGCAAGAGGACACCGTCGCCACCTACACCGGCTGCGAAGGCAAGACGATCGTCGCGCCGAGCTCGCGGGTTTGCATCTATGCGCCGCGTTTCGCGTCGGTGCGGCAGGTCGTTTATCCGATGGGCGCCAATCAGCGGACGTTTGTCGGCGAGTTCGGCGACATCTTCGGCCCCGCCGAGGCGGACCGCACGCAGGTCGCGACCAGTTCGATGCAGAACGTCGCCCTCAAGGGCCAAGTGCTGCCGCTCCCGCCGGGTCTCTACAAGGGCCGCCAACAAGCGGGCGCTATGGAGCGGCTGCTCGCCGTCGCCGAGGTCCGCGCGCTCGTTGGCCCTTACGTCAACCTGCAGATCATGCATCTCGGCGAGGTCGTGATGTCCGAAGGACCGGTGATCGCCAAGCACTCGATCGCCGCCGTCACCTGGACGGGCGACCAAGAGGTGCAGGTCGTCATCTCGGGCCAAGCCGCGTCGTCGGTCTTCTCGCCCAAGCAGCCGGGCCTGCTGTATCACGTCGACGAAGGCTGCCCCCGACTACGACTCGTGAAGTGTGCCTCGACCGACACGGCTCTGCCGGGCGACGAGGTCGAGTTCACACTCCGCTTCGACAACGTCGGCGACTCGGCGCTGGAAGACCTCGTGATCGTCGACAACCTGACGACCCGTTTGGAGTACGTCGATGGCTCGGCCAAGTCGTCGCGCGACGCCGACTTTACGACCAGCCGCAACGACGCGGGGTCGCTCATTCTTCGCTGGAAGCTCGACGGCAAGTTAGAAGCCGGCCAAGGCGGCGTTCTTACGTTCAAGTGCCGCGTGCGCTGAATGACGAAGCCCCGAATGACGAACCTGTCGGAGCGGTCAATACCCTCCGACAGGTTCGTCATTCGACATTCGGATTTCGTCATTTGAGCAGCACAATGTGCTGGTCGCATGAACCCACCCTCCACAGCCAGTGTCCGTCGGGGGCCTTCGGGGCTAGAATCGAGCCTCCCTCCCCTGCCCCGCCTGCTGTGTGATGGCCTACCTCCAGTTCCTCTTCGTCTGCCTCTCTTTCGGCTCCAACTTTGTCTTGATGGACCGTGCGGCCCATTACTTCGGGCCGTTTGAGATCGCGTTCTTCCGCGTCGCCAGCGCCGCATTGCTGCTAGCGGCTCTATGGGTGACGGTTGACCGCAAGCAACGCGTCCGCTGGCGCGACTTGCCGGTGATCGCGGGCATCGGCGTGTTGGCGAACGCTTATCCGTATGTGATTCAACCGCTGCTGATCTCCAACGGATTCGGGCACAGCTTCTTCGGCATGACCGTGACGCTGAACCCGCTGCTGACGATCCTGGTGTCGATCCCGCTCTTGGGCGTCAAGCCGACGACGCGGCAGATGGTCGGCGTTCTCGGTGGGCTCGTGTTCGTTGTGCTGCTGATGTACGAGGGCAACCTCCGCGGCATCGGCTTCGCGATGCTCGCCATGGCGGTCACCGTGCCGCTCACCTACGCCATCGGCAACACGTGGCTAAGCCGCAGCCTGAGCGGCACGCCGCCGATCGCCTTGACGTGCGTAATGCTGATGTCGTCCGCCACGGCGCTCGGGCCCTTCGCCGCTTCGCCGGCGCTACAAGCGTCGCTCGGCGCGCCGGTTCCCGCGGTTCGCGCCGACTTTCAATTGGCGGCCAGCGCGATTCTGGTGCTGGGCACGATCGGCACGGGCGTCTGCATCTGGCTGATCGTCAAGCTCGTCCAATCGCACGGCCCGCTCTTCGCCGGCATGGTGACGTACGTCGTCCCCGTCGTGGCGCTGGTGTGGGGCCTACTCGACAAGGAGCAGATCACCACCCGCCAAGTGGTCGCGATCACCGGCATTCTGTCGATGGTCGCTCTCGTCCAAGCCCCGGCACGCCAACAAGCTGCCACGCTCAACGCCAACGACAGCTGGCCGGGGAAAACCCTCCCGGCCGATGCGTAGAAAGTTGAACCACAAAGGAACGAAGGAACCAAGGATGGCCTCGCATAGAGAGTCCTTGGTTCCTTCGTTCCTTTGTGGTTAATTGCCCTATCCGCAATCCCAAATCCGCAATCCGCAATCGCTCTTCATGCCCGCGCATCCTTGGCTCGCCGATCGCACCGACCGCTTCGACTCGTCCGGCATCCGTAAGGTGTTCGACCTCGCGGCGAAGATGAAGGACCCGATCAACCTATCGATCGGCCAGCCCGACTTCCCAGCGCCCGACTCGCTGAAAGAAGCGGCCTGCAAGGCGATACGCGAGGACAAGAATGGCTACAGCCAAACGCAAGGCGCCGCGGCGCTGCGCGACCGGTTGCAGCAGCGCGTCGACGAAGAGTGGGGCCACGCCGATCGGAAGCTGCTCGTCACCAGCGGCACGAGCGGCGCGTTGAACCTGGCGATGTGGGCCCTCGTGAACCCCGGCGACGAGGTGATCGTCTTCGACCCGTACTTTGTCATGTACCCGACCCTCTGCGAGATGGTCGGCGGCGTCCCGGTCGTGATCGACACCTACGAGGATGACTTTCAGATTAACTTGGCAAAGGTCGAAGCCGCCATCACACCAAAGACCAAGCTCATTCTCTTCAACAGCCCGGCGAACCCCACGGGCGTCGTCGCCAGCGACGCAGCCGCTCGCGGCTTAGCGGAGTTAGCCGCCAAGCACAACATCGCCCTGCTCTCCGACGAGATCTACCGCGAGTTCTGCTACGACGGCGCCCTCCCCTCGCCCGCCAAGTGGAACGACCAAGCGATCGTCGTGGATGGCTTTAGCAAGTCGTACGGCGTCACCGGCTGGCGGATCGGCTGGGTCCACGGGCCCGCGCCGTTGATCGACAAGATGGCGGCGCTGCAGCAGTACACGTTCGTCTGCGCGCCCAATCCGTTACAGCACGCGGCGATCGAGGCGTTCACGACCGACATGACGCCGCAGGTGGACGCCTACCGCGAACGCCGCGACCACATCGTCACCGGCCTCCGCGACGCGGGCTATGAGGTCGCCCCCACCGGCGGCGCCTTCTATGTCTTCCCGAAGGTCCCCGAGGGGCGAGGCACCGCCAATGAGTTCGTCACCCGCGCGATCGAGAACGAACTGCTGGTAATCCCCGGCGGCATCTTCAGCCGCCGTGACACGCACTTCCGCATCAGCTATGCGGCGTCGAAGGCGACCATCGACCGCGGCCTCGAAGTATTGCGGCGGCTGGTGAAGGGCTGATGGGCGCCCTCTCCACCCAGCAGCTTCCCGCTTGGAAGAAAGTTGGTTCTTGACGGTTGTAGGCTAGCGCACCCCTAATTAAGGTCTGCTGAGCAGGTGGTCTAGCGACGCCTGAGCCCCGGGCATTTCCCCAGGCGCCATTCCCCAGGCAACGTCGCTGCCCCGACGCGCTATTTCACCGCGGCGACGGTGACGCGTCCGACCGGCTCCTCCATAAGCACCATAGTAGACTGACACCCATGCGTACTCTTTTGGCTCTACCGGCCCTCGTGGCGATGCTCCTCGCCGGTACCGTTGCGGAAGCATCGATCGCGACCAGCACCTTCAACAACGCGAACCTGGACCCTAGCACGCAGTTAACGGATATCAACGAGAGTCTTTATACGACAACCGTCTTTGGATTCACTGTCCCCAATCCTCTGGGCTTCCAAGCTGCCGTTGATTCCCAGGGACTCTCAAGTTTTTCCGTGGTCCCTACGGGGAGCAACTCAATCCCAGCGGGAGATTCGATCTCGTTCTCATCGACCGGCACCAAGTATTTTCGCGGCACCAACAACCCTGGTTCCATTCCGAATCTGGTGACGCTTCTCACAACTGCCGCTCCTACTGAGCACACGATCACCTTCAACTCGTCAAATCCAATCAGCGAGATTGTGCTATCGGTATCGAGTCTCAAAGACTCCCGTACGTTTACTTTCACCGGGGGGTCGGCAGGCAATCCAGATTATGCAACCGGGGACTTAACCCATGCACTTAATAGCGACACGGTCGGCTCGTCGCTCACTGGCAGCGCTGGCAACAGTGCGACTGGGGATATCGTTTGGATTTTCGATACTCCTTTGATGAATCCGACGATCGAGTTCGAGTTCAACTCTCCGTGGAACACCCAGGTGCATTTCTCTGGCGTCTCCTATGTCACCGTCGCTGCGGTCCCGGAGCCAATGTCCTTCGTCTGGTTCGCCGGCACCTTAGGCATGGTGCAGTTCGGCTTCCGTCGCCGCATCGACGCCGACTGATTACCTCTTCGCAATTCGCAAGCCGCGAAGCCCGGGTAAACTCTAAAGTTCGCCCGGGCTTTGTCGTTTCTCTGTTCTCCCAAAGCGTTTCCATCTTCGCAGGGGGCGCTTCTATCAAAGCGTTGGCCTCGGGTTTGCTCATCGTTTGAGACGGGAACCTACACCCCTCAATCGGAGTACGCCATCATGCCCACCGCATGGACCGACAGAGAAGAACGACAGTACGAGCACATCCGCGACAGCGCCTTGGACCGGGGCCGAACGACCGAACGGGCCGAAGAAATTGCAGCGCGGACGGTCAACAAGCAGCGACGCCTGCACGGCAAAACAGCCAATAAGACCACTCAAGGGACCGGTTCGCCCCACGCCAAGCTCGAAGAGCGAACCCGTCAGGAGCTCTACAACCGCGCGAAGCAGCTGCACATCGTTGGCCGCAGCCGGTTGTCAAAGGTCGAATTGATCGACGCCATCCGCGCACGCAGTTAATCACGCGTCGCTTGGCGCCGCATGTGCTGCATCTAGTAAGTGCTTACTTCCATACTGGAGTGAAGAATCGACCAACTTTGCGAACTGGCGTTCCGTCGGCGACGACTCAATCGCCTGTTCGCAACAATAGCGAAGGAGCGGATCAAATGGCTGTTGGTATCAATCGACAAACCCTATCGGCAGGAACGCTCGTCGGCGACGACGTGAATAACTTCGCCGGTGAGAAGGTCGGAACCGTCAAGGAGATCATGCTCGACGTCGATCGCGGTCGCATCTCTTATGTGGTGGTTTCGAGTGGCGGCTTCCTTGGCATCGGTGACCGTTTGTTCGCTGTGCCGTGGGGAGCGATGCAGGTTGATGGTGAAAACCACGCCCTCTTGTTCGACGTCACAAAGGACCGCCTGGAAGACGCGCCGGGCTTCGACCAAGACAACTGGCCGGACTTCGCCGACCAGACGTGGGGGGCTTCGGTCCACGAGTTCTACGGGACTCGGCCGTACTGGGAGACGGACCTCCCCTGATGGGACGAGAATGGAGTGACCAAGGATAAAGGGAGCAAGCGTCCCGGCGCCGCGGTGGGCAAAAGCCCGCCGCGGCGTTTTTTTTGCGCAGCGTTTTAGCCGCCAGCGGGTTTCTGCTTGCACTTGCCGACGGGCGCGATTGAATAGCGGCGACTCGCCCCCTCACCCCCGGCTGCGCCAATGCCCGCCCTCACGCCCTTCCATGTCGCCGTCCCCGTCCACGACATCACTGCCGCCCGCGCGTTCTATGGCGGGGTGCTTGGCTGCCCCGAGGGCCGTAGTGCGCCACAGTGGATCGACTTCGACCTCTTCGGTCATCAGTTCGTCGTCCACCTCGACACGTCACGAGACCCGGCCAAAGCTGACGCCACGACCAACCCGGTCGATGGCCACGGCGTGCCCGTGCCGCACTACGGCGTGGTGCTCGAGATGCCCGACTGGGAGGCGCTCCGCGACCGGCTGCAATCGCATGGCGTCGCGTGGGTGATCGAGCCCTACACCCGCTTCAAGGGCGAGCCCGGCGAGCAAGCGACCATGTTCCTACGCGACCCCAGCGGCAACGCGCTGGAGTTCAAGGCGTTCCGCGACATCGCGGGGCAGCTGTTCGCGAAGTGATATAAAGAAACGCAGCGGGTCGGGTGGAGAATTATCTCCACCCGACCCGCTGGCGTTGGAAGGGCAACTGGACCCCCAGCGGCGGCAGCGTCTAGCGCCCCCGCCCCGAGTTTGAACGTCGCCCTGTGATTTATTCAGCAGTGGGTGGTCGGCAGTGGGTAGTCATCTGGGCAGCCGCTTGCGCTGCTGCCCACCGCCCTCTGCCGGCTGCCCACTCGGCCGTTAGGCCGACTTCTTCTCTGGGGTGCTGGTGAACAGCTTCTCACGGCCTTCGACGATCGCGTCGGTGACCGTGTAGCGCTGGCCACGCGGCTGGTCGGGCAGTTCGAACAAGATGTCGAGCATCACGTTCTCGATGATCGACCGCAGGCCACGGGCGCCGGTCTCACGCTCGTGAGCCCGGTGAGCGATCGCCTCGAGCGCGCCCGGCGTGAACTGCAGGTCGGCCTCTTCCATGCTGAACAACCGCTGGTACTGACGTGTCAGGGCGTTGTTCGGCTCGGTGAGCACCCGCACCAGCGCCGACTTGTCGAGCGGACGCAGGCTGCTGACGACCGGCAGTCGGCCAACCAGCTCGGGGATCATGCCGAACTCCACGAGGTCGTCGGAGTTGACCTGCGAAATCGCTTCGGAGAACGACAGGTCCTCGTTTTGCTCGACGTCCTGACTGAAGCCGATCGAACGCTTGCCCAGACGCTTGCGAACAATGTCTTCGATGCCGGCGAACGTGCCGCCGCAGATGAAGAGGATGTTCGTGGTGTCGATCTGGATGTACTGCTGCTCGGGGTGCTTGCGTCCGCCTTGCGGGGGGACGTTCGCCATCGTGCCTTCGAGCATCTTCAGCAAGGCCTGCTGAACGCCCTCGCCCGACACGTCGCGGGTGATCGAGACGTTCTGGCTGGTCTTGCCGATCTTGTCGATCTCGTCGATGTAGAGGATGCCACGCTGGGCGGACTCGACATCGAAATCGGCGGCGTGCAGCAGCTTGAGCAGCAGGTTCTCGACGTCCTCGCCGACATAGCCCGCCTCGGTCAACGTCGTGGCGTCGCCGATGGCGAACGGCACGTTGAGGGTTCGGGCCAAGGTCTTGGCGAGCAGCGTCTTGCCGCAGCCCGTCGGGCCCACCAGGAGGATGTTAGACTTGTCGATCTCGACGTCGGACTCGTCCTCCGCGGCCACGAGCCGCTTGTAGTGGCTGTGCACGGCGACAGCGAGCACGCGTTTGGCCGCCTCTTGCCCGATGACGTAGTTGTCGAGCTCGGCGACGATCTCCCGCGGCGAGGGGATTTTCGTGAACAGCTGCTGGCTGTTCCCGCGACGCTTGCGCTCCTGGTCCAGAATACTCTGGCAGAGCTCGATGCATTCGCCGCAGATGTAGACATCGCCCGGCCCTTCGACGAGAGGGCCGACGTCACGGTAACTCTTGCGGCAGAAGGAACAGAACGCGTTCTTCTTCGTGGCGCCGGTGCGCCGCGTGCCGGTGATCTCTTTACCCGAAGGCATGGACTATTCTCCTTAACCCGTCATGCGTGGCGACGGAACGCGAGGGGCTCGTTAGCCGGTCGTAATTCCAATCGCAACTCGTGTGGTGCCGCTCGATGCTCGCGCCCCCGTTCGGTCGGTCCGCGGTCGCCTTCGGGTGGCGGCGGCGTTCTTCCCGACGCCAAGCCCCGAACACGTTTTTCCGCTGCGGCCGCTTCCGAACTGGTTCACTCACCTCACGCCAGGCGGGGCTTCCTTGTCCACGCTCAATAGTTCGAGCAGTGTAAGCGTCCGTGTGTACGTTACGCCGACAGGAATCGTTCATCGGCGTTCTTCCGTGCTATCGCCACCGCTGGGGGGCGCCGCGTCACAACCGTCCTGCGCGGCGCCGCCCACCGCGCCGTTCGTCTCTCCCTCACCCGTAGGGGCGTGATGACTGGACAAGAGCCGCCGGGCCGTCGCCTTCAGGGCTCGGGCCGGGTCGCTGCTGTCTTTCGCGTCCCCTTCAATCAGCTCGCGCTGGACTTCGGCGTTCAGCCGCTCCTTGATTCGTTGATACTCTTCCGCGCTCAGCTCTCCACGGGAACGGATCTCGTGGAACTCTGATAGCAGGTCGCTCGCCGTCGACTCTCGCTCCTGCACCCGCCGTTCGCGCCATTTGTGGACGAACACGATGAACGCCGCGGTCATCCCCAGGATCACCGCGATCCAGACGATAGCGACGGCCAAGGGAGGTAACGACACGCGCGGAACGCCTTGCTTTTCTCGGTAACGATTCAGCGCAAGCGCTCCGACAGCGCCAGCATAACCGCCTGCTAGCCAAATCGCGCGCGTCGCACCGGATTATTCGTCAGGGTCGCGTCCTCGGGTGAATGCCGAAGCCGATGCCGCGGACGCTGCCCGCCTCCCATCTTACCCAATCCTCGCAACAGCCGCACCCGATCAAGCAGGCTCGGCGGGGCGGTCGATAGGGACCGAGACGGGTGCGGTCTGGTGCTCTTCGGGTCGAACGGCCCCGCCCGCCGAGTTTTTTTCCCGCTGACACTAACGCCCGACGACACGGATGCAGGGCCGACGGCGACCGCCGACCGTGACGCGAGCTGTGGGGCTTCCCCTAGTGCTGGGGCTCCTCGCACTGGGCCTCTGCTGCGCGTCCATCATGGCCCAGTCGCCCCCAACGGGTACGCCGACGAGCGAGCCCGTCTACTGGGCCCGGCACGAGCTGATGATCCCCTACCGATGGGGTGGCGCGGCGAAGTCGGGTTCGGAGGTGATCCTCTATTACTCGTCGGACCTGGGACGCTCGTGGCGCGTCGCCGGCACGGCCGCGCCGCACGTCCAGTCGTTCCGCTTCCAGTCGCCCGGCGATGGCGAGCACTGGTTCGCCATCCGCACCTACGACAGCGCCGGCGTCGCCACCCCCGCCGGGCCGCTCGCGCCCGAGATGCGGGTAGTCGTCGACACGACAGCGCCGACGATCGATCGACTCGACGCCCAAGTGACCGGCGGCGTGCTGGCCGTCGAACTCAGCGCGACCGACCCGGGCGGCTTCTCAACCGGCCAGCCCGTCTCTCTGTACGCCCAATCGAGTGGACAGCCAGGCTGGACCCCGGTGCCGATCACGGCTGCACAGCCGTCGGCAGACGGCCGGTCGCTGCGCGTTGTCGGGCAGTGGCAACCGCCGGCAAACGTGGCGCGTCTCGAAGTCCGTGCGACGGTTGAGGACCGCGCTGGCAACCGCGCCGAGCGTTCCACTTCCGCCAACGCGGCGCAAGCGGTCGCGGCGCTGAAGCCATCGGCGCCCTCGTTCAGTCTGGGGTCGGGTTGGCCCTCGCCCACTTCGCGGGCATCGACCTCCTCGGGCGATCCGTTCGCAGAGGCCGAGCGGCGGCACGGCGGGGCGCCGGGTTTGTTTGCTTCGTCGTCGAGCGCAGCGGCGCCGCCTTCGGCGGGATCGACTCTCCCGGCGGGGCCACCCAGTCTGCCGGCTTCGGCTACGCCTTGGCCTGCGGAGTCGCCGAAGTCGCGGCCGCTCGTGGCGGGGATGATGGGGGGTGAGAACGCACAGCCATCATCGCAATTCGACTCGGCGCCGTTCAGTTCGTCGCCGTTCAATTCGGCGAGCTTCCGTCGCTCGTCGGGGGACCCGTTCACAACGACGGACTCGTTCAGCAGTCGCGACCGCGAGCGGCCTACTTTCAACCCCGCGACGCCGAGCCGGCTCGTCAATAGCGCAGAGTTCGAGTTCGACTATGAACTCGAACACACGGGCCGCTGGGGCGTCGCGAAGGTCGAGCTGTGGGGCACCAACGATGGCGGACGCAGTTGGCGCCGCTTCGCGGTGGACGCCGACCGTGAGAGCCCGATCTTCGTCACCACGCCCGGTGAAGGGACCTACGGGTTCCGCCTCGTGGTCGAGTCGGTCGGCGGACTCGAAGGCACGACACCACGACCGGGCGACGAGCCCGAGGCAATTGTTGGCGTGGACCTCACCAAGCCGCAGGTGCTGCTCGGGGACGTACGGCAGGGCGTCGGCTACTTCGCCGACCAGCTGACGATCGAATGGCGCGCCGAGGACGAGCACCTCGCCGAGCGCCCGATCGACCTCTTCTACTCCAACCGCGAGACGGGCCCCTGGATCCCGATCGCTACGAACTTGCCGAACAATGGTCGGCATACCTGGCGTCTCCAGCGGCACTTGCCCCGACAACTGTTCGTCCGAGCCGAGGCCCGCGACGAAGCCGGCAACGTCGCCACGGCGGCGTCGCCGCAAGCGATTGAGATCGACGTGTCGGTAGCGAGCGGGTCGCTGAAGAGTGTACGGGCCAGCGGGAATTGACGCGAGTCTATGGCGAGCCCCCGATGTTAATCGGAGGTGCGAATCTCGCTGCACACCCCCGATTAACATCGGGGGCTCGCGATCGGATTGAGATCGGCAAAGATCGCGCTGCACTGATGCTATTTCACCGCGCCTCGTGGTAGAGGTTCGTTAGCGCTGGCTTGAGCATTGGGAACTGAAAGACGAAGTCTTCATTGGGCAAACGCTGCGAGACGACGTACCGACCGTAGAGCACCAGTTCCGGGTCGGTCCGCATGATGACCGGCGCGCCGAGGCGGACCATCCACTCGAAGGCTGGCAACGCCAGAGGCATTCTGATGACGCGACGCAACGTGCGCATGAATTCAACTTGTGAGACGGGGTTGGGCGCCGAAGCGATGTAAACGCCCGACATCATGTCGTCGGTAATCGCGCGGGCGAAGAGGTTGTTGAGGTCGGCTTCGTGAATCCACGACATGCCCTGCGTGCCGGCTCCAACGCGGCCGCCGAGGCCAATACGGGCGAGCAAACCGAGAGTGGCCAACGCCCCGCCACCGGCGCCGCGGTTGCGGCCGATAACAAAGCTCGTGCGCAGGATCACACCGCGCTGATCCGGCAGTTTGCTTGCCGCGAAGGCTGCCTCCCACGCCCGAGCGACCATCGGCGCGAGTCCAATGCCTTCTGCCGAATCCTCCGCACAGACTGTGGTAGGTGGGTCGCCGTAGATGTGGGCGGTGCTCATCTGCACCCAAACCGGCGGGGGAGAGTCGATGGTTCGCATCGCCTCGCCCAGCACTCGGGTTGATTCGACCCGTGACCGCAGAATCTCGTCTTGGTGATCGGGGGTCTTGATGCAGTTGACCGATCGGCCGGCTAGATTCACCACCGCGTCGGCGCCGTCGATCGCCGTCGTCCAATCGCCGAGGTTCCGGCCGTCCCAGTTGGTAGACGCCCACGTGCCGATCACACGAGGCTTCGCGCGAGAAAGCACCGTCACCTTCGCGCCGCGCCTGGCGAAGTTCGCGGCCATCGAGGTCCCTAGAAAGCCGCTCCCGCCCGCGATGACGATTCGTTTCTGTTGCAAGTCTTTCATGTGGGACTGCTTTCGATGCTCGTTGGCATTGGCAGATACTGCGGAGACCGCGAAAGCTGGCGCCGATTAACCCGCTAACCGAGGCAAGGCCGTCGCGGTAAACTCACCCCCATGGCGAAGAGCAACGCATCCCCGACCGGACTGGACTACCTCCTGTCGCCCACGGCGCCGCCGGGGTCGGTCGTGGCGGTGGTGGGGGACGATGGGTTTCTCAAGCACGAGGTCCTCGCTTCGCTCCGCAGGTCGCTGTGCGGCGGTGGCGAGAGGGACATCGACTGGCACGCCTTCGAGGGGCCGGTTGTCGAGTGGCGCGACGTGATCGACGCCGTTGGGCAGCGGTCGCTGTTCGGGGGCGGCGGTAAGCCGGTCGCCGTGATTGACGACGCCGACGTGTTCGTGACGCGCTACCGGGAAAAGCTGGAGGACTTCGCGACGGGCAAGGCAGGAGGCCCAAAAGCGGGACTGCTGGTGCTCGACGTGAAGACTCTCCCCGGCAACACACGGCTGGCGAAGGCGATCGCCGAGGCGGGCCTGTTGGTCGCCTGCAAGACGCCCGAGCGTGGCCCCGAGGTCGGCAAGCACCGCCGCGACGCGGCCAAGTGGCTGACGATGCGGGCCGAGATGGTCCATCAGACGAAGCTCACCCCCGACGCGGTTGAGGTGCTGTTCGACCTGTTGCCGATGAGCCTGGGCGTCATCGATCAAGAGGTTGCCCGGCTCGCGCTGTTGGCGGGTGACGGCGGGCGGGTCGATGGGGCGCTGGCGCGCGAGCATGTCGGCGGGTGGCGGACGCGGACCGCTTGGGACCTCGTGGACGCCGCGGCCGATGGCCGGGCGGCGGACGCGTTGGGGCAGCTCGATCGGCTGTTGCAAGCGGGCGAGCAACCGATCGGCGTGCTGGCGCAGCTCGGTTCGACGCTGCGCAAGTTCGCCGCCGCCGCGGCCAATGTCGAGGCGGCCGAGCGGATGGGCCAGCGGCCTTCGCTGTCTTCGGCGCTCAAGGCGGCGGGCTTCGCGCCGTTCAAAATGGAAGCCGCCGAGCGGCAGCTGCGGCAGATCGGCCGCGGCCGCGCGTCGCAGCTAGCAGACTGGGTGCTGGAAGCGGACCTCGCCATGAAGGGGCACAACAGCGCGCCGGCGCGGGCGCGGCTGGAGCTCGAGCGGCTGTTGCTCCGGCTGTCGCGCGAGGCGGCGGCGGTCCGCTAGCGTTCGGTCGATAGAGAATCTTTTGTGGCGCACTCCCAAGAGTTTTGCGACTGGCGTTGCTTGAAGTCGCCCAAACTTCCTACCATCCGCCGCTCGTTGGTCTGCCGCTAGCACTTCGCCGACCGACGCCGAAAGGATTTGTCACGCCAAAGGATTGGCTATGTCACTGCGCTTGGCGCCAATCGCACTCGTCACGCTCGCCGGTTGCACGACGCTCGGCACGCCGACGACTGCGCTGAAGGAGATGTCGTCGGCGCACGCCGCCGACCATCGATTGGCGGACGCGGCGCCGATGGCCGCCGCGCCGGCAGCCACTGCCGTGCCGCCGGGTCCGTACGCCGAGATGACCGAGCAAGAGGCCATGGCGCAGGTCTCGCCGATGCTCGCCGAGATCGCCGTTGCCGACCCCGAGCTCCACGGAGAAGTGCTGCAACAACTCTCCGGCACGAAGCCGTCGCTGTGGACGCTGGCCGTGCAGAGCGCACAACACCGGCTAGCCTACAAGCAACAACTCGCCGAGAAGAGCAAGGCGGGGTCCGATACAACGCAGGTGGCCGCCGCGAAACCGGCGCCGCCCGCCAAGCTGCCGAGCCCCTACACCACGTCCGACGACAGCGACGTCGTGCAAGCGAGCGCGACGGTCGATACTCCGACGAAGACGGCTGACCCGATGGCGTTCGACTCGACGGCGATGCCCGACGCGATGCCAATGGTTGTCGGCGGCGATGCTTCCCAGCAGCAACCCTCGGTGATCCAGAACCACCACCTGCTCGACGAGTCGGAGCGGGTTGCGATGTCCTCCAAGCGTGGGGCTTCGTCCGCGGCGCCGCAGGCCAAGGCCCTGTTCCCCCCCCAACCCGCCAAGCCGACCGACTGGCGCGGCCACGTCGATGCTGCGATCACGCAGCTCGGCGCCTCGGCGAGTTCGCCACCGAAGTCCGTGGACGAGGCGCGGGAGCGGATGCGGCTCCAGCTGTTGCATTTGGTGTCGGGCGACACCAAGCAGGCCGTCACCCCGGCGGCAGGTCTGTCGTCGGCCGAGCAGGGGTACTGGTCGAACCAGCTCTACGCGATGTCGACGATGCTCGACGAGAACGGCCCCGCCGACCTACGGACGCGCGTCGACGCAGCCGCTCGGCACCAGAGCGAGGCGTCGGCCAAGCTGCGGTCGATGGGCAACCTGCAAGTCCGCAACTTCGTCGCTTGCCGCGAGGTGTACGGCTACGGCGCCTACGAGCCCTCGAGCGACGCCCGCTACGCCGCCGGCGATCAGTTGGTTCTGTACGCCGAGCTAGACAACTACCGCAGCGACGCCACGGCGGAGGGATATCGGACGACGTTCGACAGCTCGTACCGCCTCGTGAACCAGGCCGGCGATGAGGCGGCTTCGGGCGACTTCCCGGTGGTGGACGACCTGTGCCTGACGCTCCGCCGCGACTTCCACATCCAGTACGCATTGACGCTCCCCACGACGCTGACGCCGGGCGATTACCGTCTGGAGCTGTCGGTGACCGACCGGCTGGGGCAGAAGATTGGGCACGATCAGATGATGATCACCATCGGGCCCCGGTAACCTGTGAAGAAGTTAACAGGGCCGCCAAAACCTTCTCGGAATTGGCCACGTAATACGTTATAATTGCCCTGTTCCGTCCGTCGCTCTCCGAGGCGTTTTGTTCCCGTGTTCGACCAGCTGCTTGCACTCGTGCTGACGCTGACGCTCGCCGTTGGGGCGATCGTTGAGCCGCCGTGTTGCTGCAAGTCGCCGACGGGCGCCTGCCGTGTCGCGGCTCTGGACGACTCGACGCCGAACGAGTCTCCGGCGACGAGCTTGCCCGGCTGCTGCAGGGTCGCTCAGGAGGCGCCGCCGTGTTGCCAACAGCAGGTGGCTGGCGTCGAGTCGGGTCCGTGCAAGTGCGACGGTTGCTTGACCAATCGGCCTGACGACCCCCTTACCGAAACGGCGGCCGCTCCGCGGGCGCCTGCTCTGGACGATCTCCCCCTGGCCCTCGGCGCCGGTCCGCTGGACCCGCCTCAGGTCGTCTCGCTTGGCGAGTCGCGATGGGCCGGGTTGGAAGGTCGCACGCTCGACCGCCCGCCGCCCGATCGGCGGGCCCTGCTCTGTGTGTGGGTCATTTGAATCGCTGGCTTCCCTCCGCGCCACGCCATGGGAAGCTTCTGCTGCGATTCAAATCTCTTCGCTTCGTCCGTTTGACGTAGCGACCATCTCATAACACGGAGTTATGCAATGTTACGTTTAGTTGCTTTGTTTGGAATTGCTGCCGCGATGGCTTTCACCGGCCGCTTGGCGCCGGCGAATGACGTCGCCGCTGAGACGGCGGGTTGCTGCTGTGGGGCGACGTGTGCTTGCGAAGACTGCAAGTGCGACGCGACGTGCCCGGGCGGCGACGAGTGCTGCTGTGAGAACGGCACGTGCTGCGAGGATGGCGACTGCTGCACCGGCGACGCGGCTTGCACGGTAGGTTGCTGCCCGGCCACCGAAGCCGCTGCGAAGACGACCGCCGTCTCCGCCAAGGCCGCGGCCGACTGCTGCTGTGGCGATGGCTGCGAGTGTGAAGACTGCACTTGCGACACGTCGTGCCCCGGTGGCGACGAGTGCTGCTGCGAGAGCGGCGAGTGCTGTGAAGACGGTTCGTGCGCCACATCGGACACGATCTGACGCAGCCGCCTTGTTGAACGCTTGAATGACGAGCCCCCCGGTCCAAGTGGCCGGGGGGCTTTTTTTGTTTTGGCGAGCCGGGTGCGTGAGCGACCGGAGGGAAGTGGGCGCCCGGAGCAACTTCGGTCGCTGACTTAATCAAAGGCTTTGGCGATCATGAGGTTATGGCAAACGATAGGTAAGGAACCGGGGGCTAAGGCCCCGCGGCTAATAAGCGGCTAGCCACCAAGATCAGCCGGCACGCCTTAGGATCCGGTTCTTCGACTGACGACGATGGATGCAAATGCTCGTCAGCGACCGGAGTGAGGCGGGTACCCACTTCCGCTCCGGTCGCTCACGCTCCCGGCTCGCCGGTCGTTAGCGCAGGCTCAGTGGGGGTGGTTCGCCGTGCGCTGTCGTGTTCTGCTGACGCGATGAATGGTTTCACTCCTTGGATGCTCGCGCGGCGCGGCCTGTGGGGTTGGCGGCGCGCTCACGCGGCGACGGCGGCGGGTGTGGCGATCGCCACGGCGGTGCTCGTCGGCGCGCTGGTGGTCGGCGACTCGGTCCGCGGGAGCCTGCGCGGCCTGACACTCGAGCGGCTTGGCGCCATCGACTACGCGATCGCGCCCGGCCGGCCGTTCCGGGTTGAACTCGCTGACGAGATCGAAACCGGCAACGATGGAGCGAAGGCGGCGCCGCTCTTGTTGGCGCCCGCTTCGGTTTCGATTCGTGTCGATGGCAAGACGCGCAACGTCAGCGGCCTGACACTCATCGGTTGCGACGAACGATTCTGGGCGATGGGCGCGGCCCCCGCGCCGGGGATGGCGAGCGGCGTGCTGCTCGGCGAAGCGATCGCGCAGGAGCTAGGCGTTGCGGCGGGCGACTCCGTGCTGGTGCGAACCAAGGCCGCGACGGCCCTCCCCTCCGACAGTGCGCTGGGCGAGAAGGCCGACACGGTGGCCTCCTTGCGATTGAAGGTCGATGCGGTGCTGCCGCCCGAAGGCCTGGCGCGGTTCGGCCTTGCTCCTTCGCAGACCGAGCCGCGGAACGTGTTCGTATCGCTCGACGTCGCGCAGCGGCTGGTCGGCATTGAAGGCGAGTGCACGGCGATCGTTGTCAACAGTGACGCTGAGCCAAGTGTTCTCCCAAAGCTCGCCGATTATGGCCTGACGTTCGAGGAGGCGCACCCCGGCGTGTGGCAACTCGAATCGAGCGCACTGGTGCTGCCCGATCGGCTGGTGCAAACCGCCCGGCAAGCGTGGAGCCGG
Source organism: Botrimarina mediterranea (assembly GCF_007753265.1). Classification (NCBI taxonomy): domain Bacteria; kingdom Pseudomonadati; phylum Planctomycetota; class Planctomycetia; order Pirellulales; family Lacipirellulaceae; genus Botrimarina; species Botrimarina mediterranea. The sequence continues at coordinate 4,019,615 of NZ_CP036349.1, forward strand.
CATCCGACCGCTGCGGCGACGACGTACCTGGCGAACACCATCCGAGTTGGCGAGAAGTCGATCCCCTACTCGACCGTCACCGGCATCGAAGCGACGCCGGGGACGCCGCCGCTGTCGCCGGCGAGTGACGACGACGTCGTCCTCAATCGCTGGGCGGCCGATGACCTCGGCGCGAAGGTTGGCGACGACGTGACGCTCACCTACTACGAGCCCGAAAGCACGCACGGCGAGTTGAAAGAGGCGGCGCCGGTGACGCTACGGCTCGCCGGGATCGTCGAATTCGTGGACGCGGATGACAAGCCAACGGCGGCCAGCGACCCGAGGTTGACGCCGCGGCTTGAAGGAGTGACCGACGCCGAGTCGATCAACAACTGGGACCTGCCGTTCGAGTTGGTCGAGGAGATTCGCGACCAGGACGAGACGTACTGGGACGAATACAGCACCACGCCAAAGGCGTTCGTTAGCTTCGCGCTCGCCGAAAAGCTGTGGAGTTCGCGCTGGGGGGACGTGAGCCTGCTCCGCGTCGCGGCGGAAGAGGCGACGGGCGATGAGCTACGCCAGTCGCTGCTCGACGCGATCGAACCCGCCGACCTCGGCTTCGCGCCGATTGCCGTTCGCGCCCAGGGGCTTGCGGCGTCGTCGGGGAGTACGCCGTTCGATGTGCTGTTTCTGCTCTTCAGCATGTTCCTGATCGGCGCCGCCCTGATGCTGATCGTGCTGTTGGCGTGGCTGGCGATCGACGAGCGCCGGCGTGAGTTGGGCCTGCTCGGCGCTGTGGGATTTGATCGCCAGTCGCTCCGCAAAGGGCTGCTGCGTGAGATGGCGCCGGTCGCGGCGATCGGCGTGATCGTCGGCGCTGCGATCGGCGTCGCGTATGCCGGCGGTTTGCTCTTCCTGCTACGCACCGTGTGGGTCGCGGCGGTCGGCGCGCCGTTTTTAGAACTGCACGCAGGGCCGTTGACCATCATCGCCGGCGCCATCGGCTCGTGGCTCGTCGCGCTAATTACCATCGCTTGGGCCGTTCGTCGCGCGACAAAGACTCCGCCACGCGCCTTGCTCGCCGGCGAATCGGCGCAGCCGACGGCGGAAGCCTTCGGGGCGTCCCGCTGGGCCGCCGGCGCAGCGCTCGGCTGCGCGGCGCTCGCGGGCGTCGCGATCCTGTCGGGCGCGTCGCTCCGCGGTGAAGCGGCGGCGGGGGTCTTCTTTACCGCGGGCGGGCTGACGCTCGCTGCGCTACTGGCGTTGGTGTATTGGTTGAGCCGTAGTGGCGCCGCTAAGCCGACTAGCGGCCTTGATCTAGCGCGCCTCGCGGCGATGAACGTGCGGCGGCGGCCGGGGCGGTCGCTGCTGACGATCGGCCTGGTGGCGGCGGCGAGCTTTCTGTTGCTCGCTACGAGTGCGTTCCGACTGCCGCCCACCGAAGCGGGGACCGGCGGCTTCGATCTCGTCGCCCAAGCGGACCAACCGTTGCACTACGACTTGGCCACGGCAGCGGGCCGGGCGGACTTGGGCGTCTCGCGCGACGCCGACGCGGCGCTCGCCGACGCGAGCGTCTATGGCTTCCGCGTCCACGACGGCGAGGACGCCAGTTGCCGCAATCTCTATCAGACGCGTCAGCCGCGGGTGCTCGGCGTGACGCCGTTGTTCATCGAGATGACCGCGGCCCAGCCCGAGCATCGTTTTGAATGGGCAGAAGTTCACTCCACCGATTCCAACCATCCTTGGCAGACGCTGAATGCGGGCAAGCTCTCGGACACGACGACGGACCAACCGGTCCCGGTCGTCATCGACTTCAACACGGCGGTCTACTCGCTGAAACTCTACGGCGGTGTCGGATCGACGTTTACCATCCAGGACGAGACCGGTCAGCCCGTCACCGCGGTTGTTGCGGGGTTGCTGAAGAACAGCGTGCTACAAGGGGACCTGCTGATGAGCGAAGCCGATTTCTTGCGGCTTTATCCGTCGGCGTCGGGTTATCGTTTCTTCCTCATCGCTGGAAGTGAGCCCGACAAGCTCGCCGCATTGCTCGAGGACGCGCTCGCCGACTACGGCTTCGACGCGCAGAGCGCCGCGCTACGCCTCGCCGGCTTCTTGGCGGTGCAGAACACTTACCTCTCGACGTTCCAAGCGCTCGGTGGTCTGGGACTGGCGCTCGGCGCCATCGGCCTGGCGGTGGCGCAGTTCCGCAACTTGTTGGAGCGTCGCGGCGAGTTGGCCTTGATGCGGGCGGCGGGCTTTACGAAGGATCGGTTGCGACGACTGGTGCTGCTGGAGAACTTGGCGCTGCTGGCGACGGGACTGGCTGCGGGGGCCATCGCGGCGGCGGCGACGCTCGGACCGCTCGCCGCGGCGGGCGACGCGCGGCCGCCGTGGCTGTCGGCCGCGGCGCTGATTGCCGCGACGATCGCGATCGGTTTAGTCGCGGCGCGGATCGCCGCCCGCAACGCCCTCGCCGCGCCGCTCACCAGTGCGCTGCGCGGTGAGTGACGTATCCCACATTCTGTAGGAGGCGTCTCCAGACGCCGATTACGCGCACCATTACATATACGGCCGGCACACCGTAATCGGCGTCTGGAGACCCCTCCCACAGATCGCTTCCGCTTCAGGTAAAGAGTGCTGCGGTGGTCGGTTGTCGCGCGTTCGTTTAGAGTGGGGCGTCCTCCCCCTCACCGCCCTCCCCTTCTTCGAGACCCGCCATGCGTGGCCTAGTGTTTGTTGTCGCTTCGATCGCTCTGGCGGTGCTCTGCTGGGGGCTCTATGGGCCCGTGCTGCACCGCGGCCAGGCGGCGATGTCGGACGTGCCCGGCGAGTTCGCCCGGCTGCGGCCGTTCGTCTGTGTCGGCATGGCGTACTTCGCGATCGGTGTCGTCGTGCCGATCGTGCTGCTGGCGACCAAGGGGGAGAAAGGGAATTGGACGGCGCGCGGCATTGTGATGAGCCTCGTCGCCGGCGCGCTCGGCGCGGTCGGCGCGCTGGGGATCATCATGGCGTTCACGTTCGGCGGGCGGCCTTCGTTCGTGATGCCGCTGGTGTTCGGCGGGGCGCCGGTCGTGAACGCGATCCTCACGATTTATTGGGCGAAGAAGTTCCGTGAGGTCGGCCCGATCTTTATCGCGGGCCTCTTGATGGTGGTGATCGGCGCGGTGGTGGTGCTGGTGTGCAAGCCGGGCCCGCCACCGCATGGCCCCGCTGCGGTCGCCCATGCCGACGCGCCGGCGGATGCGTCGATCACCGAAGAAGTTGAGACCGAGGTTGAGCAAGCCGCCACCGCGAGCGCTAACTGGCTGCTGCAAATTCTTTCGATCGCCACGGTGATCCTCTGCTGGGGCGCCTACGGGCCCGTGTTGCACCAGGGGCAGGCCGCGATGCACCACAGCCGTTTGCGGCCGCTGCTGTGCGTCGGGCTCGCTTACTTCGCGATCGCGGTGATCGTGCCGCAGTTCTTGTTGGTGGCGAGCTTCCCCGAGGCGAGCAGCTACAACTTCTCGGGCACGTTTTGGAGCCTCGCCGGCGGCGCCGCGGGCGCGATCGGCGCCCTGGGGATCATCCTGGCGTTCAACTTCGGCGGCAAGCCGATGTACGTGATGCCGCTGGTGTTTGGCGGGGCGCCGGTGGTGACGACGATCGAGGCGCTATGGGCACGCGGTGGCGCCGAGGGGATGTCACCGATGATGCTGGGCGGGTTCTTCGCCGGATTGATTCTGGTGATCAGCGGAGCGGCGCTGGTGCTGGTGTTCGCGCCGAAGGGGGGGACGCCGAAGCCGGCGGTGGAGGCGGCGGTAGCGCCGGTGCCGTGAAGGCGTGCTACACACCGACGACGCATTTCGTGATTGAGCTGGCGTCGCCGGCTCGACGTTGTTCGGAAGGTGAGCGGTTTGTGGCGCCCTCCCACGACTGGTGTCGTGGGCTCTCGGCGGTTCGTGAAGTTGAGCGGTTTGTAACGCTAGCCGCGGGTGTCGCTACGAAACGCCCATCACACGCTCACGTGCCGCGCGTTGCGCCGAACCACTCGATCTGTTTGCGGGGGCAGTAGGTGTAGCCCTGCTTTTCGCAGTAGGGCTTGAGCCACGCGGCGCGCTGGTCGAGTTCGGCGGGCGTCACGCCTTGCGGCATGAGCAGGACGCGTTCGGGATCGACTTCGCCGATGTCGTTGAGGAACTCCTCAACCTCGGGCAGCTCGTCGGGCACATCGACGACGAACTTCAGTTGGTACACGTGCCGGGCCACCAAGCGGCGGACGATGTCGGTCCGTAGGCGCGAGCGTTCGTGGCGGCGGGCCCAGTGGGCGTGGCGCTCGGGGTCGGGCGTTGAGCCGGAGAGCTTGGGGCTGACTGAAATCAGGTTGCACGTCACAGGCAGGAAGAGCGTGCCGGCCGTCTCGATCGTCACATGGCGTCGGATGCGTCGCAATCGCTCGCAGAGCGGTATCAGCTCGGCGAACAGCATCGGCTCGCCGCCGGTGAGGACGACGTGGCGACAGTCCCACTCCTCGACCTGGGCGACGATCTCGTCAACCGAGAGGTCCCGTCCCTCCGGCGCCCATGAGGCGTGCGGCGTGTCGCAGAACCAGCACCGCAAGTTGCAGCCGCTAGCGCGCACGAAGACGGAGGGCGTCCCAGTGAGGAGGCCTTCGCCTTGGATCGATTTGTAGACTTCGGCGATACGCATGAGGTGGGTTGTTTAACCACGGAGGCACAGAGAGCACGGAGGACGCACTGAGAAAGGTCTTTTTGTGGGAGGGGTCTCCAGACCCCGATTACGGTATCCATTCCGAAACGGCATGGAGCACGTAATCGGGGTCTGGAGACCCCTCCCACATTTAACCTCTCCAATTTTTTTCCTAAGTGCCGCCTCGGTGTCCTCGGTGTCTCTGTGGTGAACTTCTATTGGTAAGCAACTGGATCCGTCAGCCCCGCCTCCGCAAAGCCTTTCTTCCGCAGCAGGCAAGCGTCGCACTGGCCGCAGCTGACGCCCGCTTCGCTGGGGCTGTAGCAGGTGTGGGTGAGGCGGTAATCGACTCCTAGTTCGAGGCCGCGACGGATGATCTCGGCTTTGGTTAGTTTAATCAGCGGGGCGTGGAGGCGGATGGGGCGGGCGCCGGGAACGCCGGCGTCGGCGTCGACGCCGGCTTTGGTGGCGAGGTTCGCCAGGCGTTCGAACGCCTCGACGAACTCGGGCCGGCAATCGGGGTAGCCGCTGTAATCGACCGCGTTGACGCCGACGAAAAGGTCTGCCGCGCCCAGCACCTCGGCCCAACCCAGGGCCAGCGACAGCATCACGGTGTTGCGGGCCGGGACGTAGGTGATCGGCACGCCGCCGGCCATCTCCTCGTCGCTGCGGCCGTGGGGGACCTCGATGTCGGCGGTCAGGGCGCTGCCGCCGAAGGATCCCAGGTCGATCCGCACGGTGCGGTGCTCGACGACGCCCGTCGCGGCGGCGACGCGGGCCGCCGATTGCAGCTCGAATCGGTGTCGCTGACCGTAGTCGATGCTAAGGGCGTAGACGGCGAAACCGGCTGCCTTGGCGATCGCGGCGACGGTGGCGGAGTCGAGGCCTCCGGAGAGGAGGACGACGGCTTTGGGGGGGTCGGGCACGGCGGGCGGGGCGGGGTGGCGGGCGGTAAGGCGGGTTCACTCCGGCGACTTGCGTCACCGGCTCCCGGCGCAACGGGATGGGAGCGTGTACCAATGGTCCGGGAGCCGGTGACGCAAGTCACCGGAGGAAGCCGTGCTCCCCTACCCCGCACCGCTCCATCATGCCAAACTCGCCGACTAGTTCACAACGCCCCACTCACCGCTAGTCGCCTCCCCGCTAGCCCTGCCGCCACGCCACCGATGTCGCGCGAATTGCTCGAGACGTTTGACAACCAGTTCCCCGACCGAGACTACCGGATCGAGATCCGCCAGCCGGAGTTCACGTCGCTGTGCCCGAAGACGGGGCAGCCGGACTTCGGTGTGGTGACGATCACCTACACGCCGCGGGCGCTGTGCGTCGAGCTGAAGAGCCTGAAGTTCTATCTCGGCTCGTTCCGCGACAAGGGGATCTTCTACGAGCACATCACCAACACGATCCTCGACGACCTGGTGGCGGTGGTGAAGCCGCAGTGGATCAAGGTCGAGATCGCGTTCAACGCCCGCGGCGGCATCACCGAGACGGTGACGGCGCAGTACGCGGGCTCGGCGATCTAACCGCCTCTTGAGCAAGTAGGGTGGGTCGCGAACCACCGAGAATTGCGAGTCGACTCTGCTGCTGGTGGGTCATGCCCACCCTACGACTTTGTGGTTCGCTTTGTAGAACTCTAGCCAGCTTGCTTGGCGGCGAGGGCGATTTGTTCGTCGAGCGTGCGGACTTGGCACTGGCGAACGGTTCGCACGAAGAACCAACCACCAACGACGACCGACGTGAAGCCGCCGATGAATTGGAGATCGAGTGGGCTGGGTGAAACAACCGACGCCAGCGTGCCGACGGCGACCGAGATGACGGACACCGCCAGCCGCATCGTCGCCTTCTCGCGCGATTGACGCGACGCGGCGACGTCGATGGCGTGGCGGGCCGACTGGTTGGCGAGTTGGCGTAGCGCGCCCATGTCGGTCTTCACCTCCGGCGCCGGTCCGCGACGCAGCTCGGAGATGTCACGAAAGAGTTCCTGCTTGGCGGCGGGGGGCTCGACCGGCTGCGCCTGAGCAGGGACTTGGAGGCTTTCGCTGGCGGTCTTGGTCGTAGTGACCGTTGCGCTGAACGTCGGCTTCGGCGATGGATCGCGGGCGTCTTCGTTCGTGGAACTGCCGCGGACGCGTTGCATCAACTTCCGCATGTAGTCGTCGATCGACTCATCGTTGTCCGCCGCCGGCGCCGCGGGCGCTGCTTCGACCGCGACGGGCCGCTCGATCGGCTCGTCTTCGTCGGGCACCAAGTGCGCGAACCGCTCGATGAACGACGCCTGCGGCTCGGGCGTGGCCGGATCGATGGGGTCCTCGGATCGATTCTCTGACTCGGGTCCCCACAGGCCGGCCGCAGCTTCCGGCGCCGATTCACTTTCTTCGTGGACGGGCGCAAGTTCGGGCTCAGAGTACGCCGCCGCGGGCTCCTCGTATTCGTCGGCATGCGCTGTCGGCTCGAAGGCTGCCTCCGGCGATTCATCGACCGCAATGGCGGCAGGCTCGTCTTCCCAGCCGGACTCAGTGGCGGGCGTCTCAGTGGCGGGCGTCTCGGCAGCGGGCGATTCGGCGCGGGGGTCGGGCGCGTGATCGGCCCATGGCGACACCGTCGGCAAAGGTTCTTCCGTCGCGGCGAGACGCTCGATGCCCCAGAGGGGCTCGTCTTCGGCTACTGAATCTTCGGCTACCGAATCTTCGGCTTCGGGGGGCGCCGGCCAAGCGTATGCGTCCCCGTTGGCCGCCTCGGCCCCGTCGGTGGGATAGGCTGTCGCCTCGACGCGTTCTTCATTTGCATCGACTTCTTCCGTCGCGTCTTCGATGATCTCGTCGGCAAAGACCGGAACGGCGTCGGCGTCGTTGCCCCACGACAAAATCGACCCCTCGGTCTCGGCCGGGCTCTCACCAGTCGAACCCGATTGCTCGGCAATTGACGTCTCCGGAACGGTCGGCTCGGGCGTTGTCGCTAGGGCGGCGAGGTCCGCTTCGAGTTGGGCGACTTGCGACTCGAGTCGCTCGGCGCGGCTGGTCGCCTCGGCGAGGGATTCGCGAACCGCGGCAAGGTCGTGGTTGGCGGCGGAACGCTCGTTCGCCAACCGCGCCAACTCGGCGCTGGACTCGTCGGAAGCGGCGAGGGCTTGTTCGAGCTGCGACGCCAATTCGGTGACGGCGTCCGTTAGCTCGTGCGTATGGCGTCGCTCCGCGCGGAGCGCCGCGACCAGACGCGAGACGCGGGTGCGGCTCGACGCCGTACGTGCAAGTAGTCGCTCGACAATCGAGCTGTCCGCGGGTTCGACCTCAGGGGCGACGGCATCGGCGCTGAACGCGGCCGCCGCTGTTAGGTCGAAGGCCGTGGCCGGCTCGACCGCTGTCGCGGTCGGCAGCGCGACACGCCATGGGTCGTCGTCGTTGTCGGTTGCGGCGCTAACGGCTTCCGGAGCGACTTCAATAAACCCCGGTTGCTGTATCAAGGCGCCAAACACCGTCTTACCGGCAGGCTCTGGTTCGTTGGCATCAACGGACTCCGCCACGGAAGCGTCATCGCGCCCGACGCCACCGAAGGCTGCAAACGGGTCGTCGTCCGACGCTTGCTCGGCCTGGGTCACGGGTTCAACGGGATCGTTCGCAATCCGGTTGGTGTCCGTCTTATCCTGCGCCCACGGCTTTAGCAGCCAACTCGGTATCGCCGGGTCGACCTCCGCCAAGGGCGCCGCGTCGGCGCGCTCGGCGTTCGTCTCGTTCTCATCCGCACTGCCGTCGGCGTTGTCGGCGAACCACTCTGGCTCGACAACTGCGTCTAGCTCCGACAAGTCGTCTGGCTCAACCGGGTCTTCCGGATCGGCGGCTAGCGGCTCGAGGGCCGTCGTGTCGCCGTTCATTGGCTCGGCTATCGGCGCCATCGGCGCCGCCGCCGCTTCAACGATGGAATCGTTCAGCGGCGTTGGCTCTAGCGTCTCGTCGGGGCGACCGTCATCCGGCAGATAGCTGGGGAGCGCGACGACGCGCAGGTCGATCGACCCGATCCGCAGCAGGTCTCCGGCGGTGAGGGCCGCTTCGGTGAAGTCCTGGCCGTTGAGGTGGGTCTCGACGGCCCAGCGGCGGACCACCGGACCCTCCTGGCTAGGCGTGATAACGCAGTGCAGCGGCCGCAGGCCCGTCGCGTCGAGCCGCACCGAGCAGCGCGGACCGCCGCCGATCGTCTGCGGCTGGTCGGTCAGGTCGGCGAGGTTCGTCCCGCCGGCGTCGATCAACGCCAATCGGGCGATGCGGTCGGCCGCGGCGGCTTTCGGGCTGGCGGGAGGGGCGAGGGTCGTCATGGTGCAAGAGCGGTAGGCAGTCGGGCCGAGGCGGCAATCTTGGATTGCCTTTTCGGGGGTGGGCCTTGTTGGGGAGGCCGGCCGTCCGGCTCGTGGCAGGCGCACCGGACACCAGCATGTAGCTCGCCGAACCGGGGTGGTCAAAACAACGACCCCGGTAAGAAAGCCTGTGGATCGCGGGCATCGGCTGGTTTCGTCGGTCATTTTGCCGATCCGTCCACGAGGGGTCCGCGGATAGCCGCTACCACCCGCAAGAGGGGAATAAACGGAAACCCAGAATCCGAACCGAACTCAGCAACCCATCTGCCGGTCAACGCGTACTAAGCTTGCAAAGCGGTCCTGTCGGGTGGCTCCACTACCCGGACTGGCGCGCTCTGCACCTGGAACAGCAAACAAGGCCCTGCCCGCACACCGCCGCACCACGCGGCTTGACCGGGAGGGCGCTACGAGAAGGCGCCAAACATGTCCCGCACCCGTAACGACTCGATCAAGAAGATCCAGCAATTGCTGGCGACCCGACGTGACGCGCTCCGCAAGGCGCTCGCGGGGGACCTCAGCATGCTGATGCAACTGCGTGAGCAGTCCGGCGGCGACATCGTCGACGCCGCCCTCGACGCCACCCAAGACGAGATCAGTTCGCAGCTGGCCGAAGTTGAAAGCCGTGAGCTGGGGAGCATTGAGAAGGCTCTCGACCGGATCCGACAGGGCCACTACGGCGACTGCGAGATCTGCAACAAGAAGATCGCGCTGGCTCGGCTGAACGCCCTCCCCTACGCGACCATGTGCATCGAGTGTCAACAAGCGGCCGAGGACGGCACGCTGGACGATCGGATGCCCGAAGATTGGAGTCGCGTCGTCGATACCGGTTATTCCGAGGTCGATAGCCGCGTCAACGATTTCGAGTTGCAGTAACTGCTCTCCGGCGTCGAAAGCCGACAACAATCCGCTAGACTACGGGGTCGGGACGCCAGGGCGTCGCGGCCCCGTTCCGCATCGTGTCCTGCCGCACGCCTGTCTCCTTGCCCGCTTCCCTTGCCTGCTATGTCGGACGTCGTCCGTAAATCGTCCCCGGCGGCGATCGTCTTGAGCGTCGTGATCGCGGCTCTCGGATCGCCCGCCGTGGCTCAAGAGGCCGCGACGGCGGTCGATCAGGCTTCGCCACGGCTCGTGGCGGTGGACTCGCTTGAGGCGAAGATCGAACCGCTCACGCTCGAGACACGCGCCAACGAGTTCCGCGCCCTGGCGCGCGACGTGGCGGCGTTGGAGTCGGAGCTGGGCATCTTCAAACGCGTCGCCAAGCTCGTTGCGCCGAGCGTTGTTCACATCGAAGCCCGGCCGATCAACGAACACCGCGTCCGCGGCGGACAAGAAGCGGGATCGGGCGTCATCGTCCACTTCCGTGGCAAGCCTTACGTGCTGACCAACCGCCACGTCATCAAGCACTCGTCACCGAGTCATATCCGTGTGCAGTTGGTCGACGGTCGTCCGTTCCGCCCGGAACAGTTGTGGAGCGACAGCGAGACCGACGTCGCGGTGATGTCGGTTGGCAAAGCGGACGCCATTGGCCTCGTGCCCGCGGTGCTCGGCGACAGCTCGCAACTCGAGATCGGCGAACAGGTGATGGCCTTCGGGAGCCCCTTCGGCCTCAGCCACAGCGTCACGCGCGGCATCGTCAGCGCCAAAGGTCGTTATAACCTCGACCTGGGCGACGGCGAGGTCGAGCTGCAGAACTTCTTGCAGACCGACGCGGCCATCAACCCGGGCAACTCGGGCGGTCCGCTGGTGAGCCTCCGCGGCGAGGTCGTCGGCCTCAACACGGCGATCGCTAGTTCCAGCGGCGGAAACGAGGGGATCGGCTTCTCGATCCCGATCAACCTGGCGACCCGCATTGCGGGCCAGCTGATCGAGAACGGCGAAGCGCAGCGTGGCTACCTCGGCGTCGAGTTCGACGCGATGTTCAACGAACAGCGGGCGCGCTCGGCGGGCCTGCCGCGGCTGTTCGGCGCGCGCATCACCGCGATCAAGACCGACTCGCCCGCGGCCCAAGCGGCGCTGCGCGAGGACGACATCCTGCTGACTTACAACGGCACGACGATCGAGGACTTCGATCATCTCTTCAATCTAGTGAACCTTAGCGAGGTCGGCGAGCGGGTCGAGATCGAGCTGATCCGTAACGGCAC